>CAJTKA010000036.1 GCA_910576815.1 uncultured Lachnospiraceae bacterium
ATGTTCATTACCAACTGTGCTGGATATAATCACTCAGGATTCCGAGAGATTATATAAGAATTGTCATATCTTGATTCTTACCAAAAAAGAGGTACTTTTTTCCAAAGACACAAACTATTTTACACTCCTAAATCGGCGGCAACTTGAATCAGATTTCTTTTGCCAAACCGTGATTCACAAACAAATCATCTAACTCCCTTGGTGAATAAAACTGAATATGTCCGTCTTTCTTTACCCGCATAAACTGATCGATGATCTTTTTGTCATCTTTTTCGTTTCGCATGGGGTCTGAAACAAGCACTTCCCCTCCCTTTCCCAAAATGCGGTACATCTGCTCCACCGCATTTGCTGCATTTGGAAAATGGTGAAAGGCATATCTGGTAACGATCAGATCGACGGATTCATCGGCAAACGGATAGCTTAATCCGTCAAACGCCTGAAATGATAAATTGGATATGCTCTTTTCCTGAACAATCGCATTGTTCTTTTCAACAATCACTTCCGCAATATCAATACCGTAGACCCTGGCAGTAGGAAACCTTACAGCTAACGGAAATGCCAAGTAACCTGTTCCCGTGCCAATGTCTAAAATCTTTTTATAATCGCCACCGCTTACCAAATCCAATAATAAAGACAAGTGCTTATCATCTTTGATGATTCCCACATATTTTTTATGGTCCAGCATATGATTAAAGCTTTCCCTTGCCTGTTTTACATTCTCCGCATCTGTATTCATGACAGTCAGCCTTTCTTTATGAAGATTAGTGGAATTATATCACATCAGCAGCAGGTTTACAAATTCCTTCCCTAAACCTTACAAAAATGTAAGCCTCGCGCCAAAACTGTAAGGCAAATCCATGGAAGTGCCCCTCCCATTCTGCTATCCTGATTTCAGAAAAACAAATACCAAACAATACATAAAAAGGAGAACACAAATCATGAAAAAACCATTCATCGCAGCAGCAGTTTCTATGTTAGCAATCATGGTGATCCGCATCACCCTGTCTCTCACTGTCGGAGAGCATACCGCGGAAATATTTACCGATGTATCCTTCACCGCTCTATTCGTTTTCTTTATCACCCAGGCAATGCGTAAACGTAAAGAAGACAGCAATGAGCAGTGACCGGCAAAGGCCAATTCCGCTCCTCCCTTTCGTCCCGCTTGTATTCCTGCCCCAGACAAGCTAAAATAGAAAAAACAAAAGGGAGCAGAAAAAAGCTCCGATGAGGAGGTAACTATGCTGCAGGCGGAATTAAGAAAAAAGCGAAACATCACAAAGGCATACCGACAGGACAATGCCCTCTATCTGGAAGCGGAAGCGGGACTAACGCGTATCATCCCGCAGGAGAGTGGAATCCTTCGCGTCTCTTTTACGAAGGGCGCTACGTTTTCTACGGTGCAGGGAGAAAATTTTGCGGATCTGTCCGCCTCCTGTCAGTGGACATGGGAGGAAAATGACACGGAAATCAGACTCATCACGGAATCATTACGAACCGTAATCAGCAGGGTTTCCGGCTCCATCCGCTTCCTGCGCCCGGACGGTTCCCTGCTCCTTGCGGAACGGGAATACGAAAGCAAAACGGTGGAAGAATTTGACGTCTATCAAACGGTTGTCAATGAAAATACCGAGATCGAGAAAATCCAAACGCCGGACGGCGAAAAGCAGCAGATTCGTCAGGCAGACCGTGTGTGGACGGGCAAGCTCTGTCATACCAGACTGCATCTTTCCTTTGCGGAAAACGAACGGCTTTACGGGCTGGGTCAGGCGGAAGAAGGCGTCTGGAATCTGCGGCATACGACGCAGTATCTCCATCCCGCCAATCTGAAAATATCGCTGCCCGTTCTTTTATCCGCCAACAACTGGGGCATCCTGCTCTCCACACAGAGCCCTGCCATCTTCAACGACACGCAGTACGGCTCCTATCTGTATACGGAAGCGGATGCCTATCTGGACTACTACTTTATCTTGGCAAACACGCCTGCCGATGTGCCTGCAGCGGTACGTCGGCTGACAGGCCGCGCTACCCTGCTGCCCAAGTGGGCTTTTGGCTATATGCAGTCGAAGGAGCGCTACGAGGACGCAAAAGATCTGCTGACGACGGCGGAAACATTCCGTCAGAAAAAAATTGGCCTCGACACGCTGATTCTGGACTGGATCAGCTGGCCTGACGGTCTGTGGGGTCAAAAGACATTTGACGAAACCCGTTTCCCCGATCCTGCCGATATGATACGCAGGCTGCATGAAATGGACGTTCACTTTATGATCTCCATCTGGCCTACGATGGATGGCAAAAGTGATAATTATAAGGAATTTCAGCAAAAGGGGCTGCTCCTTGCCGCAGGCGGGATCTACAATGCTTTTCTGCCAGAGGGACGCCGCCTTTATTGGGAACAAGTCAACAGTGGATTATTTACACACGGCGTAGACGCCTGGTGGTGCGATTCCAGCGAACCGATCACCCCGGAATGGGGCCGCGAAGTAAAACCGGAAGCCAGTGAAATGTATCACGCATTCGTATCGGATGCCGCTAACTGTATGCCGCCTGAAAAGTCCGCCGCCTACTGCCTTTATCACGCACAGGGCATCTACGAGGGGCAGCGCTCATGCACGGAAGAAAAGCGAGTCGTCAATCTTACCCGCAGCGGCTGGCTGGGCAGCCAGAAATACGGTACGATCCTCTGGTCCGGTGATATTTCCGCAAGCTGGGAAACATTGCGCAGACAGATCGTTGCCGGTCTGCAATTTTGTATCTGCGGCCTGCCTTACTGGACACTTGACATCGGCGCCTTCTTTGTGAAGCGCGGCGTTTCCTGGTTCTGGAACGGCGATTATGACGAAGGTCTGGAAGACCCTGCGTATCGGGAACTCTATGTGCGCTGGTTCCAATACGGTGCCTTTCTGCCTGTTTTCCGCAGCCACGGAACAGACTTTCCCAAGGAACCATGGCAGTTCGGTGCAGAGGGCGATCCCTGCTATGAAGCGCTCTGTGCTGCCATCCGCTTACGGTACCGTCTGCTGCCCTATCTCTACTCCACCGCAGGCGCCGTATGGCGGGAGGACTGCCTGATGATGAAACCTCTATTCTTTGATTTTCCCAAGGATGAACAAACCTCGGAAATCAGCGATGAATTTATGCTCGGCCCCTCGCTTTTGGTCTGTCCGATCACAAGTCCCATGCAGGATCCGCAGGCGGGCATTGCCAGACAGACCCAAACCGTATATCTGCCTGCAGGATGCGGCTGGTATGATTTTTACAGCAACTGCAAATATGAAGGTGGGCAAACGATTGACGTACCTTTGGAACTGGACAGGATCCCCCTGTTTGTGCGGGAAGGCGCCATCCTGCCGACAACACAGCCGCTAGAATCAAACGCCCGTATGGAAGGTCAGGATATCCGCCTCTTAGTCTATGCGGGAAAGAGCGCCTCCTACACCTTCTACGAGGACGCAGGAGACGGCTATGGCTACGAGAAAGGCGAATACTGCCTGACCCATATTGTATATCATGACGATGCGGGAACCGTTCAGTGGGATACCGAAGGGGATACCCGTTTCCGCAAAGGAAGTCTGTCGGCAGAGATCATCCGCCAGGCATAACGGTCAGGCATGCTTCAGAGAGGACTATCCCAACTCAGTCGGGTAACCCCTTCTTGCAGTGTTACCTCCTTTTCCTCTCCGTTTGCATACACCGTGACGGCCTGTTCCGTGGATGACGAAAATGCGGCCTGCAGGACTTCCCCTTCCTTCCACTCCATAGAAAGCGAAATGCCGCCCCGCAGCAAAATACCTTCTGCGCTGCCATCCCCAAACTGCTTCGGCAGTGCGGGGAGCAGGCGGATCTTGCCATTCCGGCATTGCACCAGCATCTCAATCATTGCCGCTGTCGCTCCCAGATTGCCGTCGATCTGAAAGACATACCCGTCTCCCATGGGATGATTATCCATCAGATTCGGGAAGGTACTGTCCGCCAGCAAAGCGTGCAGATTTTCATACACCTTTTCACCGTTTAAGAATTTTGCCCACAGACCGATGATCCAGGCCCTTGACCAGCCTGTATGTCCGCCGCCGAAAGAAAGCCTTCTCTCCAGGGTGGTCTGTGCGGCGCGCATCAGTTCGGGCGTATCCTGCCAGGTAATACTGCTGCCGGGATATACCCCATACAAATGCGAAATATGGCGATGCCCCGGTTCTGCCTCGTCATAGTCCTCCAGCCATTCCATCAGCTGTCCATGCCTGCCGACTCCAAGTTTCGGCAGACGCTCTAACATTCGGTTTGCCCTCTCCTTCAACAAAGACGGCTTTTGCAACACCTCGCAGGCTCCCAGATAGCCGCGCAGCAGCTCCGACAAAATCTCCGTATCCATGGCAGGGCCTTCACACAAACAGCCCCTTGTTCCATCATTTCGTATGTAGGTATTTTCCGGCGAGACTGAAGGAGATGTCACCAGCCGTCCCTGTTCATCTTCGATTAGAAAGTCCTCAAAAAAATCAACGCCGGCCTGCAGCACATCGAAATATTCTTCCAGGAAATCCCTGTCCTGCGTATACAGAAAATGCTCATAGATATGCGTTGCCAGCCACGCCTCTCCCATCGGCCAGATCGTCGAGGAAATACAGATATCCTGCGGTGCCGTATCTCCATACAGATCAACGTTATGATGCGCCACGGATCCCCGACAGCCATACATCTGCTCCGCCGTCCTTCTCCCGTTCTCCATCACTTTTTTCAAATGTAAGAAGTAAGGAAGATGGCATTCGGAAAGATTCCCGCTTTCCGCAGGCCAGTAATTCATTTCGGTGTTAATATTGATCGTAAACTTACTGTCCCAGGGCGGCGTCAGTCTGTGATTCCAAATGCCCTGCAGATTGGCGGGCAGGCATTCTCCCCTGCTTGCGGAGAGTAAAAGATAGCGTCCGTACTGAAAATACAGCGCAAACAGACCGGCATCTTCCTTTCCTTCCTTAAGTGCCTGCAAACGCCTGTCCGTGGGATTTCCCTCTTTTTCTCCATCGTTTCCGAGTATCAGGTGCAGACGCCCGAAAAGTGCCTGATAGTCTGTCCTGTGAGCGGCAAGGCACTGCTCCCAGCCTTTGTCCGCCGCCTGCGCAAGCCGTCTGCGGCACACTTCCTGATATGCCTTTTCCCGAAAATCGGTGACAATATTCAAATACAGCGTAGCTTTCTTGGCGCCCTCTATCAACAGATGTTCCCCGATAGAACGGATCGTCCCGCCCTCCTGCTTAATAGTGAGACAAACCAAAAACGAAATGCCTTCCCCACCGTCTACGCGAAACCACAGGCTGTCTTTCTGTGCGCAGACCTCATCGAGCCTGTTATGACAGCGTTCCAGCCTGCACGCAAACTGTAGGTCATCAGGGCCCTGCGCCTCCAAATGCAGGATCAGGGCCTGATCCGGATAAGAAGCAATCAGCTTCCGCTCATATCTCGTCTGTCCCATCTCGTAGGAAACGCTTGCCACGCCCTGTGCAAGATCAAGCTCCCGTCGGTAATTGCGCAGCTCTCCCGTTCCCTTGAACTGCAGATATAGTTCTCCTGCCGTTTCGTAGGACCGCTGGGAATTTGGCGTACCGCATAACGAAAGCAGCGCAAGTTCTTCGGCCTCAGGAATCCTACCCTCCCTGATCAGGCGTCGTATTTTCGGCACATTTTCCTTTGCATCGGGATTGATCCTGTTGACAGGCTTCCCGCTCCATACGCTGTCCTCGTTCAGCCAGATGGTTTCCTGTTTCACGGCACCGCACATCATTGCGCCCAACCTGCCGTTTCCGACAGGCATTGCTTCTTCCCAGTTTGCAGCCGGCTGCTCATACCATAATTTCATATTCTTACATCCTCCTGATCTGCCTTTCCTTTTCTATTTGCTAAGCTTTTCCCGCACCTCCGCCGACAGTTCCTCATACGCCGCTTCCTTCCACTCCACAACGCCCCGAAGCGGACTCACCGTCAGTTTCAGATAAGCTCCTTCTCTTAGCTTTCTCGATGTCCCAAAGGTCATTTCTTTTTCCTTCCCCTTTTCATTGTAAGCGGGCAGCGTATAGAGGTAGTCAAGGCTTCCCTTGAAATTGACTACGCCGCCGGAAGCGTCATTCTCGCTGATCTTGCTGTTATCGATCCGCACATAATAATATGACCCGGCAGTACCCAGACGAATCCCCGTAAAAACGATACAAAATCCCAAGACTGCCGCAACAATTACCCCAACTTTCGCAATGGTTCCATGTTTCATAGTAGTGTTCTCCTTTTCCACAGCGCCTGCTGTTTTCTCTTTTCCATCAGGATAACACCTCTATCTTACAGTTACATTGCATGAATCCTACAGTTACCTTACATATAAAGTGAAAAAAGGGGATTTCTGTTCTTTTCATACTTCATTTAGTTGTATGCTGTTTAGGAAATGATTCATTATGCGGTTTTTCTTCTACTTCTATTTGTTGTGTGGTAGCATAATTTCACAACGCCATTGTCATGATACGGATGGAAAGGGTCGTGTCGAAAATGAAGGAACTGCGTATCATTATCAGAGATTTACGTGAAGATAGAGATCTTAAGCAGAAAACGATAGCTGCCTATTTGAGTGTATCTCAGCAAACCTATTCTAATTATGAGAACGGCTATCGCGAAATACCCCTCTGGGTCATCTTGAAATTATCAGAATACTATCAGGTAAGCACTGATTATCTTTTGGGCATCGATGCCGGACATCCGGATCATACAAACCTGAACGGGAAATATCTGGGCGATATCACCTTGCATGATGTCGTGTATGATATGCAGCAGCTTAATCCGAAAAACAGACATGATCTGCTTCGGTATATCCGTTTTTTGAAAACGGAAGACTCCTAAAGGGTTCTATACCACAACCTTATCCCTGCCGCTGTTCTTTCCCTCATACATTTTTGCGTCCGCATCGCGAACAATATGTTCGATTTTTTCACCATTTCCTTCTGTCAGTCCAAAGGTCATCGTAACGCTGAGTTTCACATCACCATACTCAATGGGTTCTCTGCGAATTGCTTCCTGCAGCTCCTGCATATAAGTCGCCGCCGTGTCCAGATGTGCGCCATCATATACCAACAACATTTCTTCTCCGCCCCATCTTGCCACGTATCCACGACCCTGCATATGTTTTTTGATCCGTGCGGAAATCTCTGCCAGCGCCACATCACCACACTCATGCCCATAGGTATCGTTGACGTTCTTAAAATGATCCACATCACCGATTGCCACACAAAACGGCGTTCCGCTCTGTCTGTAATGCTCACAGCTTTGCCTAAGCATTTTTTCTCCGCTTCTGCGATTATACAATTCGGTAAGGATATCCTGCTCCACCAGTTTTTGGAGCGATTTCTGCATTTCGATCAAGTTACGTCCTACATCTCCCAGCTCGTCCTTGCGCTCCACAACATCCTCGTCCAACGCCTCATGCAGATCTCCTTTTGTGATCGAAATCAGGAATTGTTCCATTTTATGGATGGCTGTGACCAGTTTTCCGGAAAAACGGATGGTCACGACACAGGCGATCAGCATCGTCAAAATACCAAACACAATGATCGGAATCAACGAATTGTGAATCAGCTCCTCCACCTGCGCGGAAGGTTTCCCGAGAAAGAGCATACCGATACACGTCCCGTCGGCAGCATAGAGCGGTTCATAATAAGAAAAATACCGCACGCCTTCCACCATCGTGCTCGTATAAAAATGTGGCTGACCGCCCTCCAGCACATCTCCCACCACCGTGGCATTTGCCTTGGTGCCGATAACACGCTCTCCATTTGCCCGGATCGTGGTAACGATACGGGTATCCTGATAAAAGATCGTGATGTCAACGCCTGTCTGCTCCTTGATGGAGTCAATGATGGCAAAGTCGTCGTTAAGCAAATGATCTCCCTTCAACAGACAAACGCTTCCATCCTTTTCCTCGGCATGATAATCGCCCTCATATACAGTGTCATACCAGACAACAACCGTATGGCAAAGATCCACCAATCCGTTTTTAGCTTCCACATTTAAGGATTGGGCAAACCGACCGGCGCTGAATGTCGTGATCACTAATGTCAGTAATATGAGCGGCAGCATATTCATCTTGAGCAGCGCCCGAAAGAACCCGCTTCCTTTCAACTTATGCTTCATCTGTACTTTATCCGATCTGCAAAATGATATCTGAAAATAGTTCTTTTATACCATAACACAATCGGACTCAGTATGCAAATTTTTGAATTTCAATTTCCGGAGCTCTTATAAAAACGGAGACTGTACCGCCAAAACCCGTAAGCCGCCAAATACATACAGACACCTACGACCGGCGTCAAATAGAGGTAAACAGCAGGGTAGCCTGCCATATCTTCCTTGCGCAGCAGATACTGCGAGGGAAAATAATTGACAAAGGCAAAGGGCACCACATAGATCATGCAAAACTGGATCGCCCGATGAAAGATACTGATCGGATAGCCGGCAAACTTACGCATATCCCAGTAGAAAAGCGTTACCAGACTGTCCGTCTGCAGCAGATAGATATTGAGGGCCGCCACAAATACAAACATTGCTCCCTGGATCAAAACGCCTCCTATGACTGCCAAAATATAATAAATGACGGTACCCGCGTTCCAGACAATGCCCGCCTTTCCCGCCGAAATCAAAAACAGGACAATCCCCAGTCCTCCGTGCCCGATGGCAGCAAACCAGTCCGCATTGGAAAAAATCAATTGAAAGAGAAGTCCCCGCGGTCTTAAGATAAAACGGTCAAAACTCCCGTCCCGCACGGTTTTCCAAAAATCCCGCATCCCGGTAAAGAAAAGGATGAGGATGCCATACGTCAGAAACAGGAGACTGAACAGAAACATCAGCTCGTGAATGTTCCAGCCGTTTAAGCTTTCAAATTTCAGCATCGAAAAATAGATGACAACGATCCCGACTGCCTCTCTGATAAATACTGCCAGCGAGCGTAAAATCGCATCCACGCTGTATTGAAACCAAGACCTCATGACTGTACGGGTATAGACGCCCGCAAGATGTATGGTATCATTTTTCATGGTCTGTTATCCTCCCTGTACCACAAGTTTTTTCTGTCCCTTTTTCCAAAGGAGCATCCCGATCAGGAACATAACCGCGATCCAAAACAGCTGTATCAGAAAGCTGTGCAGTATTTCCGCCAGGGACAGCTGCCCCAGATAAATCTGCACCGGCAGAAAAAAGATAGACGAAAAGGGTGTAAAACGAATGACTCCCTGCATCCAATACGGCATAAACCATAGCGGTATCATGGAACCGGACAGTACTTTGATCAGGGAATTTTTGATCGTCACGATGCTCCATATGTTGATCAGCCAAAAGGAAAACATCTGTGCCGCAAAGCTGACGGTCCACAAAACGCCATACCCCAACAGCGCGCTAAAGAGAAAGAATAACAGCGCAAGCGGTCCTGTCGGTGCGGCGATTCCGATGACGAGCACCGAAACTGCCACCGCGGGAACAAAATGGAAAATCAGTTGAAACAGGGCGTTCCCCAGATTGTCCGCCAGCATTCTTCCGTGGACGCTTACCGGGAGCAGGAGCTCGGTTGCAATGCTCCCGCTTTGGATACGGCTCGGCAGGTAGTAATCATCGACAAAAAACACGACGTCCAGACCCATCGATAAAATAAAATTAGTGGTGACCATTGTGAGGGTGATACCGTCCACCTCACTTCGCCCGCCATAGAGAGCACGGTAGATTTCCCAAAAAATAAAGATACGGAGAATGGTATCGAAAATTCCCATAAAATGATTGAAACGGTAGGCGCTTCGCCCAAGAAAGCTTTTCTTGACAAAGGCCAGATAGGGTCCAAGTTTTTTCACCTTGCCACCTCCCCGCTGTAAATCTTTCGGATGAGCCCTTCGATCTCAGGCTCGGAAACACTGAGGTCACGGATCGTATAATTCGCCAACAAAAAACTCATCAGCGCATCGATCTGCACCTCTTTACTTTCAAACAAAAACCGTTTTTTGCGCCCGCCCGGCGTATCCGTTTCCCTAATTTCCACATGATCGATCGGAGCCACTGTACAGTCTTCGCTAAACTCCACATCCAGCTGACGCGTCGTGCCATAAGCGCTGCGAATGCCCGAAAGCAGCCCGTCGTACACTTTTGCTCCCTGATCGATAATGATCAGCCGTTTGCAGGTTTTCTCGATATCCTGCATATCGTGTGTGGTAAAGAGCATGGTGACCCCGTCTTTTTCATTGAGCTCACAGAGGAAATTCCGTATCGTCTCCTTGCCCACAACGTCAACGCCTATGGTAGGCTCGTCAAAAAAAACGATCTTAGGAGAATGCAGCAGCGCCGCCACAATATCCGCGCGCATCCGTTGGCCTAAAGAAAGCTGGCGTACCGGCTGATTCAGGAAAGCAGACAGATCGAGCATATCCGTAAACCGCTTTAAATTCCTCTGATAAACATCCTCCGGCACGCCATAGATCGCTTTTAACAATTCAAAGCTGTCTATGACGGGCAGATCCCATTGCAGCTGCGACTTCTGACCAAATACCACACCGATGCTGCCCACGTAGGATTTCCGCTGCCTGTACGGAATATAGCCGTTTACCCGCACACTCCCGACATCGGGATAAAGGATGCCTGACAGCATTTTAATGGTAGTCGATTTTCCCGCGCCGTTTGGCCCGATAAAGCCCACCATTTCCCCCTCCTCAATCGAGAACGTAATGTCGTTCACCGCCAGTTTTTTCTCATATTCCGGATGAACCAGATTGGCCATCATACCGAGGATACCCGCTGACCGTTTGTTTATTCGAAATGTCTTGCTTACGCCGTTCACTTCTATAAAGCTCATATGTTTCATTCACCCTCCTCTTTTCCTGTCGTTTTTCCCATGCCTGCAGCAAGTCCCGTGACCGCATCCGCCAGTCCTGATTTTCTGGTAGTAACAGCCGTGACCGTGGTCTGCTCTAAAATATGTGCCAACAGTTCCGCAGAAGTGACATAATTTGCATTATAGGTCAGGGTCAATTTATTTTGCTGCAGCGTATACCGCTTTAAGGGCAGATCTTCCAGGTCGGGCAGGTTTCCCGAAAAGCTGATCTCCATCACCTCATTGGGCGCAAAATGTTTTAATAATAGCTCCCTGTCTCCGTAATAGCGCAGACTGCCTTGATCCAAAAGCGCGATCCTGTCACATAGGGCGGAAATCTCCTCCATGTTATGTGAGCTGATGACAAAGGTCAGCCCTTCGGCCTGCCGCTGTACTAACAGCTCCCGCAGGCTGTCCTTGCCGATCTGATCCAGTCCTTCGTAGGGCTCGTCCAGTAACAGAAGTTTAGGCTTTGTCAAAAATAAGGCGCCCAATTCTGCACGCCGCCTTTGTCCGAGGGACAGCTGTTTTACCTGCTCCTTCTCAAAGGAACGAAAATCCAGACGCTCCGAAAGTTCGGCATACTCCTTTTCAAAAACAGCGTCCTCCATTCGATAGATGCACTTCCTATCACGGAAATTGCCTTCCACGGTGTCCGCTTCCTGAAAAAAAGGAAGATCAGCAAAGAAGGCCCCCATCATGCTGCCCAATTCCCGCCGCTTCTTTACGGGAATCCGCCCCATTATGTGAATGCTCCCTGTAGTCGGTTTTAACAGGCCGCACGCCAGCTTCAAAAAGGTGGTTTTCCCGGAACCGGAAGGACCGATCAACCCCAGCGATATCCCCTGCGGGACATGGATATTGATATCCGACAGCACAAACTTTTGCACATCTTCAAAAAAGAGCATGATTACCTACATTCCGAAGCGTCAAGCTGAGGAATCGCGAACCGAATCTCAAATTCAGTTCTGCGCTCAGGGAAATTTGTGACGCTTCTGCACAAATTTCCGATTGAAAAATAAGGTCATCAGACTTATTTTTCAATCTCTTTTCCTCTCTTACAAAATACCCCCTGCATTTACCAAATGCAAGGGGTTGGGATATACGTTCTCTATTGTGGGATAAATACACGGGAACAGAAATAACCGTCCTTTTCAAAAAAATCACTGATCCCGCCATAGGAAGCCGTGATCTCTTTGATCCGTGTGATCCCGATCCCGTGCTGCTCTCTGTCTTCCTTGGTGGAATGCAGCTTGGGATTCTCCGTCAATACGGACTTTGTGATTTTATTCTTGATGCTGATCGCATCGTATCCCCGTTCCTGAAAAATATGAAGAAGCAGTTCCCCGGACGGTTCCCTTTTGCTCGCTTCAATGGCATTATCCAAAAGGTTGGTAAGCAGCGCGGAAAAGTCGATGCTGCGCATTTTCGAAAAAGAAAGGGTCTCGATCTGTGCCCTGACCGCGATCCCGCATTTTCTGGCAAGTTCCAGTTTCTCGTTCAAAATATGATTCAAAAGGGCGTTCCCGGTTTCAATATAGCTGTGCATCGCATTTAGCTGATCGAGGATCTCAGAGGTATAGGTTTTTGCCGCTTCGTAATCCCCGTCATTCAGATAGGAGGCCAACACCATGAGATGATTTTTCATATCATGCTTTAAGCAGCGCATACTTTGGTGCAGTGCGCGAATATCGCTTTCCTGCCTGCGGATGTATGCCGCTTCTTCGCTCTGCGCGGCAAGATGATAATCCATTTCCGACTTTTCCGCCAACAGTCGCAGATACTTTTCTTCCTGCGCCGCTAATTCCTTCTCCAGTTGCCGCCCATGCTTCATACTCTCAGGTGCCTCATACTCTCAGGTATTTCAAAAACTGTTCTTCCGCCGTCTTCGCATAGCTTTTCCCGATAGGAAGCAGCGTGCCGTCAAACAGCTCGACTTCCTTGGCATTAAAGAGCCTGACCGCAGCCTGATTGATCAAAAAGCCCTTGTGGATGCGAATAAAGCCGCAGCCCGTCAGCGTGTTTTCCACAGAAGCGATCGTACTTCGGAAACGGTACTGTCCCATCTTGGAAAAAACATGCAGATAGTTGCCCTCAGCCTCAAAATAAAAAAGTTCGGACAAGCGCAGGCAGACCCGCTTTCCTTCCCACCGAAAACAAAAATGCCGTTCCCTGTGCTGTAATTCCCGCACACAGTCTTCCAGCGCAGGCTTAATTTCCCTGTCAAACCAGCTTTTTCGCACAAAGGCAAAGGGATGGTACCGGAAACTGTCATAGACCAGCTCGTCATGACTTGTCACAAAGATAAGGAGCGGCCGCTTCTCCAACACAGAAAGCTGTCCTGCGATTTCCAGGCCCGTAATATCCGGCATGTCAATGTCCAGCAGCAGGATATCACAGGCTTCCGTTTGCAGGCAGTTCAAAAGATCTACTCCGGAGGAAAAGATGCGGACGTCACTTTCAGGCAGACACGCCGAGACTTTTTCGGCAATCATAGAAAGCATCCGCTGCTCGTCATCGCAGATCAGGATCCGTAAACCGTCCCTCTTTCCCACATCTATTTCACCCAATAGCTTTCCTCCGGCCCGAAATAACTCTCCGGCAATTCTTTCTCCGCAGGATACAGCACGAGTTTTTCCAAAACCACGCCCGGCTCGCCCGCATAGACGTAAATATCGTTTCGCCCTTTTTGCAGGGTGACTTCCGTTGTCACAGTACGGGCGTGATCAAGCACCCCGTTGCCCCACTCTTTACACGTCCATTCGGTATAAAACTGTGCGGATACGGCAAACACATCCTGCGGCGTACCGTCGTTTACGGAAACGGCAAACCTCATCCTCCCGCCCTTGACAGAAGGATTTCTGCTAAGGAGCGACATTGCCAGACGATAAGTCCCCGAATGTTCTGCAATCATCGCATATTTCACATAAGGCGCGCTCTTTGCGTCCGCATAGCGTTCCATCGGCGGAAAGGCCTTTATCGCTGCCCCTTCTCGACCAAGATAGTCAATCGCTACAAATCCCTTGCCGTCCACATCCTTTTTCTCACTGAAATGCTCGGCTCTGATGGCGCAGTATCCCTGCCGCTCCAAAAACAGATAAGGGGTATCCTTTGGCGCCTCAACAGTCGCATTTTCCGCTTTAAAAAGCAGATTGGATTCTGTCTGCTGCCCGTTATCAAAGATAATCTTTACCTTGCAGGCAGCGTCCTCTTTTTCCTTTAATGCAGACCGATCGATGGAAAAACGCACCGTCCTGCGGCCGTCTCCGCTCACTTCGACTCTGCCTTCCTTTTCCTTACAAATCAGCCACGGCGAATCAAAGGTGATCTCATAGCGATAGGACACATCTCCGCGGCTGTCCAGATCCAGCAGCACTTCCTGCGCGTCAGGCTTTGCAAACTCATCGTTTACCAGCGGCCCCATATCCTGCCAGTGAGCCCCCAAATGATAGCGTTCACTCCCCCTGAAGCTTACGACTGCCTTTGCCCTCGGAATGGGCAACACCGTCTCCATCGTCGGATAGGTCCAGTCATGATCGTCCCAATTGCGAAACCCGGTATGGGCAGAGCTCATGCAGTGATTCCACTTCCCGCCGCCACACTTATGATACGCTTCCACCAGTCGGGCATCGTCTTTGATCCGCTGCTGCACACTCTTAGCGTAAGCATTGGCATAGAGACAGCCGCGCCTTGCAAGGAGCTTATTGCAGTCCGTCTCCAGGTACATCAGCACCAGATTTAAGGAGGCGACGGCCGCATAGTAGATCATACTTTCATAGGTGGCCAGCGCCGGTCCTGAGAGTTCATTATGTAAGGTTTCCGCCGTTTCCACGATATGATTCACTTCGTTCCACACGCGGTCGTTTTCTTTAAAATGCACGGGATGGTAGATGCCCTCGCGCATCGCTTCAGGCGTTCTCGCCGCATTCCACTTGGTATAGCCCTCAAGCACCGTTTGCATCTTCTGCTTCTGCTCTGCGCTCAGGCGAGTTCCAAACTGTTGGTCTACCCAATGTTTCACAAACAATTCCGTTTTGTTAAAAGCAGAGCTTCCCCAGGTTTCATAATCATAAGCCAGCTCCATAAAAAGGCAGAGGGGATATTCCACGCCTTTTAAATCACCTACATTTACGATCCATATATCCCTGACGCCCGCCTCGTAAGCCTGCGTCATCTGCTCCCAAGTCTTAGTCAGGCGGTTGCAGTTTGTCCACTCATAGCTGATCGGCGCCCCATGATAATCAAAATGATAATACATCCCGAAACCGCCCGCATGGTCTCTGTCTGCCTCTGTCGGCAGAGTGCGCAGATGCCCGTGATTATCATCACTGAGCAGGAAAATCACATCCCGCAGCTCATCCCAGTCTTTTAAGCCCTCGCAGGTCTCGTCCCCGAAATAGTAATCCTCCACTTCTTTATAAATGGCAATCATTCTGGGCACATCCTGTAAGGTCGAATCGTAATGTTTTTTGAGCAGCTGATTCTGGGCACGAATCGCCTTTTTGATCACTTCAATATTATCTTTTAAGGTCGCGTCCTCGGGCATGAGCTTGGAATCATTCTCGCCGCGCATACCGATCGTCACCACATTTTCAAACGGTTTATTTCGTAAGATACCGTCCTCCCAGAATTTCGTGATCGCCTCGGAATTAGAGACAAAACTCCAGGTAGAGTCTGTCCCGTACTCGCGGTATTTTCTCTGCCATTCCACACCCGCCCTGCACATGGGTTCATGATGCGATAAGCCCATCACAACACCGAGCGCGTCAGCCAGTTCGGCATTGGCAAGCCCCGGCCCGTCCTCGGAAAAAGAGGAGTTCCACATGGCGGGCCACATATAATTTCCTTTTAAACGCAGCAGCAATTCAAATATTTTCCGATACGCTTTGGCATTGATGCCCCCAAAGGTATCCGTGCACCAGTTGCCGAAGGCCGGCCACTCGTCGTTGATAAAAAAGCCTCTGTATTTGACAGACGGCTCCTTGGAGACGATCGCCTGTGAAAAATCGATTGCAGCCTCCTCCTTCTTTTCAGGCATGGCATCGCCAAAATAAACCAAAGGGGATACCCCACAAAGTTCCGAAAGTCGGAACATCCCGTAGATCGTACCCCTCTTATCGCTGCCTGCAATCACAAGCAGCTCTTTTACCGCTGAAGCTTCCGCAAACGGCTCTGCGATCTGCTGCATCAGATAGACCTCTCTTTTTCCCCGAATCGGCGCAAGAGAGAGCTTTCCTTCTCCTTCCAGTCTGTCAAGCAACGCGCTTTTTCCGATCGTAGCCATCAAGATCAAACGCTGCGCCGTACATCCCGAAAGGTCGTTTTGGATCTCCGGCTTGCTGTCACTCACAGCCTCGATATCTTCCGCTACAGTATCGGCGATCATTCGGACCCCCTCGAAACCCGTCGTTTCCACCAGAAACTGCGCCGCCTTTTTCTCTTTTACGATAGCAAATGTACTCATATGATCTCCTTTTTGCTTGAGCTGCCTTTTGCCTGCATTTTAATCTTCGCTCCCAAAAACTTCTTCGATCGCCTGAAACAGCCTCTCAGGTTTTACGGGCTTCAAAAGATACCCCTGCGGATGAAGCTTCAGCACCCTCACAATATCCTCTTTGTCGTCGTCCCCGGTGATGAAGATGACGGGAATATCTTTGGTCTCCGCATGGCTTCGCAAGATCTCCAAAGTTTCCTTTCCGTCAAGTCCGGGCATACTGTAGTCAAGCAGAATGAGATCGGCGCCGTCCTGTTTTGCCATTTCGATCCCGCCTTTTCCCGTCATGGCGGTCACGACCTCATATTTCCCTTTCATCAGTTCAGACAATGCGCGAAGCTGCACCTTGCTGTCATCGATCACTATGATTTTTTTCTTGTCACCCATATTGACTCCATTTCTGCGGCTGCTGATTCTCCGCCCTTTTCTTTCCTTATAGAAAGCAGCTATACTCAGACTATCCTTCTCACCGTTATAATATTGCGGTAAGTTGCTGATGTTATTTTGATTCCCGTCCGCTGCGTACTGGCGTGGACGATCTGTCCGTTTCCTATGTAAATGCCCACATGACCGCCATAGTAGATCACGTCTCCGGGCTTTGCCTCCGAATAGGACACCCCTCTTCCCACGGAAGATTGGGCATAGGAACTTCTGGGAAGGGAAATGCCGAAATTTTTATAGACCGACATTACAAAACCGGAGCAGTCCGCCCCGTTTGTCAAACTGGTGCCGCCTGCCACATAAGGATTGCCAATAAATTTGCAGGCATAATCGGCGATCTGCTGGCCTTTGCCGCCTCCGCCGCCCGAAGGCGGTTTGGGCGCCTCCTGTTTGGATCCACCGGAGCTTTCTCCGCCGTCCGCCAGCGCTTCCTGCTCCTTTCGCAGTCGTTCTTCCTCCTCTTTTCGCTTCCGTTCTTCTTCCTCCCTGCGCTTGCGTTCCTCCTCCTCAAGCTTTCTGATCTGCGCAGTCTCCTGCTTGATCCTGGCGGTATAAGTTGCCGCCTCCTGCTTTGCCTTGGTAAGCATTACGCTATAGTTCTCATACTCTGTTCTCTTTTTGGCCAGCAGTTCCTCCATGTAGGTCTGCCCTTCTTTTAGCTCTGTCCGTGAAGTCTCAAGCTCTGACTTATCCTCCTCAAGCGTATTCCACAGCTCCTGCACCCGCTGCACGGTGGCCTCATACTCGGCAAGCAGCTTTCTGTCGTAATTGTAGAGGTCTTCCACATACTTCGCCTTATTGACCATATCTCCCATATTGGCGGCACCGAAAAACATATTCAGGTAGGAAGAATCCCCTTTTTCGTACATGAATTGAATGCGGATC
Source organism: uncultured Lachnospiraceae bacterium (assembly GCA_910576815.1). Taxonomy (GTDB): domain Bacteria; phylum Bacillota; class Clostridia; order Lachnospirales; family Lachnospiraceae; genus UBA3282. The sequence continues at coordinate 17,688 of CAJTKA010000036.1, forward strand.
TTCATGGCGGCATACTGCTCGTCCTTCTCTGCTACCGCAACATCGTAATCCACCTGTGTCGCGGCAATCTCCTCCTCCTTTTGGCTGATGGCCTCCTCAATGAGATTGATATCCGTGATCAGGCTGACCAGCTCCGTATCCAGCTCCTCGATTTCTTCGCCGACTCCCTCCTGCGCTTCCTGCGCCTCAGAAGCCTGTCTTTCGGCATCTTTCAACTGTTCTTTGTTCTTTTTGACGTCCTCCTGCAACTCGGAAATCGTGGTCGCCGATATCGGTTCTACTACGGAGAAGCTCAGCAGAATTGCCAATATGAAATATAAATGTCGTTTATATCTGTTCTTCATATCTTCCTCAAGGCGGCACCATCTCCCGCGATGGCACAAATCACACGCTTCAGCTTTCCGTGTGGTTTACATAACTTATTAATCCTGCTACAGCTCACAATTATTCACGGTTCTGGGGAAGGGCACCACATCGCGGATATTGCCCATGCCCGTCAGATACATCACGCAGCGCTCAAAACCCAGACCAAAACCGGCATGGCGTGCGGAGCCGTACTTGCGCAGATCGAGATAGAACTGATAGTCCTCCTTATTCAGGGAAAGCTCGTCCATCCGCTTCTCCAAAAGCTCCAGATCATCCTCTCTCTGGCTTCCGCCAATGATCTCGCCGATGCCGGGCACCAGACAATCCATCGCCGCAACCGTCTTGCCATCCTCGTTGAGTTTCATGTAGAAAGCCTTGATCTCCTTGGGATAATCCGTCACAAAGACAGGGCGTTTGAACTCCTGCTCCGTCAAAAAGCGCTCATGCTCAGTCTGCAGATCGCAGCCCCACTCGACCTTGTATTCAAACTCATCATTGTGCTTTTTCAAAATCTCGATGGCGTCCGTGTAGGTCACATGTGCAAAGTCAGAATTAACTACATGATTCAATCTCTCTATCAGCCCCTTGTCCACAAACTGATTGAAGAAATTCATCTCCTCCGGCGCGTTTTCCAGCACATAGCGGATCACGTGCTTTAACATAGCCTCCGCCAGCATCATATCGTCCTTCAAATCGGCAAAAGCGATCTCCGGCTCGATCATCCAAAACTCCGCCGCGTGTCTGGTGGTATTGGAATTTTCCGCGCGGAAGGTCGGCCCGAACGTATACACATTTTTAAAGGCAAAACAGTAAGTCTCCACGTTGAGCTGTCCGCTGACAGTCAGATTGGTGGGCTTACCGAAAAAGTCCTTGGAATAATCCACTTCCCCTTCCGGCGTCATCGGCAGATTTTTCAGATCGAGCGTCGTCACCTGGAACATTTCGCCCGCACCCTCACAGTCGCTCCCCGTAATGATGGGCGTGTGCACATACACGAAATCCCTCTCCCGGAAAAAGGTGTGGATCGCATAGGCAATCAGAGAGCGCACGCGGAATACTGCCTGGAACGTGTTCGTCCTGGGGCGCAGATGGGAAATGGTGCGCAGATACTCAAAGCTGTGCCGTTTCTTTTGCAGGGGATAATCCGCCGTGGACTCACCCTCCACGATGACCTCCGTCGCCTGCATCTCAAACTTCTGCTTGGCCTCGGGCGTGGCCACGATCTTTCCTCTGGCAAGGATAGCGGAGCCGACATTCAGCTTAGAAATGCTCTCAAAATTCTCCAGGCTGTCACCATACACCACCTGTAACGGTTCAAAAAAGGTGCCGTCATTTAGGACAATGAAGCCGAAGGTCTTGGAATCCCGAATGCTCCTGACCCAGCCGCCCACGGTCACCTCCTTGTCAAAAAAACTCTCACTGTCGCGATACAATTCTCTAATGTCTGTCAAGTTCATACCTGTGATCTCCTATCTTAATATCTTTCATAAACATACTTTTTCAATTTATTTTTTCGATTCTATTCTCTCGCGCATCCTCACGATCCCATCAGTCCACGATCGTGGTCGTCGCCTGAATATCTCCGTTTTCAATCAGAAACGCCACCACTTTTTTGCGCATCAAATCTTCCTTAAAAGCAACCTTGTCGACTTTCTGATATATTTCCTCCTCGGAAGTGTAGCCATAAAGCTTCATCATGGCGGACAATTCCTCATCCATTTCTTCCTGCGTGGGAGCAAGCCCTTCCCTGTCGGCAATCGCCTGATACATAATGTACTGCTTCGTCATCCGCAGCCCTTCCTCCTGAAAGAGAGTGCGGTACCCTTCCTCATCCACGCCCTCGTAAAGCTGCATATACTGCGCCAGCGTCATATTGAGAGAGGCCGCGCGCACGTTCACATTGTGTTGAATACTGTCGGTAAAACGCTTCACCATCTCCTCCGGCGGCTCCTGAAAGGTACTGTTCTCCATGATCTGCGAGGCAAGCTGTGTCTCGACCACACTGTCAAAATTAGCCTGTACGGCCCGCTCGTAGGTGTCGCGTACCCATGCCTTCAACTCCGCCGCCGTCTGACAGTCCCCCACATCGTAACCCGCTGCGCCGAGTTCCTGCACCAGCTCGTCCGTAAGCTCCGGCAGTTGATTCTCCATGATGCTGTTGACCGTCACCTCAAAAACCACCGGCTGCCCTTCCAGGTCCGGGTTTCTCGGATAGTAGTCCGGAAAATTCAGGTCAAGGCTTACCTGCTCTCCGATTTTCGCCCCAATCAGTCCTTCCTCGAATCCGGCAATAAACTGTCCTGAACCGATGGTCAAATCATAACCAGCGGCCGTGCCGCCCTCAAAAGCCACACCGTCGCGATAGCCTGCATAATCGATATTCACGATATCGCCCGTCTGCACCGCTCTGTCCGTCACCGGCACCTTCTCTGCCTTCTGAGTCAGTAAGTTTTCCTTAATATAATTCTCCACCAGACTCTCCGGCACCTCCGGCTTATCGGCCGTTGCCGTAAGCCCCTTGTATTCGCCCAGCGTCACATACTTTTCCGCCTTGATATCCTTTAGATATTCCTTACTGCCGCAAGCAGTCAGAAGCAGCGATACGGAAAGCACCGCCGCAGTCACACAGATTTTTCTTTTCATTTCTCCTCGTTACCTCTTTTCCCACTCCGACAACTGCGTCACAACATACACCGGGCAGTTTCGCAATTTTCTCATAAATCATACCACACTACGTCCCTGCTGTCCATATCTGCCTACTTGCGGAATCAGTAAAAGGATGTTAAAATCATTTTTACATACTATTAAGAAATTGAGACGGAGGCAAACATATGAATACAGTCACAATCGTTTTGTTGGTGATTCTGGCAGTCCTGATCATCGCCGTGATCGCCTTGTATTTCCTGGGAAAGAAAGCGCAGAAAAAGCAGGCTGAACAGCAGGAACAGATCGACGCCATGAAGCAGACCATCTCCATGCTCGTCATCGACAAGAAACGGATGAAACTAAAAGACGCGGGGCTGCCGCAGATGGTTCTGGATCAAACGCCAAAGCTTCTGCGTAATTCCAAACTCCCTGTGGTGAAAGCTAAGGTCGGCCCGCAGATCATGACCCTCATCTGTGAGGAAAAGATTTTTGACACCGTTCCCGTCAAGAAAGAAGTGAAGGCAGTTGTCAGCGGTATCTACATCACCGATGTAAAGGGCCTGCACGGCAAAGCGCCCGTGGTGGAACAGAAAAAGAAAGGGAAATTCAAACAGTTGGTGGAAAAAGCGCAGGAAAAAGCAGGCGCGAAACCGATCAAGTAAATCACAGGAGTAAATTTCTTCGCCAGAGTAAATTACTTCGCAATTAACTCCATAACTCCTCGAGTCCACGAAGCGGACTCGGCAGACAGTGGCTTTAAGTCAATAATGTAAAGCCGCTGTTTTCTTTAGAGCGGATGTCTATTTTGATATGGCAGTCGGAGAGAAATTCGTAGTTGATGTCCAGCGCATAATCCACTTCCACCACGATATTATCCTCTTTTTCATCGATGTTGATGCGTTTTGTGTCGATGCCTACCAGGATCTGCCCGAAAGGCGTGTTGTAATTTGACATATTCTTTTTATTTTCCTGAAAGACCATGTGCACGTTCACCAGACCGTTTCTCGTCAGCTCTACCATGTGGTCGCTGAACTTGAGACGGTTCTTTGTCGGCTGTTCAAATCCCTCCGTGATCTCCTCGTAAACCACATAATGCCTGTCGTTCTTTTTAAAATAGTCGCCAACGGTGACCATCTCGATCTTATCCGAGTCCACCTCCCGCTGGTCGAACTGCAGGCCCTGCAAAGTCAATAACACTTCTTTTGTCATATGTTTCCCTTCTTTTTCAGATTCCATCAATATTCTTCGATATTGACTACTTTCGCCGATAAGATCCCGTAGGTCAAGATGGAATTAGCCAACTGCTTGAATTTTTCGGCGCCGTCGCTGACATAGAACCGATACAATTCCGTGCCAAGCCCCGGTCTGTGCTCACTCTCCAGCCCCTTCTCGGCAAGGAGCATCTTCAACTCTCTGGCCGTCTCATAAGCGGGATTTACCAACGTCACGCCTTCCCCCATGATCTTTGCCACCGTGGAACGCAGCATGGGATAATGGGTACAGCCCAAAATCAGAGTATCAATGCCGCTGTCGATCAGCTCACTCAGATAACGGCGGGCGATTTCATCGGTTACCGGATCTTCCCACAAGCCTTCCTCCACCAGCGGCACAAAAAGGGGACAGGCTCTTTCCAAGGTGCTGACATTTGCGTCATTTTCTTTTATGTACCGGGTATAGATGCCACTGTGAACAGTCGCTTCCGTCGCGATCACACCCACCTTTTTATTTTTTGTTGCCAGGATGGCGGCTCGTGCGCCCGGTTTCATCACGCCTATGATCGGGATATCCGTCTCCTGCTCCAATTCTTCCAAAGCATAGGCGCTGACCGTATTACAGGCTACCACGATTGCCTTGACCTCTTGCTTTTTTAAGAAATTTACGATTTGTCTGGAAAACTTCGTCACCGTTTCCTTCGACTTATTACCATAAGGCACTCTTGCCGTATCACCGAAATACACGATCCGTTCATTGGGAAGCTGGCGCATGATCTCCCGTGCCACGGTAAGTCCCCCCACTCCCGAATCAAACACTCCGATCGGGCTGTTATGCCATTCTTCCTGTCCGCTCATAATTTACTCCATTTCTGCGCTGCCTTTTGCCTTATTCTCCCGTGTATCGATGAGATGCTCCTCACACCATTCCCAAAATCTGCTGCCTATCACGATCTCGTCCCCCGAAGCCCGCCAGACCTTCGCCGCGTCGATCTTTTGCGAACCGCCGCTTAGCTGCTTTTCTCCATAATCCTGTGCACTCTGCATCGCTCCGTTTTCTTCCCGCACGGTTTCTGTCCGCACCACCGCACAGGTATCCTCCGAAAAGCACAGCTCCGGATAAAAAATTCCCCACCAGGCAGCCGCAAATATACAAACAGCCAAACGCTTACTCATCTTCCACATAACAATTCACTCCCATCCGTCGGATATCCGACATTGGGAGTATGCCCGCATTCCATCCTTCTAATACAGATGCCGCGGTTCCTTCTACCTTTTTCTGCCGGGATCGATGCGAATCTGTCTGATAATACTCTTTTCCTGATTATCAATGTGGAGTCTGGCTGCCGCTGCCGCCGCAGCCTTATCTCCCTTCATGATACTCTCATATATCATCCTATGCTCGCTCACCAGATTTTCATGACCACTCTCGTCTTTGATGTATTCAAACCGATAGCGATACATCTGCTCAGAAAGATTATTGATCAGCGAGATCAGCCTCTGGTTGCCCGTAGCCTGTACGATAATGTCGTGCAGGGCAACGTCCGCCGCCGCGATTTCCACGATATCTCCCTTGCGGGTCGCCTCCTCAAAGCTGTCGCAGGCCTTTTTCAATGCTGTCTTGCCCTCGGGCGTGATCCTGTCGCAGGCAAGCTCCGCACAGAGCGCATCCAAGGCACGGCGCACTTCCAGCACATCCTGTAAACTCTTTTCCGTGATCTGCGCCACCTCCGCGCCCCGTCTGGGAATCATGGTCACAAGGCCCTCCAGTTCCAACTTACGGATCGCTTCTCTGATCGGTGTGCGGCTCACGCCCAGACGGTTTGCCAGATGAATCTCCATCAGCCGCTCCCCGGGTTTCAATTCTCCCGTCAGGATCGCCCGGCGCAGGGTGTTGAACACCACATCCCGCAAGGGAAGAAATTCATTCATATTCACTGTGAAATCATGTTCCATACAACATCTGCCCTTTCAAAATCAACGCAAACCATGTGTCTTCACTTTCCCGAAAATCCTCACAAACGCTCTTGTGCTCCTCCATGAAATGCTGTCACAAAAACCGCACCGGACGGATCCCGTTTTCTGATATCCGCCGCGATCCGCTCCGCCGTCTCCTTCTCCTTACAGATGCCAAACACCGTGGGACCGCTGCCGCTCATCAATGCGTTTTCCGCCCCCAGATTCCGCATCCGTTCCTTTATGTCAGTTATGATGGGATAGGCTTTCTCCGTGACCGTCTCCAGCACATTTCCCATTCTGTCTGTAATGCCCTTTAAACTGCCCTGCGAAAGGGCTTCCGCCATGCCATCGATATCGGGATGGAACGGCAGGCTGTCCGCCTTTAGATTTCCATAGACAAAAGCCGTAGACACATTGATATCAGGCTTGACCACCACCAGATGACAGGCGGGAGGAGAAGAAAGCGGTGTCAAAATTTCACCGATCCCCTCGGAAAGCATGGTTCCTCCCTCGATACAGTAAGGAATATCCGCTCCCAGTCTGACCCCGAGTTCCCGCAGTTCCTGCATCGAATACCCCAGCCCGAACAGCCTGTTTAACCCCCGCAGCGTGGCTGCCGCATCGGCACTGCCGCCCGCCATGCCTGCCGCAATAGGGATCCGCTTTTGCAGGGTGATGCGCACGCCTTCCGTGACTGTTCCTGCCTCCAGGATCAGTGCGGCCGCGCGGCAGATGAGATTATCCCCATCCGCAGGCAGATCGGCGCCTTCGATCGTAAGATGAACGCCCTGTGCATCACTCTTTTCAAAGGTAAGATCATCGCAGATGTCAACCGTCTGCATGATCATTTCTACCTCGTGATAACCATCCGCCCTGCGTCTCAATACATCCAGGCCCAAATTGATCTTCGCATATGCCTTCTCTTTTATCATCCCGAATTTGTGCTCTCTCATTCTTGTGATTCCTGTCATGTTTGCGTCGAATAAACTGCCCTAATTGCATGCGACGCCCATGTGTCATAAATCATCGGTTTTGAATCTATGTACTATGTACTTTGTATACAAGGATTGTACTGAAATTTGTACAAAATGTCAAGCTTTGACCTGCTGTTTTCCTGAAATATGCGGTCATTTTAAGAATTATTGTTAATTTTATGCAAATTTCTTGCTTTCCCCTTCTAAATTATCTGGGAAAATGGTACGATATAGTAAATAGAAAAGGAAGACTGCCCGTTTCATTTTTGTGCGGTCTAAACAAAACAATAAACATTCATTTTTCCAAGGAGGGATACCCATGAGCGTAAATGGAATTAGCAATGTAGGTAAAAATGCTTACGAAACACTTCCGATCACACAGGCGGAGAACACAAAACCCGCCGAGGAGACAAAGGACGGTAACGAGAAAGGCGAGAACGGCGTCGTTTACGAGCCTTCTAAAGACAGCGCGAACATACCCGTGAAAAAATATGTACAGAACACGGAGCTGGTCAACAAGATGAAAGCCGATGCTGAGGAACATACAAAACAGTTGCAGAACATTGTGCAGCAGTTGATGACCAAACAGGGACAGACTTACAGCGTTGCTAACGATATGTGGAAGTTCCTGGCAAGCGGCAAATTTGAGGTAGACGAGGCAACCAAGGCACAGGCACAGGAAGACGTTTCTGAGGACGGCTACTGGGGCGTGAAGCAGACCTCCGGCAGAATCCTTGATTTCGCAACTGCTCTGACAGGCGGCGATCCCAGCAAGATCGAAGATATGCGCGCTGCTTTTAAGAAAGGATATGAGCAGGCAGAGAAGACTTGGGGCGGCGAGCTTCCCGAGATTTCCAAAAAGACTTACGACGCTGTCATGGCAGGTTTTGACAAGATGGCTGAGGAAGCGAATACGACGCAGAATATTCTGGATCAGGCAGGCGCAGGTCAGATCGCTACCAACTAAAGCTAATGAAGGAAACAAAAAGAACCGAAGGATTTCTTCGGTTCTTTTTTATGCCATCCGCCTTTCTTCCGTCCTCTCATTATGGCAAAATCCCGTTACAAACTGTCTATCACGCCGCGAATCCCCTGTTTTTCATAAATATCCCTGTAGTAGGAGACTTCGCTGCGGATCAACTCGTCAATGACGCGCATCCCCAGAAGCTCCACCGGGGCCTTGTCATCCGTCATGATCCGCTCCCCCGCCTGATAGGGAGTAAGCTTTTCGGAAACCACATCCATCATGCGAAGAAGGCTCTCATCCTTGACGGCTTTCTTATTTTGTTGCAGATTAGCAAGCATCTGCCGATTGTTGGAGGCAAAGAGTTCCCTGTTGGTGGAACCCGCAACGTCCGCTGTATAAACTTCTCCAAAGACGCTGCCTATGGTGTCGGCAAGGTAAGCATTGATGCTGTCCTCTCCGCTGCCGCGCATATTCATATTGACCACCATCACCCCGTCTTGTGTCAAATGCTCCTTCACCAAGGTAAAAAATTCCACGGAGGACATCTGGAAGGGGATCGTGATATCCTGATAGGCGTCCACCATGATCACGTCGTATGTCTCGTCAATCGCATTCAGGTAAGCCCTGCCGTCATAGGTGGTGACCTTCACGCTATCCGGCAGCTCAAAATACTGTCTCGCAAGAGCCGTGATCTTCTCGTCGATCTCCACGCCCTCGATCGGCATATCCCCATAATAGGCAAGGCATTGATGCGCGTAGGTGCCCGTCCCCATGCCAAGGATCAAGGTCTTGCAATCCGCAGCCTGCTCCTTTCCCGTCATCAGCGGCGCTGCCATGGCATAGTCATAATACATCCCCGTCAGCCCCTTATCTTTCATGAGAATGGACTGCACACCAAAGAGGACGTTCGTCGATAATATGACACTATTGTCGTTTTCTTTTACCTGTAAATAGTTATAAACAGACTCTCCCTCATAGGCTAAGTCCGTTTCCCAAAAGGCAAAACTGTTTGAAGTCCCAAATACACAGCAAAAAAGAAACAAAACTGCCGAAACTGCACATTTTTTCAGGCCGCTCTTTTTACTGATAAAATAAATCACACCCAGAAGCAGCAAAATCGCCGCAAAAATCAAAAAGGTGACCGAAGTGCCCACCGCCGGGATGGAAACGAAGGTCGGGATAAACGTACCGATGATACTGCCGATGGTATTAAAGGCTCCCAGCGTCCCCACGATACTGCCGCTGTCAGAAAGACTCTGCACCGTATATTTTGCCAGAGAGGGTGTCACCGTTCCCAGCAGGAAAAGCGGAAACACAAAAATCACCATGCAGGCCGCAAATGCTGCCCAGATCAGAAAGTTAGTGCTGACCGTGAAGATCAGCAGCGCCGAGATTCCCAAAACAATATACTTCCCCACCACCGGAATGGCCGCGATCCAGACTGCCGCAATCAAAATGCGTCCGTAAAGCCTGTCCGGATCGGGATTCTTATCCGCGCTCTTTCCGCCGTAAATATTCCCCAGCGCCATCGCGATCATGATCGTGCCGATGATGATCGTCCACACGATCTGCGAGGAACTAAAGTAGGGAGCAAGCAGCCTGCTCGCCCCCAGCTCTACCGCCATCACGGACATGCCCGCAAAAAATTCCGATAGGTATAAAAAGATTTTCTTTTTTAAGATTGGGGTTGTGGTCATACGTCACTCCTATATACGCTTGTTCATTTACCAATCAAGTATATAGGATTCCCGCGCATTTTACAATCTTGATTTTAAATCCCGCCCTTCACCACCAAAATCTTATCCCCCGCGTTGATTTCCTCCGTCGCCAGCTCATTGACTTCTTTAAGCTGCGACACCGGCACATAATACCGCTTGCCGATATCCCACAGCGTATCATTGGGGCCCGCAATGCAGATGACCATTCCCGGCAGCTCGCTCAACTTATTTAAATCAAGCGGCTCCACGCGGATATCCGTGACCAGATCGCGGTTTTGTACCGTAAACACAATCACCTTGAATTGTAAAGTTGCCTTCACATCCAGCTCGTCGCTGTCAAGCATCGTCACCGTCAGCTGATCCATATTGCACTGCAGCTTATAGACGCTGGCAGGCAAAATATTTTCCACCTCGATCACATACTGGAACGGCAGCTCGTTTACGGTAGAATAGAGCGTTTTTGATCCGCCCGCTCCCAGATAGAGTGTGGTCACAAGCAGCGTTCCCGTGACGGCGATCCCGTTCTCCACAATGCTCTGTTCCCCGATCCTGATCTCCCCCTCAGAGTGAATGATCTGGTACATGGGCATCTCCGGATTCTGAATCTTTGCGTGCTCCGCAATTTTACACTTGCCGCCGCCTGCCAACAAAAGGCTCTTTAACGGCATCTTCGTCGTCAGTGCCTCGATCTCCTTATCCACGCCGTAAACATCGGAGAGTGCCTCCATATTTTCTTCCTCGTAAAGGTGGATATCCAGATCCAGCACAGGCTCTATACAGAAAACGCGTTCCTCCCCGTCAAGATCCTGACGCACTTCCACATTGCATTGTCCGAGATGGTACTGAATATCGGGGATCATGTTCTCTCGGCAGCCGTGGCACTCAATGATGCCCGAAAAAGGCACAGTATTCTCATACCACAACGTCCTGTCATTGTCCCCCTCGCCCTCGTAAAGGAAAAAGGCCCGCATCTCTCCCTGAATAGAGATTTTTTCTTCCAGTGCCTTGAATTCCACATGATCGAAGCAGATGTGATGCCAGATGGTCTGGAATACATTGGGCAGGTTACCCGTCAGCTCCATCTCCTCTTTCAGGCGGAAAATATCCTTCTTATGCAGCACAAGCTCCACCACAGGATAAACGCACTTGCGGTACTCCACCGGTTCTTCATGGTAAATGTCCACCGCCGCCTCGCACTCCAGCTGCTCCTCGCGCTCCAGCACAAAGGACAGCACCGCCTGCACGCTCAGCTTTCTGGAATTGATCAACCCAACCGTCAGATCTTCCAGATTGCACTGCACCAGGATGGTGTCACCGCCTGTCACGCCCTCCATGTTTACCTTTTCCTCGAAGGGAATCACTGCCTCCATGCTGGCGCACATTCCCTCCATATCCGTCAGATACAAAATGGACACCACCAGCCTGCCCCTTAAATTGACGGCATTCTCACAAGGACGTATCTCCTCCAAAAGGATCTCGCCCTTGCTGCCCAGCAGATAATTTGCATCCGGCTTGTTATCTGATATATTGACATCTTCTTCCAATACCATCTGGGTTCCGGCTCTGCCGCCGATTCGGTCCATATGTATCTTTTTCCTGACTAATTCCACAAAAAAAGCCCTCCCTGCGTATAGTTACTATAAATCTATGCACAGGGAGAGCCGGATATGAACCGGCGGAACGATTTTTCCGGCAAGCTATTCGTGTCCTATTTCGAAATCAGCCTCTGTTTAGTCGCGCCAACTCTTCTATGATGACTTTGATACTGTTGAATTGCGATTCGCTCAAATTTTTTAATTCGCTATTGATATGGTTCAAATCTCTCGGCTGAACGGCATCATAGTCAAAAAAATCCATGGGAGTAATGTCAAGATAATTACAGATATAAAAAAAGTTGCTCATGGAAGGGAGCGCTTTACCAGTTTCGATACTATTGATATACCCGGGATTTTGACCAATTGACAGACTCATATCCCGAGCGGATACCGCCTTTTGCACTCTCAACTGACAAAGTCTTTCAGCAAAACTTTTTTCATCCATAGCGCGAACACCTCAATATCATTCCTGCTTTTTCTTGTATTTTATTGTAACTCATATTTCTTAAATTATATTGTTTATAAAACAATAAATATATTGAAGTATTGGAATCAATATGATATTATGTTATAAATTATTAGAACAGATGCGCAAATAATTTCAATCAGAATAAGGTAGTGGAGATGAATCTAATCAGCACCTATAAGAAACAAGCTTTCACCATTGTCACCATCATCACAGCGGTACTAATTGCTTTTCCCTTTATAAAACTGCAATACGGAAAACAACTCTCATTTTCCCATGAACCGGGATATTATGACACTGCGTTTTATCTTTCGATTCTGGGCGGAAAAGGAAATAACATTCACTATACTTTGGACGGCAGCGAACCGACGATAAGCGATCTTGTCTATGACAGAAAGAAACCTATCTACATAGAAGATGCAACGTGCTTCTCTGTTTGATTCCGCGGGTAATTGTCTGGCTTCCATTACCGGCACCTATTTTGTCGGATTCCGGGAAAAGAACGCTTATCAGGGCATTTATACAGCCTCTATTGTAACTTCTCCTGAAAACCTTTTCGATCATGATACCGGCATATATGTTACCGGAAATACATTTTCAAACTTTTTGGAAAATGATTTTGACAACGGTGATTCTTTCTCCCATCCCTATTGGTGGTGGTGGCCTGCAAACTACTCCAACAGAGGAATCAACTGGGAACGGACGGCTCATATTGCAATTTTTGACAATTACCAAAAAATGATACTTTCTCAAAAATGCGGTATTCGAATCAAAGGCGGCGGCAGCCGTGGGAAGCTTCCCAAAAGTATTGCCTGTTATGCCAGAAATATCTATGACAACAGTAATCATTTTGACACAAACATCTTTCAGACAGACATTTTTCCCCATAAATTTGTCTTATTTGGAGGTGGCGACGATAATCGTTTCAAATTAAAGGATTATCTGGCAAATGTTATGGAACAGAATCTGCATTTTGCCACCATGGATTTCATTCCCTGCGCCATGTTTCTTAACGGGGAATACTGGGGGATGTATTTTATCACAGAAGATTATAATGCTGACTATATTCATGATCATTATCAGGTTGACAGTGCTAATGTAATCATGATAAAAAACAACATTCTGACTACAGTATCAAATCAGGAAGATTATCAAAAATATACAGATATGCTTGCCTTTATAGAAAAAAACGATATGTCAGATTCTGCAAACTATAATCAAGCCTGCAATCTCATTGATATAAACAGCTTTATTGACTATTATGCCGCGCAAATATATATTGGCCGATGCAACGACTGGCCCGGCAATAACTTTGCTCTATGGAGGGTAAGAAATAACGACGGTTCCCGTTATGGCGACGAAAAATGGCGTTGGATGTTATTCGATGTAAATTCCGGCGGTCTGAGCAGCAATTTTTTATTTGATGACACCCTATCCTATGTTCTGACAGTGGACAACGTTTTCTCCGCCCTCTACAAAAATGAGAATTTCCGCCGTCAATTTGCCGAACGGCTTCTATATATCGGCAATGAAGTCTTCGCGCCCGAAAATTGCAATCTATTTTTGGAACAATATTCGCAGTCATTAAAAGAACCAATAGCAGCTGACAATTTGCGATTTTATATGGATTTTCAATATGATGAATTCGATCAGAATATTACTGATATGAGGATTTTTTTTGAGCAGAGATATGACGTCATCTGGAATTGTCTGGTAAATAATCTGGGAGAGGAATGGTTGGCACAAAGTGGATTACAGAAATGAGCTTAAGTTTGAACTATCGGATTATGATCTAACACGGATCAAAATGCGGCTTACACCCCTCATGTATCCTGACATCCATCAGGGGCCTGAAGGTTATCTGGTCAAAAGTCTGTATTTTGACGATCTGTATGATTCCTGCGCTTCCGAAAAGGAAAATGGCATTCTCCGCCGGGAAAAATACCGCATCCGGCAATATGGCAATAGCCTTAACTTTATTCGACTCGAAAAAAAGATAAAACGTGGAAATATGTCCCAAAAAACATCTCGCCTTATAACCTTACGCGATTATAACACCCTGCTGTCCGACGATGCAGATGCCATGTACGATCTTCTATTTCAAAACAAAAACAATCTGTTGGGAGAACTTGCCTATAAAATACGATATAAAAAATTCTCACCCAAATGTATCGTCCAATACGAACGGTTTGGATTGGTTGAAAATAATGGAAACGTTCGTATTACTTTTGATCGAAACATCACAGGCAGCCGCCAGATAACGGGATTCTTTGACTCTGATTACTTCATGATCCCGCTCATGCCACAAGGACATCACATTCTGGAGATCAAATACGACGAACTGCTGCCACAGTATATTCTGCAGACGCTTGACTTAGGAAATCTGCGAGAACAGTCCTACTCCAAATACTATCAGACAAGGGCCGCTATTGGCTAGAGGAGGTTTCACATGGGAATTAACGATGTCATTAAGAAATCTGTTATAAACGCCTTTTCCACTCCGGGCTTTTCCACCAAAAATGCCCTGTTGTCACTGGGTATTTGCTTTATGATTGCCGTCTATATCTATTTTGTATACCGATTTATCTGTAGAACCACGTTTTATGATAAGAATTTCAGCGTATCTATGTCTATGGTTTCCGTTGTTGTCGCCGGAATCATACTTGCCATGCAGGCGAATCTCGTTATTTCACTTGGCATGGTCGGCGCATTATCCATTGTCCGCTTTCGAACCGCTATCAAGGATCCCATGGATTTGCTGTTCCTGTTCTGGTCAGTCAGTACCGGCATCATCTGTGGCGCAAACCTTTATGAATTAGCTATTCTGGTTGCACTTGTATGCACGGTGGGAATCTTATTACTGCAAATTATTCCTATCAGAACCAGTCCCTATCTCATCCTAATAAATGCTCGGAATAAGGACGCCGAATCCGATATACTGGCCGTCATTAGCCAATATTCGCCACGCTACAAAATTGACTCCAAAAACATCAGACAACAAGGCATGGAACTTATTATAGAAATCAGAAGCAAAAAGGCTAATGAATTAGTTGATAAATTATCTGAAATCGACCTTGTATCTGCAGCTTCTCTTCTCTATCACGACGCACCCGTTAAAAATTGACCGGGACCACTTACTCCCGTGTAAAAGACTGACCTTGATGGTTCACTCCACTGCCCCGGTCAGGTCTGTCACCTTTTCAATCCCATACTGTTTCATATAAGCCTCGATCCCCTCCACCACCTCTATCGTCGTATAGGGATTGACAAAGTTCATCGCGCCCACAGCCACCGCACTTGCGCCCGCAAGCAGAAACTCGATGGCGTCCTCCGCGCTGCCGATGCCGCCCATGCCGATAATGGGGATCTTCACCGCCTGCGCCGTCTGATAGACCATGCGCACCGCAATCGGCTTGATCGCCGGACCGGACATGCCGCCTGTCTTGTTGGCGAGCACAAACTTTTTTCTGTGTATATCGATCTTCATGCCCGTGATCGTGTTGATCATGGAAAGCGCGTCCGCCCCCGCCGCCTCAGCGGCCTTTGCCATTTCCGTGATATCCGTCACGTTGGGACTTAATTTCATAATGACAGGCTGCTTCGCCTTTTTTTTGATCTGCGAAGTGATATCATAGAGAGAATCCGCTTTCTGCCCAAACGCGATCGCTCCCTCCTTCACATTCGGACAGGAAACGTTGATCTCCAACATAGAAATCGGCGCATCCGCAAGGCGTTCCACTACTTCCAGATAATCGGAAACCGTCTTGCCACAGACATTAACTATGACATTAGTATCATAATTCTGCAAAAAAGGGACATCCCTTTCCAGAAACACATCGATACCCGGATTCTGCAAGCCGATGGCGTTCAACATGCCGCCGTACACCTCCGCTACACGGGGCGTAGGATTTCCCTCCCAGGGGACATTGGCAACTCCTTTCGTCACCACCGCGCCCAACCTGTTCAGGTCTACAAAATCACTGTATTCCATGCCCGAGCCAAAAGTACCCGACGCTGTCATCACAGGATTCTTGAAAGTGACGCCCGCAATTGTCACTTCCGTGCTGATGGCCTTATCCTTTCCTGTTTCTGTGTTCATATCATAACCTCCATGCTTTTCTCCATTTCTGCGCTGCTTTTTGCGCATGAACGAGTTTGAGACTTACTTATCAATCGCTACCTCTCCCGCTTCAAAAACCGGTCCTTCCGTGCAGATACGCGCATTGTGCACATGGGAGTGCGCATCCTTGTGCGTCGTCCTGCAAACACAGCCAAGGCAGACGCCTACGCCGCAGGCCATCCGCTCCTCCAATGATATGTAGGCTTCTATCCCTTTTTCAGCTGCATAGGCTTTGATTGCGCGCAACATGGGCATGGGCCCGCAGGCCATGATCACATCTGCTTCCAGCGCGTGGGCCCTGATGATATCCATAACGTTTCCCTTCGTACCCACACTGCCATCTTCCGTCGCTATGTAGACGTCACCGTACTTTGCCATATCTTCTTCCAGAAAAAGGTCTTTATTCCGATAGCCCAGCAAAATCTGCTTTCTCTCATCAACCGCCTTCGCCAATTCTAACAGGGGCGGTATGCCAATGCCGCCGCCCATCAAAAAAACACGTTTCCCTTTTACTTTTTCGACAGGAAAACCGTTTCCCAGCACGCCAAGGAGGTCCAACGTATCCCCCGCCTTGCAGGTCGAAAATTCCGCCGTACCTTTCCCGGCTACGCGGTAGACAAGCCGCAGAGTCCCCTTATCTTTATCCGCCTCGCAAATGCTGATCGGGCGGGGCAAAAGTGTGCTCTCGCCCTTCGGATACACCGCTACGAACTGCCCCGGGTGCGCGTCCCCTGCGAGCTTTGTCTCTAATAACAGATCATAAATCTGCTCTGCGATCTGTTTTTGCGATATGACTTTTGCCGTTACTTTTTTCTTTCGAGCCATAGTTTCTCCTTTTCCTTTCACGGGGCAAGCTGCCGTTTTGCTTCCTCATATTCCTCCACGGATATCTCAAGCCCTGCACACGCTTCCTGCAGACTGAGGTGGAGATTTTTCATCGCGGATTCTACACACTTGATTATGCTCCTAAGACTGCCTTGTTCTATTCCCAGCTCTTTTCCCCGTTCCATTCCCATTTCGTAAATATTCATCCCCGCATCCTCCCATTCTTCCGACTGCCTGACCTCGTTCACGATCTGATCCAAATGCACGATCCGCTCATCTTTCTCCGTGACATCCTCATTATCCAATGTCGTGTATTTCATATATTGCAGCAGGCTGACCAGCTCCGGTCTGCCGTTTTTGCTCGTCATATTCAGAAAAATCTTACTTGTGCCGTCTTCCAGTCTCAGATCCGCTACTTCCGCACACTGTTCCGTAAAAGTATACATTGCCAAATCTCTTCCAAAAATATCATCCTGCGTGATAAATATGATCGTTGTCGAAGGCAGATTTTTATATTTGGTCTTCTTTCCCGATTTTAAAATTGGTGTATCAATCAAGCTTTGATAAAAACGAGAACGCTTGCGGACATTATCTCCGTCGGTATCGTTCTGCATCTCCATATCAAACTGCCTGTCCCGCTCATCCTGTGCCCACGCATCCAGACGAATGGCACGTTTCCCAAATTTATTTAAGACTACCTGCTCCACCTTGACTTCTTTCAGTTTCAGGTCCGCTTCATCCAGAATGATGCCAAGGACATCTTCATACGCCGACTTTACCTTCATAACCGACAAAAACAAGGCAAAGTCGCTCAAATTGATCTGATACGCATCAGGAAGCAGTCCGGCTTCCTTTTTCTTCTTTTGCATATTCTTTCCTCTCTTTCTTCGCTGGCAGAGAGGATATCCGTTTTTCTCCTCCCTGCGGTTATTCAGTTGTAAGCAAGGAGTTTCCGCAGAGAGAACTCTGCACGGATACGGATTCCGGACGAAATCCGTTAAGATACATTGAGAATCTAAGACCTATCTTTGCTTTGGAATCATTGTAACACATTCTGTTTTTCACTACAAGGCAAACTTTCAAACGTTTAAAATGGAGGAATAATACAATAATCAAATCACCATGATCAACGTTCCCAACCCAATCAGCACACAACCGACCAGTGACCTTGCGGTAAATTCCTCATGCAGGAACACAAAGGCAAGTACCAGCGTGATCACCACGCTCAGCTTGTCGATGGGAACCACCTTGGAGGCTTCTCCCGTCTGCAAAGCATGGTAATAGCAAAGCCACGACGCGCCGGTCGCCAGTCCTGACAGGATGAGAAATGTCCAGCTTTTCCTGCTGATCTCAGCAATTCCACCCTGCGCATTTGTCAAAAATACCATACCCCACGCCATGATCACGACCACAACTGTGCGTATGGCTGTGGCGAGATTAGAATTGACGCCTTCGATCCCAACCTTCGCCAAGATAGAAGTCAATGCCGCAAACACGGCAGACAAAATCGCAAATAGAAACCACATATCCGGCTGCCTCCCTCTGTTTCTATCTATTTTTTCCTTATTTACTAATTTTACTACAAAAAGTCCCCGCTGTCTCCATCTGATACTTAATATATTTTTATAAATCCGCTTGACATTGCTACTATATAGTATTATTTTATATAATATAAATTTATCTTACAGGCCAAAAACACACGGCCGAGGTATCCATTTTTCTACAAAGGATCACACTATGAAAAAATACTCGCTCTATAAGCAGTTCTTGGGAATCTGCTTAAAAATACTAATAATCTCTCGGAATCCTGAGTGATTATATCCAGCACAGTTGGTAATGAACAT
>CAJTKA010000037.1 GCA_910576815.1 uncultured Lachnospiraceae bacterium
ACAAACGGTTTTCAAGACCGCCTCGTTATGACCACTTCGATACCTCTCCGTGTTCACAGTATGCCCCATTTGTGCGGAGCGCAAAAATTATTCTAGCAAAAAGAAATTTCCATGTCAACTGGTTTTTTCCTTTTTTTCAATCTTTTTTCACAATCTTCTAAAAATGGTATCCCTCTCTCTGTTACCAGCTCTTTTTTAACTCCATATTCCAGTCGAGCGTATAGGGACCGTCCTCCATTTCCTGCAGCATTTCATAGTAATGCCTGCGCTCCTGCGTAGGAGAATCATAGCCATACTCATCCACGATCGGATCACCCTGCCAAAACCGATAACCTAACAGGTACGCTTCCACCATCTCCTCCCAAGAGCCATAAAGTTCCTGTAGAACTAAGGAGTTTGCCAAGGAAGCATCCATCGCTTCTTCATAACTCATGTAGCCGCAGAAATAGTAATCCGCATAAAGCTGATTCACCCGGCACAGATCCCACGCCGCCATATATTCCGGTTCGATCCCCGCCCGATGAAACAAGTATGCCACCGCATAGCGCCCGGGTTCATCATCCAGTTCCTTCGTTAAGAGCTGTTCAACAAATTCTTCTTCTCCCAGCTCCAGGATCCCCCACTCCTCCATCTGCTTCGTATCATCAATACATTTCTTCCGATGGCCATCCTTTAACAGTTTTGCGGTCGTCTCCAACGCAGACTCTCTATCCTTTACGTTCCAGCTGTAGTCCAAAAGATCCCTGGAAGACTCTTTGTTTTCTTCTGTTGGCTCCCTGCCGGCCAGCAGCCGCCAATCCCAGCCATTGCTGTAAGTCAAAGGCGCATAGGTAGCATTGAACCAGAGAATCGTCTCAGGAAGTTCCGCTCCCTCCTGCTGCGTCTTTTTAGACTCTCCCAACAGCTCCGCCATGGTAACGGGTTTCTTTTCCTCCGCGTCAGTCGGCTCCTCTGTTAACGACGCGCCATCTTCCTTTTCTGACAAAGTTTCCTCAGCACCCCCTGCGCTTTCCTCTGCAGTCGACGTCTCTGCCGCTCCGGAAATCTCCGCCAAATCCGCATTCTCTGCACTTTCCACCACCGCATCACTGTCCACTTTTTCTTCCGCACTTCCCGCATCGCCGCAGCCGGCAAGCAGCAATACCGTCACCGTCAAAGCCGCTATCCCTTTCCCCAACACGTTATCACCTGAATACTTTCCTTTTTTTCTCTCTTGCATTCGTTTCCCTCACATTTGTTCTACACTGCGGGCATTCTATATCAGAGCGCAACTTTACTGCATATCTTCCTGTGCATACCACTCTGACAGATCGAGCCCGTAAGCCGTTTCCAGTTCCTTGATCAGGTCGTTAGTCTTACTGTCATAATCCACGCTCTTTAAATAAATGTCTCCGAATATGAAATACTTTTCTTTCACCTGGATGCAAAAATTCACATCCGCCCTCTTATGATACTCCTCGCCATTCCACTCCTTCTCCTCGTACTCAACAACATAGTAGACACCGGCTTCCTGTCCCTGCATGGGCATCAATTCACTGACACGCACATTGCGGTTCTCCTCCTCCGGGTCACTACGATACTTAAAATCACTGTCTGCCGCTTCCTGCGTCATTCTCTGATAGTTCTGCAAAGAGCTGGTATAATCGCCGGCGATCCTTACGTAAATACCGTGGATCGTTGTCGATACCCTGTCTTCTTTCGCGCTCGTATTCCATCCCATCGGTGCTAAAATCGGGCAGGTAAAGTTCTCCTCGTCCAGGCAAAAGCCCATATCCATCATACCAAGGTACTGATACCCTTCCACCTTTTCCAAAACAGGCTCGCCCTCCTCAGGTTCATAGACATCCTGCTGATCCGCCTCACGCTGCGCATCCTGACTTGCCCACTCACCGTCTTCCATTGCCAGTTCTCCCAGATGGATGCCATAGCAGCGTCCTACCTCTTTGATAAAAGGCAGCGTCTCCTCATCCTTCGCAAATTCTCTGACCTCCATATCCCAAAAAACATAAGCGGCATCGTCTCTGGCACTCATATAAAAGAGTTTTGTCCTTTGATAAGGGGTATCATATACATCTTTCATTTTAGCTGTCAAAAAAAGATAGCGGTCGTTCCCTCTTTCCAGCAGCTCTCCTACGCCAACCTCCATGCAAGACGGATCGTTGCGCCAATCCTTGACCTGAAAATCCACTGTCTCATCCAGAAACATCTGCATCATTTCCGAAAGATACTCCGGGTACTCGCAGCCATAGACAGAGGCCGTAAAGGTTATCCCGTGATCGTCATAATAAAAATAACCATCCGTAACTTCGCCGCCTTTGGGCGCATAGACCGGATACTGTGCCCCATCGCCGTAAAAATCCGCGATTTGAATTTCTTCCAGATAAGAAAGATTTGTCGGATCAGGCGTCAGTTCCCCCTGCACCCCGTCTCCGGTATCTTCTGCCTCAGACGCATCGGCAGCTGTCACGCTTTCCTCCGTCTCAGGCGTGTCTGCGGTCTCCTCTGCAGTCTCCGTTTCCGCCACTGCGGTCCCGGCTGCCTCGGATGTTTCCTCTGCATTCCCAGCAGAGCCACAACCCGCAAGCACTTGCGCGGTCACTGCCAATGCAACGATCAGTTTTTTACATTTTTTCATTTTCTCAGCCTCTCTCTTTCGTTGGCGGCGCTTTCTCCCTGAAATACCATGCCGACAAAGCCCCTGTTCTCTTATATATGGGTCCTAAAACCCGTCTCCTGCCTCCAAAAATGCCTCCGCCACCATGATATCCTCCGGCGTAGTCACCTTGATATTGCGGTAAGACCCCTCCACCAGCTTCACGGGCCTGTCCATCAAAAGTTCCACCACGCCCGCATCATCCGTGATTTTGACCCCGGCCGCCGTAAGGCTCTCTTTTTCCCGCATCAATCTTTCATATGCTTCCGTAATCAGCGTCCTCTCAAAAACCTGCGGCGTCTGGATCTGCCACAAGGTATTTCGATCAGGCGTCTGTTTGGCATAACAGTTCTCATCGACGATTTTAATGGTATCCTTAACGGGCATCCCTGCCACGCAGGCTCCCGATCGTTCCACTTCCGCCAGGCAGCGCTCCAGAATCTCCTCTGTTAAAAAAGGTCTCGCGCCATCGTGGATAAAAACATATCCGTCCCCGCCCCCACACAACGTTCGTCCGCTTCCCGTGCCCACCGCCGGTTCTTTTTCTTCACCCTCTGCAGCTGCTTTTGCCATCGCCCGCAGCGCATTGTAAACGGAATCGTATCGCTCTGCCCCGCCGGGAACGATAGAGGATATTTTATGTAAACCAAATCGTTCTACAATCTCCTTTTCGACATAACCGTTTAAAATATCCTCCTGACAGGCAACTAGTATGCAGTCGTCTATCACAGAGGACTCCTCTATCGCATGCAGCGCATACCAAATCAGGGGGCTGCCCCCCAGCGGCAGATACTGCTTTGCCACATCACTTTTCATGCGCCTGCCGCTTCCCGCCGCCAACACGATGGCGGTACATCTTTTCTTTTTCATCCTTTTCACTTTTCATCCTTATCGCTCTCTCGCAGTCTTAGCGGGACATCAGTTTCAACCCCGGCACCGCGTTCAGATCAAGCCCGTGCCGCACGCCCTGCACATACTCGTAGTAAGCCGCCGCGCCGATCATGGCCGCATTGTCCGTACATAAAAGCGGAGACGGACGGTAAAATGCAACATTTCTCTCCGCGCAGGCTTCTTCCAGCGCCTGCCGCAGCGCAGAATTAGAGGCGACACCCCCGGCGATCGCAAATTTGCGCAGGCCGCAGCGCTCCACGGCCGCCATGGAATGCTCTGTCAGCACATCCACCACCGCCTTCTGGAAAGAAGCCGCCACATCCGCCTGACAGATGCTCTCACCCTTCATTTCACAGGAATTGAGGTAGTTGAGCACGGCTGACTTAAGGCCGCTGAAGCTGAAATCATAGTCGGAATCCCCCACCTTTGCGCGCGGAAAGGCAATTGCGTCCGGATTTCCTTCCTTTGCCACCTTATCGATCTTCGGCCCGCCCGGATAACCGAGCCCAATGGCTCTGGCAACCTTATCAAAGGCTTCTCCTGCCGCGTCGTCCCTGGTACGCCCCAACACCTCATATTTGCCGTAGTCTTTTACCACCACCAAATGCGAATGTCCGCCCGATGCGACCAGACAGACAAAGGGCGGTTCTAAGTCTTTATGTTCAATATAATTCGCGCTGATATGACCTTCGATATGATGAACACCGATCAGGGGCAGCCCTGAGGCAAAGCTCACGGCCTTTGCGGCTGATACCCCCACCAGAAGCGGACCCACAAGGCCCGGTCCATAAGTGACCGCAACGGCATCCAGGTCGGCAAGTTCTCTGCCTGCTTCCTTTAATGCCTGCTCCATCACCTGATTGATCTTTTCGATATGTTTGCGGGAGGCGATCTCCGGTACCACGCCTCCGTAAATGGTGTGCAGATCGATCTGGGAATAGATTACATTAGACAAAATCTCCCTGCCGTTTTTGACCACTGCCGCCGCCGTTTCGTCGCAGGACGTCTCAATGGCAAGAATCGTTACAGATTCCATGATTTTTTTCCTTTCTGCACAGTGCCCAACACCACAAAGCCGAAGCTGCGAAGCAGTCCTCGCGATTAAAAATCTTGATTTTTAATCGTCGACTAATTCCCAACCTAAAATCTTCCAGTGCCCGTCTTCATCCTGTCTGAGCAAAAACCGTTCCAGAGACGGCGCTCGTCCCGTCGCTCCCCCCTTGCGCAGATAAAAGGTGCAGTACAGTCTCGCGCAGGAATAGCCGTCCTGCGTAAAATACTCTACATCCGTGCTGGCGGAAACCTCATAGCTGGCGATCGTATATCCTTCCTGCTTCATCTCCACGATATCCTGCTTCAGATCATCTATGTACTGTTCCTGTGTCTTGTTCGCGACCAGCTCCGCGTCGTAGAGCTCCTGGATCTTTGCCGCCAACAGGAGCAGTTCTTCGTCGCTGTACTTTTCATTATAAAAGCACTCCGTGATCTCGGCATAATATTTTACCACTTCCTTGGGTGTCGGTGGATAATTATGCTCCAGATTCCGCATCAGCACGCTCTGCACCACCGTCGCCACAGCATCTGTCTGCACCTGCTGTCCGGATTTCTGCCCCTGAAACAGGAAAAAAGTCAATACGATCGCCGCCAATACAACTACAATGATCACAGTTTTCACGATACCCGATTTTTTCATACGCTTCTCCTTACGTTTCCTCTGCAAATAAGAGATCCACACTCCTGCCGTCCCTGGCTGCAACAGCATTTGGAAATATCTTCCTGACCTCCGGCATATAGTCGTCCGGGCGGATCAGGGAAGGGCTGTAGTGGGTCAGCCAAAGCTCCTGCACCCCCGCCTCCTTCGCAAGCCGTGCCGCCTCATAAAAGGTCATATGCTTATATTCTTTCGCCTTCTGCGCTTTCTCCGGCTCGCCGTACATCCCCTCGCAGATGAAAAGATCCGCCTGTGCCGCATTTCTGACAATGCTTTCCGTGGGGCGTGTATCCGTACAGTAAGTCACCTTCAAGCCCTTTCTTGGGCTGCCAAGCACCATGTCCGGCGTATATGTGTGTCCGTCTATTTCTATTATCTCACCTTTTTGCAAAGGATTCCAGTAATTTCTCGGAATATTCAACTGCATGGCCCGTTCCACATCGAATTTTCCAGTGCGGTCAATAACGATATTATAGCCATAGCAGACCACATTGTGGTGGACGCGAAACGTCTCGATGCGAAAACCGTCAAAAGAAAACGTCTGCTCCGGCTCCGTGATTTCCATACATGATATCTCAAAAGGCAGTTCCGGCGCAATGACACGCAGACTATTGACTACTCTAGTCAATCCTTTGGGGCCAATCAACAGCAGCGGTTCCGTGCGTTCCGCATTGCCCATGGTGAGCAGCATCCCCGGCAGGCCGCTGATATGATCCGCGTGATAATGGGTAAAGCAGATGATATCGATGGGCTTGGGGCTCCATCCCTTCTCCTTCATGGCGATCTGGGTGCCCTCACCGCAGTCGATGAGGATACTTTTCCCATTGTACCTTGCCATCAGGGATGTGAGCCATCTGTACGGCAGGGGCATCATCCCTCCCGTGCCCAGCAGACAGATATCTAACATAGTTTCCTCCAGAACGGAGACAGTCTACAGCAGTTCTTTTCTCTCCCGCCTGTCCACGGGAATCTGAAAGGCTGAAATCAGCTTTTCATAGCAGGCTTCGCAGAGATCGAAGCTGTCACTCATCCCGTCCTTTTCGCCAAAAAAGCCGAAGTCATGCGCCACATGGATGCATTCCTCCTTCAAAATGCCATTTTCTACCAGCATTTTTTTGCCGCAGGCGTTGCAGACCGTCTCAGTCAATTCCTTTTTTTCTACATAAACACGCATGACAATCCTCCTATACGTAAGTCATTACATCTGCCAAGGATCGCAGATCCTCGATAGTAACAGTTGCTCCCAAAAGGGATTTACTATAGTTTAGCAGACAAACGCTGTAACGACCGTGGTAATTGTTCCATGCACTGCCTATCTCTTCCACATGATGATAGCATCTTCCGTCGGTTTTTCATAAAAATTCGGACGGATGCCCTCAGAAACGAAGCCAAGTTTTTGATAAAGGCCGATGGCCGCCGCATTGCTGACCCGCACCTCCAAGGTATAAGCGGTAAGTCCTTCCTTATCCCCTTCGGAGAGCATGTGCCGCATCAGGCCCGTGCCGACGCCGCGTCTTCTCTCTTCCTTCGCGACCGCCACATTGCCAATCGATCCCTCTCCCGCAATCAGCCACAGACCGCAGCCCCCAAGAAGCTGCCCATCCTCCTCCGCCACATAATATCTGGCGTCTTCCTCCTCGATCATCTGCAAAAAGGAAGCCGGCGACCAGGGCATGGAAAAAGTCTCCTCCTCCAACTGACTGATATAAGGCACGTCCTCCGGAGTCATATCGCGGTATATAATCATATTGACCCCTCCCCTTGCAAATTTTCTTCCGAGGATGCTTTGCATTCTCGTAGAGATAATTCACGCAGTGAATTTTCTCTTTCGGCCTGGGAGAGTCTCAAATAAATCGGCGCATGGGCATCCCCGCTCTCCATGATCCCCTTCCGATAATAAACGCTCCCCAGCGCGGCAACCGCCGCCGCCGACTGTCTGGAGCGGTGAACAGGGGCAATGGTATAGGGAACGCGCATCATTTCGCCCATCCGCTCTATGAACACAGGAACGCCGTCTCCCAAAAAAATGACACTCCTGTCAAATTCATTCAAAGCCGCAGAAATCTCATCAAAAGAGACTGCGCACTGCTCCCTGATTACACGCATGTCATATTCAAATTGACCACTTGGATCCGCAGTAAATTCATAAATCCCGGTATAAACCTGATCCCTTCTGGCGTCCATGATGGGGCAGACCAGATCCGCCGCGCCGTACATCTGATAAGCAAGTCCGTCCACCGTCGGCACGGGCACAATGGGCTTTTTCAACGCAAAGGCCAGTCCCTTGGCCGTAGCCGAACCGATCCGCAGTCCCGTAAATGAGCCGGGACCCGCCGCTACCGCAATGGCATCCACCGTGGCAAGGTCAAGCTCCACCATCCTGCAGATCTCCTCCACCATCGGAAGCAGGGTCTGGGAATGGGTCTTCTTATACTGCACGGTATACTCCGCAATGAAATTATCGTCTTCCATCAGGGCTGCTGATGCCACCAGCCCGGAGCTGTCAATCGCCAGAATTTTCACGCTGCAACCTCACTTTTTTGCTGCCCGCTTTCGTCAAAATTTGTTTGTGCCTGCATTCGTTTTCTTTTCATTTCCTATCACATTTATCTTCGCTATTTTAGCGTTCGACGGCGATTCGGCGAAAGTCAAAGCCTTTTGCAAAATCCTTCTCGATCGTGATGCGGATGCAGTTTTCGGGTAAAATCTCCGCGACCAGATCCGCCCATTCGATCAGACAGACCCCGTCCCCGTAAAAGCAGTCCTCATAGCCGATTTCATCCATCTCCGACGCGTCGCCGATACGGTAGACATCGAAATGATAAAGGGGCAGTCTGCCCTCCTCATAGCTTTGCAGAATCGTAAAGGTGGGACTGTTTACAGCCTCTGTAATGCCAAGTCCCTCTGCAAAGCCCTGTGTGAACACGGTCTTGCCCACGCCCAGATCCCCGACCAGCGTGTAGATTTCTCCCGGAGCGGCCTTCTCCCCCAGAGCCTTTCCGTATGCAAATGTGTCGGCCGCGCCGTGACTTTCTAATATCTCTATCATGTCTGCTTACCTTCAACGCAGAGAATGCCGCTCTTTGGCATTCTCTTGCACAAGACTTAGAAATTCTTTGCGAAGCAGCCTCTGCTGCTGAATATTAGAATTTCTTCTTGTGCTGTCAACATCTGATCTTCACCTTCTTTGGCGGCATATGGGTGGAGATGATCTCGATCGCCTTCATTTTCCCTTCGCCCAAATTACTTTTGGGGAAAATGCAGGCATTCACGGCCGTGGTGTAGACGATGATGCTTTTTGGCGTGGAGATGGCCTTTACCATATTTTCCCAGCCCATTTTCTCCGCCGTGCCATCCTGAGAGACCTCGATCCCTTCCTCCGTCAGCTTATAGTGAAGCGGCTTCTGAAAAGCCGGATTCCCCTTGGCCTGCTGCGCCGCCTTCAGAAAAAGCGTCCACGGCAGATAGAGCAGGACCACCAATGCAATGATCAGGATGAGCGGCTGTCTGTTGTTCACAAAAAGAAACAGCATCAGCACACCCACAAGCGTCCCCATCAGACCGGGCAGACGCGAGTAGGTGTGCTGCAGCATATAATCATATAAAATATTAGGTGTTATTTTAACGTCAAATTCGATTTCCATACTGAAATCTATTATACTAGAAATCGAGTAAAGTGCAAGTAAAATATGCCTGAGTTCTTTTCATTCACTCATGCCGCAGCGCCTCGATCGGGCTTAACTTCGCTGCCTTTCTCGCGGGATAGATACCGAAGAAAATACCCACTCCCGAGGAAAAGGCTGCTGCCAGGATCACCGTGGCTGCATCGATCTTGGCCACATACCCCAGCGCGCCGCAGACCGCGGTGCCGCCGAGCACACCCAGCACGATCCCGATCAGGCCGCCAATGAGGGTAATGATGCCCGCCTCCGCCAGAAACTGTAAGAGGATCGACTTCGTTCTGGCGCCAAGCGACTTCCTGATACCGATCTCCCGCGTGCGTTCTGTCACGGACACCAGCATGATGTTCATCACGCCGATGCCGCCCACCAACAGGGAAATGGCCGCCACAAAGGAGATAAAGAGCGTCAGCATACTGAGGATCTGGTCAAACTCCGCCGAAAAATCCGAAAAACTCTCCATCAGAATCTTGTTTTCTCCCCGCACGTTATAACGGTTCTCCAGCAGGCGGATGGTATCCGCCGCCACCTGCGACACATACTCGGAACTCTCCGCCACCACATAGATGAAATCCGAATCTCCGAACCAAAAGCCGAACCCTGAGGCCATGGATTTGACCGGCATCTCCACCTGCAGATAGCCGCTGCCGTTCAAAGCAGAAATGAGGCCTGCAGGCGAATCCTGTCTGATACCCACGATACGAACATCCTGACTGATACCCCAGAGGTTCAGTTCAAAGGTCATTCCCACCACATCCGTGGTGCCAAACAACAGTCTGGCATTGCTCTCATTGATGACGCAGACCATACTCGCCGAATCGTTCTCACTTTCCGTAAAATATCTGCCTTTGACGATCGGTTCCTGTCCGATCGCATACTGCAGTGCCGTATTGCCGCCTTGCAGCACCGCGTCAAAGTCGCCTTTGCGCCCCTTTGCCGTCGCGCCATAATAGCTGTACTGCGGGGTAGCGCCCTTCACATGGTCTACCTTTTCCGTGACCAACGCAAAATCATCCTCCGTAAACGCAACCTCATTGCCCTCCACGTTACCGTTGGTGTAAATGGCAATCAGGCCGCCGCCCATATTTTCCAGCTCGTCATTGACGGAACCGCGCACCCCGTTACCGATGGAAATGATCATAATGACGGACGAGATCCCGATGATGATGCCCAGCATGGTGAGGATGGAACGGCCTTTGTTGCTCTTGATATTCATGACTGCGATTTTTATGTATTCCCATATTTGTGCCATGATTTTACTCCTGTACTGCGGGCTGTGGCGTCACTGCCGTGCCCTCCTCAAACTCCATACCGTTTGCCATAATAACGTTCTCGCCCTCCGAAAGGCCCTCTTTCACCTCGCTCATGCTGTCAGAAGCAATGCCCGCAGTGATGCGCCGCTTCTCCACCACGCCGTTTTTCTCCACGTACACAAAATCGCCGTCCCTGTCGCTGTTGATGACTTCCAAAGGGATGGTGACCACACCTTCCGCCTTTGCCATATGGACATAGACCCTTGCTTCCACGCCCAAAAAGATATTTTCATCCGGGTTATCGATCCTGACATCCACGCCCACTACCATGGCGCCGCTGTTATTCTGGGTAGCCATACCGTCGATCTTTGCCACCGTGCCCTCGTAGGTCTTGCCTGCGATATCGATATCCGCCTTCTGGTCCAGAGCAATCTTTTCCAAATCATACTTGGAGACATTGAGCCGCACATATACCTTTTCCACGCTCTCAATGGTCACCAGCTTGCCGCTCTCCACAGGCGGCTGTCCGGACACTGCCTCCAGTTCCGTGACCACGCCCGCAAAATCGGCTTTCAGGCCGTTCTCCACTTCGGTGATGGCATCCAGCCTCTCCTGATTGGTCAGTTTTTCCAGAGCGGTGTCCGCTTCCAGTTTCGCCTTGCCGCCCTCGTCCAGAACGCCCGCTTCGGAAGTGGATTTCTGGGATTTCATCTCGGCTTTATATTCTTTATAGGAAGCAATCAGTTCCTCCACTTCCTTCGCCTGTCTCTGTAAATCCCTGATTTCCTTATTGTTCGACTCCTCATAGCCGTTATACTGTGTCTGGATCTGCAGATTCAAAAGCGTTTCTCTGTCGTTTGCCAGCTTGATCTCCGCCGAATTGCGCATTTCCTTGATTTCTTCTTCTGTATAATCTCTCAATTCCCCTTTGGCTTCTCTCTCACTGAAATCTGCCAGCGCCTGTTCATCCTGGGCAACGATCTGCTGCCATTCCATCACGGAGACATTTAAGTTGGTGCCGTTATAGCTCCATCCCGCTCTTTTCTCCTCGATTTTTTTATTGAGTTCCTCTAAGAGCTTTTCGTTGTCCTCGATCTGCTGATCCAGCACGGGCAGATTTCTGTTGGCCTCTGCCAGATCGGTTATGTACTCATTATTCTTATGCACGGAGCTCTCATAGCCGCCCTCGTTGGAAGCAAGCCTGTACTCCGCCTCCAGCTTCTTTTCCGCAAGCGCCTTTTCATCAAAGGTCAGGAGCACATCGCCCTTTTTCACCGTATCGCCTGTACTGACCTTCACCTCGCCCACTTCCACGGACAGGGGTGCAAAGTAAGTCCGCTTCTCGTCGCTTTTCACCGTTCCGCCGGTACTTAAGACCTGTTCCACATCTCCCACCGTGGCAGCAACCGTAGTCACCATCGGCGCGCCGTTTTTTGCCATCATGGAATTGCTGACAAAGAATATAACGACCAATGCCGCCAATGTGCCCGCAATCACCCTGCGGCGCACCTTTTTCTTCTTGGCCTTGTCCCACGGCTTTTTCTCCTTTTTCGCTTTGGGCATCATTTCCGTGATATCCGGGCTGCCCGCTTCATTTTCTGCCTGATTCTTCGTTTTCCGAAACATTTTCATAGTCCTCCTCTATTTTTCCGTCCATGATCTTAATGACCCGTTTTGCACGGGCCGCGATATCGTTATCATGCGTAATCAGGATCACCGTCCTGCCCTCCTCATGCAGCCCCCGCAGGATATCCATGATCTCCCTGGTGGAACCGGAGTCCAGATTACCCGTGGGCTCATCCGCCAAAATGATGGGCGGCGCCTGGGCGATGGCTCTGGCGATGGCCACCCTCTGCTGCTGGCCGCCTGACATTTCCGAAGGCTTGTGGGTCATGCGCTTTCCAAGTCCCACCTTTTCCAGTGCCTTCTCTGAAAGCTCCTGCCGCTCTCTTTTGCCCACGCCCCGGTAGATCAGGGGCAGTTCCACGTTCTCCACCGCCGTCAGGCTGGGGATCAGGTTAAACCCCTGAAAGACGAAACCGATCTCCTGATTGCGGATATCGGAAAGCTCGTCATCCGACATGCTGCCCACATCATGCCCGTGCAGAAAATAGCTGCCGCTCGTGGGCACGTCCAAACAGCCAAGCATGTTCATCAGCGTGGACTTTCCCGAACCGGAGTGCCCGATGATCGCCACGAACTCGCCCTCACCGATCGTCAGGCTCACGTGATCCAGCGCTTTCACTTCATTTTCTCCGGGATTATAGATCTTACAGATATCCCGAATTTCCACTAATGTTTGCATTTTATTCCTCCAAGTCAGAGCAGTTTACTGCGATGACACGTGATGAGAAATTCGCGCAGGCGATTTCTCATCTGCGATTCCGAGTTTGTGGCTCTAACACAAACTCGCGATTGAAAAATAAGGTCATCAGACTTATTTTTCAATCTGCCTTCTTCCTTTCAATCTCTATATTATAACGGAACACCGCCCGTTTTGTCTTCACTTTTTTGTTTTTTAATTTTCAATTATCGTACCAGCCCTTTCTTAAAAGAAGCGCAGAAAAATCTTAAGACAATCTTAAAACGAAGTCTCGACAAAAAAAATACTACCTTTTCCGTTTCCGTTCCGAAAAAGGTAGTATTTTATGTCGTTATCAGCCGTACCTGTCGCGACGCCTTATGATGGTTCCGCGTTTCCCGTGGAGACGTTTCTTCTCTCCAGCGCGGGGTTCGCATATTTTAAGATCGGGCTCAAAGGCTTATAGATCAGCATGGTGACGCCGCAGGCCGCCACACTCTTAACAATATTCATGGGAGCCACCGCAAAGATCACAAAGGTGGTCACATTGCTGATGCTGCCGTTGATGGCCGCTCCTGCCGCGATGATCGCGTCCATGGGCATCCCGAACAGCTTGGCAAAGGCGGGCAGCAGATAGATGCCGTTAAAGGCTGAGCCAAACACCGTCATGATAACGGAACCCGCCACGCAGGAGACGATCGCTCTCTTTTTCGTCTTTTT
The DNA here is from genome assembly GCA_910576815.1 of uncultured Lachnospiraceae bacterium. Lineage (GTDB taxonomy): Bacteria > Bacillota > Clostridia > Lachnospirales > Lachnospiraceae > UBA3282. The sequence goes on from CAJTKA010000037.1 coordinate 13,211, forward strand.
GAACATGTACAGGATCGAGGCGGGCAGGAGCAGGCTGCATCCGATCACAAAATTCGCCAGATCGCCCACAAAAGCCGTGCTGGTTCCTTTGATAACAAGCTTTAAGAGAATCTTGCAAAACTCGATCATCACGCCCGCAACGGGACCAAAGGCAAAGGCACCCACCAACGCGGGAATCTCTGAGAAGTCCATCTGATAAAAGCCCGGCGCCAGAAACGGAATCGGGAAGTCCAGCATATGCAGGATCACTGCCAGCGCGGAAAACAGACCGATCATGGTGATCTTTCTGGTGGTGAGGATGCGCTCCTTCACCCCGCTCTTTTTCTGCATCGCCTTTTCCGTACCGTAGGCAATCAGGAACAATGCCGCCGCCACACTCACGCAGACAATGACAAAAATCACATTGTCCGCAATGCTCTGTAATAAACCGTTACCCATTTTCTTTTCCTCCTTAATTAGTGTTGGAAAAGTTCTTCCGCCTCTGCTTATAAGCATAAAACACCCCGAAGCCAAAACTTCGGGGTGTTGCTCGTCAAGCAGACACTGTACCGCATACGCAATACAGGTTCTTATTCGATAAGTGACACATATGTCATCTTATCTATTTCTTCTACCATCCAGACTTTACTGTCGGTCATGGAATTTCACCACATCAGCCGCCCAATCCTCCCGCGGGTAAACGGTGGGATCAAAACGGGTCGCGGACTGTAACCGCCGGTCGGGAATTGCACCCTGCCCCGAAGAACTTTTCTGTTATTTTGTTCGAAACTATAATATCACGACTTTTCTGCTTCTGTCAAAACCTTTTTTATCACTTCAAGAGCCTTTTCCGTTTTTCCATCTTCCAAAAGTGCTTCCAAAGACAGAAGCAATGTCATCAGTTCAAGTCTTGTCATGTCCATTACCTCCATATTTCTATTTCCTCCTTTCGGAACGATTGCTGTTAAATAAATTATAGTAGAGGTAATCAAACGGGTCAAGACCTTTTAGCATGACGATAGCGCAAGGATTTCTTTTTCCGTTGGCATCACCCGCAGCGCGCCCTTTCTGGTGGTGATAATGGAAGCCGCCGCATTGGCGAACGTCAGCATTTCCCGCAACTGTTCTTCGCTTAAACAGTGGATATCGTGATCCAGCAGATAATGCAGGATGCAGCCGCAAAAGGTATCGCCCGCGCCCGTCGTCTCCACGGTATCACTTCGCAAAAATGGGGCTGCCTCCACCATCTTTTCCCGATCATACGCACGGCTTCCTGCCTTTCCCATGGAGACGAGGATCAAAGATATCTCATATCTTTTCTGAATCCACTCCACGCCCTTCGTATAATCCGTCTCGCCCGTCAGCCACTGTATTTCATTATCAGATATCTTCAGGATATCGCAGTGCTCCAAGCCATACAAAACCTGCGCCCGCGCCTCCTCCTCGCTTTTCCAGAGCGGAAAACGCAGATTGGGATCAAAGGAAATCAGGCACCCTGCATCTTCCGCCGCCGCGATTGCCTTTTTCGTCGCTGCGCGCACCCCTTCGTGCGTCATGGAAAGCGTTCCAAAATGAAAGATTGCCGTGTCCCGCAGCAGTTCTTCGGGAATCTCCTCCGCCGTCAGCATCATATCCGCTCCCGGATCCCGATAAAAGGAAAAATCCCTGTCGCCGTCAGCAAACGTATGCACCAGCGCCAGCGTCGTGTGCACCTTTTCATCCATCCGCAGATAGTCGCCGCAGATGCCTACTTCCTCGATCGCGTCTTTTAACTGTCTGCCAAAAAAATCATCTCCCACCTTCCCGATAAAGGCCGTCTTATGTCCCAACCCGGAAAGCATCGCCAGCACATTACAGGGCGCACCGCCGGGATTCGCCTCATAGAGGGGATTCCCCTGTCCGCTTACTCCGTTTTCCGTAAAATCGATCAGCAGTTCGCCCAGCGCCACCACATCATACTTTTTCACCGCATTTTCTCCTTATTTCAGTTCATATTTCACCACATCCATCGTCACTTCCCCATCGGCATAAAAGGAAATGCCATCTGCCGCAGGATCGGTATACATGGTCGCGGTAAGTACGTATTCCCCGTCATTGACGAAGACTTCGACACTGAATCGGTCCAGTATCAGCCGCAGCTTGATTTCCCCATTATTATGGTTCACCAGACAGCGGCGCTGATGAATGATGGCCCTTCTGGAACCGGAAAACTTTCGATCCACCTTTACGATCGACTCATGCGGTCTGAAACTGACGGAAGTCTGGTAGGTATCGTCCTGCGCAAACCTGACCGCAAATTTATGATAGATATTCGCTGCATCCGCGGGACGGACCGTCAGCTCCATATCGACTTTGCGGCCTTCCACGCCTTTCAGTCTGATCACATCCGTAAAGGTCACGTTCTCATGCCGCACTTCCTCCCCGTGCAGCGTCTCGATCTCCCGAATCGGCATCTGATACAGGCGGCCGTCTTTCACGGACAATTCCCTGGGCAGCGTCATCTGCCCAAGCCACGGCTGGGCGGGTGTGTGTAGATTACAGGTGTCCCAATTCTGCATCCAGGCAATCAGGATCCTCCTGCCGTCCGGCGCTAAGAGCGTCTGCGTGGCATAGAAGTCGATCCCGTAGTCCACGGCCTGATCTTTCTCCTCCACAAAGGTATCCGTCTCCTCATCGTAAGAACCGATCAAACACAGCGTGCCGTTGCCGTTGTGGTATTCAAATTCATAAGGCAGCATATCCATGGGGCTGGTGAGCAGTACCGCCTTGCCGTCCAGCACAAAGAAATCGGGGCACTCCCACATCTTTCCAAAGCGGCCATTATTCTTCGTCAATACTTTTTCAAAGTGCCAGTCGATCCCGTTTTCGCTGCCAAACAGGAGCACCTGCCCGTCTCCATCTTCCGTACAGTTTCCAACGACACAGCGATAAGTGCCATCGGATTTCTGCCACATCTTCGGATCACGAAAATCGAATTTGCTGCTGCCGTCAGGCAGATCCTCCTTTGTCAGCACGGGATTATTGGCATATTTCTCATAATCCACGCCATCCCCCAGCGCGATGCACTGCGTCTGCACGTCGCGCATGCTGCCGTCCGCCTGTGTCTGTCTGCAGACGCCCGTATACAAAAGCAGATGTCTGCCGTCGGGAAGCACCACCGCACTGCCTGAGAAGCAGCCGTCCCTGTCATACCCGGTATCGGGCGCCAATGCAGCCGGGAGATAGCGCCAATGCAGTAAATCCTTACTGACCGCATGGCCCCAGTGCATCGGTCCCCAGTGGGAATCGTAGGGATGATACTGGTAAAACAGGTGATACTCTCCTTTATAATAGGAGAAACCATTGGGGTCGTTCATCCATCCCACGCGCGTGCAGAGATGGAAATCCGGCCTTTGCTCCTTCTCGATCGACTGCTCCATTTCTTCTTCATATTTTCTCGCGTCACGCAATGTTTGACTGATCATAAAACACCTCCGTCCAAATCCTTACTAAAATTTTTTCCCTTTTCATCGTTCTTTTCTTTCTCAATCGGCAACTGTTTTCCCCGAGTAACGGTCATACGCATTCTGGTATACGATCAACAATTTCTCCATACCGCACTTCTTTGTCAAATGTTCGATATAGGCATTCCACTCTGCATCCGTGGGGCCGCCGTTTTTGAGCCACAGCCCTTCCTGCTCAGACACGGCACTCTCAAAGTTCGCCTTGTACCAGTCGATATCGTCAAGCTCCCGCCCCGTAAACACGCAGTCCACGGGATAGGTCGTGGTATCGTCCACATAAGGCATCCAAAAGTCATACAGATCTGTCAGTCTCTCGATCGCGCGGTCTTCCATCTTAAAGGTGGTCTGATAGTAATCGCTGAGGATCAGCTTAGGCCCCGCCACTTCGCACTCGCCTTTCAGTTCGCCCGAGCCTTTGCCGTATTTTTCACGGCTCTCCTCATCAGAAATGCTCAGCCACACGCCGTTCTCATCCTGCCCCGTAAAATAGGTGCCGATCGGCCCGTAATGAAGCTGCATTACAATCTCGGGATCATACCACCTATCAAAAAATTTTAAGAGGTTCGCCGGACTTTTGCAAGCCTTTGTGATCGTAAGCTGTCCGCTGCCCACACCGCCGCCCGTGCGGATCGTCACATTGTGCGTACCGTCAGGCCCGTCAAGGATCGGCAAAAATACATAGTCCTTCGCATAATCGCCCATCAGCTCCTCGATATACCACCAGGTAGAAACGCCCACATAGCCCTGAGAACACTTGGAAATCAACTGGGTGTCCGACTGGCTGAACATCTCCACATCCATCAGTCCTTCCGCGTACCAGTCATGGAAATAAGTGATTGCCTGGCGGTACTGATCGGTGACGCACATAAACTCCACCGTGCCGTCATTCTTTAGTACCAGATCGTTACAGACGTCATTGGGCCAATTGGTGAAACCAAAGCCCGCGTAAAAAATGTTCTGGCCCCAGCACCACTGATCAAAGCCTGTGCTCATGGGAATCGTGCTGCCCGGTGCGTTACTGTAATATTTTGCGCTCATATCATTGTCCTTAAAAGCTTTTAACGCGGTATGCAGCTCCTCCAGCGTGGTCGGCACGGGAAGCCCCAGATCGTCCAGCCAAGCCTTATTGATCATGGAAAACTGCGGGATTAAATAAACGCTGTAGTCTTCCTCTGCGCCGATGCCGCCCGTGCCCATGCGCTCTCCTGCGGGCAGGCCGTAAATATAGCCGTCGTCCATGGTGATCGCACTTCTGATATCCGGATTCTCCTCCAGGATCTTTGCCAAATTCGGCATATATTCTTCCGTCAGATAAGGCGTCAGGTCTATAAAAGTACCGTCGTCGCCGTAGCGGGAAATATCGTAGTTGCTAAAGCCTACGCCCATGAAGGCGTCAGGCAGTTCATTGCCTGCAATGCGGATATTGACCTGCTCCCCCAGCGATTCGCTCATGGTCGTCCAGTCAATGCTGATCCCCGCCTCGTCCTGCAGCGCATTCAAAACGACATTATTGTCATATCCCGGACTAAGGGCACTCTGCCCGCCCATGATGGCAAACTGCGTCTGGGAAGTATCGGGATTGGCAACTCCTTTTTCGTGATGGCCGTAGTCCTTGTCTCCGCAGGCCGTCACCGACAGGGCAGTGCCTGCTGCCAGCGCACAGAACAAAAACCTCTTTTTATGGTAATATTTTTTATTCTCTCTCATCCTACTCATCCTACCTTCTGCCTCCATCATTTTCTCAATTTCCGTTTTACAGAGAATCCTTTTCCTTCCGGCATTCATCAGCCCGTCAGCCCTTCACCGCGCCTGCCATAAACCCTTTTTCAAAATACTTCTGCACGAAGGGGTAAATAATCAGCATCGGCAGCGCCGCGATGATGATAGAGGAAAACTTGATCATTTCCGTCATCTTATTCAACTCCGCAAACCCGCCCGATATGGTGCTCGCCTGGCTCGCGCTGGCCGAGCTCTTGATGAGGATATTCCGAAGCACCAGCGGCAGGGGCGCCCTGCTTGGCGAAGGCAGATAAATCATCGATGTAAACCAGTCATTCCAGTAAGCGACCATGCTGAATACCACCATCACCGCCATGATGGAACGGCTAAGTGGCACCACGATCTTGATAAAAGTCTCCCACTTGGACGCACCGTCAATATCCGCCGCCTCGATCATCTCCTTCGGAATACTGTTTTCAAAAAAGTTTCTCACAATGATCATGTTGCCGACTGCGACACCGCCAGGCAGAAAGAGCGCCCACATATTGTTGATCAGGCCCGTTTCTTTCACCACCAGATAGGTAGGGACCATGCCGCCGCCGAAATACATGGTGATGATAAAGAAGATGCTGAGCCACTTCCTTCCCGGCAGCGTCTTCACGCTAAGCGGATAGGCCGCCAGATAGAGCACCACCACCGAGAAGACCGTACCGACCACCGTGTACTTCACGCTGTTAAACAGTCCCGTAAGGATGGCCGGATCCGCAAACACCGACTGATATCCTTCCAGCGTAACGCCGCTGGGAAGCAGGAAGGTCTTGCCCGCATACACATCGTAAGGGTTGGAAACGGAGGCGATCAGCACATAGTAGAGCGGATACGCCACGATCAGCAGAATCACACAGCAGAGCGCAACCAAAATGATGTCGCTGGCCTTTTCTGACAGTCCTGTCGTTTTCCTGGATGTTTTGTTCTCTTTCATACTGCACCTCCTATATAAAGCTCGTGTCTTCCGAGATTTTGCCCGCCAGTTTGTTCACGATCAATAGCAGGATGATATTGATCACCGTATTGAACAGGCCGACCGCCGTGGAATAGCTGTACTTTGCGTGTTCGATACCCTGTTGGTATACGTAGACCGCGATCACATCACTGGCCGCTTTGTTTAGATCCGTCTGCAAAAGCCATACTTTTTCAAAGCCGACGTTCATCAATCCGCCCGCGCTCATAATGAGGTTCAGTACCATGATGGGCGCCAGTTCCGGTATATCGATATGGATGATTCGTCGAAACAGGGACGCGCCGTCCACCTTTGCCGCCTCGTAGAGCGAAGTGTCCACATTTGCCAGAGTCGCCATATAGACGATGATGCCCCAGCCTGCGTCCCGCCAGATCCCAGAGGCAATGTAGATCGTCCGAAACGCCGAGGACTCCGTCAGAAAATCAATGGAGGTGCCCGCGATCATTCTGCGGACAGGCTCCGCCCTGATCAATGAACCGAACAAGCGCAAGGCCGGGTTCGAGACCGGCTGTCTGTCCCTCGGTCTTTCCTATGAAATGAAGATTTTGGGAGATGACGCTCCTTACGAGGAGTTTGAGAACTTTTTAAGGGAACATATTGAAAACGGGAAACTGGCCTTTGACGGGATCTTCTGCGTGACCGACCGCCTGGCCTGCCGTGTAATCGAAAGCCTGCGTGCCCTCGGCCAGCGCGTACCTGAGGATGTGCAGGTCATCGGTTTTGACGGAATACGCGCCTTCGGCGATATGGCTTATCACTGCTCCACCATCGTGCAGCCCCTCCCTGAGATGGCCGAGATGTGTGTCGACCTTCTCCTGCGGGAAACCGAGATGAAAAAGCCGCCCCTGATCTGCCTGCCCGTCTCCTACGCATACGGGGGCTCAACCAAAGAGAGCGTGGAAACCTGATTTCAGGTCTTCCACGCCCTCTCCGTCATTTCTTCTTATCTTCCGACATCACGCAATGTCTGGCTGATCATTGCTTACCCCTGTATGGGCTTCAATTTCATCGTCAGCCCGATCCGCTTTTTGGCCACATCCACGGTAAGCACCTGCACATCCACAATATCGCCCACACTGACTGCCTCCAGCGGATGCTTGATATAACGGTCCGTGATCTGGGAAATATGGACCAGGCCGTCCTGATGTACGCCAATATCCACGAAAGCACCAAAATCAATGACGTTTCTGACCGTCCCCTTTAAAATCATCCCGGGTTTTAAGTCCTTCATGTCGAGCACATCGCTTCTAAGGATGGGCGCGGGCATATCGTCTCTGGGGTCTCTGGCAGGCTTTTCCAATTCCGTCAGGATATCCGTGAGTGTGATCTCTCCAATGCCGAGTTCTTCCGCCAGCTTTTTCTTATCTTTCACGCGTTTGACCAGACTTCCCATCCCGCCTGCCTGCGAATTGCCGGTCGCATTGTTACTGCCTGCCTGTTCTCCGCGGGCTTGTCCTGCCTCCGCTCCGCCGTCCAGCGTCATCTGACCCATGGCTGCGGCCAACGCCTTACCCATGGCGGTATCCGTATTGCGGATCACCAGCTGCTTTTTGGGCGGCCGTTTCTCCTTTGCGGGAGCCGCGGCCGGTTTCTTGACCGCGGCCTGCTTCTGTGCCTTGCGCACATCTTCCATGGAGAGTCCCAGCTTCTCCATCAGCTTTTCCGCCGCCTCATAGGACTCAGGGTGGACGCTGGTGGCATCAAGGGGATTGTCGCCGTCCGTGATGCGCAGGAAACCCGCACACTGCTCATAGGCCTTCGGACCAAGCTTTGCCACTTTCAGGAGTTGTTTTCTGTTGATAAAGCGCCCGTTCGCCTCTCTGTAGTCCACGATATTGCGCGCAATTACCTTTGTCACGCCAGACACGTATTCCAGGAGCGATGCGGAAGCGGTGTTCAAGTCTACACCCACACGGTTCACGCTGTCCTCCACCACGCCGCCCAGTGCCTCGCTCAGCTTCTTCTGGTTCATATCGTGCTGGTACTGTCCCACGCCGATGGACTTGGGATCGATCTTCACCAGTTCCGCCAGCGGGTCCTGTAAGCGTCTGGCAATGGAGGCCGCGCTTCGCTGTCCCACGTCAAACTCCGGAAACTCCTCTGTCGCCAGCTTGCTCGCCGAATAGACGGAAGCTCCCGCTTCGTTCACGATCACATACTGCACGGGCGTATCCAGCTCCTTGATAAGCTCCACGATCACCTGCTCGGATTCGCGGGAAGCCGTGCCGTTACCCACGGAGATGAGATTGACGTTATATTTTTTGATAAGCTTCTTTAAGTCCGCCTTGGCCTGCTCCACCTTATTCTGGGGCGCAGTGGGGTAAATCACCTTCGTGTCGAGCACCTTGCCCGTCTCATCCACCACCGCCAGCTTACAGCCCGTGCGGAAGGCAGGGTCCCAGCCCAGCACGACTTTACCGCGGATGGGCGGCTGCAAGAGCAACTGCTCGAGATTCTTGCCAAAGACAGAGATCGCGCCATCCTCCGCCTTTTCGGTAAGGTCGTTTCTGATCTCCCGCTCGATGGCAGGCGCAATCAGTCTGTTATAGCTGTCAGCGATCACTTCCTCCAAAATCGGGGATGTGACAGGATTGTCATTTATAATGGTCTTCGTCCGCAGAAATTGCAGGATGCGCTCCTCGGGCGCCTCCACCTTCACCGTGAGGAATTTTTCATTCTCGCCCCTGTTGATCGCCAGCACGCGGTGCCCCGCCACCTTGGTGATAGGCTCCTCGTAATCGTAGTAGGTCTCATAAACGCTCTCCGCCTTCTCGTCCTTGGCCACGCTCACAAGCTTCCCTTCCCTGGCCGTGACATCACGGATGTAGCTGCGGTAGTCCGCCTCGTCGGAAATCTGCTCGGCAATGATATCCTTTGCCCCCTGAACGGCTTCCTCCGCCGTCTTCACAGACTTTCCTTCGTCCTCGTCCTCATGTATATACTTCGCGGCCTCCTCCTCGATAGGAGCTGTCGTCTCCTGTGCAAGGATGAATGTCGCCAACGGCTCCAGGCCTTTTTCCTTGGCCACGCTCGCGCGGGTCTTGCGCTTCGGTTTATAGGGGCGGTAAAGGTCCTCCACCACCACCAGGGTCTGCGCCGCCTCAATGCGTTCCTTCAGCTCGTCAGTCAGCATCCCCTGTTCCTCGATGCTGCTGATGACCTGCTGCTTTCTTTCCTCCAGACCGCGCAGATAAGTCAGTCTTTCATGCAGATCACGCAGCGTCTCATCGTTTAAAGAGCCCGTCTTTTCCTTGCGGTAGCGGGCGATAAAAGGAATGGTATTGCCCTCATCGATGAGGGAGACCGCCGCCTCCACCTGCCATTTCTCTACTTTCAGTTCTTCTTTCAGCTGTAAGATGATATCCATGTTTACCTCATTTCTGCACTGCTTTTTCTACATTCCGTTCCCTATAGATTTTTTTATGCAAATATGTTACACTGATTGTAATTATAGAGAATGATGGATATTTTTTCAAGAAAAAGAGGCATTATTTATGAACTATCAACCACAAAACCCACAAGGAGGCTATCCCGGCGGCCCCAATCCCTACCCCTACGGCATGCCGACACAGCCGATCCCGCCCAAACCGAAGGGATTCGGTATGGCGACCGCCTCCATGGTGCTCGGCATCATCACGCTGTCGAGTCTCCTGCTTTTGCGCGTGTCCATCCCCTTCCTTCTTGGCGGCATTGCCATCATCCTCGCGATCCTTTCGCGGGGCGGCGAGAAAAACATGCTCGGCAGGGCAAAGGCGGGTATCATCTGCAGCATAGCAGGACTGTGTCTGGATGTTACGTTATGTGTTTTTTCCGTTTGGCTCGTGTTTTCGCTCCCTAAAATTGCTCCATCATTGGTCGATGAGATGAATAAGGTCTGCGAGGAACAGTATGGCATCTCCTACGACGAGATGATGGAAGAAATCTACGATTTGTGGAATATGGAAGGATTTGAATAAAATAAAACAGAAACATGAAATAAAAAATATCATTTGATTCACTTGGCATAACAAAAAGAAAGGCAGGGACATCTTATGACAATATCTCCAATCATGGGAACTTCATATACAAACGGCACCCCCGCCGTAATCCGCAATCCCGGTGAATCTACCCGCAAACAGGTGGGCAAAAAATCTTCTCCCGCCGAGTGCGAGACCTGCAAAAACCGCAAATATCAGGATGGCTCCGACGAAGGAGACGTCTCCTTTAAGGCGGCCGCCCACATTGATCCGAAAGCATCTGCTGCCCGCGTGATGGGTCATGAGCGCGAGCACGTCAGCAACGCTTATAAAAAGGCCGCCGAACATAACGGCAAGGTCATGGCCTGCAACGTTACCTTAAAGACTGCCGTTTGCCCGGAATGTGGCCGCACCTATGTAGCAGGCGGCACCACTGCCACCCAGATCAAATATTTTAACGAAGAAAATCCTTACCAGAAAGAAAAGAAATCGTCGGATGCAGCGAATCAGTATTTGGGGATGAATTTCGACCAGGCGGTCTAGTCTCCCATTGCAGCATTACGGACGGATGCAGAAAGGTTGTCATCATATTATCATGAATCGATTTAAATCTTCCGCAGAACTGAAAGCAGGCGCCAGAGAGCGTCTGCTCGGTCATTACGGCACAGTTATCGGCGCCGAATTGATTACGCTCGTGCTCTCGGGTACTGCTTCTTTTGCAGTCGGCCTCCTCGTGGATATCACAACTGTGATGGGCTCGATCATCTACTACGCGATCCTGTTTTTTATCTCCATCCTAATGGGGCTATTCACCTCCGGCACCTGTTACCTCTACCTGAAACTGATTTGCGGCCGCCCGGTAAACATCAGCGACCTGTTCTATGGTTTTCAGTTTGCTCCTGACAAGGCAATCACCGTGCAGGCATGGTTTACGCTGCTCACCTATGCTTCCAGTCTGCCGCAGTTCATCCTGACTTACAAGATTTCCATGGCCGGTACCAGTGTGGATAAAATAACCGCTCTCCTTTTGCCCTACTCCCTCTCTTTGATTTTCTCGGGCGTGGTTTCGGTGATGTTAGGGCTGCTTTATTCGCAGACATTTTATTTGCTCCATGATTTCCCGCAGTACACGGCGCAGGAGCTGTTAAAAAAGAGCAGACGCCTCATGGTACACCACAAGGGCCGGCTCTTTTATCTCTACGTCAGTTTTCTTCCCCTGATGCTGCTGGGGCTGTTTTCTTTCGGTCTCGCGCTTCTGTGGGTGGTGCCTTACATGACTGCCACACAGACCATGTTCTTCTTGGATCTGATCCAGCATAACACAGAGGCTGCCGAATAGGCAGCCTCTTACTTTATTACTTCAACTATTACATCAATAATATTTTAATGATTGATCCACTTCAGATACGCATTGATAAAGGGATCGATCGCCCCGTCCATCACCGCGTCCACATTCCCGGACTCCTCGTTGGTACGGTGGTCTTTCACCATCGTATAAGGCTGCATCACATAGGAACGAATCTGGTTGCCCCAGCCGATCTCCTTCACGTCGCCGCGGATATCGGAAAGTTTCTCTGCATTCTCCTCCTGTTTGAGCATGAAAAGCTTTGCTTTCAGCATCTGCATCGCCTTGTCCTTATTCTGGAACTGGCTGCGCTCGTTCTGGCAGGTCACCACGATTCCCGTGGGAAAATGGGTGATACGGATGGCCGAGGAAGTCTTGTTGATGTGCTGGCCGCCCGCGCCGCTGCTTCGGTAAGTGTCGATGCGGATATCCTCGTCTTTTACCTCCACATCCACATCCTCCTCAATGTCCGGCATCACGTCAAGGGACACAAAGGAAGTCTGCCGCTTGCCCTGCGCATTAAAAGGCGATATCCGCACCAGCCTGTGCACGCCTTTCTCTGATTTCAAATAACCATAGGCATTCTCACCGTTGATCTGGAAGGTCACAGACTTGATCCCCGCCTCGTCGCCGTCCAGATAGTCGATCACTTCCAGGGAAAAACCCTTGCGCTCCGCCCAGCGCGTGTACATACGGTAGAGCATACTGCACCAATCGCAGCTTTCGGTGCCGCCCGCGCCCGCGTTCAATTTCAAAATGGCATTGTTTCTGTCATACTCCCCGGAAAGCAGAGTACTGATCCTGATATTCTCAAAGGTCTCCTTGAAGGAGGCAAGCTCCTCCTCGATATCAGGAATGATCGCCGGGTCATTGTCCTCATAGCCCAGCTCGATCAATTCCAGAATGTCGTTATACTGGCCTTCAAGGCCGTTCATCGTCTCCACAACGTCCTTTAAGCCCTTGGACTCCCGCATCTTCTGATTGGATTTCTCCGGGTCGTCCCAAAAATCCGGAGCCTGCATTTCCATGTCAAGCTCCTCGATCCGCTTTACCTTATCTGCTAAGTTAAAGTGAATCCCTCACTTCCGCTAAGGGGCTCTCGTATGCTAAAAGCTCCGACTTCATATTATCTAACTCTACCACCTAACGTCACCTTCTTTCTATAACAACTTCATCTCACGGAGGATGCGCTCTTTGCATCCTCTTGGAGATGACTTAGTTATACTTAGGTCATGTCCTTTATGATCTTAGTATAACTTCATCTCCTGCCACAGCATTGTTTGTATTTTTTACCACTCCCACAAGGACAGGGATCGTTCGGGTACACCTTATCTTCCGTGCGCTTCACGGGCCCTTTCTGAATCGTATCGTCCTTGTTCGTGCCGGTGACCTTCGCCACCTGCTCTCTCTCTACCTTCTGCTCGATACGCACACGGAACAGCAGACGCACCGTTTCTTCCTTGATATTCTGCGTCATCTCGTCAAACATATCATAGCCGTTCAACTTATATTCCACCAGCGGATCTTTCTGTCCGTAAGCCTGCAGGCCCGCACCCTGACGGAGCTGATCCATATCGTCGATGTGATCCATCCACTTTCTGTCGATCACCTTAAGGAGGATCACACGCTCGATCTCACGAATCGCTTCCGGCTCAGGAAACTCCGCCTCTTTGCTCTCATAAAGCTTCACCGCTTCTTCTTTCAACTGCTGTTTGAGGCTGTTTTTCTTAGGCTTTAACACCCTCTGCGCATCCACAGGCTTTAAAGGGATCGTAGGCAAAAGGAGGGTGTTCAATTCATTATAATCCCACTCCTCAAAGTCCGAATCGTCGCCGATGCAGATATCCACGCAGTTTTCCGTGATATCCGTGATCATCTTGTAAATCGCATCCCGCATGCTCTCACCATCTAAGACGCGGCGTCTCTCCTCATAGATGATCTCTCGCTGTTCGTTCATCACCTGATCGTACTCAAGCAGGCTCTTTCTGATGCCAAAGTTATTGTTCTCGATCTTCTTCTGGGCTGTCTCGATGGCCTTGGTAAGGGCGCTGTGCTGGATCTCCTGTCCCTCGGGAATGCCCAGCGCATTAAACATACTGATCATGCGGTCGGAACCAAACAGGCGCATCAGATCGTCTTCCAGAGAAATAAAGAACTTCGATTCACCGGGATCACCCTGACGTCCGCTTCGGCCGCGCAGCTGGTTATCGATACGTCTGGACTCATGACGCTCGGTGCCGATGATCATCAGGCCGCCCGCCGCCCTTGCTTCCTCATCCAGCTTGATATCCGTACCACGGCCCGCCATGTTGGTAGCGATGGTGACCGCGCCGTGGATCCCGGCATCCGCCACGATCTCCGCCTCCAGTTCATGAAACTTGGCATTCAGCACCTTATGCTCCAGACCGTTTTTCTTAAAGAGGGCGGAAAGTTCCTCCGAAGCGTCGATATTGATCGTACCTACCAGCACGGGCTGTCCCTTGGCATGCGCTTCCTGCACCGCCTCTAAGATCGCCCTGAGCTTCTCTTTTTTGGTCTTATAGACCGCATCCTGATGGTCGACACGGGCAATCGGCTTATTCGTCGGGATCGACACCACATCCATGCCGTAGATTTCCCGAAACTCCTTCTCCTCCGTGAGGGCCGTACCTGTCATGCCCGCCTTTTTTTCAAATTTATTAAAGAAATTCTGGAAGGTGATGGTCGCGAGGGTCTTGCTCTCCCGCTTCACCTTCACATGCTCTTTCGCCTCGATCGCCTGATGCAGGCCGTCGGAATAACGGCGTCCCGGCATGATACGACCCGTAAACTCATCGACGATCATGACCTGATCGTCCGTCACCACGTAATCCTGATCGCGGAACATTAAATTGTGTGCCCGCAAGGCAAGGATAATGTTGTGCTGAATCTCCAGATTTTCCGGATCCGCCAGATTCTCGATCTGAAAGAAGCGCTCCACCTTAGAGACACCCTGTGCCGTAAGGTTCACGACCTTATCTTTCTCATTGACGATAAAGTCTCCCGTCTCCTCCCGCTCGATGCCCATGATGGCGTCCATCTTGGACAGCTCCTCCATATCCTCGCCTCTGGTGAGCTGTTTTGCCAAAATATCACAGGCTTCGTAGAGCTTCGTGGACTTGCCGCTCTGTCCGGAAATGATCAGGGGCGTCCTCGCTTCATCGATCAGCACCGAGTCCACCTCGTCGATGATCGCATAATGAAGATTCCTTAAGACAAGCTGCTCCTTATAGATGACCATGTTATCGCGCAGATAATCAAAGCCAAGTTCATTGTTGGTCACATAAGTAATATCACAGTTATAGGCTTCCCTGCGTTCCTCAGGCTTCATATCGTTTAAAACACAGCCGACCTTGAGGCCCAGAAACTCATGCACCTGTCCCATCCACTCAGCATCACGTTTCGCCAGATAATCGTTGACCGTGACCACGTGCACGCCCTTGCCCTCCAGGGCATTCAAATAAGCGGGCAGCAGACAGGTCTGGGTCTTCCCTTCACCGGTACGCATCTCAGCGATACGCCCCTGATGCAGGATAATGCCGCCGATGAGCTGCACCCTGTAATGCTCCGTATGCAGGATCCTTCTTGCTGCCTCTCTGACAAGGGCATATGCCTCGGGAAGAATGTCATCCAAAGTCTCCCCTTCTGAGAGTCTTTTCTTAAATTCCTTCGTCTTCTCGCGCATCTGCTCGTCTGAGAACTCCATCATCTCAGGGCGCATCCCTTCGATCTTGTCAACCAGGCCGTTAATACGCTTGATTTCCCGCTCACTGTGAGTTCCGAATAGTTTCTGTACTACGCTCATAGTTTTCTCATTCCATGTACCATGCTACAGGCACATACCTTTCTTAATATACCTTCAGTTCTTCCTCACCGTTCAAAATACGCAGACCGCCCTGCACCAGAGCCATCAGCTCATCCTCACCGGGATATACCGTCATGGGAGCGATCCACTCCGCCTTCGCCTTCAAGCCCGCTACCACTACTTTGTCATAAGCGATGCCGCCTGTCACGATGATCTGATCTACTTTACCCTCTAAAACACAGGCCATGGAACCGATATCCTTGGCTACCTGGGTGATAAAGGCCTCTCTGACCTCCTCAGCCTTCTTGTCGCCGCCCTGCACCATTTTTTCTACATCGCGCATATCGTTGGTGCCGCAGTAAGCATTGAAACCGCCCGCACCCACAAATTTCTTATATACTTCTTTCTCCGTATATTTCCCGGAAAAGCAAAGTTTTATCAATGCGCCGCTGGGCACCGCACCCGCTCTCTCGGGTGAAAAGGCACCGTCACCATCCAGCGCGTTAAACACGTCGACCACACGACCCTTTTTATGCGCGCCCACAGACACGCCGCCGCCCATATGCACCACCACCAGGTTCAGGCTGTCATACGCCTTGCCCTGCTCTTTCGCATAGCGCTTTGCCACCGCCTTCTGGTTCAGCGCATGGAACACGCTGGTTCTGGGAAGCTCCGGCACGCCTGAATAACGGGATACGGGATCTAACTCATCCACCACCACGGGATCCACGATATAGGAAGGAACACCGATGGAATCACCGATCTCTCTGGCAAGGATACCGCCCAAGTTAGAGGCATGAGGCCCCTGCACGCCGATCTTTAAGTCTTCCAAAAGGTCGTCCGTCACCGCGTAGGTACCGCCGGGAATCGGCTTTAACATACCGCCGCGGCCCACCACCATATTAAGAGACTTGATGTCAAAATCCTTTTCTTTCAGCAGATCCTCAATGATTTTTCTGCGGAAATCCTTCTGATCTACGATCTTTTCGTACTGTGCAATTTCTTCCGTAGAGTGTCTTAAAGTCTCCTCGAACAGGAGAGTTTCATCCTCAAATACACCAATCTTTGTAGAAGTGGAACCCGGGTTAATTATCAAACTTTTTACTGACATAATTTTTCCTCCATGTTTTAAGTTCGCGCGGAGAATGCCTGCTTCTGGCATTCTCCCACACGAGATTTAGAATTTCTTGGCGTCCCATCCAATGGTGGGACGTCTTTAGAAATTCTTCTCGTGTTGTCAATTCATTTTAGCCATCGCGCCAGCCATGACCGCGCCCAGCGCGAGCGAATTTACCTTTGTCTCAAAATCATCGGAACGGGACGTCAGAATAACCGGCGCCTTCGTGCCCGTCAGAATGTTACCGTTCTTGACCTTAGCCGTATGCACCAGGCACTTGTAAACCAGATTGCCTGCATGGATATCAGGGAAAAGCAGCACATCCGCGTCACCCACGATCTTTCTGCCCTCTGCACCCTTATGCTTTGCCGCCTCAGGGTCGATCGCCAGATCCAGAGAAAGAGGACCGTCCACCACGCAGCCTGTGATCTTGCCTTCCTCGCACATCTTTGTCAGCTCATCAGCCTCCACCGTGACAGGCATCTTGGGATTTACCACCTCAACTGCCGCCAGGGGAGCCACCTTCGGATTCGGTATGCCACAGGCATGGCAGACATCCACGGTATTTTCAATGATATGTACCTTATCTTCCAGCGTGGGATAGGTCATAAATGCAACGTCCGTCAGGAACAGGAGATGATCGACTCCCTCCACCTCAAACACGCATACATGAGAGAGCGCCTTACCGGTTCTGAGGCCGACTTCCTTATCAAGCACGCTCTTTAAGAAAGACTTCGTGTCGATCAGACCCTTCATATACATATCAGCCCTGCCCTCGTGCACCAGATTGACTGCTTTCAATGCCGCTTCGTAGTCGTTCTTCTCGTCAATGATCTCAAAGCCGCTGATATCTACTTTGTCAGCTTCCGCAACCGCCTTGATCTTATCCGCGTCGCCCACAAGGATCGCTTCTGCGATGCCCCGCTCCTTCGCCGCCGCCACAGCCTCCAAAACCGCACTGTCCTGCGCCACCGCAACGGCTACCTTCTTCATCTCACACTCGGATACCTTTGATAACAGATCCTCAAAACTCTTACTCATTGTTCCCTCTCACTCCTTATCTTGATATAATATTATGTAAACCCATTTTATTTCTCTACAACGTATTCATGATACCACTTATATCCAGAAATTGCAATTAGTGATGGAACAGCCGAATCCCCGTAAAGCACATCGTCATCCCATACTTATCGCAGACTTCGATCACATTATCATCCCGCACGGAACCGCCGGGCTGCGCCACATACTGCACCCCGCTCCTGTGCGCCCGCTCGATATTATCCCCAAACGGGAAGAAGGCATCAGACCCCAGCGCCACGCCGCTCATCCGATCCAGCCATGCACGTTTCGCCTCCGCCGTAAACACCTCCGGCTTCACCTTGAAGATCTTCTGCCACGCGCCATCCGCCAGCACGTCCATGTAATCTTCACCGATATAGAGGTCGATGGAATTATCTCTGTCCGCTCTGCCAATGCCGTCTACGAACTGTAAGTCTAACACAGTGGGAGACTGTCTGAGAAACCAGTTGTCCGCCTTAGAGCCCGCAAGTCTCGTACAGTGAATGCGGGACTGCTGCCCCGCCCCGATACCGATGGCCTGTCCGTCCTTTACAAAGCACACGGAATTAGACTGCGTGTATTTGAGAGTGATCATAGCGATCGCCAGGTCGATCTTCGCCTGCTTAGGCAAATCTCTTTCTTTTGTCACGATATTGTCAAAGAACGCATCGTCTATTTTCAGTTCGTTCCTGCCCTGCTCAAAACTGATTCCATATACCTGCTTGACCTCGATTGGCGCCGGCTCATAGGAAGCGTCGATCTGAATCACATTGTAGGCGCCCTTCTTCTTCGCTTTCAGCATCTCCAGCGCTTCCGGCTCATAGCCCGGCGCAATCACGCCGTCCGAAACTTCTCTCTTGATCAGCCTCGCCGTGTCCACGTCGCACACATCGGAGAGGGCAATGAAATCCCCGAAGGAGCTCATTCTGTCTGCGCCTCGCGCCCTCGCATAAGCGCAGGCAAGCGGAGACAGTTCTCCCAGATCGTCTACCCAATAGATTTTTGCTAAAGTCTCCTCCAAGGGAAGACCTACAGCCGCTCCCGCAGGTGATACGTGTTTGAAAGAAGTCGCCGCCGGCAATCCCGTGGCTTTCTTTAATTCGCTGACCAGCTGCCAGCCGTTAAAGGCATCCAAGAAGTTGATATAACCCGGTCTGCCATTCAAAACCTGAATCGGCAGTTCACTCCCATCCGCCATAAAAATGCGGGAAGGTTTCTGGTTCGGATTACAGCCATATTTTAATTCCAGTTCGTTCATCGTTTTTTCTCCTATTGATTCTTGTTAACGATCCTTGTCTCATATTTTCCCGTGGCGATTTCAATATACCGCACAAACAGCGATACCTTGTTTTCCTCGTTCAGGTTCTCCCAGACCGCCTCCGTAAACGCATCGATGCTGCCCTCGATCCCTACCAGTGTGGGCTCACCCTCAAAGCTGGGAAGCGGATCGCCGTCGCCCATATAGGTATGGATGAATCTGCCCTCTCCCGCTTTCGGATTCTCGTAAGCAAAGGTATAACGATTACAGGAAGACGGATCTCCGTTATTGCTTTTCAAAATGGACATCGCATAATTGTAGCCGCCGCCTTCCAAGTGCATGATGCCCGAAATGCGAGGGGTGTAGTTGGGCGCATCCGGCTCAAACTCCCTCGTGCGCAGCGCCTGTTCAAAGGTCTGCTGCTTATCCATCAAATCATATATGGTATCCGTCTGGTCGCCGTTGGTGACGATGGTCTTATTACCAAGCACCCGCACCGGCGCATAAATGATCAGGCTCGGGTCCTCCAGTTTGGAAGGATCGAAAGCCTGCGTGCGGATTCCCTCTCCCTCCGCCACAAACACCCTGTTCCTGCTGTTACTGCTGCGTCCCATAATGAAGTAGGCCGTCACCGCATACGCGCCGTCCGCCGACTTTCCAATCACAATGCCGCGCCCCGGGTACGCATTCCCCGCAAGCTCCTGCGCAAGATTTTTCTTTTCCATTTATCCTCTCCTTTTCTGCCATTCAGTACACCGCAGAAAATGCCGCACTTCAGGCATTCTCTTAGGTAAAACTTAGTGCTTCTTGGCGTCCCGTCCAATGGCGGGACGTCTTTAGAAGCACTTTTCACC
>CAJTKA010000038.1 GCA_910576815.1 uncultured Lachnospiraceae bacterium
AAGCGTTTCAAAAAGTGAAACAGGAAAAGCATACAATTTTGTACGAGACCAGAAACCCGTTAGGAATCAAGGGAACCCGCGTAAACGAGGAGACAGGGGAGGCTTTCGAGGTGCATCTTCAAGACAGGGAACTCACTCCGGCACTAGAGTATGCGGGCTATGAGAAATGGGAAAGCATTTACACCCATCTGACATCTTCAGCGGATTTTTCAAACAAATTTAAGACGCTCAAGCCCGCCACACTCCGCCCTAAAAAATTCAAGCGGACTAATTCGTAATAATGGCAGAACAGTATACCGCGACATTCGATTCAATTTAATATATACGTCCCCTCTAAAGCGTTGGTGGACACTGATTACAAAAGATGGCAAAGAGACAGTGTGAAAAAACGGATAACCAAGTCCTCTGGTCAGATAACAGTATGGTAAAGGTGTAAAGTAAAAACCACTGACAGCCAAAACAGCAATTATGTGATAGGAAAGCAAAAAATTTGATGGAGGGAAAGTGAAATGTTTTACACACCGTTTCTTTATGAGATGAATCAATTAAGGATAGGCATACGCACGAATGTCAGACCATCAGCCACAATGACTTTGTGCTTTAGAAGTCCTCATGCCTCATGTAAGACAGACAACTGGCTCGGCGGCAAGCTGCTCAGACTGTACACTGCTTATTACAGAAAAGTTATGCGGGAATCGGGAGGAAAATTCTGGGACACGGATACGGGGAAGCAGGAGAAAGACTTGTATAACACTTGACGGAGGTAAACTGACATATGATGGGGATTAAATTAAAAAGCCAGCGCAGCGGTAACTGGATAGGCATAGCGATTGTTTATCCGAGTGGGGCAAGGGAAACAGTCGCAATGATTCTGATGCCGCCGGACAATGACTGGCGTGCCACCATAGAATTTTATGACGAACTAATCAGATTATATAAAAAACGTCTCAGCAAATGTTTATAGCTTATAATACTATCGGTATACAGCATTGACCGAAAAGAAAGCCTGCTCTCATATGCAAAGGCTTTCTTTTTGCGTGTATGACAATATTCCCAGAATAAAGAAAAGAGAGATTTTTATACAAACCTCTATTTCTCATTTTATGAAATGCCAAAAATGGATTTTAATATTATTTTATGAAAACACAAATTTTGAGCCATCGGGTAAGTTTTATTTTTTTGAAAAAGGAATGAAAAAAAGGGAGTTCCAAGGAGGTCAGCGCGCAGAAATGGAAAAGGTGGAGAAGATGGTGGAGAAAGTTTATCATTTTTCATTTGCCGGCATTGTCCGATGTGCAGACAACAATCCAATTTTTCAATTAACCCGAATAGCGGCATGGTTTATGGGGCATTGGTCAAGGAACAGGGATAGCGATAGAGTAACAGGATAGACAATCACAATTCACCCAACGTAAATATCAGCCATGCCACAATCTGAAATATCAGCCGACTCCTAAAGAAAAATAACCGATACATATCGAATCAGTCGGTCTCGTCACACCGCTGTCAGACCTTTTTGCAAAAAACTTCGCCTCGTCCGTGTTCAGTGCGAACTCGTACCCATAAAACAGGGGGATATAGAAACAGGGCTTATGGATATAGGTGTTATCTTTTTATATTTTGGAGGTAACACTTATGTATCGCAGTAAGGCAGATTCAGAACAGGCAAATAGTGCAGAATACGGGAAATCAAAACCACATAACTATGTAAAGAGTAATCGGCTAAGAGATGTTTACATGGATTTAGGAACAGAGAACAGAATAGTTTGTTCGTTAACGTATCAAAACAGGCAGGTGCAGGTTACTCTTGCATTTCCCGAACAGACAGACACGAAAGCGGAGCAGGATTTTGTCAGCAGGCTCAAAATGGTTTATCTTGAAAAAATCAAAACAGAGGCTTGCCAAAAGGAGAATTTGGCGTTACCATCTCCCACCACGAAGGAAAAGGACTAAGGAAAAGGAGGAAAATGGTCATGCCTAAAAAAGTGAGAACCTTGTTGAGAGTATCATCAAAGCAACAGTTACATGATGACGACATACCCATGCAGAGGGCGGAGGCGAAGCAGTACATAGCCAGGCGCGATGACTGGGAGTTTGACAGGGAGTATATTGAAAAAGCGGTATCGGCATACAAGAACAATGTGGAGGAACGGGAAGTTTTGCAGGAAATACTGTCGGATGCCCGTGACCATCAGTTTGATGTTCTGCTCACCTATATGTCGGACAGGATCGGCAGGCAGGAAGAATACAGCTTCTATGTCGCCACACTGAATCAGCTCGGCATAGAGGTCTGGACAATCAAGGACGGTCAGTTAAAAACAGAGGAACATATCGACAAACTGTTAAACTATATCCGATTCTGGCAGAACGAGGGAGAGAGCAAAAAGACAAGTATGCGTGTGAAAGATACGCAGAAAGAGTTGGTAAAGTCTGGAAAGTTTGTGGGTGGAAAAGCGCCATACGGCTATCGGTTAGTCCCTTCCGGCATGGTCAGCAATCACGGGAGGCTGCTCAAGAAACTTGAGATTGTGGAAGAAAACGCACGGGTAGTCAGATTGATATACAGTCTGGCAGTTAACAAAGGCATGGGATATGAGAAAATAGCGAAGGAGTTAAATGCGCGAAACATTCCGGCAATTACGACAGACAAGTGGAAAGCAGGAACCATAAGAAGTATCTTGACAAACCCTGTCTATATGGGCTATCTGGCAATAAACAGGAGAATCAACCATAACGGGTTTATCAGATTAGACAGGAAAGACTGGATTTATTCAGAGGAACAGATACCGGAACTTGTCATTGTTTCGCAGCAGACATGGGAGAAAACGCAGGAAATCAGAGAAGCCCGAAAAAATAAAATCAATACCTCGAAACAGATATCCGCTAAGGAGTATAAAGAGCAGTACAATGTGCCGTTTTCCACAAAAGGGAAACTTGCACTGATTGGTCTTGCCACTTGTGGATATTGCGGGAAACGCTTAAAGAACGGGAGTTATTGCAACCACTGGACGACAAAGGCGGGAGAAAAGAAAATATCCTACGCGGGCAGATATGTATGCCCGTCAAAATGTGAAAAGCGCAGCAGTTATTCGCAGAATTATCTGGAGGGGATCGTGTTTGGGGTGGTTGAAACTTATATGGAGCATCTGAGATCCATAGATATCACGGAAGAAATAGAAAAAATGCAAAGTCAGCAAAGACAGGGCATAGAGAAGGAACTGGGAACCATTCATAAAAAACAACAAACCTTACAAACAGATATCCGAACACTGGAAGAAAAGATACCAGAAGCAATCAGAGGGGAATATTATTTCAGTGCCGAGAAACTTTCTGCCATGATCAAGGAAAAGGAACAGGAAATGGTGGCGTTAGACAAAGAAGCGGAACAGGCAAAGAACAGGCTGTCACAGGTGGTAAATCAAAATAGCGATTTGGAGAAGTTTATCACCATGGTGCCAAATTGGAAGGAGGAATTTCAAAATGCAGATACGCAGACCAAAAAGATGTTGCTGTCTGCCCTCATTGACCAGATAGAGGTAAAAAACGATGATATCAACATCAAATTTAGGATACGACTGGAGGACTTTGTATTACTTGAAAGTATTGGTTTACCTACCACTCCGTATAGACGCGGTTCAAAGTAAAGGACATGATTGCCAGCGTGTTGGCGTAGATGGCGCTTTCCGGCCAAGTGGCGTAAATCTCGGAGGATACTACGTTTTTGATATAATCGCGGTAACGCACATAGTAATTGGGCGCAGTGGAATCTGCGGGAACGCCGTCATGTACGATGATGTACTCGGGGATCACCACGCGGCTTAAGACGATCTCACCGGATTCATCCATGGGCTTGATCTCGTCCTCGGGAATCTTAGGCGGGTAGTCGCCATAGAGGGTGTGGTCGGGAATGGCGATGATCTCCTCCGTATCTTCCGCCATTTCCGAGGGGGTCATTTCGATATTCTGTACGGCGGTCACATCCGGCAGCACTTCCACACCCGAGACAATGACGGGTTCGTAGCCGGGAGCGGTGACGGACACCGTGTACTCTGAGTAGGGCATGGGGGAGTTAGGGGTCAGGCTGTACTGCAAAGGCGGTGTTTTTAAGTCCACCGTTTCGGTCTGGCCGGAAGCATCTGTGGTAAGATTTTTCATTGCAGAATTTGGCTCCCCGGTAAAGGAGACGGTGATGGAGGCATTTTCTATGGGAATCAGGCCTACATTCGCGGTAACGTTGATCTGTAATCTACCGACCGTATCAGATCCTCCTGCCGCATCGTCTTCATTCTGTGTATACTGCAAAGCTGCTTCTTTTTTGATTTCATCCATCTTGCTACCTCATATCTGAAGGTCTGCTCTTACGGTTAGCATATGCGGGGAGGGGAGGACTTGTGCTTTTTGGATTGACATGGGAAAGAAAAGATATTAAAATGAAACTATATTTATTTTAAGGCAGAGCAGAAAAGGAAAGAATTATGCCAAAAGTTACGGAAGAATACATTGCGAGTAAAAAGAAACGGATCACGGACGCGGCTTATGCGTTATGTCTGCAAAAGACGGTCAGCACGGTCACCATGCAGGATATCATTGACAGGACAGGGCTTAGTCAGGGCGGTATCTATCGATTTTATAAGGATATCGATGAAATATTTGCGGATATGATCAGGCAGATGCGGGAGAGGGTCAGCATCAAAGGGAAAATCGACGAAATTTTAGAGCAGAAAGATGAGCTGCCGCCGCGCATGATTACGGATCGGCTGTTTGCGATGCTGGCGGACTTTATGGAAAGCGAACTGATGGGCATTGAGAAGATTGATTTTGAACTTTCCGTACTTGCCATGAACAGGCCGGACAGAATCGAAAAGATCATGGGTGGCCTTCCGGAAGCGGGAAATATGGAATACCTGACCCTGCGTACGATGGCGTATTTTAAGGAGCAGATGGAGCGGGGCAGGATTCGGCCGCGTGTGAATGCGGAGGAACTGCTGGCGTTTATTTCGTCGGCGTACGGCGGCATTCAGATGACCTGCATCGTCAACAACTGTTATCGGCATGAAAGGAATCCTCTGGCTGCGCTCTATCAGCCACGGAGTCTGCTCAAGATATTAGCGCAGACGGTGAATGAACTGATCGGGGCGGGGGAAGCGCGAATCTAGGTAATTGAGACTGTGTCTTTCAAGGGTCTGCTTATGGTTATGTTATTTGCACAATTAGATTAACGTTGTGGCGCGTTTTGCGGTTGCCTGAAATAATAAAAAGGAGTAAAAAGTATGAAAACACAGCAACAATACACAGAAGAATACGCGCGCATCGGGGGCATCGACCACTACCACCTGCACTATAAGTCGAAGCCGGAGGATCCTGTCCTGCTCTTTATCCACGGCGGACCGGGGCAGACGGAGAGTTTCTTTGCCTTCCTGGTGGAAGAATACGCGGAGCGCGATTACAATATCGTCTACTACGACCAGCGCGGCGCGGGCAAAACCTGGCTGAAAAACAAAAAGAGCAAGCCTGATACGGAGACCTTAAAACAGGATCTGCTGGAGATGGTGCTGTACCTAAAAAAACAGTATGGCAAAGAGAAGATCGGTATCCTCGGGCACTCTTGGGGGAGCGTGCTCGGGAGCATGTTTGCGCTGGAACACCCGGAACATACACTGTGCTATATTGGCTGCGGACAGGTCATTGATATCATGGAAAACGAGCGCGTCGGCTATGCGATCCTCAAAGAGGCAATCGAGAAAGGCGGAAATAAAAAGGACCAAAAGAAGCTTAAAAAGATCGGCGAGTACCCGACTGCGCATTTTGACGCAAAGGTTTACCGCAAGATGGGACAGATTCGGAGCCTGCAGGGAAAGTATAAACTGGCGCAGGATTTTGGAAAGACGGTCATTGATTTGTGGCGGCGTTCGCCTGTTATGGGTGTAAGAGACCTTGTACCATTTATGACAGGAATGTCAGTTAATATGCAGCTGATGCGGGAGCTGATGTCCTATGATCTGCGGAAAAAGGGAAGCAGTTATCAGGTTCCTGTCTACTATGTGCTGGGAGCAAAGGACAGCCAGACGCCGATCGGGATCAGCATGAACTATTTTGAAACAGTGCAGGCGCCGGATAAGAAACTGTATCTGATCGAGAATGCGGGGCATGCACCGATGATCGACAATCCGGAGGCGTATCGGCAGGCGGTGCGGGATTGCATTCACCGTGCGCAGAGCCATGCAGAAAGCAGTGGAGAGCAGTAAACGAAGCGAAAACAGGCTGCAGATCGACAGCCTGCATCCAAAAGGCAGGTTATGGAATGAGGGTTGCGTTTGCAGCCCTCTCAATGCTATACTGTATACATGGTAGTGGATGAGATTTTAGACGGCAAATTTCATGTGGACGACGGTTCTCTGGACTTTTCCAGCCCGCGAGTCAATCTGTCCCTTCGGGCAGACGGGATCTGCGAGGGCTCTTTTTTCGTGTACGGACCGGATGGGCTTTTGACGGAAGGACGGGTGGCAGCCTCTGACCTTCGCATGGAATGTGTGACAAAGCGTTTCGGCGGCAGTGAGGATGAGATTTTTTACCGTTTTAACGCTGCGGGCATGGAAGCGGGGGAGGAGGTCTCCGGCTTCTTTCATATCATCTCCAACAGGGGGGAGTATTATCTGCCTTTTCAGGTAAAGGTCGAGTTGGGGGAGATCGATTCGAGCCTCGGGGAGATCCGCAATCTTTTTCATTTTACAAATCTTGCCAGGAGCAATTTTGAGGAGGCGGTAAAGCTTTTTTACAGCCCGGTTTTTCGACAGGTCTTCTCCGGGCATGACAGGCAGTATTTAGCTGCCTATAAGGGGCTTGCTTCGACGCCCGGAAATGTTCATAACGTGGAGGAGTTTCTCTTAGAAATCAACAAGAAAAAGCTGATGGAATACGTCCCGGAGGAGAGTGAGATCCGTATTGAGGATCCTTTGGAAGATATGCGTTACGCCCTTGTGATCCATCGGAACGGATGGGGGTATACGAATCTGCAGATCCGGACGGAGGGCGATTTTTTGAAGCCGGAGGAGGAGACGGCAGACGACGTTTCCTTTTTGGGGAACGTCTACCGTCTGTATTATCATATCGAAACGGAGAAGCTGCATGACGGATGCAATTTTGGCGCGATCCTGCTGATCAGGGAGAGCGAGACGACGAGGGTGCCCGTCACCGTGGTGCGGCATATGCCGGACAGGCGGCACACGGCGATCAGACGGGAAAAGAAGCAGCTCACCGTGCAGTTGATGACCTATTATCAGGCGCACCGCCTGAAAAAGATCGGAAAGACGACCTGGCTTGCCGAGACCAAAAAGCTGCTTGACAGGATGGAACAGCTCGACGACAGGGATATTGCCGTAAAGCTGTTTCAAAGTCAGATGCTTCTCTCGGGAGAGCGGGACAATGAAGCGAAGTGGCAGATCGAGAAGCTGAGAGGTGCCGCGGAAGCGGAGCGGGAAAAAAGTCCGGCACTATGGTGCTATTATCTGTATTTGACTACATTAGTCAATGACGATGATGCCTATGTGGATGAGACGGCGGAGAAGGTACGGCATATTTACGAGCGCAGGAAGGGAGACTGGCGGATTGCCTGGCTGCTTTTGTATTTGTCGGAGGAATATACGGAGAGTCCTTCCCGCAGATGGATGTTTTTGGAGGAGTTGTTTGCAAGGCGGTGTACCTCGCCGATGCTTTATATGGAGGCATGGAATGTTGTCTGTATGAACCCTGCCATGCTGCGGAAGCTGGATCTGTTTGAGGAAGAAATATTGACTTACGCGGTCAAATATAAGCTGATGCAGGAAGACGTCCTGCTTCAGGTGGTGTATCTTGCCGGGCAGAAGCGGGGGTATTCCGAACGGCTGGTGCGCATTTTGAAGGGCTGCTATGAACAGCTTGCCCACAGGGAGGTGCTGCACGAGATCTGCACGCAGTTCATCAAAGGCAACCGTTTCGGCGCGGATTACTTTTCCTGGTATCAGGCGGGGGTGGAGGA
Organism: uncultured Lachnospiraceae bacterium; assembly: GCA_910576815.1. Classification (GTDB taxonomy): domain Bacteria; phylum Bacillota; class Clostridia; order Lachnospirales; family Lachnospiraceae; genus UBA3282. Next base: position 8,015 of record CAJTKA010000038.1, read on the forward strand.
GAATCTCAGGATCACCCGACTGTATGAATCCTATATGATGTCGCTTCCGGCGGATTACGACGGCGACCTGCCGCAGATGGTGCTCATGTATTTTGCCTACAGGAGCGATCTGCCCTGGGAGGCGACCGCCCGCCTTTATGCCTATGTACACAGGCGGCGGGAGGCATTGGGGGAAATTTACGCGAGTTATTTGGCGGCAATGGAACTTTTTGTGCGTGAACAGATTAGGCGCGGCAGGATCAACCGCGACCTCGCCTATCTCTACACGCAGTTTGTGGAGCTGCCCATGATCGACGAGGAGTGTGCAAGAGCCCTGGTCTCCCTGCTTTTTATGCGGGAAGTGAGGACGCAGAGCGAGCGGGTAAAGGAAGTGTTGCTTGCCTATCCCTGTCGGGCGGATATCAGGCGTTACCCGCTCACGGATGGAAAAGCTTATGTGCCGGTTTATGAGAACGGCTGCAAGATCCTTTTGGGGGACGGGCAGGGGAACTGCTTTACGCAGAGTCTCACCTGCGAGGCGGAAGCGCTGATGCGCCCCGGGAAGCTGGCGCAGCTGATTTCGCCTTTTGTGAGGAACCATTTGGGCTATGCGGTCTATGCCTGTTATGAGCGCCCGCATACTTTTGCCGTGCAGGAGGAGAATGCGGACCTCTTTGTGCTGCTCTCACGTTCGGAGCGGATCGAGGAGGAGGAGCGGAAAAAGATCCGTCGTATGCTGGTGGACTTTTATTATGAGAAGGACAGGATGCGGGAGCTGGACGAGTATTTGCTCTCCCTGCGACCGGGAGATGTAAAGCGGGAAGACCGCGGCGAAGTCATCCGCTGTCTGGTGAACCGCGGTATGTATGAGGAGGCTTATACCTGGATCGAGCGCTTTGGACCATATGATGCGGATGCGAAGACGCTCCTAAAGCTCGGCAGCAGGCTGCTCCATCTGTTCAAGTCACAAGAGGTCGAGGCGGATCCGCTGCTGACCGGGATGCTCTTTTACGTGATGAAAAAGGGCAAATATGACGATAACAGTCTGGAATACCTGATACAGTGGTTCTTTGGCACGATCAAGGAACTGCGGGATATCTGGCAGGTGGCAGAGTCTTTTGGCGTGGACACCTATAAGCTGAGTGAACGAATGCTTTTGCAGATGCTATATACGGGCGCCCATGTGGGGGAAAAGCTGGAGATTCTCAGATCCTACAGCCTAAACGGCGGCAGCGACAGGGTGCGGGCGGCTTTTTTGTCAGCCTGCTGTTATGATTTTCTGGTACATGAGGAGATCACGGACGTTTATGTGTTTGAGAGCGTACAGCAGCTCTATCGCGAAGATGTGTCATTCCATCCCGTCTGTAAGCTTGCTTATCTGCGTTTTTACGCGGACAAGGAGCGGACGGCACAGATCGAGAAGGTCTGCGGCGATTTTTTGGAGACGCTGCTTGCGAGGGGGATCGTGATGCCCTTTTATCGCGGTTATTTTGGCAGTGCGGTACAGCTGTCAGCGTATCTGGATAAGACCATGGTTGAGTATCGGACGAGGCCGGGCAGTCTTGTGACCATCCATTACCTGCTGCAGAGCGGCAAAAACGACGGGCAGGAGTATACGCACGAGGAGATGCGGGATATGTTTGGCGGCATCTATGTTAAGGATTTCATTCTCTTTTTCGGAGAGAAGCTGCAATATTACATTACGGAGGAGTCTGAGACGGGAGAGCAGGTGACCCAGAGCAGTGTCGTTTCCAAGAGTGAGGCCGGGGAGGACGGGCTTGCCGGGCGGTTCAGCATCCTGAATGATATCATGATCGGCGAGACTCTGCAGGATTACAATACGGTGGAAGACCTGCTCTTTACCTATTTCAGACAGGAGCACATGACGGAGCAGATATTTACATTAAGATGACATGAGGATAACGGTTTATGTTTTTGGAGCGCAAAGAGGACGATAAACCGCATAAGGGAAGCGTATTTGTGGGCTACGATCTGGGGGAGCGGTATGCCCAGATCAGCTACTGCTTCTTTGAGAAAAGTGAAGTGGAGACGCTTGCTCCCGTGGCTGGGACAAAGCAGTACAATATCCCGGCAATGTTATGTAAACGAAAAGGAACGAAACAGTGGCTCTACGGCAAGGAAGCTGCGGAACATGCAGGGGAGGAAGACCTGCTTCCGGTGGAGGGACTGCTAGCCCTGGCGAGGGAGGGAAAGGAACTGGCCCTTGACGGGGAGAGCTTTGATCCGACAGCGCTTCTGACCCTGTTTGTCAAAAGGAGTTTGGGGCTGCTTAGCATCATTGCCCCTGTAGAGGAGATCGATGCCTTTATGATGACGGTCACGCGTATGGATGACTGCATGGTGGAAATCCTGTTACAGGTGGCAGCGAATTTGAATCTCGAGACGGAACGCATCTTTTTCCAGAGCCATACGGAGAGCCTTTATGCCTATATGCTGTATCAGCCCTCGGAACTGTGGGCATACCATACGCTTGTTTGCGAGCACGACGGGAGCAGACTGCGGACCTACCGCATGACCTGTAATAAACGGACAACACCCATCGTCACATTGATCGAGGAACAGCTCTTTGAGACGCTGCCGATTCCTGGCAAAGATGGGGCGGAAACAATCAGGGAGGATGCGTTTCGGCTGGCGGACGAGCGGTTTTTGGAGATTTTACAGGACTTATGCGAAGGGCGCATCGTTTCTTCAGCTTATCTTTTGGGAGACGGTTTCAGGGAAGAATGGCATAAGGATTCCTTGCGGTTTTTGTGTAAAAACAGGAGAGTGTTTCAAGGCAACAATCTGTTCAGTCAGGGAGCGGTCTATAGCCTGATTGAGAAATGGGATCCAAGCGATGCGGGGAAGGAGCATATCTTCTTAGGGGAGGATAAGCTCAAAGCGAACATCGGTATGCGCCTTCTGCGCAGGGGAAAGGAATCTTATTACGCGCTTTTGGATGCAGGCGAAAACTGGTATGAGCTTCACAAGAGCTGTGAGATTTTACTGAGAGAGGATGACAGGACGATCTCTTTTGTGATTACGCCTCTTACGGGGAAAAATCCGCAGACAAAGGAAATCACCCTCACAGGGGCAAAAAACACGGGCGCGCCCTTTACCAGATATGTGCTGGAGGTTTCCATGGCCTCCGCAGATTTGGTGCAGGTGGTGGTCACAGATCTGGGACTGGGGGAGTTTTTCAAGGCGGACGGGCGCAAATGGGAGGAATCGTTTTCGATTTGATCACGGTGAGGAAAAGAGCGCAGAAATGGAGTAATCATGAGCAGCAAGGTGATCCTGGGGACGGGCAGGCGGGCCGCGCATCCCTATTATGTGGAAAGATTTTATGTAAACCTATATTCCGTAGAAGAACTCTGCTTCCTGCTGGTGGATAAGGCGGCGCTTTTGGATGCGGAGATCATGAAGCGGGATCTGTTGCGGTGGCTGGAGGCACAGTGCGGCTTAAGCGAGCTGGCGCATATGCTGGAGGCGCTTTTGAATCGCAAGGGATCGGCGGCTGCCTTTGCGGGAGCGATCCTTTCCTATGTGAACATCTACCCGGCGGAGACGGTCAGGCGCACGGAGGAGATCGTACGGGGCAACGAAGGCTTGAACCCCTACGAGCGGCTGGGAGCGAGGGCTGACTATCTGTTCGGAGAAAAGCGGTATCTGGCGGCATTGCAGCAGTACCAAAGTCTGGCGCTTACGATTCCTGAAACCGAGAAGCTTCTGCTTGGACGGATCTATCACAATATGGGGGCAGCGTATGCGGGGATGTTTTTGTATGAGCAGGCGGCGGACTGGTTTATGAAGTCTTACGAGACCGACGGTAAGCGGGAAGGGCTTGTGATGTATCTGGCGGCGCTGCGTATGGGAAAGCAGGAAAAGGCATATATAGACTTTATCGCGGAACATCCGGAGTACCATGAGATGTCTTTGGAAGTGGAACGGATGGTGAAACGGGCGGAGGGATCGTTTGAGGGCTCGGATGAAAACAGGATGTTAGTCACCTATCAGGTGATGAAGGAGGAGGGGGCAGCAGCGCTTGGCAGCAGCACGCCTTACTATGAAGAAATCGGAGAGCTGACGGCAGGGCTTCGGGAGAAGTACCGCCGGAGTATGAGATAAAAACGCACCATAGACCATAGGAAGGAAGAAAAGATATGGGCTTACTAAAACGATTATTGGACAGGTTCCGCAGGAATTACGACGAGTACGAAGAAGAATGGGACGAGGAGGAAGCCCCCCGCGAGATCGATTTTAGCAACAGGGAGCAGAGAAACGACTATGTCAAAAACTGCCTGGAAAAGATGGCAGAGGCGACCAAAGAGCTGGAAAACCTGAACTTCGAGTACAATATGGTCACTTCCTACTTAAAAGACATGGAGGAGATCGAGGCGCTTCCGCCCGAGGAGGGTGAGCAGCTGAAAGACTGTGCGAGACGGGTTTCCCTGTTGCAGGACAGAAAGACCGACTTCATGGGACGTCCCCGAAGGATCACGGATGAAAAGTTTCGCATGATCGAGCGCATGGAGGACGAAGTGGAGGAGGGGATTGCCAAACTGACGGAGGCGGAAAATTACCACGAACTGATTCGCAAGGACTTAAGCCGTCTGGATGGTGAGCGGCATGCCTATCTTTACCGCAAGAGCGAGGTCATGCGCCTCATTTCGGACACCAGAGGCATGGCGGTGATCTGTGTGACGGCGCTGGGATTGTGCGTGCTCCTGCTTTTGTTTTTACAGTACTTTCTGGAAATGGATACGAAGATGGGGTATCTGCTTACGGCGGGCGCGGCGGCAGTGATGCTCACCCTGATCTATATCAAGCATATGGATGCCAAGCGGGAACTAAGGCGCGTGGAGACGGGAATCAATCGAATCATCCTTTTACAGAACAAAGTGAAGATCCGCTATGTCAACAATACAAATCTCTTGGAATATCTTTATATGAAGTACGGTGTGTCGGAAGCAAAGGAATTGACGCAGTTGTGGGAGAACTACCGCGTCGAAAAGGAGGAACGGGAGAAATTCAGAAAAGCCGAGCTTGACCTTGACTACAGCGAGCAGGAGCTTTTGCAGATCCTCAAATGCTATCAGGTGCAGGATCCCGCGATCTGGCTGCATCAGACGGAGGCCATTCTCGATCCGAAGGAGATGGTCGAGATCAGACACAACCTTATCATCCGCAGGCAGTCTTTGCGCAGGCGCATGGATTATAACAGGGAAGTGGTGGCGGGCACTTCACAGAGAGATATCAAGGCGCTGGTAGAGCGGTATCCGAAGTATGCAAAGGAAATCATGCAGACGGTCGAGGAATACGAGCAGAAGTTCAATGCCTGAAAAGCAGGCGGAAAGGAAAATGCAGATGAGTACAGACAGATATGTGAGCCCCTTGTCGGAGCGGTATGCAAGTAAGGAGATGCAGTATATTTTTTCCCCGGATATGAAGTTTCGCACCTGGCGGCGGTTGTGGATCGCGCTGGCGGAGACGGAGATGGAGCTGGGGCTGTCCCAGAACGGCAAGCCCGTGATTACGCAGGAACAGATCGACGAGTTAAAAACCCATGCGGAAGACATCAATTACGACGTGGCCAAGGCCAGGGAAAAGGAAGTGCGCCACGACGTGATGAGCCATGTCTATGCGTACGGACAGCAGTGTCCCAAGGCGGCAGGCATCATCCATCTCGGCGCGACCTCCTGCTATGTGGGGGATAATACGGACATCATCGTCATGCGCGAAGCAATGAAACTGGTGAAGAAAAAGCTGGTGAACGTGATTGCGGAACTGGCAAACTTCGCGCAGGAATACAAGGATCTGCCGACACTGGCCTTTACCCATTTCCAGCCGGCCCAGCCTACCACGGTTGGAAAACGGGCGACCCTCTGGGCGCAGGAGTTTTGTCTGGACTTAGAAGATCTGGACTATGTGCTGGGGAGCCTGAAACTTCTTGGGTCCAAGGGCACCACGGGCACACAGGCATCTTTTCAGGAGCTTTTTAGCGGCGACCAGGAGACCATTGACAGGATCGATCCCATGATCGCGGCCAAGATGGGCTTTGAAAAATGCTATCCTGTTTCGGGACAGACCTATTCCCGCAAGGTGGACACCCGCGTGTGCAACATTTTAGCGGGCATTGCGGCTTCGGCTCACAAGATGTCCAACGATATCCGCCTGCTCCAGCACTTAAAAGAGGTGGAGGAACCTTTCGAGAAGAGCCAGATCGGTTCTTCGGCCATGGCTTACAAGAGAAATCCCATGCGCAGCGAGCGCATCGCCTCCCTTGCGCGGTTTGTGATGGTGGATGCCTTAAATCCGGCGATCACTTCCTCTGTGCAGTGGTTTGAGCGGACGCTGGACGATTCGGCGAATAAGCGGCTCTCCATTCCCGAGGCGTTTTTGGCGGTGGACGGGATTCTGGATCTGTGCCTGAATGTGGTGGATGGCCTGGTTGTATACGATAAAGTGATAACAAAGAGACTTATGAGCGAACTGCCTTTCATGGCGACGGAGAATATCATGATGGACGCCGTCAAACAGGGCGGCAACAGACAGGAATTGCATGAGAAGATCAGAGAACTTTCGATGATCGCTGGCGCGAATGTGAAGCGGGAGGGAAAAGAGAATAACCTGTTAGAACTGATCGCGGCTGACCCGGCCTTCAACATGAGCCCGGAAGACCTGCAAAAGACCATGGAGCCCTCTAACTATGTGGGGCGTGCGCCTTTGCAGGTGGAGAAATTTATAACAGAGATCGTAAATCCGATCCTGGAGGAAAATAAGGAGCTCTTAGGCGTGACGGCAGAGATCACAGTCTAGCGGTGTGAGAAGGTAAGGAACCAAAATGAAAAAGGAAGATGATTTTGAACGGGTCGCGATGCGCGTTTCCACGGTCAGCATCATTGCGAATGCCGTTTTGACAGTCTTTAAGCTATTGGCCGGTGTGCTGGCGCATTCCGGGGCCATGATTTCCGATGCGGTGCATTCGGCGTCGGACGTATTCAGCACCATCGTGGTCATGGTCGGTATCCGCATTTCGCGAAAGGAATCCGACAAGGATCATCCCTACGGACACGAGCGTATGGAGTGTGTGGCGGCGATCGTGCTTGCCACGATCCTTGCGGCTACGGGTCTTGGCATCGGCTACACGGCGATTTCTCAGATCATGGGGGGAGATGTTTCCACCCTGGCAGCGCCCGGGGTGCTTGCCCTGATAGCGGCGGTCATTTCCATCGTGGTGAAGGAGGCAATGTACCAGTATACAAGGATCAATGCCAAGCGCATCGACTCCGGCGCGCTGATGGCGGATGCCTGGCATCACCGCTCCGACGCGCTTTCTTCCGTTGGCGCGCTCATTGGTATCGGCGGTGCAAGACTCGGCTTTCCGATTTTAGATCCCGTGGCCAGTGCGGGGATCTGCCTTTTTATCGAAAAGGCGGCCTATGAGATCTTTATGGATGCGATAGATAAGATGGTAGACAAGGCGTGCGATGAGGAGACGGAAAGTGCGCTTAAGGACTGTGCTATGGCGCAGGAGGGGGTGCTTGGTGTCGATCTTTTGCATACCAGAGTGTTTGGCAATAAAATTTATGTGGATATTGAAATTCGTGCGGACGGGGAGGAGACGCTTCGACGTGCCCATGAGACGGCGGAGCGGGTGCACGATGCCATAGAAAAAGAGTTTCCCCGGGTGAAACATATCATGGTGCATGTGAATCCGGCAGAAGCACGCAGGGGAAGTAAGGCAGACACATAGGGCTGAGCAGGCAATTTCTTGACATGGCAGTAAAATTGTAATATGGTAATGATGTATGTTTAGATTTCATATCCCGCTCTGATATGGAGGGTAGCATGGTAAGCTTAGCCATTATAGTAGAGTGTTTTGTCATAGGTCTGACTATATTTGCGCTGCTTCTCCTGCTGAATGGGGACGGTGCCAAGGAACAGAAGCTTTTAATTATCATCATGTGCGGCGCACTGGTACAGAATGTGGGGTATTTGCTGGAGCTGACAGCGCCTTCCCTTGAGTCTGCCATGACGGCGGTAACAGTGGAAAACATTGGGTACACTTTTGTTCCGCTGTGCTATTGCTGTTTTATTTATATCTATTGTTATACGGCTCTTCCGAAAACACTGATCAGGATTCTCGGTGCAATCAACTTTCTGGCGCTGCCATCGGTATTCTTTAACTGGTACGGTCTTGTATATCGGGATGTTCAGTGGGTGGCGGATGCGGCCGGATTTTATCATGTCAGCATCAGTTATGGCCCTCTGTATGTGGTTTTTTTGTTCAGCCGCATCCTGATCCCCTATGCGCTCTGCATTTATACGCTTGTGAAGGCCATTCGCGAGCGTTCGGACCGGCAAGTGAACCGTCAGTACTGGCTGATTTTCGGAATGTCTACTTTGCCGGCTATTGTGTTGATTGCTTATGTTTTCAAACTGATAAAATATTTCGATCCCACGCCGCTTACGCTTGCGGTTTCCGTCTCCATGGTCGTGATCGTGATTTGGGGACGGCGTAACTATGATTTCCGTCATCTGGCGGCGGAAAAGGTTCTGGAGAGTCTGGGCGACGGTGTGATCGCGCTCGACGATCAGGATCGTCTGGTCAGTTACAACAGGGCGGCGGCAGATATTTTTACAAGTCTGCCGATACATAAGCTGGGAGAAAACATCCGGGTGGTGGAGGACTTTCGGGAGGAGATCTTAAACGAGGACATTCCCTACAGTTTTTCGATCAACGGTCAGCATTATGAGAGTCACAGCAAACATATCATAGACGAGGCAGGAAAGATCCAGGGCAGCGTTATCCTGATCCTGGACATGACGGATATGAAGGCATATATCGACGAGATCAAGCGTGTGCGGCAGCAGGCGGAGAAGGCCAGCATCGCCAAGAGCGAGTTCCTTGCCAATATGTCCCACGAGATCCGTACGCCGATGAATGCCATCATCGGACTTAACGACATTATCATGGAGGAGTCCGAGAATACGGAGATCCATGCGCACGCAAAGGATGTGCAGTCCGCGGCGAAAAACCTGTTGGCCATTATCAATGACATTTTGGACCTGTCTAAGGTTGAAGCGGGCAAGATGGAATTGGTATACGTCAATTATTACATAAAGATCGTAGCGGATGAGGTCATCGGTATGATGGATATGGCGGCATCCCAGCGGGGACTGGTCCTGAAATACGAGTGCGACGAGACGATTCCCTGCCGCTATCACGGCGACGACGGCAGGATCAAGCAGATTTTGATCAATATCTTAAGCAATGCCGTGAAATTTACCAAGAAGGGTTATGTGCGCGCCTATATCACCGGAAAGCCCGGCAGGACCGAGGATGAGGAAATGCTCATCATTACGGTGGAGGATACCGGCTGCGGCATCCGAGAGGAGGATCTGGGAAAGATATTTGAGGATTTCCGTCAGGTGGATTCCAAGCGGAACCGAAGCGCGGAAGGCACGGGACTTGGCCTTGCCATCGTCAAGCATCTGGCGGAAATGATGGAAGGCACCATTGCGGTGGAAAGTATCTACGGACAGGGGACGACTGTCACCATCACGATTCCGCAGAAGATCGTAGATATGACACCTGTGTCGGAAATGCCCGAACTGCAAGAGACGGAACAAAAACTGACAGACTTATTTACCGCACCGGGAATCAAGGTGCTGATCGTTGATGATAATGTGATCAACCGCAAGGTGGCCAGAAGCTTTTTGAAAAGCTATGCGTTTGACCTGGCCGAGGCGGAGAGCGGGCCGGAGGCTATCGAGCTGGTGCGCGAAAACCGCTATGATATTATTTTTATGGATCATATGATGCCGGGTATGGACGGTATCGAGGCAGTGGAGATCATCCGCAGGGACTGCGGGGAAAACGGTACGGCGGCGACCATTGTTGCGCTGACGGCCAACGCCATGGAAGGGATGCGGGAGCAGTTTCTGCAGTCCGGATTCCAAGATTTTATCGCCAAACCGCTTGACAGGAGAGAATTAAACCAGCTGTTGCTGCGCTGGGTACCTGAGAAGTACAGGCACTCAGAGGAACCGCCGGAAGAAGCCAAACCGTTAGATCCAATAGCATTTCAGATTGAAGGCTTGGATATGGAAGCGGCGATGCAGTTTTTCTCCGGGGATGAGGAGGACTTTGTCAATCTGTTGGATCTGTACTGCGAGGATGGAAAACGCAAGGCGCCGCTTTTGAGCGAGCTGGCTGGAACAGATATCGTGCGTTATCAGATCGAGGTACACGGACTGAAAAGCGCATCTGCCAATATCGGAGCCATGAAGGTATCGAATATGGCCCGTGAACAGGAAAATGCTGCCGCGCAGGGAGATCAGGAACTGATTAGAGAGCAGTTTCCGGCATTGTTAGCGGAATATGAGCTCCTTTTGGAATACATCAATCGGTTTTTACAGCAGCGCAGGCAGGAGAATGACAGCAGGGAAAAGCTGCCGGCGCTGTCGGCAGGGGAATTGCGACAGCAGGTGATGGAGGCTTTTGAGAGGCTGAAACATTTTCAGTCGCGCGAGTGTTCGCAGAGAGTGGAGGAGCTGCTGCTTCATGAGCTTTCGGAAGATGTAGCCGAACAGCTTTTGCAGATTCGGGGACAGCTAAAGCTATACGAGGATGATGCTGCAGAGGAATTGCTTGGTCAGCTTCTGGAGATATTGGAAAAGGAGGAAAATGCGAAATGAGTCAGATAGAAGGTGGGGATTCCAGAAAATGTATTCTGGCGGTGGATGACAGTGCGATTGTCTTATCGCGAATCGAGAGCACCCTTGGAAATGACTACGATGTGGTGACAGTCAATTCCGGGGCGCGGGCGCTGAAATATTTGAAGGAAGAGAAACCCGATCTGATCCTGATGGATATCCGCATGGCCCAGAAGGATGGCATCGAGACGCTGCGGGACATCCGTAATATGGACGATCGAAAAGATATCCCGGTCATCATGCTCACAGGTGTGGAGACAAAGGACAGTGTTCTGGAAAGTGCCAAATTAGGGATCCGTGATTATATCTTAAAACCTTTTTATAATGATGAATTGATCAAGAGGATTCATCGTGTTTTTGAACAGGAGGAACAAAATCAAGAGGAATCTTGATCAGGAGAGGGGAGTTTCGGTATGAATCGCGCATTGGCGAAAGAGGAGCTTGAAAGAATCTTAGATCAGGCAGTGCAGGATGTCACGGAACGCACCGCAGGCGTACGCCTTCATCAGGGAGAGCAGTCGCCGGGGGAGGATCTTTGCACCGTACAGATCACGTTTGACAAAGGATTTGAGACCAGTCTCACCTTATGTGCAGACACCGGCCTGTTGTACCGCATGGCGTGTAATTCCTTTCGTGAGGAATCTGTCACGCCCGAAGATCTGGAGGAGTTCAGTAAAGAATATTTTAATGTATTATGTGGCAGAATAGCAGGTGCCATGTTTCGGGCAACGCAGATTCCGGCACATTTTGATCCGCCTGTGTTTTATCGGGGACGTTATGAGCCGGAGGGACGAAAGATCCAGTTTGTGCTCACGTATTCCAATGAAGATTTTGGTGGCGCACAGCTGATTCATCATGTGCCTTGTCAGAATGAGAACGGGAAAGTATCTGAATGAAGTTTGGGAGAAGGGAGCGGCAGGAAATGAGTAAGAGAATTATGGTGGTAGATGATTCCCGTCTGGTCAGAGTACAGTTGGGCGATGTTCTGGAGGGTACGGACTACGAGATCGTGGCATATTGCAGGAGTGGTGAAGATGCGGTCGCGCAGTATGATGAGGTCAAGCCTGATTTGGTGACGATGGATATCATCATGCAGGGTATGGACGGTTTGGATGCGACTGAGCTCATATTGAAAGCGCATCCGGAGGCAAGGATCGTCATCGTTTCTTCGCTTGCATATGATGACACGTTTGAGAGAGCAAAGGCCATCGGTGCGAAGGGATTTGTGGATAAACCCTTTCATCGGGAACAGCTTCTTAAGATGTTCGAGCAGGCGCTTTCCTAAGCGCCGGCTTTTATTTTTGCTATATCTTTATTGATAAAAATATGTTAGAATGGAAGATATGAGTGGAGGTGACTTTGTTTATGGCAACGGATTTGCGCAAGAGAAAGATCACTTATACGATAATATTGACCTCGGATTCTCCGGCGGCGAGCCATCGGAGGATGCACATTAGGACGGGTGCCCTGGCGGTAGTTTCCTTTGTGCTGTTTGTGGCTGTTATCTGCTATGCAGTGTACAGCACGATCACCATGGGGGGCTATGTGGAGCGGAGTGCCAAGCAGGTGGAACAGATCGTGCAGCTCATGGAGGAGAATGAAAAGCTTGCAGCGGAGAATAAAACGCTGGGAGACAGGGCCGCCTCTTTGGAGCAGACCTTAGAAAAAAAGGAAGCGCAGGAACACGAGCTGGTGGCAGCCCACGAGGAAAACTACATACCGAGAGGATTTCCCATGAGTGGCGCGGCACAGATTCTCGAAGAAGATGCCGCAGCCGATACGGAGGGAGAAGAAGCACAGGAAGAAGATGAAGATGTGCTGAAGGTGGAAGCGAAGGACGAGTGGAAGGAACGAATCTTCGTGTCTACGGAAGGAACCAAGGTGGTAGCCACGGCGCCCGGTATGATCAAAGAAGTCAGGGAGGCCGAGGGAGAAGTCAGCTATGTGATCATCGATCATGGAAACGGCTACATCACCACCTATCGGAATCTGGGCAGTCCTATTGTGGAGGAGGGCAGCCAGGTGTTAAAAGGGGTGGCTCTGTTTTTAGTAGGAGAGGATAATACGGAGACCGGTTACAGCATTCGCAAGGATGAGGGCTATGTGGATCCGTTAGAGTTAATTGAGATCAAAGGATAGGGAGGAAATTATGTTGGGAAAGAGAACGACAGAACAGATCAATGCAAAGATCAGCAGCGTTATTGGCTCTGATATGGTGGTGGAGGGCAATATCCGCGCCAAGGAAGCCGTTCGCGTGGAGGGCAAGGTCACGGGAGACGTTGTGACAGAAGGGGCATTGATCATCAGTGCAGGCGGCGCAGTAAAGGGAAATGTGAAGGGTAGCAGCATTATCATCGGCGGCTCGGTGGAAGGCGATCTGACATCCGGCGGCAGGACCGAGGTGGCGTCTACCGGTAAGGTGATCGGCGATATCCGTACCAAGAGCCTGATCGTGGATGAGAACGCGGTATTCCAGGGGCAGTGTATCATGAACGCAGAAAGTCTTACGACGCATCCGGAAACGCCTGTTACAACGAAGTTTGAAAATATGGAAGAGGAAAACCCGGAGGAGAACTCCAAAGACAATAATAACAGCAACAATAAGTGGAATAAGAGATAGAAAACGTGGATCAGATATCGTTATTTGACAGGGAAATGCCGCAGCCTTTGGCGGCAAAACTCAGGCCGGAAAGTCTGGAGGAGTATGTGGGACAGAGTCATCTGCTTGGTAAAGGCAAGATACTCAGGCGCCTGATCGAGCAGGATCAGGTTTCTTCCATGATTTTTTGGGGACCGCCGGGTGTGGGAAAGACGACCCTTGCCAGAATCATTGCCAATAAGACAAAATCGTCCTTTATTGATTTTTCCGCCGTCACCAGCGGCATCAAGGAGATTCGTACCGTCATGGAGCAGGCGGAGAAGAATCGGCAGTACGGCATTAAGACGATTCTCTTTGTGGACGAGATCCATCGCTTTAACAAGGCGCAGCAGGACGCTTTTCTGCCTTTTGTGGAGAAGGGCAGTATCATTTTGATCGGTGCGACCACGGAGAATCCTTCTTTTGAAATCAACAGCGCTCTCTTATCCCGCTGCAAAGTGTTTGTATTGCAGGCGCTTTCCGCAGAGGAGATCAAGGAGCTTTTGGCTCGTGCCTTACAGTCGCCGAAAGGTTTTGGCGGACAGAAGGTCATCATGGACGACGCGCTTCTCGAGATGCTGGCTGTTTTTGCCAACGGCGATGCCCGAAACGCTCTTTCCACGCTGGAAATGGTGGTCTTAAACGGCGAAATGGACGCGGAGGGTGCGGTCACTGTGACGAAGGAGACCCTGGAACAGTGTACCGCCAGAAAATCGCTTCTCTATGACAAAAAGGGCGAGGAGCATTATAATCTCATCTCCGCCTTACATAAATCCATGCGCAATTCAGATCCTGACGCCGCTGTTTACTGGCTGGCGCGGATGCTGGAAGCGGGGGAAGACCCGCTCTATGTGGCCAGGCGCGTGGTGCGTTTTGCCAGTGAGGATGTGGGATTGGCGGATCCCCGTGCTTTGCAGATCGCGGTGGCGGCTTATCAGGCCTGTCATTTTCTGGGGATGCCGGAGTGTAATGTGCATCTGACCCAGGCGGTGGTCTATGTAGCGCTGGCGCCCAAATCGAACGCTATGGAAGTCTCCTACAATGAGGCCAAGGAAGATGCGATGAAGGACTTGGCGGAACCCGTGCCTCTGGTGATTCGAAACGGCGTCACCGGACTGATGCGGGAGATGGATTACGGGAAAGGCTATCAATACGCTCACGACACGGAGGAGAAGCTGACGAATATGCAGTGTCTTCCCGATGCGCTGTTAGGGCGGGAGTATTACCGGCCCGCGGGCATGGGCGAGGAGGAAGCGCTGAAGAAGCGCCTTGCCGAGATCAAGGCATGGAAAAAGGCGCATGGCGCGAAGATGGGTGAATAGTTTTGCCAAAATGAAGGAAAGCATTGATTTAGAGTGCGTATTGCTTTATAATTAGAAAGTAAGAAACAGGAGTCGGTTTTTTACAACCGGCTCTTTCTATGCGCGAATAAGCAGAGAAGGAAGGCTTACGAAGCATTTCGATCTGCTTATATTGAATGAAGGAGGAGTGCATTATGGTAAAGGCTGTAGTGGGCGCTAATTGGGGCGACGAAGGAAAAGGTAAGATCACGGATACGCTGGCGGAAAAAGCGGATATCGTGGTGCGTTTTCAGGGTGGCGCGAATGCGGGGCACACCATTGTCAATAATTACGGCAAGTTTGCATTACATACCCTGCCGTCAGGCGTGTTTTACGGACATACCACCAGCATCATCGGTAACGGTGTAGCACTCAATATCCCGATTTTGGTGGAGGAGATCAAGTCTCTGACGGACAGGAATGTGCCGATGCCTAAGATCCTGGTGTCTGACCGCTGCCAGATTGTGATGCCTTATCATATTCTGTTCGATCAGTATGAGGAAGAAAGATTGGGCGGCAAGTCCTTCGGCTCCACAAAGTCGGGGATCGCGCCTTTTTATTCGGATAAATATGCAAAGATCGGTTTTCAGGTGAGCGAGCTTTTTGACGAGGATATCCTCAAAGAAAAGCTGGAGCGGGTATGCGAGACGAAAAATGTGCTTTTGGAGCATCTTTATCATAAGCCTGCCGTCGATCCCAAGGAGCTGTTTGCCACCATGCAGCAGTATCGGGAGATGATCGCGCCCTATGTGTGCGACGTGTCCTCTTATCTGGATCAGGCGCTGAAAGAGGGCAAGACCGTGCTCTTAGAGGGGCAGTTGGGAACACTCAAGGACCCTGATCACGGCATTTACCCGATGGTGACCTCCTCCTCTACACTGGCGGCTTACGGCGCGATCGGTGCGGGTGTTCCACCCTATGAGATCAAGCAGATCATTACTGTCTGCAAGGCATATTCCTCTGCAGTGGGCGCGGGCGCTTTCGTGTCGGAGATCTTTGGGGACGAGGCAGATGAGCTTCGCAGACGCGGCGGCGATGGCGGCGAGTTCGGCGCGACCACAGGCCGTCCCAGAAGAATGGGCTGGTTTGACTGTGTGGCTTCCAAGTACGGCTGCCGTTTGCAGGGAACCACGGATGTGGCCTTTACGGTGCTCGATGTGCTGGGATATCTGGATGAGATTCCCGTGTGCGTGGGCTATGAGGTGGACGGTCAGGTGACGACGGATTTCCCCGTGACTTGTAAGCTGGAAAAGGCAAAACCCGTGTTGAGGAAATTGCCCGGCTGGAAGTGTGAGATCCGCGGGATCAAAAAGTATGAAGATCTTCCGGAAAACTGCCGCAAGTATGTGGAGTTTATCGAGGAGCAGATTGGGTATCCTATTACTATGGTGTCAAACGGTCCCGGCAGAGAGGATATTATTTATAGAGAAAGCCCGTTAAGCAAATAGGGCAGAATATGGAGAATACGGTTACAATACGGATAGAGGAAAGGCAGCGGGGTGTTTCGCTGCCTTATCTGCAAATAAACAGCGCTTGCAGGTGAAGTACTAACGAATAAATGGCGGTCGGCCGGTTGATCGTTGAGATGGCATAGAGTGAAAAAGGAGGGAATCATATGCTGCTGGAGAATAAGGTTGCGATCGTGACGGGCGGTAGCAGAGGAATCGGCTACGCGACTGTGGAGGCATTTTTGCAGGAGGGTGCAACGGTGGTGCTGTGCGCAAGCCGTCAGGAGACTGCGGATCAGGCGGTGGCGAAGTTAAAGGAAGCAGATGCGAATGCAAAGGTGGAGGGGATATTCCCGAACCTTTCCGATTACGCGGCGGTGCAGGCGGCCTTTGATGAAGTGGTGAACAAATACGGAAAGATCGACATTCTCGTGAATAACGCCGGCGTGTCGGAAAGCACTCCTTTTGATAAGTATACGGATGAGACCTTCGACAAGGTGATGGACTTAAATGTCAGGGGCGTGTTCAACTGCTCTAAGGCGGTCAGTGACCATATGATCGCGGCAGGAAGCGGTGTGATCTTAAACACTTCTTCCATGGTGAGTCAGTACGGACAGCCGGCGGGAATCGCTTATCCGACTTCTAAGTTTGCAGTAAACGGTTTTACCCTGTCCCTGGCAAGAGAGCTGGGGCCAAAAGGAATCCGCGTCAATGCGGTGGCGCCAGGAATCACCTACACGGATATGATGCGTCAGGTGCCCAAAGAAGTCATCGATCCGATGATCGCGCAGATCCCGTTAAGAAGGATGGGACAGCCTGAGGATATCGCCAATGCGTTTGTGTTCCTGGCGTCCGATAAGGCTTCTTATATCAGTGGCGAGGTGCTGCATGTGGACGGACTGGCGAGGAGCTGATGCAGCATGATGTTATGTAAACCTATGGTGCGCATTGGGGAATTGCGCAAAAATTAGGACTGGAAGATTGTTAATATATGAGTTATGTAAACTAATGATAGGGAAGGAACAGTAGGAAATGATTACAACCATCATATTTGATATCGGGAATGTGTTGGCGGATTTTACGTGGAGAGAGCACTATGAGCGGTTCGGTTTTGACGAGGCGATGATAGAACGTCTGGCCGACGCTACCGTCAGGGACCCTCTGTGGAACGAGTACGACAAGGGCGTCATGACTTACGAAGAACTTTTTCAGGGCTTTGTCGATAATGACCCGGAGATCGAGCCGCAGCTTCGAGAAGTGTTTGCGGATGTGAGCACCATGGTGATCCGCAACGATTATGCGATTCCCTGGATCCATGCCTTGCAGGATAAGGGCTATCGTTGTTTGTATTTGTCGAATTTTTCTGAGCGGGCGCATCGGGAATGCGTGGAGGCCCTTGATTTTATCCCCCATATGGACGGCGGCATCCTGTCTTATCAGGAGAAGGTCATCAAGCCCATGCCTGAGATCTATCAGCTTTTGATCGACCGCTATGAGTTGACGCCGCAGGAGTGTGTGTTTCTGGATGATACGCCTAAGAATCTGGAAGGGGCAAAGAAGTTCGGGATCCATACCATTCATTTTCAAAATCAGACGCAGGCCATCGAGGAACTGCGAAAGCTTGGGGTGGAGGCGTAACCGTAAAAGCAAAGTGAAATGCCCATTGGCTGTTGAGGCGGTCAGTGGGTATTTTTTGCGCGATAAGCAGAGCCGGAAGGCGCACGAAACAGATGCCATGCTTGCATGAGCAGATGGTTCGGGGGACTTACGGTGAGCAACGCGAACAAGAAATGCGAAGCATTTCGAGTCTGCTTATGCGCGGACCGGAGTGAAACGGAGACTGCGAACGAAAGATGCGAAGCATCTTGAGTCTGTTTATACGCACGCCCGTGTACCCGGATGAAAAAATTTTTGTTTTATGTCTAAAAACTCATTTTGGCTGCGAATGATAGGTAAGAAAGCAGATAAGGTGGTGATCACAGTGGAAATCAATGAAAACAATGTTGTCAGACAATTAAAAAAGAGAAATGAGCAGGCTTTGTATTATGTCATAGACCATTACGGCTGGGTCATGAAAACGGTGGTCAAACGACAGATGGGCACGCTGCCGCATCTGTGGGACGACTGCATGAATGATACGCTTTTAGCCGCGTGGGAGCATATTGACAGCTTCGATGAGAAACGGTCGACATTTCAGAATTGGCTGGCAGGGGTATGCCGCTTCAAGGCATTGACCTATGTGCGCAAATATATCAATGCGTCGAGGGAAGACCCGATGGAGCGGATGCCTGATTGGGAGGACGAAGCGGCGCAGCGGGAATTTTTCAGGCGCGAGTACGAGGAGGAAGCCATGCGGATCCTTTCTTTTCTAAAGGAAGAAGACGCCGAGATCTTTCGCCTGGTCTATTTGGAGGAGCT
Source organism: uncultured Lachnospiraceae bacterium (assembly GCA_910576815.1). Taxonomy (GTDB): domain Bacteria; phylum Bacillota; class Clostridia; order Lachnospirales; family Lachnospiraceae; genus UBA3282. Next base: position 26,560 of record CAJTKA010000038.1, read on the forward strand.
GACCATGGACGAGGTGGCACAGCGGATGAATATGAGTAAAACAGTGATTTACGGGCGCATCAGCAGAGGCAGGAAGCAACTGCGGCGGGCTGTCGCGGAAAGTGAGGTGTAGGACATGTCCAGAATCTATGAAATGTGTAACGATATCGATTCAAAGGATCTTTTGCAGGAAAAGGAGCAGTTGATCGGAGCAGAAAAGGAAAGGCTGGTGGATTTTATGAAAAGAGAAGGGATCCTTTCCGAAAGCGGAAAGAAGAAAAGGCGTAATATTGGCAGGACTGTGGGCTGGGCGGCGGCAGCGGCGGCGCTTGTGTTAGTAGTAGTACCGAATGTATCCGCCAATGCAGCGTATGCCATGGAGCAGATCCCAATTCTGGGAAAAGTCATCAAGGTGGTGACCATTCGCAATTATCAGTTTGAAAATGAAAATTACTCTGCAGATATACAGGAAGTGAAGCTGGAGCAGGGTAACAGAGCGGAAAATGCAGGAATGGAAGGTGCCGAAACGGAAAACTCGATTCAGACCATCAACGAAAGTATCGAGGAGATGACCGACCGCCTGATTGCCAGATTTGAGGAACAGAAAGAACTGGAGGGGGGCCATGGCAGTATTGATACGACACATGAGGTGATAACGGATACGGACACATGGTTTACGCTGCGGATCAATGTGACGGAGACAGCCGCAAGCGGTTACCAATATCAATACTATTACCACATTGATAAGACGACGGGAGAGATCGCTTCCCTGAAGAACCTTTTTCAAGAGGGCGCGGACTATATCACTCCCATCAGCGAAAATATCAAGGAGCAGATGCGAAAGGAGATGCAGGCGGACGAATCGAAAATATACTGGATCGATTCAGAGGATGAAATCGTAGAGCAGTTTGATGCGATCAAAGAGGACCAGAATTTCTATCTGAATGAGGATGGACAGATCGTGATCTGTTTCGACGAGTACGAGGTCGCTCCCGGTTATATGGGATTGGTGGAGTTTGTCGTGGATGAGGAAGCGGTGGCGGGGATCAGATGATGCTTTTCCTTATTCAGCAAAGTGTATCGCATTTGTCCTTTGCTATAATCCGTTTTACCCATTGGAAAGAAACTGCGACAGAAATAAACGTCCTGTTTTGAACGATCCAGAAATAAAAAGGTAATATCGAGAGTTGTGCCATCCCCCATTTTTAATAGAAATTCACTTTCGATAGAGGAATGGGGGAAGGCGTTCCTATGGTAGCGAAAGATAAGGTGGTCACTATCCAGTAATGTTGCGAGATGAGGGAGCGTATTAATCCGATCCTGTATTTCAGGGAAAAACTGACTTTTTGAAATTGTTTGGTATGTAATTTTGCCGCAGAGAATTTGTCTAAAGACGGTGCTTCGATTTGCTCTGGCAATATGGAGGTCTTTTAATTTGTGTAAGCCTGCCAGATGATGGAAGTCAGATTCGGAGAAACGGAGAATAAGTTCAATCAATTTCCCTTTTCGACCAAGGGTAAAACGGTATTCACAGTTTAATAGTGTTTGATAATTGACAGAGCATTGTGTCAGTAAGTCCATGATAGATGTGCCCTCTTAGAAAGTCAGAATGTGACGACTGCTGGTAGATGATACGGATTTAGAGAAAAGCCCTGCCATGAGGCAGGGCTTTCATGAGCATTTTCTTTCGACCTGGTGGTCTGAGCCGGTTTGAGGTTTCATTGCACAACCCCTCTCGCAAACTCCATAAGGCAATGCTTTCCGGCGCACTCCCTTACTTCAACGTTTTGACAGACATACGTCGCTGCCTGCCTTGTAGTATTATTATATAGATAGTTGAAAAATATGTCAAACAATATTTATAGCATTTCTAATTCTTGAAAATGATTGCTATTATTTCCCCATCAGTTCCTCCGCCAATGCCTCGATTTGCGCCACATTTTCCTCCGTCAAAGCGGAGCGGATCTGCACCGAATTTTCCGTATAGGCAATCTCTTTACAGCTTTCTAATCTGGCGCGCATCGCCTTTGCCGCCATGGGCGCCCAGGAGCCGTTCTCGATTAGAGCGATGGTGCGCTTCTGGTAGTTGTGGGAGATCAGCTCGTCGATAAACTCCCGCATGAAGGGGAACATTTCTGTATTGTAGGTGGTGGTGGCGAGAACCAGCTTGCCGTAGCGGAAAGCGTCCTCCACACATTCCGCCATATCCTCCCTGGCAAGGTCCGCGACAACTACCTTTGGGCAGCCCTTTTCGGTCAGCTTTTCTGCCAACAGCTCGGCAGCTTTCTTGGTATTTCCGTAGACGGAAGTGTAGGCGATCATAATGCCCTCAGATTCCACACCGTAGGAAGACCAGGTCTGATATAAGTTTACATAATATTCCAAATTCTCCTTTAGGACGGGACCGTGCAGCGGGCAGATGATCTGAATGTCGAGCGCTGCCGCTTTTTTCAGGAGATTCTGTACCTGCATACCGTATTTGCCTACGATACCAAAGTAGTAGCGGCGTGCTTCGCAGGCCCAGTCTTCGTCGGCGTCGAGGGCACCGAACTTGCCGAAACCGTCGGCGGAGAAAAGCACCTTGTCTTTGGTGTCATAGGTGACCATGACCTCGGGCCAATGTACCATCGGCGCTGCGATAAACTGCAGGGTATGCGAGCCAAGAGAAATCGTGTCGCCTTCCTTGATGATCTGCTGCTTGTCCGCATAGTTAGTGCCGAAAAACTGTTTCATGATGGTAAAAGCGGGCGCGGAGGCGACGATCACCGTCTCCGGATACGCCTTGACAAAAGCGTCAATGCTGGCGGAGTGATCGGGCTCCATGTGCTGGACGATCAGGTAGTCGGGGGTGCGTCCGTCTAATACGGTTTTCAGATTCCCCAGCCATTCTTCTTCAAAATTCGTGTCCACCGTGTCCATCACGGCGATTTTTTCGTCCATGATCACGTAGGAATTGTAAGCCATGCCGTTTTCTACAACATACTGTCCTTCGAAAAGGTCAATGTCGTGGTCGTTTACGCCTATGTATTTGATGTCGTTTGTGATTTGCATTATGGTGTCTCCTTTTGATTGATTTTATAAATTACCAGCGATTTAACTATAGTACATATTGTAAAAGTCTGCAACAGTAATGATGCAGTTTTCCGTTGGATAGTGTTTTGTGTTGCCTGTGATAAGTGGCGCATGACAGAATTTAGCAACTTCATAGAACTTGCGATCACTTTCATCCGTAAATGGAATATCCGTCAGCGGGTCGGCTATGATAGAAATACCGTTGGATGTGATGTGAGAGAGCAGACTTTGAATTTCCCATTCCTCAAAGCGGAATTTTGGGCGCTTTAGCACAGTATAATATTCGTTTATAATACGATAATCATAGCAGGCTGTAAAACGGCGGCTGAGAACACTGTTAATAATAATGGCAGGCTTACTGTCAGCAGACCATAAAGCAGAGACAAGGACGTTGGTATCCAGAACAATATTCATAGAGTCAGTCTCCCTTTCTAGCTGCATTTATCTCTGCTTCGATTTCTTCTTCACTCATAAAACCATTGGTTTGGGAGCGACTACGCATATTATTGAAAGCAATCATGGCTTTTGCCTGTCTGACAGCTTGCAGCATTACTTCAAAGTTATCTTCAGAAATATCGAGCAGGAGTGCAGAAGGTTTTCCGTTGTTTGTGATGACAGCCTCTCCATTTCCTTTAAGATTTTCCCAAATTGACTTAGAGTCATTTCTTAAATCACGTACAGAATAAAAATTCATCAAATCACCTCCTGTTATTATATATGATACACGATTGTCACCATATTATCAACAGAATGTGTACAGACTTGCCTGCCGTTGAAAAATCATGATAAAATGTAAATAGCAAAATGCAGGCTGTTCCTAAAAGATATTTTACAGGGTAAATCATATGATGAGAAACAAATCGAAGCAGATTTCTGGCGGAATTTTATATCTTGCTGTGTTTATCATAGGGCTGTGTGTGGGAATCCTGTTATTTTGCGGTATCCATTTGTGGCGAAATCGGACAGACAGGGCGCAGACGGAACCGGTTCCGTCAGAGAAACAGACAGCCAACCTGTCAGAACACAAAGAAACAGCTATGGTGCAGGAGAGGGAAGCACCTGCGTCTGAGGCGACGGAAATCGCGGTAGACTATCCGTTTTCCTACGGTGAGGAGGGCTGGTCGTTAGTTCTGCGGGAGAGCGGCAAAGAGGATGCGCAGGACGGAGATTCCGTGGAGCGGCGTTTTTTTCTGTATGATGAGAATGAACAGTTATTGCAGGAATTTTCCTGCGGCATAGAGGCAAAAGAAGCGGTTCTTCGATTTGATGCGTTCTTTGACCATTATTATAATAAGGACATGGTCGTCTATCCGGCGGATGCGCAGGAGACGGGAGCAGACGGGCTCTGTTATCAGTGGGACAGCAAGACGCAGAGATTTGTGGAGGAACCCGTGACGATCCCGTGGTATCAGGAAGGCTCTGTCAGGGATGAGGCATTTTTGGTATGCGGCAAAGGGAATGGCGCAGAAGAAAGCGTGGAGACAAAGACGATTTACAGAATCAATGAGAGGACTCGGGAAGTGGTGGAACTGCGCAGATGGACGGTGCGAGGAGATGCCAAGACGGGAGAAGAAAGCCTTTGTATCCGAGACTGTTTGGAAGAACAGGACATCTACACGGGAAACGTGATCAGATATGATACCGGCGATTTGAAGAATGAGAAGTATTATCAGTATTTGTTTTGGGAAGGGCTTAAAACATTTTGGGGTGATGAGAATGACAGTCCGATACGATTTTGCAATGAACAGTTAGAGCGAATAGAGTATAAGGATAAACAGGCATTTTTGGCTGATCATGGGTTTGTGGGGGCGGAGCCCTTTTACGAATACCGTGACCGGTTCGGCAATCTGATCATGGAGCTTTATTTCGATCAGCAGGCAGGAAGGGGCTGCGGTATCTGCTATTATTTCAGTTTTAATGATAAGCTTGAGAAAAGAGTCACTCGTGACGGGTTCGCATTTGAGGAGGTGGAGACCGGAGTGTGGGAGCCGCAGGAGGAATTTTCCAAATTGACTGTTTACGGAGATGATGTCAGTAAATATGCGTCCGGTTACAAAGAGATTTATGAGTACACGGATGACGGCAAAATATCTTCCTTTGAGGCGAGCGGAATGGATCTGGTTGATAGGGTACCGATGGAAGTCGAATTGCTTTCTTTGGATTATATTTATCGTGATGACGGGACGCTGTATCATAGAGAATATGATCATTATGCCAAATTCTTTAGCAGCACCAGACAATCAGTGGGCGGCGATTACGATAAGCAGGGCAGGCTGGTTTATCAAAGCAGTTATATCACGCATGGCGAGATGGATGAATATTACATCCTAAACTCCCGGAAAAAATTATAACAACGCCCCTAACCTTGTTGGTCGTACC
>CAJTKA010000039.1 GCA_910576815.1 uncultured Lachnospiraceae bacterium
AGCCTTGTTTTATGCGGTGTTGCGGTGGTTGTCTATAAATACTTGCTCCGAACGGGGCAGGGAAAACAACGACGATACGCCACTTAATGGGGTTTCTAAAACCAAGATCCGGGAAATGCACCGTTGACGGCCTGGACTGCTTTCGTGAAAGGGATAAGATACAGGCAAGACTTGGGTATATTCCCGGTGAAATCAGTTTTTTTGACGATTTGTCAGGTGCGGAGTATTTAAGATTTATCACAGAATATCAAAAAATCGATGCACGCAATCGTATGGAAGAATTACTAGAGCGATTTGAACTGGATCCCAAAAGTAAGATTAGAAAAATGAGCAAGGGAATGAAACAAAAACTGGGAATCGTTGCCGCATTTATGCACGACCCCGATATCCTGATTCTTGATGAACCGACCAGCGGGCTTGACCCGTTGATGCAAAACAGGTTTGTCAATCTGGTTGCGGAAGAAAAGGAACATGGAAAAACGATTTTGATGTCAAGCCATATGTTTGAGGAAGTGGAGCGGACTTGCGACCGTATCGGTATGATTCGGGAAGGAAGGATGATGGCTGTTGATTCTGCCGCGACATTACGCGAAAAACATACCCGCAGTTATACGGTGACGCTGGAAAGTGAGGCGGTTGCCAATGCATTTACCGCAGACTTTGGCGGTATCTGCAATGGAAAAAAAGTCACTGTTACAACCAAACAAAGTCTGGAAGAAATCTTCATGAATTATTATGGAGGTGAGAAGGTTGAAAAATCACACTGATGTGCTGATTTTTCAACAGCGAGTTTGTGCCAAAATCACAAACTCGGAATCGCAGCTGAGAATTTGAAATTCTCAGCGCGTGCCTTCGTGAAAAGAGCTCAGACAAGGAGGTAAAAATGATTAACATGGCATTATATAAACGTGAAATGAAAGGAAGCATCAAGCTGCTTATCATTTTTGGCGCAATTATTACCATGTATGTTTCCATTATCATCCATATGTATGACCCGCAAATGATGAAAACGCTGGACAGTTTTGTGGAGGTAATGCCGGAAGTGATGTCGGCTGTCGGTATGAAAGCAAACGCCGCAAATCTTCTGGGATTTATGGTGTCATATCTCTATGGATTTATCCTACTTGTATTTCCTATGGTATTCTGCATTCTGCGCGGAAACGCCTTTATTGCAAAATATGTCGATAAAGGCTCTATGGTTTCGCTGGCGGCTGCACCTGTCAGGCGCCGTACCATTGCTCTTACGCAAATGAATGTACTTGTAAGCGGGATTTTATTGCTTGTGTTTTATAGCACGATCGTAGAGTTGATTTGTGCGATAAGCGGTTTTCCCGGAGAGTTAGATATCAAAGAATTTTTTATATTGAATGGTGGATTATTATGCTTACATTTATTGATAGGAAGCATATGTTTTCTTTCTTCCTGCCTATTTTCTAATACCAAATATAGTGTTGCATTCGGAGCGGGCATTCCTGCTTTTATGTATGTAATACAGATGCTTGCAAATGTGGGCGGTGATGCAGAAAAAGCGAAGTATATCACCTTTTTCACGTTGTTTGATCCGGATGGCATCATTGCCGGCGAAAGCAGTGCCATCGTTGGCGTATTTGTACTTTTGGCAGGTGCTGTTATGTTATATGCGTTGGGAATTATGATATTTGAAAGAAAAGATTTGCATATTTAGATAACTCATATTTTTTACTAAATTTCGAAGCTTGTTTTATACACAAAAAGGAGCGGTTGCGCTAGTAGATTGATCATCTGCTTTTGCAGCGGCCCCTTTTGTTTTGACACGATTTTGTACGCAGTATATAATGGAAGGTATCCTAACGGTAGTTGAGAGTTGCGTGTTTTGCTTTTTTGAAATGGAGGAGAAAAGGGTATGTCTTATCCGATGGTCCACTTAAAAGTAGCATATGGGCTGCTTTTGCGATTCAGCGATGGGTACATAGAACGGAAGGGGGATTTCCTGCTTGGTTCCGTTGCGCCGGATGCGGTGCATTTTCATGAGACATATGATGTTTCTTTGAAAGAGAAAAGTCATGTATGGAAGTATGGCCCGTGCTGGGGAGTGACGATGGACAGCGAAGGCTGGCGAAATGCGATCCGTAAGTTTTGGGAAGAAAACAAAGATAGCGCTAACCGGGATTTTTTGGCGGGATACTGCACGCACCTTTTGACGGATTGGGAAAACGACAGGAGGATTTGGGCGCCATTTCGGGAGAAAATGAAGCAGGGTGCCAAGCGTGACGAGGTGTACGGAGAGTATGGAAAAGAAGCCAAAGGGATGGATTTGTGGCTGTATCAGAATGATAAGGAGACACAGGAGATTTGGCAGCTTTTGGAGCAGGGAAAAGCCTGCGGTGTGAAAGGATGTATTCAGGAGGAAGATCTTGCGCGGCAAAAACAGTTCCTTTTATATGAAGAATTTATCGGGAAAGATACGGTCGATGTGAGCAGGTATCGGTTTTGCACAAGAAAGATCATGGCGGAATTTATAAAGGTGTGTGAGGAGAAGATTTTTGGGGAATTATTCACCTGACACAAACTTATAAGAATTTGAGGTAAAGTAAGCAGTTGATTCGTTATAAATAAGGAGCAGCCTGTGAACACACAAGAAAACACAAGAGCCTATAAATCCGGGGAATTATTAAAGCGGTTTTTCCCCTACTATAAAAAGTATTGGAAGATCGTGGTGATCGATCTGCTCTGCGCGGGTCTGACCACGGTCTGCGAGCTGGTGCTGCCGATGATCATCCGTTATCTCACCAATACGGGAATGAACGATTTGGCGTCATTGACCATATCAGTCATTGTTCGGCTGGGCGTGCTTTACCTGTGTCTGCGGATCGTCGATACGGTGGCGAATTTTTATATGGCATACACAGGTCACGTGATGGGCACGCAGATCGAGACGGATATGCGGCGGGATGCTTACGCGCACTTACAGAAACTGTCCAATACTTATTATAATAATACTAAGGTCGGGCAGATCATGGGGCGGATCACCAACGATCTGTTTGATGTGACGGAATTTTCCCACCACTGCCCGGAGGAGTTTTTTATCGCGGGCATCAAGGCTGTAATTTCTTTTGTCATTTTGGCGCAGATCAGTCTTGGGCTGACGCTTATCATTTTTATTATCGTGCCGATCATGGCGGCGGTCTGCACAGTCATCAATCTGCGGCTGCGGGAGGCATTTCGGAAACAGCGCGTGCAGATCGGCGAGCTGAATGCCCGCATTGAGGACAGCCTTCTTGGGCAGAAGGTGGTCAAGGCGTTCACCAACGAGGAAAAAGAGAAGGAAAAATTCGAGCAGGATAACCAGAGCTTTTACCGCATCAAAAAAGAAACTTACAAATTTATGGCGGCGTTTCATACCACCACCAGAGCCTTTGACGGCTTGATGTATCTGGTGCTGCTTGTAGCGGGTGGTATTTTTATGATGAAAGGCAAGATTGCGCCCGGAGATCTGGTTGCTTATGTGATGTATGTGACCACGCTGATTGCAACCATTCGCCGTATTATTGAATTTGCGGAACAGTTCCAGCGGGGCATGACGGGAATCGAGCGTTTTGTGCAGATCATGGACAGCGATATTGAGATTTTTGACGAGCCGGGCGCGGTGGAATGTGTTGATCCGAAAGGGAATATTTCTTTCCACAATGTCAGTTTTGAGTATCCCGACGATCACAACGTGGTGTTCCGCGGTTTGAATCTGGAGATTCATCAAGGGGAAAAAATCGCTATTGTGGGACCGTCAGGAGGAGGAAAGACCACGCTTTGCAATCTCATTCCGCGGTTTTACGATATCAATCAGGGTGAGATTTTGCTGGACGGAAAAAATATTCACGGGTATACGCTTAAGAGCCTGCGGCAGAATATCGGTATGGTGCAGCAGGATGTTTATCTTTTTTCGGGCACAGTCTATGAGAATATTGCTTACGGCAGGGAGAATGCCACGAGGGACGAGGTCATTGAAGCGGCGAAGCAGGCGGGTGCGCATGAATTTATCATGGCTTTGAAAGACGGATATGAGACATATGTGGGCGAGCGCGGCGTGAAGCTTTCCGGCGGGCAGAAGCAGCGCATCAGCATTGCGAGGGTATTTTTGAAAAATCCGCCGATCCTGATCATGGATGAAGCGACTTCTGCCCTGGATAATGAGAGCGAATTTCAGGTGGCGAAGTCATTGGAAGCGCTGGCCAAAGGCAGGACGACCATCACCATTGCCCACAGATTGTCCAGCATTCGTAATTCCGACCGTATCTTAGTGCTGACGGAGGAGGGTATCGTGGAGGAAGGTACGCACGAGAGCCTGCTCGCGCAGGACGGCATTTATCATCATTTCTATGTGACGGCGAATGAGTTGAAGTAGGAGATAAGATCAATGAATGGGGCGCAGGATAGATGACGGGAATGGTAAAACAGCGAATTTTAATTATAGAGGATGATAGCCCTCTTGCGGGCGGCCTTTGCCGTGCCCTGCAAAATGACAGCGTCGCGACGGAAAGCTGCCATACCCTAGGGGAGGCGGGAGAAATGCTCGACAGGGCGCAGCCTGCCTATGACCTTGTGATTTTGGATGTCAATCTCCCCGACGGAAACGGCTTCGACTTTTTGCAAACAATAAAAACAAAATATGATACGTGCGTCATAATGTTGACGGCAAACGATATGGAGACGGATATCGTGGCTGGCTTGGAATTGGGAGCGGACGATTATATCACGAAACCTTTCAGCCTGGCGGTGCTGCGGGCGCGGGTGGAAACACAGCTTCGGCGGGTGATGCAGAGCGGACAGGCGGCGGGCAGCACAGAAAATGAAAGTGCGGCAGGCGGCATTACGGGAGGCGCCGACGAAACGGAAGCTGCCAATGATGGCTGGATCATGGACGGCGCCTATCGATTCCACTTTGCGAAAATGCTCTTTTTTCACGGCGGGGAACAGGTGGAACTTTCCAAGACAGAACAGCGGATCTTGCGGATGTTGATAGAAAATAAACACGCGACTTTGACGAGGGAACAGCTTCTTGATTTTGCATGGTCCGTGGATGCGGCGTTTGTGGATGAAAACACGTTGTCTGTGGCGGTGAAGCGTCTGCGAGACAAGCTCGGTGCGCAGGAGCGGATCAAGACGGTGTATGGGATAGGGTATCGGTGGGAGTGAAGGGGAAATGATCATGAGTGAGCTGATGAAAAATGAAAACAATGATATTATGAGCATTTATCAGAAATCAGAAAACATTTTGAGTGATGTACAAAACATCATAGAAACATCCCAGCGGCAGTTTTATTCTTTTTATCGTTATTTTCCTGAGATTTTCCACACACCGTGTGGAAAATCTGAAAGAATACTTTCTTGGTCACATTATAGATGCTTAATACAAGTAAAAGACGAAAAAGCACGTAACTGGTATGAAAAGGAATCCTATGAACAGACATGGAGTGTCCGCACCTTGCAGCGCAATATCAATACACAATATTATCATCGGATTTTGCAATCGCAGAATAAGGAATTGGTAGAACAGGAGATGAATGATAAAACGTCAGCATTTCAAAATGATAAGCTGGAATTTATCAAAAATCCTGTTATTGCGGAATTTCTGGGATTGTCTTCAAACATAGATTTAACGGAAACTGAGCTAGAGGCGAGCATTATTTCTAATATTCAGAAATTCTTAATGGAACTTGGAAAAGGCTATGCGTTTGTTGCCCGTCAACAACATATCAAGACAGAGAAAGAAGACTATTTCATTGATTTGGTATTTTATAATTATATATTAAAATGCTTTGTACTTATTGATTTAAAGACAAATAAAATCACGCATCAAGATGTTGGACAGATGGATATGTATATCCGAATGTATGATGAATTAAAAAAGAGTACAGATGATAATCCGACATTGGGGATCGTGCTTTGTACAGAAACAGATGAGGATATAGCAAGATATTCCATATTGCATGGGAATGAGCAGCTGTTCGCGTCAAAGTATAAATTGTACTTGCCGACAGAGGAAGAACTGCGCAATGAAATTGAAACACAAAAGGCATTGTTTTACTTACAGCAACAGGAAAATATACAATAAACGGTAAAAAAATATGAGGGGATGAAATGACACCGGATAGACTATCGGTTATTCTTTTATTAGTGGGCATATGCTGCTTGCTCGCAGCCACCATAATCATTCTGCTCGACTTTATCTTCCGCCGCCGCAGTCTGCGCCGCATGAATGATATGATCCAGGCAGCCATTGACGGGAATTTTAAGGCGGATCATTTTGACGAGTCTTTGTGTGCGTCCGTGGAAAACAGACTGGCGGAGTATCTTGCCATGACGGAGACGCAGATGGGGAAGGTGGCGGCTGAGCAGGAAAAAACAAAGTCGCTGATTGCGGATATTTCGCATCAGACGAAAACGCCGATCGCCAACCTTTTACTTTATACAGAACTTTTAAAGGAAGAAGAAGGAAGGGAGATCGGAGAGACAGCCGCGCTGTTGGAGAATCAGGTAAAAAAGCTGGATTTCTTCATTCAGTCGCTGGTAAAACTTTCCCGTTTGGAGACGGGAATCCTTGCGCTGCGGCCCTGTAAGAGTGAAGTTGCGCCCCTTTTGGAAGAAGTGAGGGAGCAGTACGCGGCCCGTGCCGAGGAAAAGGGTATCTATCTGCGTGTCCTTTCGGAGGAGACGGGGGAAGTTACGGCCTGCTTTGACCCGAAATGGACATTGGAGGCGCTGGATAATCTGGTTGATAATGCCATCAAATATACGCAGACAGGCGGTATCACCGTGCGCGTAAAGCCTTATGAACTTTTCATCTGCATCGAGGTGGCGGATACGGGAATCGGTGTTGCCGAGGAAGAACACAGTAAGATTTTTGAGAGGTTTTACCGTTCGATGGCGGTTGCCCATGAGCATGGCGTGGGCATCGGACTTTATCTGACGAGGGAGATTTTAAGGCAGGAATCGGGTTATATCCAGCTTGCCTCCAAGTTGGGAGAGGGCGCGGTATTTTCGATGTTTCTTCCCAAAGACTGAGGCAGCGGTTCAATTCTTACAAAACTGATAGAATTGATTTGCTCTGAGAAAGAATGTGGAAAGAATGCCATGAGATAATCTGTATTGTGGAGGATGGGATCGCGCTTCACGATACAGATTATGTTTTTAGGAGGAAAAGAGTATGACCATTTTGCAAACGAAGGATCTAAAGAAAGTATACGGTTCGGGCGAGAGCGAGGTACGCGCCCTGGACGGTGTGAATCTGGCGGTGGAAAAAGGCGAGTTTGTCGCCATTGTCGGAACATCGGGCAGCGGAAAGAGCACGCTGCTGCATATGCTGGGCGGACTTGACAGGCCCACGTCCGGCAGTGTCACAGTGGACGGCAAAGAAATCTTTACGTTAAAGGACGAGGAATTGACAATATTTAGACGTCGAAAAATCGGTTTTATCTTCCAGAATTATAATCTGGTGCCGGTGCTGAATGTTTACGAAAATATCCTTCTTCCGGTGCAGCTCGACGGGGGAGCCCCGGATAAGGCTTACATTGAGGATATCATTGATACGCTGGGGCTGTCGTCAAAGCTAAATAATCTCTCCAACAACCTTTCCGGCGGGCAGCAGCAGAGGGTGGCGATCGCCCGCGCGCTGGCGTCGAAGCCCGCTATTATTTTGGCAGATGAGCCTACGGGAAATCTGGATTCCAAGACCAGTCAGGATGTGTTGAGTCTTTTGAAGGTGACGGGACAGAAGTTTTCGCAGACCATTGTGATGATTACGCATAACGAGGCGATTGCGCAGCTGGCGGATCGGACAATACACATTGAGGACGGGAGGATAGTGAAATGAACGTTTCCAATAGAAAATGTATCCGCCGTCTCAGCATTGCGAGTTTCAGGGCGGCGAAGATTAGAAATATCATTACGGTGGCGGCGATCGCGTTGACCACGATCTTATTTACGGTATTGTTTACGGTGGGTATGTCCATGAAAAGCGGGTACGAGCAGTCGAATTTCCGTATGGTGGGCGGCTACAGCCACGGTTCTTTTAAGTATCTGACAAAAGAACAATTTACGGAATTGAAGGACGACCCACTCATTCAGGAGTACGGGAAGCGGATCTTCTGCGGTATGCCGACGAAAGAGCCTTTTCAAAAGTCTCATGTGGAAGTCAGTTATTGCGATGCAAACGTGGCAAAATGGATGTTTGTGGAACCGAAGGAAGGGCGGCTTCCCAGGGAAGGCACGAACGAGGCGGCTACAGACGAAAAAGTCCTTTCTCTGCTGGGGGTGGAGCCTGTGATCGGTAATGAGTTCACCATGACTTTTACGGTGGACGGTACGGAAACGACGGAAACCTTTACGTTGTGCGGCTGGTGGGAGCCTGACGAAGTGATCCCGGCAAATCATGTACTGATCCCCGAAAGCCGAACGCAGGAGATCTTTCAGAAATTGAACACGCAGGGCAAGGACGGCATGACCGGCACTTTGACTATGGATGTGATGTTCAAAAATGCTTCTCATATCGCGGATAACATGATTACGGTTCTGGAGCGGCACGGTTATCAGACGGAAGGCTGGGATCAGGGAGATAACTATATCCAGATCGGTGTCAACTGGGGGTATACGTCGGCGCAGTTGGAAAAATCGCTGGATATTACCACGGTGTTTGCGTTGATTGCGGTCATGCTTCTGATTATTTTTACGGGCTACCTGATCATTTACAATATTTTTCAGATATCGGTATCCAATGACGTGCGTTTCTACGGCTTGTTAAAGACCATCGGCACTACGGGGCGGCAGATCAAGCGGATCATTTCTTTGCAGGCTTTTCTGCTGTCGGTGCCGGGGATTCTCCTGGGTCTGTTACTTGGGTACGGTGCGGGTGTGATCATGACGGGTATAGTGGTGTCCCAGCTTGACGGCATCGTATTGACTTACTCAGTCAGCCCTGTGATCTTTTTGGGGGCAGCGCTATTTTCACTGGTGACGGTCTGGCTTTCCTGCAGGAAGCCCCGCAAGATGGCGGCGAAGATTTCTCCTGTGGAGGCGGTGCGCTACACAGAAAACAACGGAACGAAAAGAAAGAACAGAAAAGGGGAGAAGGGCGCATCCATCTTCCGCATGGCGATGGCAAACCTTGGCAGAAATAGGAGCAAGACCGTGATTACGGTGATCTCCATGTCTTTTGCGGTAGTGGTGCTTAACCTTACCTTTACAGTGGCAAACGGTTTTGATATGGACAAATACTTATCCAAGATCGTGGCCGCGGATTTTATCATTGCGGAAGCGCCGTATTTTCAACCGGCCACCCTTAATAAGGTGGGGGTTTTGCCGGAGGAAGCCATCGCACAGATCGAAGCGCTTGACGGCGTGAAAGGTGGCAGGACTTACCAGAAAACTTTTGCGGCGAATGAGTTTGTTACAGAGGAGTGGATACAGAAGCAGTATGGAAGATGGGGCAATTCGGAAGAAGTAATTCCGTATGTGCAGCAGTTGGAAAAGGTGGGTGATTACTATGCGGATCGTGTGCAGCTCTGCGGGATGGAGGACTTTGTTTTAGATAAATGCCGAGTGATTGAGGGTGATCTGAATAAGCTGAAGGAAGGTGGCAATTATGTGGCAGCGGTTTACTGGGCTGATGACTATGGAAATATTGAGGAGGACTCTCACTGGGCGAAACTTGGAGATCAGATAACCATCCGATATGTGGAAGAGTATGAATATTTTGACCCGGACACCGGCGAGATCTACGCAGAGGACGAGGACCTCAGCGATAAGCGATATGGGGAGAAAGCAAAGGTGTATGAGGATAAGGTCTATGAGGTGGCAGCGCTGGTGAATGTGCCGAATAAATTATCTTACCGTTATTACGGAGCAGACGAGTTTGTGATGGGTGCGGAAACTTTTATCCGCGATTCGGGTACATCGGAGGTGATGTATTACGCCTTTGACTGTGCGGATGATCAGGTAGAGGACATGGAGCAGTGGATGCAGGATTTTGCGGGCGGAGAGGATTCCCCCTATGATTATGAGAGCAGAAAGAAAGAGGAGGAGGAGTTCAATGATTTCCGCAATATGTTTATGATGGTGGGCAGCGGCGCGGCGCTGATCGTCGGCATGGTGGGCATCCTAAATTTCCTGAACGCGATCCTTACGGCAATCATGGCGAGGAAGCGCGAATTTGCGGTGCTCCAGTCCGTGGGGATGACGGGGAAACAGTTAAATAAGATGCTGATCACGGAGGGCATGGTCTTTGCGGGAAGTTCTATTGTGATCACCTTGATTTTAACAGTCGTTATGGGGCCGCTTGCCAGCAGCATTTTGGAGGGAATGTTTTGGTTTTTCAGCTATCATCTGACCGTGACACCGATTCTTTTGGTAGCACCTGTGTTTTTGATCATTGGAGCGGTTATTCCGTTATTTGCTTATCATTATATGGCAAAACGGTCAGTGGTGGAAAGGCTCAGGGAAGCAGAGTAGAAGTGTTGTAGTCATTTGGCTGCCATCGTTAATAAACCTTAAGAAAAATTCCTACATTTTTCCAAATAAGATGTTGCGCAAAAGGGCAGAAATAAGGTATAGTATTATAGAGAGACCAGCACCGAGAGAACAACTATTTGAGAAGGATGTAATAGACGCATGGCACAACTATCACCGGTAGATCAGGATAAAATGGCAGAGGTAGCGCATATTTGTATGTCCCATTCTGCAACTTCACTGAATACGCTGACAAGACGGGTTATCAAAGTCAGTCCGCCTACGGTGAAGGTGGTTAACAGCGCGGATATTAAAAATATTGTGGCGGCTTTTGGCATGGGCAGTGTGACGGTTCAAATCGATTACAAAGATGATTTCAACGGTAATAATCTTCTGATGTTTAAGGAAAACGATGTCAAGGTCGTAATGGATCTGATGATGGGCGGTGAAGGAGTTGCCGCGCCGGGCGAACTCAACGAGATGCACCTTTCCTGTGTGTCTGAGGTGATGAACCAGATGATGGGTTCCTCCGCGATCTCGCTCACGGAGATGATTCACAAGACCGTGGATATCAATCCGCCCAAGGCGACACTGGTAACTGATCCGGCGGCGGTGGATTCCATTGACATTCTTCCCTTTCCGGCGAATGAGGTGGTGATTATCCTGTCCCGTTTTGAGTCGGAGAAACTTTTAAAGGGTATCATGATCCGTATTTTTCCGATGACGGAGGTGCGATTTATCTGCGATAACTTTAAAATGCGCTGATAATAAGATAAAATCAGGTAATTTTTCACAATAGATGCGGCAGTTTCTTCCATAAAAACGCTGAAAATGAGATTTTGCCCAGAAAAGACTTACGAGTGAAACAGTGGTGTGCTAGAATGAAGTACAGGGAGTTTGTTGGCAAAGGAGGGTCTTGAACCGGGAGGGAATGCCATGTTTGGGAAGGGAGAAATGATCATGTGCGGCGGACACGGTGTCTGCTGTGTGGTTGATATTACGGGAAATCCGATCGATCGGATGGATACCAAGAAAAAGTATTATATGCTGGAGCCCGTCTTTGAAAAGGCGAGCACTGTGTACACGCCTGTCGATAATGAAAAGGTTGTCATGCGTAAGATCATGACGAAGGACGAGGCGGAGGTGCTGATCGGGCAGATCCCGGAGATCGAGACTGTGTGGATCCAGGAGGAAAAACGCAGGGAGCAGACTTACAAAGAGGCCATTCGCACGTACGATTCCAGAAGTTTGGTGCAGATCATTAAAACGTTATATCAGCGCAAATCAAGCCGTATCAGTGAGGGGAAAAAGGTTCTTTCCTCGGACGAGCAGTACCTGCATAAGGCGGAGGAGCTTCTTTACAGCGAGATGTCGATAGCGCTCTCCATTCCCAAGGAAAAGGTGGGATCGCAGATCATCAGTACGATTGCGAAGCAGAAAACGGATAAATAGAGTAACGATCAGAGGCAGAAGACGAAAGTTTTCTGCTTCTTTCTTATTGTTATGGCACCATTTTATGATTTGGGACGTGTTATTAGTAGAGGACTCAAAAACGATCCATGGATTGAAAAAGGAAAGGAGAGGCAGCCGTCTTATGACGATAGAGGAAGCAGTCAAAAAATACAGCCCTATGCTCTATCGCATCTGTGTGGTCATGCTCGGCAACGAGGCGGATGCACAGGACGCGGTACAGGATACATTTTGCAAATATTTGGAGCACAAAGGAAAGTTTCGGGATCAGGAGCACGAAAAGGCCTGGCTGATCAAGGTGGCGCAGAACAGATGCCGAGATATGCGGCGGTTTCATTTGCGACATCCCCAAGCCGAGTTGTCAGAGATCAGTGCAAGCTATGAAAACCCTGAATACAGCGAGGTTTTGGCGGAACTGATCGCTCTGCCGATGCCCGTCAAGGCAGCAGTGTATCTGCATTATATCGAGGGCTATAAAACGACGGAAGTGTCAGATATGTTGGGCATTTCTACAAATGCAGTGAAAAAGAGATTGCAGCGGGGGCGGGAGATGCTTCGGATCAAGCTGGAGGAGTTGTAACATATAAAAGCGGATGCAGAATTGGCAGATCCACCGCAGGCACGTTTGCATCAGCATACATGATGAATCAGAAAGGATGGTATCATATGAAGATTACAGATTTACAAAAGGCAGTACAAGAAATAGATTTTAATGATGAAAAACAGAAAGAACTGCTTCGTGCGCTGAAAAAAGGCAAACGGCGCGGCGGGTCAGGGAGTGCCCTGCGGATCGCAGCTTCCTTTGCGGTGTGCCTTCTGGCGGTGGGGATTTTGAGCGTGCCGGTGCGTGCGGTGGTGTCTTCTCTGGTGAAGGAGCGGATGGAGGAACAGCCGAAAGAGGAGGTCACGAAGCTTGCGGAGGAGATTCAGAGCCAGCCCACCGATGTGGACGGCTGCACCAGAGAATATACGGTGGCTGAGAAGGAACGCAAAGGAAAACTCTATACACAGTATCAGGAGGGGCTTTTTCCTGAGAAGGAGCTGGTGCGGGTGGACAGTGAGGAGGAGGCAGCGGAGTATGAGTTTTGCTTCCTGACGACAACGGGGATTTTCTATCTGCCTGCAAACAGAGAATTGACGGATGAGGAGATTCTGCAGCAAATCGATTTCGAAGTAAAGCGTGATTATGCGCTGGAGGAGCAGCATGCGCAAGAGCTTGCCGAGAGAAAAGAGGCGGAGAAACAGCAGCTTCAAGAATT
The DNA here is from genome assembly GCA_910576815.1 of uncultured Lachnospiraceae bacterium. Classification (GTDB taxonomy): domain Bacteria; phylum Bacillota; class Clostridia; order Lachnospirales; family Lachnospiraceae; genus UBA3282. The sequence goes on from CAJTKA010000039.1 coordinate 13,206, forward strand.
GGCGGATGCGGGCGGCATTACCGAGGAGCGGGCAGTGGAGATCGCCACGGGATATTTACAGCAGATTTTTGGAATTGGCGGAAATGCCATGGAGCGCAATCAGTATTATCAGGGCGAGGATGAGAATATACCGATGTATGATAACACTTATTGCGTGAATTGGAGTGATCGGGGCAACAGCAGATATTATTATTTCCATATCGATGCGCTGGACGGCACCCTGCGCGCCATGTCTTACAGCGGTGAGCTTGACGAGAGCGAGGAGGTGAAACCTTCCAGTGCAGACGCGCCGGCAAAGGCGGCGGAAATGAAAGACGTGGCGGAGCGCTTTCTTAGGGAAAAACTGGATATTCAAGACGACTATCAGGAAGTAAAAAGCTATTATCTGGTCAAGACCGTAAACGGAAGCGTCAGCAGACTGGTGGATGTTTTGTTTGTCAGAGAGGACGGCTCAGCCGACCTTGTCAGCTGCAGGTGGGACGGTGAGGTGAGCGATTATCTTGTGACTACAAAAAAGGCCTGCGAGGAGAGCTTGAAGACTTCGGCAAAGGCGATCGCCGAGCGGCATACGAAGAAGACGGGAGAGGAGACGGAGGTTGAAATCGTAGAGAATTAGAGAAAGAGGCAGTGGAACCAAAATGAGGAATCGGAAAGTGTAATAAAAAGCCCCCGGTGCCTGTGCACGCGGGGGTCACTTGCTGTCTAAAGAATCATGGAGGCCGTTTATTTGTGCTGAGGATGTGCGCCAATCTTGCTGATGGCAGTCATGACGGTAGCGAGGATCTCTACTTCGTTCTGAGGCTGATAGTTGCTCAACTTTTGATAAAGTGCACCGGTGTCTGTACGCACATACTGAGGAGAAAGCCTGTTCAGCGCAAAGGACATCATGTCCAATCTGCAGTTTTCGCAAGAACAAACCTCAGGCATAGTGGGCAGCAGCTTATTGAGCTGATACTCCACCGCATCTTCCATGATATTTCGTAAGCCTTCCATTTTAAACCTCCCTCAAATGTGACACAATCCTATTTTAGTACATTTTTCCTAAAGAATCAATCTTTTTCCGCTTTTTTGTGCAAAACTTACCCGCGCTTGCTTTTTTTAAAAAGAATGGTATCATAGACTCGATGATTATTGCCGTTGTCTGCCATATGCTGTGCAGATCGAGTCAAATGACGAAAAGATGGGAACCGCAAGCAGTTTTCATTAGGGATTGAAGCAAAGCAATGCAGAAATGGAGTTAAAATATGGAAATGATTTTGGATGTGATATATGATACCTTGATAGATAGTCTCAGGATTTTACCGTTTTTGTTTCTGACTTATCTGGCGATGGAGTGTCTGGAGCACTGGACGGGAGGCAGGATGCAGGAGATCGTCAGGAAGTCCGGTAAGGCGGGCCCTGCCATCGGCGGTCTTTTAGGGATTTTTCCGCAGTGCGGGTTTTCTGCGGCGGCAGCGAATCTTTACGCAGGCAAAGTGATTACTCTGGGAACGTTGCTGGCCGTTTTTTTGTCTACGTCTGACGAGATGCTCCCTATCATGATTTCTGAGAATGCCGGCATATCTTTGATTGTCAGGATCTTGCTGACGAAACTCATCTTTGCAGTGGCGGTGGGATTTTTGGCGGATGTTCTTTTTCCGAAGAAGGGAGAGCCGCAAATCGGGCATTTTTGTGAGAAGCATCATTGCCACTGTGAAAAAGGGATCTGGCGCTCTGCCGCGAATCATACCTGGAAAATTTTCTTATATTTATTGGCAGTTTCCCTGATTTTAAATTATGTGATTGCCGCGATAGGAGAAGACACAATGGCATCATTTGTCTCAAACAGACCTGTGCTGGGGCTTTTTGCAGCCGCCATTGTGGGCATGATCCCCAACTGTGCGTCCTCCGTTGTTCTGACGCATCTCTATTTGGGGGGCGTTCTGGGCGCGGGCCCTTTGTTTGCAGGGCTACTTGCCGGTTCGGGCGTGGGATATCTGGTGCTTTTTCGGGTAAATGAGGATAAGAAGGATAATCTGCGGATCTTTGCGCTGTTGTATGGTGTCGGCGTGGCTGCAGGTGCGGTGGTGGAAGTGTTGGGGGTGAGGTTTTAGCTCGTGCAAGCATGATTTCCGCTCTCAGCCGGTGCATGGCCGAACTGGGAATATAAAAAGAACCGTCCCCAGAGCGCTTACGTCTCCAAAAACAGTTCTTCAAGTGCACCGCCAGGGGCTCGAACCCTGGACACCCTGATTAAGAGTCAGGTGCTCTACCAACTGAGCTAGCGGTGCTTGTCAACGCAAAAGTTATTATAGTATAATGTTTTCCGTAATGCAAGCATTTTTTTAAGAAAATTTAAGATAAAATTCAAAAATTGGAAAGAAAGTGGCGGAAAGGGGACAAACAGATGATATTCGAGAGTCATGCGCACTACGATGACGAGGTTTTTGACGGGGACAGGGAAGCGCTGCTTTCGTCTCTGCAAGAGCGGGGGATTGGCACAGTAATAAACATTGGAGCGAGCCTTTCCGGAAGCGAGGCCTCGGTGAGGCTGGCAGAGCAATATCCTTTTATTTATGCGGCGGTGGGTGTGCATCCCAGTGAGATCGGCGAGCTGGATGAAGAAAGTTTTGTGCGGCTTCACACGTTATGCGATCATGAAAAAGTGATTGCCGTGGGAGAGACGGGACTTGATTATCATTATCCTGAGCCGGATAAAGCTTTGCAGAAGAAGTGGTTTGAGAAGCAGCTTCTGCTGGCGCGGGAGACAGGGTTGCCAGTCATCATTCATTCCCGAGAGGCGGCAAAGGACACACTGGACATGATGAAGGCGCTTGACGCGGGGAAGATCGGCGGCGTGGTGCACTGTTTTTCCTATGGGAAAGAGATGGCGCGGGAATATTTGAATATGGACTTTTATTTCGGCATCGGCGGCGTAATCACCTTTCCGAATGCGAAAAAGCTGAAAGAGGCGGTCGAATATATTCCCATGGAAAAGATTCTTTTGGAGACGGACAGCCCTTATCTGGCGCCGCAATCGCATCGTGGCGAGCGTAATTCTTCCTTGAATCTTTCCTATGTGGTGGAGGCGATCGCGGAATTGAAGGGTATTTCCTGCGAGGAAGTGGAGCGGGTCACGGAGGAGAACGCAAGAAGATTGTTTCAGTTAACAGTTCAGCCGGATTGAATGACGGGTGCTGAACCGAAAAGAGGGAAGACTGAAACTCGTTCATGCGCAAAAGCAGCGCAAAAATGAGGACTACTATGGCAAATTTAGGAAATTATACAAAAACAGCAGAAATTCTGCAAAAATATCAGTTTCGGATGCAGAAGAAATACGGCCAGAATTTTCTGATCGATGCTAACATTCTGACAAAGATCGTAGAGGCGGCGCAGATCACCAAAGAAGACTGTGTGCTGGAGATCGGTCCGGGGATCGGCACGATGACACAGTATTTAGCGGAGGCGGCGGATAGGGTCGTTGCCGTGGAGATCGACAGGGAGCTGATACCGATTTTAGAGGAGACCTTGTCGCCTTATGAGAATGTTACGCTATTGTGTGCGGATATTTTGAAAGTGGATTTGACTAAATTAGTCAATGAAAACGGCGGCGGTCCCTTCAAAGTGGTTGCAAACCTTCCATATTATATCACAACGCCCATTATTATGGCGCTTTTTGAGAGCCATATACCATTGTCGAGTATTACGGTGATGGTGCAGAGCGAGGTGGCGGATCGTATGCAGACGGGACCCGGTACGAAGGATTACGGAGCACTTTCCCTGGCGGTGCAGTATTATGCGAAGCCGGAGATCGTGGCAAGAGTGCCTGCTTCGTGTTTTACACCCCGACCGAATGTAGACAGTACGGTGGTGCGCCTGGTAAAGCATGAGAAACCGCCTGTCGAAGCACAGGACGAGGATTGGCTCTTTGATATTATTCGCGCATCCTTTAATCAGAGACGTAAAACCCTGGCAAACGGGCTGACAAATGCCGGGGGTCTGGGAATCAGCAGGGGACAGGTGGAGGCCGTTCTGGAGGAAATGGGGCTGCAGAAAACAGTACGCGGCGAAACATTTACTTTAGAACGATTTACAGAATTATCCAACCGCCTTCTGCGAATGAAAGAAGAAGGTTGATTTTCAAAAAATACACAAGATAGAGGAAATTTTTGGATAGAAAACTCCATATATTGGGAATAGAGGTACTTTTTTTCGACGGAATTTATTTACATATACGGGCGACTATGGTAAACTGAAACAGATATTAGGTTGCCGACAAGTCATTAGTCAAATCATGAATGCGTCAGTCACTTAGGTCACTGTGTAGAGAAAAGAAACCGAAAAGTACGTTGATGAGGAGAGTACCTTGGATAAGTTTGAATACAAAGCCAGCGCTGACGAGATCAAGGCGCTGATCGCAGAAGGTGAATACGCGGAGGCGATGAAGATCGCTGATAAGATCGATTGGCGCCGGGTCAGAAGCGTTATGATGCTGTGCACCATCAGCGATCTGTATAAGATCAACAGGAGATTTCAGGAGAGTAAGGATGTTCTTCTGATGGCTTACGAAAAGCATCCGACGGGCAGACTGATCATTTACTCCCTGTGCGAACTTGCCATCAAGATGGGCGAGTACGATGAAGCGAGCCGTTATTATAAGGAATTTGTGCAGATCGCGCCGCGGGATACCGGAAGATATGTTCTGCAATATCGTCTCTATGAAGCACTGGATGTCAGCATTGAGGAACGAATCGCGATCCTGGAGGAGTTTAAGAAGCGTGAGCCGAAGGAAAAATGGGTGTACGAACTGGCCTATTTGTATCACCGCATCGGTCTGACCACGAAATGTGTGGAAGAATGCGACGAGATGTTTATCTGGTTCGGAGACGGCAGATATGTGATCAAGGCGCTTGAGTTAAAGGCGCTGCATCAGCCGCTGAGTCCGGAGCAGCAGGAAAAATATGACGCTTATGTGGAAGGGCGGAGCGCGGGCCGTGTGGAGGAAGAAGACGATCCGGTGGAGGAAGTCGAGGATGAGGATCTGCTCCCTCCCGGAGATACGCAGGTGGCTGAAAAGGTCAAACACGGACAGGCGTCAGATGGGGAAGAAGACGATGTTCTTATGGCGCCGACCATGGAACTGCCGGAAGTCAAGACAGTGGATGTGGGGCAGTACAACACCATCAACCTGCAGATGGAACTTGCCGAGAGCATGAAGGAGATCCTTGCCGAGGAAGCGCCAAAGGAGGAACCTTCTATCACAGACGCCCTGATTGCGCCGCTCTTGGAGGAGACAGAGGAACTTCCTGAGACAGATCTTTTGGAAGAAGATGTCGAGCAATTTGAAGAAGATGAGGAAACGGAAGATATTGGGGAGTTAGAAGAATATGAGGAGGTAGCACGATCCGAGGAACCGGAAGTGTATGGAGAGGCGGAAGAATCTGAGGAAGCGCCAGAAATTGGTGGAACCGAAGAAACCGAGAGACCGATAGAGTTGGCAGAGTCAGAAGGACAGGGGGCAGCAGAGGAGCCGCGTGAGGCGGCCGATTCCGCAAAGAACAGGAATGAGCTGAGTGCAGAGGAGCTGCAGGCGGCGAGCGAGGAACTTGTGCGCGAGGATACCATTGTCTTTGATGCGCAAAAGATTATCGAGGAAATGACCAGAGAGGCCGAGAGGCTGCAGGCAAAAGCCATACGCGAGCAACAGCAGGCAATGGCGTCAAGACCTACAGAGTATGATAAATTTTTGTCTCAGGAATATGATGGGCAGATCAGCTTCGTAGTGCCCGATGCGGGGCAGGTGGAGAAGCAGATCACGGGACAGCTCAGCATAGATGATATCATGGCTGAGTGGGAACAGATGAAAAAGGATAACGAGGAAAAGCGGATGGAGGACGTCCGTCAGCACATCCTTGCCCAGACGGGAAGTCTGTTTGCCAGCTTTGATGAGGCCACGAAAAATGGGCTTCTGGAGGAGTTGGAAAAGGCCTTTATGGCAGCGATCATGAAAGAGTCCGGAAAAAATCCTCATGTGAAAAAGGTGATCTTCCCGAACGACGGGGAGGATACTCCTGCGGCGAAGCCCGCTCCTGTAAAGGAGGCGCCTAAAGAGGAGATCGTGACGGAGCCCGAATCAAAGGAAACAGTTTCGGCAGAAGAAAATCATAATACGGGAGTAAGTCGGGAAAACGATGAAATAGAAGAAAAGTTTGTAGAACCGGTCAATGCGGATAAAGAAGCTGCGCAGGCGGAGGAAAAAACGGAGCAGGAGGGGCAGATTGGAAGGGACAGAGAATTAAGCCCCGAGGAGCAGGAACTTTTCGGCAAATTCGTACATCAGCGTAAATCCAAAAGGCAGTTGGTACAGGTGTTAGATAATATGAGTCTGGCATCCTGTACAGGCAATGTGCTCATTACCGGTGAGGAGGAGACGACGACACTCGCTCTGGCAAAAGCGCTGATTCGCGAAATGCAGCTTAACGACAGCAATTTCTCCGGCAAAGTGGCAAAAGTGGAAGGGCACACCTTGAATAAAAAGGATGTAGAGGCGACTTTCGGGAAGCTTGCGGGCGGCGCTCTGATCATAACAGAAGCAGATCAGTTAAAACCGCCAACGGTGGTCTCCATGCTTAAGACCCTGGAGAAAGAAAATATGGGGCTGCTGGCGCTGCTTGTGGGTACGAAGAACGAGATCGCGGAACTGCTCTCCAAAAATGAGAGACTGACGATACCCTTTAACCTGCGGGTGGATATCGAGCCGCTGGATGACGAATCTTTGGTAGCATATGCGAAGCAGTATGCGGAGGAAATGGAGTATTCCATCGATGAATTTGGCATTTTGGCGCTTCATACGAGGATTGCCGACAGGCAGACCAGCGATCATGAAGTGACGCTTGCCGAGGTGCGGGAGCTGGTAGATGAGGCGATCGATTACGCCAATAAAAAAACACCAAAACATTTTATGGATATTTTGCTCGCAAAGAGGTATGATGAAGAAGACATGATCATACTGCGTGAAAAAGATTTTATGCACAATTAAGCATCTGTTGTGTAAAAAGGAAATAGGGGGTTACATTATGGCAGGAACGAAAGCAGGTACAACGGCGGCGAAGAAGCCGACAGCAGCAAAAACGACAGCGGCTAAGAAGCCAACGACGAAGGCGGCTGCAGAAAAGAAAGAGATAGAGGAGGTATTTATCTCCGAAGCCGATCAGTATGTGTTTGCACAGGGCACACATTATGACATTTATAAGAAACTGGGCGCACATCCTTCCATGGAAAACGGCAAAAAAGGTTTTTGCTTTGCCGTGTGGGCGCCAAATGCAGCCAGCGTACACGTGATAGGCACTTTCAATGACTGGAACGAGGAGTCGCATCCGATGCAGAAGCTCGGGCCGGGCGGCATCTATAAGCTTTTTATTCCCAATGTGGGAGAGAATGAACTTTACAAATACCTGATTCGTACGCCTGCGGGAGAGAAGCTTTACAAGGCGGATCCTTTTGCAAACTATGCGGAGATGCGGCCGGGCAACGCTTCCAGGACTTTTGATATCAGTAAGTTTAAGTGGTCGGACGATGCCTGGGTCGCTGAAAGACAGAATAAGGACTATAATAAAGAGCCGATGGCGATCTATGAGTGCCACATCGGTTCCTGGATGAAACATCCTGACGGCACGACGGAGGGCTTTTACAATTACCGTGAATTTGCGGACAGGATCGTGCCCTATTTAAAGGAAATGCATTATACCCACATTGAGCTGATGGGGATCGCGGAGTATCCTTTTGACGGTTCTTGGGGTTATCAGGTGACGGGCTATTATGCGCCCACTTCCAGACACGGAAATCCTTCCGATTTCATGTATCTGATCAATGCCTTACATAAGAATAAAATAGGCGTGATCCTGGATTGGGTGCCTGCGCACTTTGCGACTGACGCCCATGGACTTGGACGGTTTGACGGACAGTGTATCTTTGAGCATCCCGATCCGAGGATCGGCGAGCATCCTGACTGGGGCACAAAGATTTTTAATTATGCGAAGAATGAGGTCAGGGATTTTCTGATTGCCAATGTGCTCTACTGGATCAGAGAGTATCATATCGACGGCATTCGCATTGACGCCGTAGCGTCTATGCTTTATCTGGATTACAGTAAACAGGCGGGCCAGTGGGTGCCTAATAAGTTTGGCGGCAGGGAAAATCTGGATGCCATCGAATTTTTCAAACATTTAAATTCCGTGGTGCATGGCGCTTATCCCGGATTTCTAACCATTGCGGAGGAGTCTACCGCTTGGCCGAAGGTGACGGGTAAGGTGGAGGACGATGGCCTTGGGTTCAGCTTTAAGTGGAATATGGGCTGGATGCACGATTTTTGCGAATATATGAAGCTTGACCCTTATTTCCGTAAGAACAATCACTATGCCATGACCTTTGCCATGAGCTACAACAACAGCGAAAACTATATCCTGCCTCTTTCCCATGACGAGGTGGTGCATCTGAAATGTTCCATGGTCAATAAGATGCCTGGTTATCCCGTAGATAAATATGCGAATTTGCGTGTGGGATACAGCTATATGATTGGGCATGCAGGAAAGAAACTGCTCTTTATGGGTCAGGATTTCGGTCAGGAAAGAGAGTGGAGCGAGGAGAGAGAACTTGACTGGAATCTGCTTGGCGAGGAGCAGAATAAGGGCATGCACGAGTATGTGAAGGAGCTTCTTGCACTGTATCAAAAATATCCTGCCATGTATACCATTGACAATGATTGGGCAGGTTTTGAGTGGTTGAACGCTGACGACGCGGATCACAGCGTTTACAGCTTTTTCCGTAAGGATAAGACCGAAAAAAACAATATCATGTTTGTGCTCAATATGACGCCCATGAAGTGGGAGAATTATAAGATCGGTGTGCCGAAGAAGAAAAAGTATAAGCTTCTTTTGAACAGCGATGATAAGCGGTTCGGCGGTAACGGAAATGTGATTCCCGCTGAGATCGCGGCGGAGAAGGAGCCTTGTAATTTTAAGGATTACAGCATTTCCTTTGATTTGCCGCCTTACACGGCTGCGATTTTTATCTTCTAAAATAAGGTACATAAAGTTTTGAGCAGTATCAATTGGACTCGGTGGTCGATTAAGATTTGGCAACCGGGTCCTTTCAATATCACTTTTGATGAGAGCGCGTTTCGTGAATCATTTGCGCGGAAATTACATAAGCTTTTAACATAGAATGTTCATGCTCCATGAAAGTAAACCTGATATAACAGGGCCCGTGAGGTAGAAGATCTGCCTCGCAGATTATTTAAGAGAGGAGAAAAACGATGTGCACGGCGGCCACCTATAAGACGAAAGATTTCTATTTTGGACGGACACTTGACTATGATTTTTCTTATGGAGACGAGGTGACCATCACGCCCAGAAATTATCCGTTTCGCTTTCTGGAGCAGGAAGAGATGAAGAGGCATTTTGCAATCATAGGGATGGCCTGTGTGATGGAGGATTATCCGCTCTATTATGATGCGGTCAACGAAAAAGGACTGGGGATGGCGGGCTTAAATTTTGTGGGGAATGCCGTCTACCGTAAATGGGAGAGCGGAAAGGACAATGTTGCCCAATTCGAGCTGATTCCCTGGCTGTTAGGACGGTGTGCAACGGTGAAAGAGGCAAGAAAGCTTCTTAACAGACTCAATATTACAAATATCCCTTTCAGCGAAAGTCTCCCCGTGGCGCAGCTGCACTGGATCCTGGCGGATAAGGACGAATGCGTTGTGATCGAGTCGGTGGCGGAAGGCGTTTTAGTTCATGATAATCCTGTGGGTGTTTTGACGAATAATCCGCCTTTTCCCATGCAAATGTTTGCGCTCAGTAACCACATGGTTTTGTCGGTGAAAACACCGGCCAATAATTTTGCGCCGGGACTTACGCTGGAACCATATAGCCGCGGTATGGGAGCGATCGGGCTGCCGGGGGACTTATCTTCCCAGTCCCGCTTTGTCAGAGTGGCTTTTACGAAAATGAACTCCACATGCGGAGATGGCGAGCTGGAGAGTGTCAGCCAGTTTTTCCATATCTTAAGCTCCGTGGACCAGCAGCGCGGATGCTGTGTGCTGGAGGATGGTAAGTGTGAGGTCACGATCTATACTTCCTGCTGCAATGCCGATAAAGGCATCTATTATTATACCGCTTACAACAATCACCAGATCACAGGCGTGGATATGCACAGGGAGGATCTGGAGGGGAAGGAGCTTGTCCGCTATCCTGCTATTGAGGAGGAACAAATCAGGATGCAGAATTGAAGAAGGGGATTGAGTCAGAAATCTGATCGCGCGTTCAGAAAATACTTTAAAAGGTTAAGAAAAAGCCAAACTATGCCGAAATAAAGGGTGAATGTGAAAAACATTCGCCCTAATTTTTGCGTATAAGCAGAGTCGGAAGACACACAAAGCAGGCACCATGCTTGCGTGAGGGCGTGTTTTGTGGGGCTTATGACGAGCAACGCGAACGAGAAATGCAACGCATTTCGAGTCTGCTTATACTGAATACAAAACACTACATTTGGTATGAGGTAAGCATGAAAATCACTTTTGATCACAACACAGGAAACCAAAATGTAGACAGGGCGACAACTTCATATCGGGATACCCGCACGGCGGAGAGCGAATTAAGGAAAAGCTCACGTACGGGTGATTATGCATTAGACATTTCTGGCAAAGTTATGGATAACAACGCTTACGGGGGTCATGGAAAGACCGCAGAAGAGGTTATGCAGGATGCGGCGGCTATTGACGTGGCGACGCAGACAGACTTTATGACAGTGATGTCTAATACTATGTCTAAGGAGGATTTCTCCCGCTTACAGCAGGAAGGCTATCATCCCGGCGATATGGAGATCGAAGAAGTTGTCACCATTGTCGACACGATTAAGGCGGCGCTTGTAAAAGGCGGTACGCAGGTAACGGGCTACACCGATGACTTGGATGCCGATACCCTGGCGCAGATCACAGGAAGCGAGGCTTTTGCGCAGGAACTTTCAAGGCAGTTTGCGGCGCATGACATTCCGCTCACGGAGGAGAATGTGCGGGCGGCGAAAGAGGCTTTTGAGAGAGCCGTGCAGACGGAGGCACCGAATGAGGGCATTGTCAAGTACATGGTAGAGAACCGCATGGAACCCACCATCGACAATCTCTATCTGGCAGGACACAGCGCGGCTACGGACAGCAATCGTCAGAGCCACGGTTATTATCAGGCGGATAATACCGGTTACTATGCGAAAAAGGCGGAGGATTATAACTGGGAGCAGCTTCGTCCTCAGATCGAGCGTGTATTGGAAGATGCCGGGCTTGCGGTCAGCGAAGAAAATGTGCGCAGCGCACAGTGGCTGATCGGCGTGGGCGTGCCCTTGACGGCGGAGACCATGGAAGCTCTCAACAAAATCGACCAGGCTGGTCAACCAAAGAGCAAAGAGCAGCTTTTATCCGCAGTTGCGGCGGCGATTGCTGATGGGAAAAAGGCAGGGGATGCGGATCTCGCTGACGGCAGGAGCGCTTTGGAAAAGGCAGCCGACTATGTGGAGGCCTTCGAAAAGATCACCGACGAGGCTGTAGACCGCACGGCAGCAGAGGATAAGGCGTTAACGCTGCGGAACCTGACAAAGGCGCAGGAGGAGATAGAGCAGGAGCGGGCGGCACGGAACAAGGCGGAGCACGGCGAGACCACTTTCGATACGCCGGCAGCCCTTACGCAGAGGCGGCAGCTTGAAGAAGTCCGCCTGATGATGACGATCGAAGCAAACCGTAAGCTGATGGCGAGCGGTTATGCGATAGATACCACGGAGCTGGAAGCGCTGGTAGATGCTTTAAAGAAGTTAGAGCAGGAGCAGAACCAGAGGCTGTTCGGAGAATCCGATGCGGCAGCAGCCGCCACAAAAGCGGCGCTTTATGAGGAATTGCAGATCAAGCTGTCGGAGATTCCCTATCTGCCGGCAGCGGTGTTGGGACAGTATGTGGACGGCGGGCAGGCATTTACGCTTGACGGTGTACATACAAACGGCTTGGCGCTCAGGGCGGCTTACGAAGCGGCTGGCGAGTCCTATGAGGCATTGATGACGGCGCCGAGGGCGGATCTGGGTGATTCTATCCGTAAAGCATTCCGCAACGTGGACGATATCCTTACGGACATGGGGCTTGAGACGAACGAAGAAAATCGCAAGGCAGTGCGGATCTTAGGCTACAACAGCATGGATATCAATCATGAAAACATGGATGCCGTCAAAAAATACGATATGGAGCTGCAGCAAACGATTCGCAGAATGACTCCGGCGGCTTCCTTACAGGCAATTCGGGATGGAAAAAATCCGCTGGAGATGTCTCTTTCGGAACTCAACAGTTACCTTGACGGAAACGGCGCGGATGATGTAGAAAAATCTGAAAAATTCAGCAAGTTTTTATTTAAGTTAGAAAAGAGCCACGCGGTCAGCGAACAGGAGAGAGAAGCTTACATTGGCATCTATCGTATGTTCCGCCAGTTGGAAAAGTCGGATGACGCGGCGGTGGGCAGCCTTTTGAAAGAAGGTGCAGAGATTACGTTTAGTAATCTGCTGACAGCCATGCGCAGCACGAAAAAGCAGGGTATGGACTATCGGGTGAGCAATGACTTTGACGGTGTGGATGCGGTAAACATAGGGAAATCCATTACCGATCAGATCCTTGCCGGCTTCCCTGAGCTGGGGCAGGAAAAGACGAACGAAGGCGGTTCGGGCGAGGGGCAGGAGCATAAACCTTCGCAAGATGCGGAGAGCTACTACCATATGCTTGCCGGGCAGATCGCCGATTCTCTGGAGCCGGAGTTGCTTACAGACGCGCAGCCGGGGGCGCAGACTTCCATAGAAGCCTTTGCGGAAGCGTTGCAGGAGCAGACGGCGGATGCGAATTTGGATCAGGCTTACTTACAGGAACAGCTGCAGTCTTTCCGCGGGCTGGAGAATGTCGAGCAGGCCGTAGTGCAGGAGATGATCGCCTACAAGCAGCCCGTGACAGCGAATAGTTTAGAGGCAGCAGCTGCGCTTCGCAAACAGCCCGGTGCACTGTATCGGAAGCTGCGGGACTTGGAAAATAGCGCAGGCGTTGCGGAAGGAAAACCGAAGGCGGAGAGACTGCTTGAGAGTTTGACGGATAAAGACAGCGCACAGGAAGCCTGCGAGGAGTTGAACGAGGGCTATGAGGCGCTTTTGGAGGAAGCAATCGGGGAAGCGGAGAGTTATCTGGATCTGCGGACCTTGCAGAGCTGCAAAAAACAGCTTGCATTGGCAGGCAGCCTTTCAAAGGAGGAGAATTACCAGATTCCCGTGGAAATTAATGGGGAATTGACAGCCATCAACCTGAAAGTCCTTCATGGCAGTGAGAGCGGTAAGGTGAGCATCACGGCGCAGACGGAAGAATACGGACAGATCACGGCGCGCTTTTCCTTAAAGGAGCAGACCGTATCGGGTTATATCGCCTGCGACAGCAGACAGGGAACGGATTGGCTGCGCGGCAGACAGGATGCGCTGGAGAGGTCTCTGGTGATTCCCGGTACGGAAGGGAAGGAGACGCAGGTCAGCAGTGTGGCAGTCCTTTACAGCAAGGAGATCGCGGACGAAGATTATGCGGCACTCTCCGAGGATCAGACGCAGGTGCAGACGGCGGATCTGTACTTGATAGCAAAGTCGTTTATTACGGCGTTAACAGTATAAAAAATGGAGGAAAACTTATGAAAATCAGTTATAACGCGGCAGCGATGCGCGCAAGCAATGCACTCAATGCGTCAGACAACAAAGTGTCTAAATCTTTGGGCAGGCTTTCATCCGGTCTCAAGGTGACGACATCAAAGGATAATCCTTCGGGCTATGCCATCGGTAAAAGGATGAATGCGCAGATCACGGGTCTCGGCTCGGCGACGCAGAGCTCCCATAACGGTATTTCCGTGATCGAGACGGCGGACGGCGCTTTGACGGAAGTGCACGAGATGCTGCAGAGAATGAATGAGCTGGCAGTCAAAGGCGAAACGGGAACGCTTACCACTGGAGACCGTATGACACTCGAGGAGGAAGTCAAGCAGCTCAAGCAGGAGATTACCCGTATCTCCACGGATACGCAGTTTAACGGACAGACGCTTCTCGACGGGTCTTTCGATCTGCGGGGCTATACGGATGATCACCGCGTCAAAGTGGATTACTATTCGGATGAAGTCATTGCTAAGGAGTATGAGATCGAAGCGGGCGCTTTGAACATTGCCTTTAAGGCGGACGGCACGATCGATATGGCTACGTATATTGAACCTTCTTCGACGAATGCAGATAAGGCATTTCCGGCAGGGGTAGAGATTTCTGAAGTCGTCGGAAATAAGATTACCTTTAAGGGACCGTTGGATTTTAAATTGACGCTTGATATCGCGAAACCGGATCCGGCTGGAAATCCACCGGATTTTACGAGCCCCGGTGTTACGAAGACGGGAAGCCTTCATATAGACCTCACGGGTATTGGTACGATGGATATCCAGACCGGTGCCAATGAAGGGCAGCAGCTTGATATCCGTATTCCCACCATTTCTTTGGACAGAATGAATCTGACAGATTTAAAGATGACTACGATAGAAGAGTGTGCTGAAGGAAATAAGGCAATCAAAGGCGCGATCCTCTATGTATCGGATGCGCGCAGCAGACTGGGCGCATACCAGAATCGTTTAGAGCACACGGTCAACAATTTGGCGGTTTCTACCGAGAATATGACAGCTTCCTATTCCCGTATCATGGATGTGGATATGGCGGAGGAGATGACAAATTATACCACGGAGCAGGTAATTTCTCAGGCGGCAGTTTCCATGCTTGCGCAGGCGAATGAGAGACCCTCGCAGGTGTTGCAGTTATTACAGTAGAAAGGGAAAACGATGACCAAGGAATTGAAACAGGAATATACCCTGCGGATCACGCAGGCAAATAAGACGCAGCTCATCACGATTCTCTACGAGATGACGCTGCAGTATGTGGATGAGGCGTCAGAGGCGCTTACCGCAGGCGACAGATCGGCATTCAAGAATGCCGTGCGCAGGATCCAGGGCTGTATGTGTGAGCTGATGGATTCCCTGCATCTGGAATATGAAGTGGCACAGAACCTCTTACAGCTTTACCTCTATATCAACAGAGAGGTGGCAAAGGCGGCTCTGTGCAATAACGAGGAAAATTTGGGGCATGTCCGCCCGGTGCTGGAAAATTTGGCAGCAGCTTACAAAAAGATCGAGGGGGAGGACACGACAGGTCCTGTTATGGCCAACACACAGGCTGTGTATGCAGGCCTCACCTATGGCAGGGACAATCTCCTGGAAAATGCAGCAGATCCCGCCGCGAACAGGGGATTCAGCGTATAGCTTCAGCATGTTCTTCATCAGGCAGCGGATCTTGTTCCGCTGCCTTTTGCAGCAGATATTTATACCGCTTCATTACGGAATTTAGTTCATAGATGTAACAATCGATCAAGTCCGGTTCCGTGGCATTGTCAAAACCCGCGTATGCGTTTTCCAAAGCGCGTCTTGTCATGATCAATTCTTCTTTTAAGGTCGGTCTATTTCCGTCCACGATCAAGTCCGGGTCTGCCGGGATGCAGGGGCTTTGTCTGAAAATTACTCTCATCTGAAATCCACCTTTCTTTTCACGATTGGCATTTATAATCTTATACTTTCATTTTAGGTAAGTTTTTCCAGAAATATTCCAGTCATATTACAAGCTGTCTGTGCATAGCGTGTAAAGAAAGGCAAGATATTTCAAAGTACACAGGATGGTTTTTGCATGCAAAAAACCTGGCGGTGTGAGAAAAGAGGAGAGAAGTCATATGGGAAATATGGGCGGTATTGCGGCAATTTTGGCGGTTTGTTTAATTGTTTTAGGAATCGGTGCGATGGGACGAAAAGTCGAATGGCTGGTCAATTTTATTCTGCGCGCAGTGATGGGCACGATTGGAATTTACGCGATAAATTACATGCTGGCGATGCGACAGATCCAGGTGGCGGTGGGGATCAATCTATTTACGATTTTGACATCCGGAATCCTTGGTTTTCCTGGGGTTGCGGTACTTTATGGTATTCATTTCTTCAAAATTTTGTAAGGTATTCACAAAAATCAGTTTTTTCTGAAAATGCTATAGACAAGCATTTTATATGTGCTATAATTCAATTCACAACTCAAGAAATTCTACGTGGCATTTCATTCCACGATCATGCCGTTTGGCGTAGGGAAATTCTCCCGATTATTTCATTGAGTCGAGGTATTACAATTTGCAACAAAAGGAGGTATTACAATTTGCAACAAAAGGAGGCGGTTTTATTGGACTGAATAACTGGCAATCTGTTTTATTGCTTCTGCTCTTTCTTTCGGCGCTATCTGATTTGAAGACGGATCGGATCCCCAATGGTTTTATTCTTCTGGGCATTGCGTCGGGAATCCTTTGCGGTATCTTATCCGGTCGGGATTTATCGGCTGTTCCGGCATCAGTGCTTCTGGCATTTCTGCTTTTATATCCCTTGTTTCAGATAGGCGTGATGGGCGCGGGCGATGTAAAGCTGTTTGTGATGATCGGATGCTTTTATGGGGCAAGGGATCTGGCGTATATCATGGCGGGCGCCTTTGTGATCGGGGCCGTGTTTTCGCTCGCTAAGCTTATGATGGAGCAAAACGCGAAAGAAAGCTTTCTGTATTTCTTTTCGTATCTGCATGAGACCATAAGGAGCAGGCGCATAAAACTTTACGGAGAGGAGCGAAATCGGGATTATCACACCTACTGTAAAAATAAGATCCACTTTGCAGTGCCGGTTCTTTTCAGTGCGGTGTGCAGAATGGGAGGATTGTTTTGAACGAAAAAATCATGGCAATTTGTGATATGGAAGAAGGTTATGCGTTTCGCATGGCGGAATACTTTTTGGAGAAAGTAAAGCTTCCCTATACGGTACATCTGTTTACCGCAGTGGAGGAGTTGGAACGGTTTGCGGGACGGGAGGAAATTGCTGTTTTACTTATCGCGGAAAGCGCCTGGAAGCTGCTAAAAGAAGAATATGTCAGAAAGCAGGTGACACAGCTGTTTATCCTACAGGAGAGTGAGACGCAGGCAGCGGCGGATCTGTGCTGTATCAGTAAGTATCAAAACCCTGAAAAAGTGGTGCGGGCAATACTGGATGGGCTTGCAGAGGGAGAGGGCTTTAAGGAGTGTCTTGAAGCAACAGATACGCAAGCAAAGATGATCGGCATTTATTCTCCGGTCAAGAGGTGCCTGCAAACTTCCTTTGCATTGACGCTGGGACAGCTTTTGGCAAAGGAGCATAAGACGCTGTATTTGAATTTTGAGATGTATTCCGGGTTGGGCGAAATCCTGCGCAGGGAGTATCAGTCAGATATGATGGACGTTGTGTACTATTTTCAGAGCGCGAGGGAAAAGCTGGCGCTGCGCCTTCCTTCCATCATACAGAATGCGGGAGGGCTGGATTATATACCGCCCATGCAGTACGCTCTCGGGATCAGGGAGGTGCCGGGAGAACAGTGGCTGGCGCTGTGTCGGGATCTTGCGTCAATTGGGGAATATGAGTATCTGATCCTGGATTTGGACGAGGGAATGGAAGGATTGTTTGAACTGTTAAAAAGTTGTTACAAGATTTACACGATCACGAGGGAAGACCCTTTTGCGATGGCAAAACTGCGGCAGTATGAACAGATGCTTTTGGCAAATGAATGGAATGAGATTGCAGACAAAACAGTAAAATGCCGCTTTCCGATATTCAAGGAGCTGCCGGCAAGCCTTGATATGATGACGCACGGGGAGCTGGCAAAGTATGTGAGGGCAATCATCAGTGAGGATATCTGTGAACAGTAAGTAAAAATAGCAGGTTTCTCATGGATGGAAAGGGAGGAAAGTTTCGGCATGGAGGGTTGCGTGGAAGATAGAAAGAGCATTTTGCGGGAAAGGTTATTGGAAAGCATTGACTATTCCAAAGAGAGCAGCGATGAGGAGATTCTGGATCTGATCGATGAAATGCTCATCAGGGAAAGCAGAGAGCATCCCTTATCGTTACAGGAGCGGGGACGGCTCAGAAGGGAACTTTTTCACGCCGTCCGCAAACTGGATGTGCTGCAGGAACTGGTGGACGATTCAGGAATCACAGAGATCATGATCAACGGACCCGACCACATCTTCATTGAACAAAAGGGAAGATTGTTGGAAAGTGAACTGCATTTTGAGAGCGAAGAAAAGCTACAGGATGTAATTCAACAGATCGTGTCGGACTGTAACCGCACCGTCAATGAGGCATCCCCCATTGTGGATGCCAGATTGCAAAACGGCGCCCGTGTGAATGTGGTTTTAAATCCAGTGGCGCTAAACGGGCCTATCGTTACCATCAGGCGTTTTCCCGACAAACCGATCACGATGGAGGATCTGGTCTCTTTCGGTTCCGTTACCGACGAGGTGTGCGCATGGTTAAACAGACTGGTGCAGGCAAAATACAATATTTTTATCAGCGGCGGGACGGGATCGGGAAAGACGACTTTCCTCAATGCTCTTTCAAACTATATCCCGCAGGAGGAACGCATCATCACCATTGAGGACAGCGCGGAGTTACAGCTGACAAACATACAAAATATCGTCCGCATGGAAACAAGAAACGCCAATGTGGACGGCTGTCAGGAGATCACGATCAGAGATCTGATCAAGACATCTTTGAGAATGCGCCCAGACAGAATTATCGTGGGGGAGGTGCGCGGCGGCGAAGCTTTTGATATGATGCAGT
>CAJTKA010000040.1 GCA_910576815.1 uncultured Lachnospiraceae bacterium
AGTTTGCGAAGGACCTGCTGAATGTCCGGCTGACATGAATGAGATATTCCGCCCAGGAAGGCTTCAAATAGGCATACACCACTTTTCTGACATGTCCGCATACCTGTTCTTTTTCAAGCGTCAGATAAATGCTGATGATCAGCCCGAACGCCGCCGTTATCATCACGCTCGCGGCGGAAGACACCGTATTTACAACGCCCTCCAAAAACAAATTGGCCCCGAAGCCGACGCTCTGCATGATTTTTTCCAGATTGATGCCCTCCAGCATTTCTTCCAGCCACGCCGCTGACGGGTCAAGACTCTCCAAGTACGCGATCCATTGCGGCAGACGCGTTTCGATCATCCGATAAAGCCCTTTCGCAGAACTCACAAGCTCCGGTATCAGCAAGGTAAACACAAGTGTAAGCACCAATGCGACACCCACAAAAGTCATCAGGAACGCAACACCCCGAAAGAACTTGTCGGAAGGCTGTTTTTTCCTTTTCTGCAGCAGTTTGCGCAGCCGTTTTTCAATCCCCATCATGGGGACATTGATAAACAGAGCCAATATGCCGCCGACGATGATCGGCAGAATGATCCCCATGCCTTTTCCCAGAAAAAGAAGCACCGCATGAAGATTCATCAGGGCCGCAAATAACCCGACTCCCACAATCACGATCAGTAAATTCTGTTTTGTCTTTTTATCCATAAAACTTCCGTCCTCTCTTTTCATTCTGGGATTAACCCTTGTACATCTCTCCAAAATCTTCTATAATCATTATGACCTATGGTAAAAAGGGCTGTCAAGCCCCGAGGAATCACGGCGAAAGATTGCAGGGAACTGCTAAGACATGGAGGCCGCTATGATCACACAGGAAATACGCACCTTCGACGAATTATTACAGTTTGTAAACAACCTTTATCAAAAACACGGCGTGCGCCTTTGGTACCGAGGGGAAGAAAACGCGTCGCTTACGTTGATTCCCTCCATCCAGCGCAGCAAAAAGCGGCTGGAAGCCGAGCGTTACATCACCAACGACTTCTACACACGCGCCAGACAGATCATTGATAATCCCCCGGAAAAGCACAATTACGCGGGCTGGGTCTCCCTGATGCAGCACTACGGTCTGCCCACCAGAATGCTGGACTGGAGTCAGTCTCCGCTAATCGCGGTGTTTTTCGCTACGGAGACTTACAGAGAGCTGCCCGATACGGACGGCTGTGTCTGGGTGCTGGCGCCAGGCCTTTTGAATGAAAAGGAAGGATTCGGCGACTGCATCTACCCCATCGACGCCGACACCACGCAGGAAATGCTGCTGCCTGCTTTCAAGCACGCGCACCACAACCACGAGCTGACAAACCGCATCCTGGCCTGCAGTTCCACGGAAAATAACCTGCGGATGTACTCCCAGCACTCCAATTTTACGGTACACAATTCCTTAAAACATCTGGAAGACATCTGCGATGAAAATATGCTCTACAAGATCATTATTCCGAACGAACGGAAAAAATATTTTATTGACAGCCTGCGGGTGCTCGGCATCACGGAAAGCTTCGTCTATCCCGACTTAGATCACATATCGGCGGATCTGCGCGACGAGTACGGCATCTGACAAGAAAGGACTGCAAACTTATGAAAATCACACTCTCACACCTGACAAAGAAATTCCCCGCCAGGGGCAGAAAGGGAAAGACAGCGGCGGAGGTCATCGCGGTAAACGATTTTACCTTTGAGATCCCCGACGGCAGTCTGGTGGGGCTGCTCGGTCCTTCCGGCTGCGGCAAAAGCACGACCCTCAATCTGATCTGCGGCCTGCAAAAACCCACCAAAGGACAGATTTTCTTTGGCGAAGAAGATGTGACCACCCTCTCCCCCCAGCAGCGCGGTGTGGGCATGGTGTTCCAGAATTATGCCCTCTATCCCCACCTAAACGTGGAGCAGAACATCCGCTTTCCGCTGGAAAATCTAAAGGGTGCGGAAAAACTGAGCAAAGAGCAGATGCGCGCCCGCGTAGAGGAAGCCGCCTCCCTCGTACAGCTTGACGGCCTTTTGGAAAGAAAGCCCGCTGAACTCTCGGGCGGTCAGCAGCAGCGCGTAGCCATTGCCAGAGCCTTAGTCAAACTGCCGCGGGTACTGCTTTTGGACGAGCCGCTCTCCAATCTGGACGCCAGACTCAGACTGCAGACCCGTGAGGAGATCAGGCGGATCCAGAAAAAGACAGGCATCACCACCCTGTTTGTGACCCATGATCAGGACGAGGCCATGAGCATCTCCGATCTGATCGTCGTCATGCAGGACGGCGTGGTACAGCAGATTGGAAAACCGCAGGAGGTGTACGATGATCCTGCCAATTTATTTGTAGCTAAATTCCTCGGCACACCGCCCATCAATCTCTTTACGGGAAGCGTAAAGGACGGCGCACTCTCCATCGGTGAGGAGACTGTTTTACAGGTAAAGGGCGTTCCCGATCAGCCCGTACAGGTCGGCATCCGCCCGGAGGGGTTTCTGGTCAGCGAAAACGGCTCTTTCACCTGCTCTTTAAGCCGTCCGGAAGTACTGGGACGGGATATCAGCATCCTCGCTTCCCACCCGTGTTCGGTAAATCCTAATGTCCGCGCCATCGTGGATGCCGAGAGCTGCGAACATCTGTCAGGCGATACGGTGCATTTTACGCTGAAACCGCAGAAGGTGCTGCTCTTTGATCAGTCCACCGGCAACCGCATCCCTTTTGAGAGTGGGAGGTAGTTTTTTATGGAAAATAAAAGTTGGAAGGGCTGGCTCTACCTGCTGCCCGCGCTCTTATTCTTAGGCGCGTTTTTAATCTACCCTTTAATCGACGTATTTATCTATTCCTTTGAGGAGGGCTACAATTCCGCCTCCCAGACCTTTTATGACATCGGCGGCTACAACTATTCCTACGTCCTGCACGATGCCTACTTTTTGCAGGCGCTGAAAAACACCTTTATTCTGGTGATCATCACAGTGCCGCTCTCCACGGGGCTTGCGCTTCTGATCTCCGTAGCCTTAAGCTCGATCAAACCTTTGCGGGAGCTGTTTCAGACCGTTTACTTTCTGCCCTACGTGACCAACACGCTGGCAGTGGGGCTGGTGTTTATGATTCTGTTCAAAAAAACGCCCTATTCCGACAGCTTAGTCAATCTGCTGATCCAATGTTTCGGCGGCAGCTCCGTGGACTTTATCGAAGGCCCCTACTGGGCGAAAATGTTCGTGCTCTGCTTTTATACGGTATGGGTGGTCATGCCCTTTAAGATCCTGATCCTGACAAGCGCACTGGCAAGCGTCAATCCCGTTTACTACAACGCGGCCAGCGTAGACGGTACGAGGCGGTTTCGTATGTTCTATAAAATCACCCTGCCCATGATCTCACCGATGCTCTTTTATCTGGTAGTCACAGGTTTTATCGGCGCCTTCAAAGCCTACAGCGACGCGGTAGCGCTCTTTGGCACGAACTTAAACGCAGCGGGCATGAATACCATCGTCGGCTATGTGTACGACATGCTTTATCGGGACAGCGGCGGCTATCCTTCCTATGCGTCAGCCGCGGCGATCATCCTTTTTGTCATCGTGCTGACCATCACTTGTATCAATTTATTAGTTAGTAAAAAGCATGTGCATTACCAGTAAGCAGATAAATGCCTGTGCGCACACTCGTATAAAAAGAGGTATAAAAGTATGAAAAAAAACCGCTTTCTTACAATAGTAACCTATTTGTTCTTGGGATTTTGGGCGCTGGTTGTGCTCTTTCCCTTCTACTGGATGGTGCTGACTTCCGTAAAGGAGTACGGAGCTTATAATGCAGAATACATCCCGAAATTTATTACCCTCTCTCCCACTCTGCAAAACTATGCGGATGCCTTTACCACCGTTCCGCTGGGGCGCTACCTTTTGAATACGCTCTGGTTCACGGTTGCCACCACCGCGTTGATGCTCGTTGTCATCACGCTGGCAGCCTTTGCCTTCGCGAGATTGCAGTTTGCGGGAAAGAATCTGGTATTCACCCTGTTCCTGGCTCTGATGATGATTCCCAACGAACTGGTGGTGATCACGAATTTCACGACCGTTACCAATCTGGAACTTAGAAACACCTTCACGGGACTGATTCTGCCCTCCGTGACTTCGGTGTTTTACATCTATCTGCTGCGGGAGAATTTCGCGCAGATCCCCGATGAACTTTACTACGCCGCCAAGGTGGACGGCACCTCCGATTTTCGCTACCTGCGCAGGGTGATGATCCCCATCTGCCGCCCCACGCTGGTCACGATCACGATCCTGAAAGTCATTGAGTGCTGGAATTCCTACGTGTGGCCGAGACTGATTACGGACGATGCGGACTACTATCTGGTGTCGAACGGCATCCAGGAAATTCGGGAAAATGGCTTTGGCAGAGCAAACATCCCCGCCATGATGGCGGCCGTGGTGGTGATCTCCGTGCCCCTCGTGATTCTGTTTCTCCTGTTTCGAAAACAAATTATGGCGGGGGTCGCCAGAGGAGGGACGAAAGGATGAATACAAAATGGAAAAAAACGCTGGCGGTATTCTTCATCGGGACAAGTCTGCTTACTCTTACAGGCTGTCACGGCTCCAAAGCCCTGCCTGAATTTGCCGTGCCCGAAAGCTTTGATACGTCGAAAACCTATGAGATCACTTTCTGGGCGAAAAACGACACCAACAAAAATCAGACCGACGTCTACAAAAAAGCGATTGCCGATTTCGAAAAGCTTTATCCCAATATTACGATCAATATGAAACTCTACACCGACTATGGGAGGATTTTCAACGATGTGATCACCAACATTGCGACAGGCACCACGCCAAACGTCTGCATCACCTACCCCGATCATATCGCTACCTATATGACGGGAAAAAATACCGTAATTCCTTTAGACGGCCTTTTTGCAGATGAAAAATACGGTCTCGGCGGAAACGAACTTCTCTACGACGGCCCAACTCAGGATGAGATCGTTCCTCAGTTTCTCTCCGAATGTGTGCTGGAAGACAGCCATTACGCGATCCCCTATATGCGCTCCACTGAGTGCTGCTACATCAACAAAGATTATGTGGAACAGCTGGGCTATACGCTGCCCGACGTGCTGACATGGGACTTTATCTGGGAAGTTTCTGAGGCCGCCACCGCAAAAAATGAGGATGGGACATTCGCCTTAAACGGCCAGAATGTGATGATCCCTTTTATCTACAAATCCACGGACAACATGATGATTCAATACTTAAAGCAAAAGGGCGCAGGCTACTCAAGCGCCAGAGGCGAGATTGAACTTTTCAACGCGGACACGGAAGCTTTTTTACAGGAGATTGCGGGACACGTAAAGGCGGGTGCCTTCTCCACTTTTAAGATTTCCAGCTACCCCGCCAACTTTCTCAATGCCGGACAGTGCGTCTTTGCCATCGACTCCACGGCGGGCGCTACCTGGATGGGCGCCCAGGCTCCCCTTGCCGACATCAGCGAAGATGCCTTCGTGGACTTTGAGACGGCGGTGCGCATGGTGCCGCAGGTCGATCCCGAAAATCCGCAGATGATCTCTCAGGGACCTTCCGTTTGCGTCTTTAATAAGTCCGACCCGCAGGAAGTGCTGGCTTCCTGGCTCTTTGCACAGTATCTTTTGACCGACGAAGTGCAGATCGGCTACGCCAAAACGGAAGGCTATCTGCCTGTCACCACAAAGGCGCTGTCCTCCCCCGTCTATCAGGATTACCTGAACCGAAGCGGCGAGGATAATAAAACCTACTACCCCATTAAGATCGAAGCCTCCAAACTCCTGATGGAACACACGGCGGAAACCTTTGTAACTCCTGTATTTAACGGTTCCGCGTCCCTGCGGAATGCGGCGGGACAGCTGATTGAAAACGTGACGAACTCCGTGCGGCGCAAACAGACCGTGGATGATGCTTACATGGAAAAACTCCGCGCCGATGTCACCGCCCTCTACCGCTTAGATCAAAAGGATATCGCCGCAAGCGGCAAACAGGATCTTGGGCCGCTGCCCCGCCCTGCCGTATTTTTCCTGACCGCCCTGACTGTCACCTGGGGCTTGCTCGTGCTCTATGTCCTGCGTGATTTTGTCAAAAAAAGAAAAAAGGATTGATTTCTCCGCAGAGTGTGATATAATCGTCGCTGTAGTAATAAACCAACATAATAGAGGAGAATTATTATGAAAAAGACAATCGCGTTAACATTGACACTGGCTCTCGTCTTATCCCTGACCGCCTGCGGCAAGGGCACAGACGGCGGCTCTAACAGCAGCGCTGACACGCAATCCGAAAACATTACGGCCACTGAAAATCCTGAAGCAGAAATTTCGGACACCGAAGACGGTGCTGGCGAATCCGACGGCGCTGCGGCCAATGAAGAACCTGCGGCGGAAGTTTCGGACAGCGAAGGCAGCACGGATGGGAAGTCCGAAGGCGTTATGACCTATGCCGAGTACGATGCGGCGGCTTTAGACAGCGAAGTCGTGATTGAGACCTACGTACAGGCAAAGCAGTCCTGGTGGGAAGACAAGGCTACTCTTTACACGCAGGATAAGGACGGCGCTTACTTTGTCTACAATGCAGTCTGCTCCGAGGCAGACTACGACAAGCTGACTCCCGGCACTAAGATCAAAGTGACCGGTTACAAGACCGAGTGGTCCGGTGAGGTAGAAGTTGCCGAGGGCGCGACCATCGAGATCCTGGACGGCAATTACACAGCACCCGCAACCGATGTCACGGATCTGCTTTCCAAAGAGGACGAGCTGATCAAGCATCAGAATAAATTCGTATCTTTCAAGGGCATGACTGTTGAGACTTATGAGAAGGACGGCGAGTCCTATGACTGTGCCGTTGTTTACAATGACGACAACTCCGGTTCCGCTGCGGACAATAACGACCTGTACTTCAATGTATCGAAGGACGGCCAGACCTACACCTTCTGCGTAGAGTCTTATCTGTGCGACAGCAGCACGGATGTATACAAGGCTGTAGAAAATCTGCAGGTTGGCGATACGGTCGATCTGGAAGGGTTCCTGTACTGGTATAACGGTGCAAATCCGCACATCACTTCTGTGACTGTAAAATAAGGATAACGCTTGATACAAATGCAGCGGGGAAAGGCTTTTGACCTTTCCCCGTTTTTTGATTTCATTTATTTATTATTTTACCCCGGTCGTAAATCCTTCTCCGTACAGCAGGACTCGCAGGATACCGCAAATGACCAGATGCAGCGGATAATAGACATAAAACAACTTTCCCATCCCCTTGAAGGAGCCGCGCTCTCCATTATAACTTTTCAGGAAAGGAATCGTCAGGCAGGTGCCAAGCTGAATCAAAGCATACACCTTATCGATACAGAAGAAATACACCACCGCGTACATCAATGTCCAAAACATCATCAAGCTCATCTGCTTTTTGAAATTTCCTCGGTTCGTCCCAATCCCTAAGATTGCCATGGTAGCAATACAGCTCCAGTCCGAAGGGAAGGTGATAAGACAGATCACAATCGTGACAAGTACCTTCTGCCACCCTTTCCAGTCAGTCTGATCGGCTATGTACAACAAAACCAGTCCCCAGGCAAGCGACCACACCACGCCCGTCTGGTTAAAAACCGATGTCTGTAACGGAACAAAAGGAATCCCGAAACAGAAATTGTAGGCAAAATGAGAGATAAATGCCAGTAAAAACAGCCTGCCCGCGTATTTTTTTACATTGCGCGTGTGATTATATCCCTCGGCAATAAAAAACCACATGATAGGCGCCGTCAGTCTGCCAACGATGTGCAGAAGAATCACATACCATGTTTTATCATAGCCCGGAAAAAACGTCCAGGTCAGATGATCCACCGTCATGGCAATGATGGCGATCAGTTTGATCTGGTTGGCATTTAAGCCCTTCTTCTGCTCTGCATCAGACATTCTCTTTTCCTCCTTCACCTGCGCTCCGATTCCAAAATAACCTCCCGCAGCCTTTCAAGCTTTTCCGCGCTCAGTTCCCGCGGCCCGCCAAGCTGTGTCGTCCTGTATAACAGTTCTGCGTAAAATTCCACGGATTCCATTTTCATGTACGCAGTCTGTAAGTCCTTTGCCCAGGTGAGCACGCCGTGACTCTCCAAAAGGATTGCCTGATAATCCGCCAGATATGGTTCAATGGCATCCGGGATCTCCGCAGTGGAGGGCGTCCCATAAGGGGCAAGCGGCACCTTGCCGAAATTGACGATCACTTCCGGCATAATGGGAATGTCAAGCGCCCTGCCCATCACCGCAAAGCTGGTGGCAAAAATCGGGTGCGCGTGTACCACTGCCGAAATATCAGGGCGTTTCTGATAGACCCTAAGGTGCATTTTTACTTCCGACGAGGGGCCGAACCCTTCCGCCATTTCCAGTACCTTTCCCGTAAGGTCTACCTTACAGAGTTGCTCCGGTTTCATATAGCCTTTGGAGACCCCGGTGGGCGTACACAGGATCTCATCTTTCGAAAGCCGCACGGAAAGGTTGCCGTCATTGGCTGCCACCATGCGTCTTAAATACATCCTCTGGCCGATCTCGCAAATTTCCTCCCGCAGCATTCTCTCATTCTGCTCCATTGTGCGATGCCCTCCTCTATCCATACTGCTTTGAAAATAATTGCCAATGATTTATATGCCCATGCTTCCAATACAAACACAGACATGACCGTTTTTTATAAGGCCGCCGTGACCTCCTTCAGCCAGTCCAGCTCCTCTCCCTCAAACTGCGGCTCCAGCGTCTCATAAACCATTTGATGATAGGTGTTTAACAGACCAAGCTCCTCTTTCGTAAGCAGGCTTACCTCGATCGCCTCCCTGTCAAATGGCGCCATAGTCAGCGGCTCCAACTGTAAAAACTGCCCGTAAGCCGTCTTCTCTCCCATAATGACCAGCATCAGATTCTCGTGGCGAATACCGTATTTCCCTTCCTCATAATAACCCGGCTCGTTTGTAAAAATCATTCCCACCGCAAGAGGCACCGCCTTATCCCTTCCCGCCTTCCAGCGGATGTTCTGCGGCCCTTCATGGACGCTCAGCAGATAACCGACACCGTGTCCCGTTCCGTGTCTGTAATCAAGTCCCTGCTCCCACAGCGGCCCTCTGGCTATGGCGTCGAGATTCCGTCCGCTGACTCCTTCGGGAAACTTTGCCGCCATCAGGCGCAGATGCCCTTTTAAGACAAGTGTATAGGCCCGCTTCTCCTCTGCTGTTAACTTGCCCAATGCAATCGTGCGGGTAACGTCTGTCGTGCCTTCGCTGTAATGTCCCCCCGTATCCACCAGGCAAAAGCCCTTCGGCTCTATCTTTATATCAGTCTCAGGTGTGGCTTCGTAATGTACGATAGCTCCATGCGCCCCGTAAGCCACGATGGGATCAAAGCTCGGTCCCAGATAGCCTTCCCTTTCCTTTCGAAATTCTTCCAGCCTAGCGGCCGCACTGATTTCCGTGATCTCCTCCTGCGCTGCCCGCGATTTCAACCAACACAAAAATTTTGTTACTGCCACCCCGTCCTTCACATGAGCCGAACGCATATGCGCGATCTCCCGCTCCGTTTTCACCGCTTTCATAAGAGCTATGGGACTTGGTCTATTGATCCTCTCCACCCCTTTGGAAACAGCTTTTAGCAGGCGGTAGCTGACCTTCGTTTCATCCACGAGCAATCTTTGACCGGGAGGCAGAGCCGCCACCAGATCCGCTATGCTCTCATAGGGCAAAAGACTCACTCCCACCTCTGCCAATTCCTTGCATACAGTCTCCGAAAAGGCTGCTTTCTGAGCGCACAAAAGAGCACGGGTTTTCGTAAGCAGCATAAATGCGAGAAAAACCGGGGTATTTTTCACATCGCTGCCACGCAGATTGAGGAGCCATGCGCTTTCCGTAAGATCCGTCACCAACAGGGCGTCTGCTCCTTCCTCCGCCATCTTTTCCCGTACCTTAGAAAGTTTTTCTTCTCTGGTCATTCCGGCATACGCCGCCGGAAGTTCCCACACAGGTTCCGCCGACAAAGGCGGCCTCTCCTTCCAAACAAGATCTGCCAAATCTTCTTTTCCGCGAAAGGTGAACTGCTTTTCCGCAGTCTTGCTCTGCAGCTTTTCCACAAATGCACCCGTCACCGTGCGGCCGTCAAAGCCGACCCGCGCCCCCTTGGCAAGTGTCTTTACCAGATATTCGGCAAGTGTCGGCACATCCGGCTCGCCGCTTTTCATCAGCGTGATCCCGCTGTCCTTCAGCTGAGCTTCCGCCTGCAAAAAATATCTGCCATCCGTCCACAGCGCCGCGCTCTCCTTAAGAACCAGAAGCGTCCCCGCCGATCCGGTAAAGCCTGACAGATATTCCCGCGCCTTAAAATGCGCACCCACATATTCTGAACCGTGAAAATCCTCCGTGGGCACAATGTAGGCCGCAAAATTCCGCTTTCCCATTTCCTCTCGCAGCGCCTGTAACCGTTCTCTAACCGTTGTCTTTTCCATTTCAATCATCTCCCTTCTCAATGATTTCGTTGCATTTCAACCTCACTCCCCTTTGATTTTCTTCGCTTCACACACCTTTTCCTCCTGCTTCCCCGCCAGCACCTTGGGATTTCTCCAAAAAGCCCACAACAGTTCCACATCCATGAAAAACCAGATCACCGGCTCACAGAAGATCACCGCCAGATACTGAAACCGCGGAATCAAAAACATCACAAATAGTCATTTCCCAATCAGTTCGATCACACTGGAAATGACGGGCAGAATTTTATTGCCGATACTCTGCAGGGCAAACCGCGTAGGATTTAATAGCGCCAAAATCATCAGACAGGGCGCCACCACACGCAGATACAAAGTGCCATTTTCAATCACCACCGCCTCCGTAGCGCCCGAAAGCAAACGCACCATCAAAGGCGCCAGTGGAAGCGTAAACAGCGTGATTGCCGCCGTCAAAACCGCACCGCAAAGATAGGATGTTTTTACCGCTTTGCGAATCCGCCCCATCTGCCCCGCGCCGTAGTTTTGCGCCACAAAGGTGCTAAGTGTCTGGCTGACCGCCATATAAGGCATCATCAGAAACATAAAAAGCTTTCTTGCCGCCACGTGTCCCGCGATCACCAGATAGCCGAGACCGTTGATTCCAGACTGCAGGACCGCCGATCCCGCATTGACGATACTGCTCATAAGCGCCATGGCAAAACCCTGGGCAAGCATCTCCTGATACAGTTCTTTATCCCGGACAAAATGCTTTTTTTTGCGGGATCAACATCTTCGCCCGCTTACCAATATAGAGCAGACAGGCCGCCACCGATATGGCCTGCGCGATCACCGTCGCCACCGCCGCGCCGCGTACGCCCATATGTAACTGCTTGATAAAAAAGAGATCCAATCCAATATTGAGAAGCGAAGAAAAAATCAGAAAAACAAGCGGCATCTCACTGTTGCCGATGGCACGCAGCAGTCCCGCGCAAAGATTATAGGCAAACATGACTCCGATAAACAGCGTGATCGTGGAAATATAAGCATAGGATTCGCCGATGATCTCCGACGGCGTATGCAAAATCTCTAAAAAAGGATACAGAATGAAACGAATACCAATTGTAATCACTGTCGTGACACAGACACCGATCACAAGGGCTGCCGCAACCGAACGCTTTAGTTGTTCTTCGTCGCCGCTGCCGAAACTTCTGGCTGTCACAATGGCCGGACCGCTGCCGATCCCGAGCGCAAAGCCCGTCAGCAGATCAAAGATCGCAGCCGCTGCCCCCATTGCCGCCAGCGCCTCATCTCCCAGCGTGTGACCAATGATGACCGTGTCCATGGTATTGTAGAGCTGCTGAAAAATACCCGACAAAAAAATCGGAATCGCAAACGTAAGCATGGATTTCAAAATGGGACCATTCAAAAGGTCCACCGACGCATTCTTCCGTGTCAGGGTTTTCATGTGTTGTCTCTCCTTATGATTTCACATATGGCAACACTGAAATTATACTGCATAACCCCCGACTATTGCAATTGAAAATATTCGCAAACAAGCTCATCCAACATGAGCAGCAGACTGATATAAAACAGGGCCATATTGTAAATGGTATACCTTGTCTGGCAAAAAATGACCAGCGATACCAGTCCTACGTTACAAAAAACAGAGAGAAGCGTCAGAAGCGCCAACAGACACAGATGATCGTTTTTCCCCTGCCGCAGATGATAAAACAGCAAGAAAATATATAGCAAATAAATAAAAATAGTATACCCTACCAAAATAGATTTCCTTTGCGCTACCGTCGTGACCATTCCTGATAAAAAGTTATCAAAGAAAGTCGCTGCTACTTTTGCAATGTTGTGAGGCAGAACAGCTGCGTTGATGCGATTCATTATGAAATCTGTGTATTTGTTTACATCTACTGCATCGCCCCCGTTCCTGGCGGCATAATCGGTGATCAGCCGCCACATGGTATCGATCTGAATATGGTCGTAATGATCGCCAAAATGGGCAACACGGTTCATCCACCCCTCTTTCGCATAGTCTTTCAGATAGCCGCCCTCATCACAGATATCATATATTTGCAAAAACAGCTTCCGAACATCCTCATCTTCTATATATTGACCGTCCTCCCTCTCTGCTGTGTAAAATGCCATGGTAGTAAGGAAACGGGTATCGCCGGAATGTCTGACAGCCTTACCCCGCAGTACATAATTATAACCCACATCCAGACACATGCTGCAAAAGAGAATGGCAAAAGAACAGACAAAAGCGATCAGGATACCCTTCTTTCCCTTTTTCTTTATAAAGGAAACATATAAGATCCCAACGATCAGCAGGATCAAAGTAACCGTCATCTGCTTTCTTGTGGAGATCATTAGAAACGAGAGCAAGGCGCAGACAAGCAAGTCTCTTTTTTTAGATTGATAAACATAGGCCAAAAAAAAGCGAAAGAAAAGAAGGTAACCGGAAACGGTCAGCCCTTCCGTCAATATACTGTTGGAGTACATGGAACCCCTTTTGGCTGCAAAACGGCATAACAGGGAAACCGCCATCGGGATTCCCAAAACCAAAAGAGAAACCGCCTTACTTAGGTGAAATTCCCGTGCAAAAAAGGCAGCCAGGGACCAGGCTGCCACCGCCGCCAAAATACTTTGAAAGAGCACTGCCGCAATCAGATATCCATCCGACGCTCCGCCAGACAAAAAACGGAAAAAGGCAAGAAACAAAGGATAAACAGGCTCTCTTGTCAGATTCATTTCCAGATAACCGGGAGAATCCGCACAAATCACAACACCGTCAAAACAGGCAAAAAATAAATAGAAAGCCAGACTGATCGTCAGCATAATGACAGAAAAACCTGCCTGATTCTTAAAATTATCTTTTGTAATTCTCAATTTCTCTTGCATTCTTCCGTATTTTCCGCTTTTTCGATTACGCTATTCCTTCTCTTAAATGACATTCAATGAATGTCATTTAGGTATCCATAATAGCATATAGTGAATTAAATGACAAGCAGTAAATGTCATGTTGCGGCATATTAGCAGAAAATACATCCAAGTCAGGCACCTGGATGTATTTTCATCTCAAAATTGCAAAAAGGAAAAAGGAGGAATCTTCCAATGTATAAAAACAGAGCTGTCTCAGGAAAAATAATATATCCGGCTGCAATATCGCCCGCATCCGAAAAGCATTGCACCCCACAGTATCCCAGCGGCTTCTGGCTGACAAAATGCAGCTAGAGGGCATTGAACTGGATAAAAATGCGATCCAGCGCATTGAGAGCGGCGCCAGATTTGTCACCGACATTGAATTGAAAACGTTTGCCAAAGTCCTTGCCGTCAGCTATGAAGATCTGCTGGCTGAATAAGAAACGAGAAGGAGTTTTGGCAAACGATACCTTTATTCCCGATTTTTTAACACTTCCGCAGGAGAGATCTTGTTGATCTTCCGCGTCCAAAACGCGATGACGATGAGATAGACCAGCACGATCCCCGCAAAAATGAGCGGATAGAAATACCATGAAAAATGCAGGTTCAGCCCACAGGAGACGTTGGCGACTGCGTAGGGATACACCGCATCGATCAAAAGCTTGGCGGGCAGGATACTGATCAGCGCTCCCAGCGCCACAGTGACCGCCCCTCCGTCCAGATACAGGCTGCGGATCTCCTTTGTCCGAAAACCGAATATTTTCACAAGCGATATGCCAAAGCTTGCACGGCTTACCATCACGCCCGTCATCAGATACATCACCATGAAAAAGATAACCAGAGAAGCTGCCAAAATCATGGTGATCATTGGCCACATCATCTTGGTAAACACATGAGCGGACCGTTCGACATCGGAACGTTTGGTAATCGCGTAAATCCTTCCCTCGTCGATGGCGAGCGGCTCATCGGCAAGCAGCGTATTATAATAGCCGCTCTCTCTCCCGAACAGAGAACGCATGGCGTCGATATCCATAAACACAGCCAGTCCTACGGCATAATCGCAAATGCCTTCCACCTTAAACGTATAATCCTTTTCATCGGCGCTGTCAGTGAGTATGAGGCGCTCCCCTTTGGCAAGTTTGTACTTTTCAGCCACAGATTTTCCAATCACGACGCTGTTCTCAGAGTCTGCGGGTTTGATATCAAAATACCTGTTGTCGGCACCAATGCCAATCACGGAAACGTCGAGCGTATAGCCCCTCTCCGTTCTGGAAAGCGACTCGGTATAGCAAGCCTGTGCGCCCTCCGGAATCTCCTCCTGCGGATATTTCAACTGATACCTATAGGCAAACGTGGTGCTATTCAGACTTTCAATCTTTACATTTTCACAGAGTACATAACAGTTTAGACCCAGCATAAAGACAAGCAGGGACACAAACAAACCTACAATCACGGTGACGCTTGCACGCAGTTCCCGCAAGGTCTGCCTGATACGGAAATTGCGCACAAAATGACCGTCTTTTAACTTTACACAGAGAAGCTTTGAAGCTTTCTGCTCGTTTCGCATCAGCGACAACGCGGTCTTTGAAAGTCTTCTGTTTAGCATTAAAAGATTAACGATGATGGAAAGCACAGGCGGCACAACTGCCGCGTAAATCACCAAATACGCAGGGCAGACCGTATCAAAAGCAGGCAGGGAAAAATAACCATAAGATTCCCTCATCTGCCGCGCTGCGCCAAATTTAGAAAATCCAAATGCTGCGCCAATGATGCCGCCAACTAACGTGACAAGCGCAGGCAGCATGATGTAATGCGCCAAGATCTCCTTCTTTTTCGCTCCCAGCGCATACAACGTCCCAATTACGGCCGCCTCCCGATTGATCTGATGTACGACAAAGACGGAAATCACATACGCGAACAGCGCCATCACCACAGCGCCCGCGATCAGCCCCATCTCCTTATTCATCACCATATCGCCCGCTGCAGCCAGAATACGCGGATTCCTGTCTGCAGTCACAAAGGCCGTCAGCATTTCTGCCTTTTTCTCCTCGGGAAGCAGCGCTTTCAGTTCTCGCTTTACATCTTCCTCCCCCTTTCCTGCTTCCAGACGGTAGGCATACGTATAGTCTTCACTCCTCCGCCCGTCACTCACCGCTATTTCCTGATATTGCTCCGCTGTCACGAAGGCGGTGCCAAAAAGCGCGCTCTCCGCCGCCATATCCGAAAGGCTGCGAATCGGCTGATCGTAGTCAGGTGTGGTACCGATGCCGACGATTGCAAACTCCCGTTCCGCTATGTGAATGCCGTCACCAACCAAATATCCGTGTTCCTCACAGTAGCGTTTCTCAAGAACGATTTCCCCCATTTCTTTCGCCAACCGTCCTTTATCTATTTCGATCAGATTGACCGTTTCCCGCTGTTTCATCAGTCGCAGGGCCGATCCGTCACCCATTGAAATATCCACCGAAAATTTTCTTTCCAGTTTGACGCCTGTTTCTGCAAGCACCTCCTCCTGCTCTTTTGTCAGCGGAAAAAACGTTGTGAATTCGCCGTCCTCCACCCGATTTTTTGAAGCAGTCCTGCGGCTTTCCGTGATAATGGTTTCGGCCGCACCGACTACAGAGGTCACGATATACATTCCCATCACGATCATAAGAAACAATGCCAGCCAACGGGGAAAGTTATCTCTTAAATCTCTTAAAACACGCTTACTAAATACCTTATTCATCATAGATCCTCCAACTCTTTGGCCGACATGCGCACTTCATTCCGATAATCCTGTATGACCATACCGTCCTTGATGACCAATACCTTATGTACCATATCTTTGATGGCGTTATTGTGCGTTACGATCAGCATGGTCGTCCCATAGCGCTGATTGATCGCCTCCAGCAGGATCAGGATATCCCGCGAGGTCTTGGAATCCAACGCGCCTGTCGGTTCGTCACATAACAGAAGCCGTGGATTTTTGACAAGCGCTCTCGCGATCGCACAGCGCTGCTGCTGCCCGCCCGAGAGCTGGGAGGGAAATTTGTCCCGATGAGCGGAAAGCCCTATGATTTCAAGCAATTCGTCAAGGTCAAGCGGCTCTCCCGCAAGATACTGACAGACCTGTATATTTTCCAGCACGGTCAGATTCGGCACCAGATTATAAAACTGAAAGACGAACCCCAGCTGTTCACGGCGGTAATCCGCAAGCGCAGAAGGCTTCCTGCCAAACAGCTCCAGACCGTCAACTTTGATCGATCCGGAATCCATGGTTTCCAGACCACCGATGCAGTTTAGCAGCGTAGATTTTCCGCTGCCGCTCGTGCCCTGTATCACACAGAGTTCTCCCTGCTCTACCGAGGTGGAAATACCGTTTAAGACCTTAACAAGACTCGTGTCGCTGCCATAACTTTTTTTGACATCCTTTAGCTCCAAATACATCATCTTACCTCCATTTCAGTGTGATTTTTCCATCTTCCTCCATTCCGCGCTTTTCCATAACGCCGTTATGTTGCGGTTAAAAAATAAAGCCGAAGCCCTCGGCTTTATTTTGAAAACACCAATTTCATACAGCCGCCCACAATGAAATCCATCCATCTCTTTTGCATGGCAACCGCCTTCTCCACATCCCTTTCATACAGCAAAAGCTGTACCTGCAGATCAATGGCGATATGTATGATCAAATGCACAAAAAAGGCATTTGGTGCCGACAGATCCTGCTCCTTCGCGTACTGCGTCATAAACGCCAGATACCTTTTCTCGAGGAATGCCGTCACATCGTCAATAAAACTCTCATAACGGCAGCCCTGCGACTTTTTGAGCAGCAGGAGAAACGCATCGTAATTGTCATAGAGATGCCGCACCAGCGCCTCGGCAAAGCGGTCGTGATCGCCGTCTGCGTGCACATAACTTGACGGCTGCGAAAGCATCTCGCTCTCCTCGTCAAAATGTCGGTACAGAATTTCATAAACGCCTTTGATCGGTTCCTCCACAAGCGCACCGAACAAGTCTTCCTTATCCTGAAAAAAGAAATATAAGGCTCCCGTGGTGACTCCGGCCTGCGAACAGATTTTGCGCAGAGATGCCTTTGTATAACCTTTTTCACGAAATTCCTTTTCAGCGCTTTTTAACAGACGCTCTCTTGTTTCCTGTTCCTCTTTCATCCCATCGCCTCAACATAACACCGTTATTTTATCACATACCTTTTTACTTTTCAAGTACTTATCGTCATATGTTTCTATTGCACATATTTTCGGCAGCAAACTTTCCAGCGGATTTTGTCCCATCCTATTTGGGGATGTTTCCCAAGTCCCTGCTTTTTCCACCGTTTGCCTTGATCGTCTGCCGCCATCCTAACTGCGCCGCCATTCGATACAGAAAACGGGGAAAAGCAACTGACACATACTGATTCTCCTGCGCTTTTCTTTTAAGAATGGTATCCGACAGCACTGAAAGTGCTTTTTCAATCGGCGCTCTCGGTCCTTTTCCGCCTTCCACTTTGGGCATCATGGCAAGCGCTCCTCCACCGCCGACACCGAGTCCGCCGCCCCAGACAAATCCTGTCTTAACGCTCCAATTCTGCAAAATCTTTAAGGCAAATTCAGCCTGTATCCCTTCGTAAAATCCGCAGTTCACAATGCCGTAAATATGCAATTGAGGATTTTGCAGGCACGCTTCTTCCAACTGCACCAGACAGGACAGCAGATGTCCGGGAATGCCGTCCACATAAAGGGGAAAGGCGAAGACCCATGCGTCCGCTTTTGCCAATTCTTCGATTGTTTCTGCCGGCATTTGCGCCGCATGAAATCCAAACTCCACAATCTCCGCCTTTTCGCCGCAACAACATTTTATTTCATCAAGGAGCGTGCCGCTGGCACTGTTTTTCACTTTCGGACTGCCGTTTATCAACGCGATCTTCATAAGACAATGCCCTCCAATTCTTTTACCGACTGATAAAAGGAAACCTCCTTTACCAGACCATCATAATTGTCTGCGTTTGCCTGCAGCAGCTGCCTCGCGGTTTCCTTTTCTATCTCGGTCATGTTTTCGCCGTAAAGGTGCGCCGACAACGAAATCGTATTTTGATATCTTCGTTTGTGGTGCATCTCTCCCTTTCGCATTACGAAATCCGGATGGATGTAGGAAATCGCGCGATCCTGCACCGTTTTTACAAAGGGACTGACACTGCCGTAATAACAGCGGCTGACTAAAATCAGTTCCGTACAGCGCCCCATGTCGCTTCCCGTTTTTTCGTATCCGTCATGCAGCACGCATTCGCCCGGCGTCTTGACCCAGCAGCCAAAACAACCGATACAATGGCGAATCTCGTCCTGCGGTTTGATCACTTTATATTCGCCCTCGACGGGAATTGAAAAGTTTTCAAGATCTGTTATGATGAGTTTCACTGTGATGCCTCCCTGCTTTTGTCTGTATGATCCCAACCACAATTGACGTTAACCGATATCTTTTTGTCTAATCTGTCACTTCTAGATTATAAGTCATTTATCTGCCTCTTGCAACGCATATTACCGATTGAATCACGCATCTTACGGATCGATTCAAGCATATTACGGATCGATCTGTAAGCAAAGGTATTTATATGTCTGTAACGCATTTCATCTTGGAATCTTCCGGTAACTTACAGCATTCAATGAAGGAATATCTTCAAATGAATTGGGTATACTCTTTTATCATAAACAAATAAACAAAAAGGAGTGAAACCACCATGATCGAACCGGATACCATAAAGCTGCTGCGGGAATGCGACGCGGGAATCAAAATGGGCGTCGCCTCAATAGACGATGTCTTAGATTATGTACATGATGAAAAGATGCAAAAATGCCTTTCCGACTGCAAGGAAAAGCATGAAAAATTAAAGGACGATATTCAGGTCCTTCTGGATACCTACCATGACGACGGCAAGGAACCGAATCCCATGGCAAAGGGCATGTCGTGGATGAAGACCAACGTGAAGCTGGTGATGAACGAGTCGGATCAGACCATTGCTGACCTGATGACGGAAGGCTGCAACATGGGAGTGAAATCGCTCAGTAAATATCTGAACCAATACAGAGCCGCTGAGGAGAAGGCGAAAGACATCACGAAGCGCCTGATCAATCTGGAGGAGAAACTGGCGCAGGATATGCGGGGGTATCTCTAAAAAATCGCCGCTGTACGGCGGCGATTTAGCGAGACCTACTGCTCCGGCACCACCGCGTAAAACTCGATCACCTCGTCGCTCTCATTGCGCAGGCTGTGGCTGTGTCCCTTCGGGCAGTAATGACAGCTCCCCGCAGGCAGGGTCTCTTTTGTATCGTCGCAGAGCACAACGCCCGTTCCTTTTAACATGAATATGATCTCGCTGTTCGTCTCATGGGTATGTACGCCGATGGTCGCCCCCGGCTCTAAGGACGCCCGCATGATCTTACACGCCTCGTCCGTGTACATGTGCGTCCGAAACTGCTTTTCTCCGCCCTTGAAATTAGGGATGACCTGTTCCTCGATTTTTTCAAAATTTAGAATCATAAGTACCTCCGTTCCATGCTATTTTCTAAAAATAAGATGATTAAAAAAGGCTATATTTTTATATTCTTCCAGATCACAGGTTTTCATTTCCAATGCAAGCATATTGTAATACCATTCTTTTGCATATTTTATATCATTGTTCGAGGATAAGGCAAAGAATGTACGAAGTCCGAAGCGTTCTTCCAGCGTCAGACCCAGTTTACCTGCCTGTTCGACCAAATATTCCGTGCTGTAGGTATCCCGTTTGCCAAACATATTGTTTTCGTTATCGCCGTCTTCCAGTAAGCCAAGCGCCGCTTGCGGATCATCGGAAAAGACTGCGCTCGCAAGGATTCGCCCGGCAAGATTATGCTTAACGATGGAAAGTCTGCCGCCCTTTTTCAGCACGCCTGCAAGTTCTGTCAGTATCCGCTCTTTGTCAGGGACATATTCTAAAACATTGTGACAGATGATAAGGTCAAAGGCAGTCACGTTTTGTCTTTTTACTTCCTCGATCCCGCCGTGAATACAGGTGTATTCGCTACTATGATCCTCCAATTTCAAGTCAAGCATTTCTTTGCTTGGTTCTATGGCGGTCACATGATGAAAGGGTGCGTAATGGCTGGCGGTCACACAAAATCCTGCCCCGAAATCAAGAATGTCAAGAGGATGATCTTCGGGTAAAGCAAGCTGCCGAAACAGTACGTCGTAGAACATTTTTCCCCAGGGTTGATCCATGAGGTTTCGGTAGTTGTTGATTGAACTTGGCATAGATTTGTCTCCTAACGGTCACATTTTATTGTTTTCAGTATAACAATGCCATTTTCTGAGTATCACCCCAAAGTTTCTGCAAATATCTGTTTCAAAATTTCGGACGGTATCTCCTGTCTCAAATAGATTTGTAGCATCCCTTTGGGAGTAAACTTATAACCTGCCAGTTCTTCTTTGTGAAAAACAGCAGCATTTGCCTCAATGTTGATATGATCTTTGAATGGTATCAGCCGCACGAAAGATTTACCAACACAATAACTCGGCAATTTTGCCCATAGCACCTCCTCCGGTTCACAAGCAATGCTGTCAAAAATGATTTGTCTAATCCGGTTAAACATATTGATTATCTCCGCAGGAAATTTTTCCATATATTCTTCTATTTCTTTCATTGCAATTCCCTCCACCATTCCGATTATAACCTTATATACCGCGAAGCGCAAGCGAAAACCCCGTCTTATTATGACGCATAATCCGAAATCTGTAATATGCTTTTCCCTACTCTCCCACCTTCTGTGCGATCAGCGTATCCATACAATGCTTATGCGGCTTCCCGCCGCTGTTGCAGTCAAAAACTTCCTCCCTGCAAACATGAAACAGCCAGTCATGATAATAGCCGAATAACTCTCCCGAATACCATGGGTGCCGTTTGGATTCATCCCTCGTGCTGTCTGGCGCGCGCTTGATAAACGTTTTTTTAACAAAGACATTCATGGCATTGATGCCGCCGTCTGCCGTGTGCGCCTTCAGGCTGTCGCACAATTCTTTCCGCCTGTTCTCCTGCATAAAATGCAGCACGCCGCTGCTGAAAATGATGTCATACTCTCCCTCGGGACGGTAATCAAACAGATCCGCCTTAAAGAAGGCAACATCTACTTTGTTGTATTCCGCCAGTTTCTTTGCTTTCTCGATCCCCTGTTCCGAAATGTCAAAGGCTGTCACCGCATAGCCGCACTTGGCAAAGAAAACGGCATCCTTCCCCTCCCCGCAGCCAATATCCAGCACACGGTAAGGTTTGACCGGCGGCAGGATCTTCATAATGTCATAGCAGATGCAATTCGGCGTAAGACCCCAGTAATATTCCTCCGTATTGTAGCGCTTATCATAATCCGTCACCACACTCTCATAGCCCAGCAGCGCATCCACTGTCGTATGCAGGGCCGCCGCCAGTTTCGGAAGCATCTCGATATCAGGGTACGCCGTACCGTTCTCCCACTTTGAGACCGCCTGAAACGATATGTTCAATAATTTTGCCAGCTGGTTCTGCGTCAATTCCAGTTCCCTGCGTCTTTTGTAAATAACCTCGCCTGTTTTCAATTGATCCATAATTAGATTACCTCCTATCATAGCACATCAGCATGATTTTGCACTCTGTCCTCCATGCCCAACTCCGCGTTCTTTGTTTCTTTCCCTTATCATAGTATAAACAAGCCGCTATTTCCATAACGCAATAAGAGAGTCCGGCAAAGCAACTCACCCAACAGTTGAAGATTGAAAATTATAATTTTCAATCACGAAATTTTGTCTGCACAGTGCTTGACACAAACTCGGTTTCCGTGTTAAACTGAATCCATCTTGCGGAGAGGGGTGAAAGGATGAGAAAGTAATCTACTTTTGATCACATGAAGGTTTTTACTGTACGGGCTTTTGTTTCCGTACTGTTTTCGTGTCGCCAAAAGTGGATTATATTCTCGCCGCCTCTCTTTTTGTGTGCGCTGCTTTCTCCTGAAAGGAACGTGAAGAAAAGCAATGCATCGTCCGCTTTGTGACATCATAGAGGCAACCGGGTATGTAATGAGAACTTTCGGCGAGGGAAGGTTCTTTTTTATTGCAGATAATATGCAGTAAAAAAACAAACCTTCGCCGGCGGCGGCCATTTACGAAGGGAGTGTTGCTTATGTCACAAATACTGGTAAACGATTTGACCTTTAACTATGAGGGAAGTTTCGACAACATTTTTGAAAATGTCTCCTTTTCCATTGACACAGACTGGAAGCTGGGCTTCATCGGCCGTAACGGAAAGGGTAAGACCACCTTCCTGCGCCTTTTGACGGGAAATCTTGCTTACAGCGGCTCCATCACCGCAAGCACGGTCTTTGATTACTTTCCTTACCTCGTCACGAAGGCGCAGAAACAGCTTCCCGCCTCCGCCTTCCTCGGGGAGTTAAAAACAGGCTGCGAAGAATGGCGGGTCATCTGCGAACTGGCGCAGCTTCATGAGGACGCAGAGATCCTTTACCGCCCGTTCGAGACCTTGAGTTTCGGGGAACGGACCAAACTTTTACTGGCCGTTCTGTTCTCCGGCGAACATGATTTTCTGCTGATCGACGAACCGACAAACCATCTGGACCAGGCAGCCAGAGATTGCGTGAAAGCATATCTGGCTTCCAAAAAAGGCTTTATTCTGGTCTCTCATGACAGGGATCTTTTGGACGCCTGCATCGATCATGTGCTGGTACTAAACAGACAGACCATCGAAGTGCAAAGCGGTAATTTTTCGGTCTGGTGGGAAAACAAACAGCGAAAAGACCAATTCGTCATGGCGGAGAATGAAAAACATTTAAAAGAGATTGGCAGATTAAGGCAGGCAGCCAGACGCACCGCCGAGTGGGCAGAAAAAAGCGAACGCTCGAAAATCGGCTATGATCCCATCAAGGAACATGACCGCTCCCTGTCCACGAGATCTTACATCGGCGCAAAGACCAAGAAAATGCAGAGCCGGGTTACACAGATGAAACAGCGAATCGACCATGAAATTGAGGAGAAGGAGGGTCTTTTGCAGGATTTGGAAAAGACCGTAGACTTAAAACTGGTGCCCCTCACCCATCACAAGGACAGACTGGTGGACGTCAGGGATTACGGCTTGCAGTATACAGACGCAGAACATCCTGTCTTTACGGGGCTGACCTTTTCCATCCATCAGGGAGAACGGATTGCTCTGCACGGAGAAAACGGCTGCGGGAAATCTTCTCTGATCAAAATGATCCTGCAAAAAGCCGCCTCTAAAACGACCGCCGCCGTATGTCCGCCTTCCGACATGCCCGTCTCAGAAAACGGCGTTTGCGAAACGGCTGCGGGGCTGACAATCTCCTATGTGAATCAAGACACCTCGTTTTTGACAGGCAGCCTTCCTGCTTTTTGTAAGAAACGCGATCTGGATCACAGCCTGTTTTGCGCCATCTTAAGGCAGCTTGACTTTGAACGGGTACAGTTTGAAAAAAACATGGAGGATTACTCTGAAGGGCAAAAGAAAAAGGTGCTTTTGGCGGCAAGCCTGCTGACGCCTGCCCATCTCTATATCTGGGATGAACCGCTCAATTATATTGACGTGTTTTCGCGGATGCAGATTGAAAAACTGCTTTTAACGTATCAGCCCACGCTCCTCTTTGTGGAGCATGATGTGCGGTTTCGGGAAGAAGTGGCAACAAAAATTGTAACTTTATAGGAAACTAAAAAGCCTCCAAATTGTTGCATTTATCATGAAACATTTTGGAGGTTTTTATCCATTCTGAATGATTTCACACACTCTGCTGACACATTCTCCTATCTTTTCTTCACTCAAATGTCCTACTTTATACAAAATGAGCTGTTGATTCAAAGTGAAAATTTTATTCGGACGTATATTGCTGTCTGTTTTGAGAGAACCAGAAACAAAATCCGTTGATAAGAGCGAAATTGCATAGCTGTCTTTCACATTTTTAGAAGTAATTTGTAACATAATATAATCATTCCCCCTAATATCCGCCAAAACAACCGCTGGTCTTCTCTTGGCAAAACTTAAATCTGTAAAAGGGAATGGAAGAACAATAACATCACCTTTTACAAATCTTTCCATGCAGCATTCTCCTCCTCAAGCATCCAATCAACAGAAAGGCTCGGTTCGCTCAAAAGCATATTGTCCACGTCTGTACTTTCTTTCAATACAAATTCAACAAAGGAAAGAATGATATCCAGTTTGCTTTCCGGCGCAGTAGAAATCAAATTTGCAATCATCTGCTGTTTAGACATAGCATACCTCCAGTCTTTTTTTACATTATAACAGAATCCATCAGATTTTACACTGAAATTTTCTACAGATAAATGGAAACTCTCCTACTTCTCGCTGAATCCCAATCAGATAAATCAGCTTCGGTTCCCGTCTGGAAATATGGGACACTGCTTCCTGAATAGTCACATAGGGACGGCTCTCTTGGAACCGTCCCTTTTCATCCTTGTGATAAGCATTGTGAAGCACAAAGTTCCCGCCATCATCTTTCGTGAAGACGGCACACCCAGAGCTTTTCTTGCATTGTACGTGGCGATAATCTCACAGCCGGCGTATCTCATACTCAGACGTCGTCCTACGCCAAAAAGGATATTTCCCCACTCGCTCTGGTTCTCAATCAATGCATCCTTATCATTCCAGAAATCCCAGCCTGCCTGTTCCAATCGGATGCGGTTTTCCCGCAGATGATTTTTTCTTATGAATCGCGGCACACCAAAAATTGTGAGGAGACGGTAACCTTTCACCAAAGCACGGTTGCTGACATACCTTGGAATTATCGCGGCAATCACAGTCTCACATCAAATGGCAGATACCCCTCGGGAATTCCCACCGCTCCTGCCGCTTCCTTTTC
Organism: uncultured Lachnospiraceae bacterium; assembly: GCA_910576815.1. Lineage (GTDB taxonomy): Bacteria > Bacillota > Clostridia > Lachnospirales > Lachnospiraceae > UBA3282. The sequence goes on from CAJTKA010000040.1 coordinate 25,249, forward strand.
TGCTGCCTTTGCCGCAGCCGCCGCTTCCGCGACCTCCTCCGCAGACAGTTCCGCATTCTCAGGCAGCGCCTCTGCAAGCTCCTCGGTCATATCTTCTGTCAGCTCCTCGGTCAACTCCTCTGCAACCTCCTGCAGTTCGTCCATGACCTCCTCGAGTTCGCCGCCATCCTCGATGCCGAGCGCTTCCTCTGCCATTTCTTCCAGACGTTCTTCGGGAGTCTTGGGCTCCATATCCTCGACTGCCTCCGCGATCTTCTCTCCGCGCTCCGTGGACTCATCCAGGATGTGGAACATCTGCTCCTGATTGTAAGCTGCCTTTGCCGCTGCGATCTGGTCTTCATAGGACTGGAACATCTTCAATTTCTCAGCGATTTCCTCCACGCTCTCGCAGGTCACATTTTTGAGATTTTCCTTCTGCTTCTCAAAAAAGTCCACCTGCTTCTGTGTCTGTTCCTGCCGCTCCAGTCTGTCCTGCGTACTCTTTAACATTCCTGCGGAATTCATTCTCCGCAATATGCTGCCGGTTCGATCCCATGAAATATTCATAAACGCTGCCCGCCTTTCCGCTTTCCTATAACCGCAATGCTTTTCTCTCTTCTGTTTTTATTTCGGTATGCAGTTCATATTTCTAAAGACAGTTTGTTGCCAATGATCCTTTTATTGTTATAAATGGAAAAATTCATAACTGTGGGCTAAGATTTAAGCATGGTGGCTTTCCTGCCACCCCAAATCAAGCATAACGCAGAAATATCAAAAATCATATGTCACAAAAGCTTCGCATCAATGTCTAATATGAATAGGAGGTAACATTCATGGACAAAAATACAGAAGAAATATTTGCTTTGGTGGAAAAAGCCACCGCAGGAGACCGGGAGGCTCTGGAAACCGTCATTTTAAGCGTGCAGGATCTGGTCTTTAACCTTTCCCTGCGCATGCTCGGCACTTTTGCCGACGCGGAGGACGCATCGCAGGATATCCTCTTGAAAATCGTCACCCATCTTTCCTCCTTCAAAAAGGAAAGCACCTTTTCGACATGGGTATTTCGCATTGCAGTGAACCATTTGATAAACTACAAAAAGCATATGTTTGCCAAACATCCGCTCAATTTTGCGTTTTATGGAGAAGATATCAAAAACGGCACCATTTTCGATGTACCGGATCTGACACAAAATGTGGAAAAGACTGTGCTGGCGGAAGAACTGAAACTGTCCTGTACCAATGTAATGCTGCAATGTCTCGACACAGACAGCCGCCTGATTTTTATTCTCGGGACAATGTTTCAGGCAGACAGCCGCATGGCCGGGGAAATCTTAGGCATTTCGCCGGAAGCATACCGTAAACGGCTCTCCCGTATTCGCAAAAAGATGGCGGATTTTCTAAGTGAATACTGCGGTGAGTACGGAAATGGGACATGCAGATGCGCAGACAGGATCAATTATGCAATTCAAAACCATAGGATCGATCCGTCCCATCAGGACTACACCGTTGCCGAAGAAATTGCGGGACAGACCTTACTTGACGTGAAAGAGGCAATGGAAGAAATCGATGATCTGGCGCAGCACTTTTCCTTTGCCAAACTCTATGCGACCCCGGAACAGACCAGACAGTTTATGAGAAATTTTCTGAACTCAACTTCTCTTTCGGTCGTAAGAAACGCATAACATGAAAATGACGCATATGAAAAATGCCCACACAAAATAAGATGAAAAAAGAAATGGGGGAAAAGAATGAACACGGAACTGATCTTCAAATACTTATCTGACTTACAGGAAAACAACAACAGGGAATGGTATCATCAGCACAAGACAGAGTACAAGGAGGCAAACGCGCAGTTTGAGGCGCTGGTGCAGGAACTGATCCTGGCGCTGGGTCAGACAGACAGCAGTATCATTCAAAATGTGCCCGCCGGTTACGATCAGGAGCACCCGCAGGCGGCATATCTGAAATATAAAAGCTGGTATCTGGAATACCCTGTCAAAGACGAAGAACTGCTGGATATCGAGACATTCCTGCCAAAAATGGTGCAGATATTCGAGGCGATGAAACCTTTTAATGATTATCTGAATCATGCGCTTGCGGACTTCAAAATGCCGACAAGATAATACCCTGCCCCTCGACAAAACCTCCAAAAAAGATTATAGTGATTACAAACGGTTTCGGAAGAAAGGAATCACATAAAGGAGGGCTTTACTATGATCTACAAATGCAGTGTCTGCGGATATGAATACGACGAGGAAAAGGAAGGCAAACCTTTTTCTGAACTGACGGAATGTCCCATCTGCAAGCAACCGCCGGAAAAATTCAAGGCATTGGAAGCCGAAAAACCTGCCACGGCCTGCGCTATGGCAGAGAATGGCAGCGTCGCAGCTTCTTCGTCCTTAGATTATCCTGCGGAAACGAGAAAGACAGACAGCGACTACCGCTACATGAAAGAGATCCACGAGATGGCTGTCACAGGCAAATCAGCAATCGAGGCCATGGGCACACGGATGAAAATGCCTAATTGGGACGATGTGCTGATCCTCGGCGCACAGCTAAACCCGATGCCTCTGGATGAGCATGAGGAGGTGTCCTTGCAGACCGTGATTGGAAAGCATGCGAAACAGCCGATGACCCTCTCTATGCCGGTCTATATCTCCCACATGTCCTTCGGCGCCCTCTCCCGCGAAACAAAGATCGCGCTGGCAAAAGGAAGCGCAGCCGTGGGAACGGCAATGTGCAGCGGAGAAGGCGGCGTTCTCCCCGAGGAGAAGGCGGCAGCCTGCAAGTACATATTCGAATATGTCCCTAATATGTACAGCGTTACTGAGGAAAATCTAAAAACATCAGATGCCATTGAAATCAAAATCGGACAGGGAACCAAGCCGGGCATGGGCGGCCATCTGCCGGGCAGCAAAGTGACGCCGGAAATTGCTAAAATCCGCAACAAACCGCTCGGAGAGGATGTCATCAGTCCCTCAAAGTTTCCCCGCATCAACAATGCCGACGATTTAAGGGGTGTGGTAGCCGATCTGCGTATGCTAAGCGACGGCAGACCCATCGGTATCAAGATCGCTGCGGGACGGATCGAAAAAGATCTGGAATTTTGTGTCTATGCCGAACCTGATTTCATCACCATAGACGGGCGCGGCGGTGCAACAGGTGCCTCTCCTGCCATCATTCGGGACTCTACCAGCGTGCCGACGCTTTATGCACTATACCGCGCCAGAAAATATCTGGATTTCATTGGTTCCGATATCGATCTGGTCATCACAGGCGGCTTACGGGTATCCTCTGATTTTGCCAAGGCGATCGCCATGGGCGCGGACGCTGTCGCTGTTGCCTCCGCGGCAATGGTTGCGGCAGCCTGCCAGCAGTACCGCATCTGCGGCAGCGGCATGTGCCCAGTCGGTGTAGCGACACAGGATGAAAAGCTGCGGGAAAGACTGCACATTGATGCGGCTGCAAAGCGGGTGGAAAATTACCTCAGATGCTCCGCCGAGGAGCTAAAGACCTTTGCCCGAATCACCGGAAATACGGATATTCACGGTCTGTCCGTGGACGACCTGTGCACCATTAGCCGAGAAATATCGGAACACACCAATATTCCACACGCAGGCTCGGCGCAGTAAAACCAAAATAGACCTATATTGTAAAATCAACATAGTGCAAAAAATGACCTTCAATTGCCATATAAAAGCAGGCGTTTGGAGGTCATTTTTCTCATCTCATTACTGCCTTATGCGAAGCAGGTGCCACCCCACATCGGATTGCGCCCTTTGCTTTTAAATCGTCAACAATTCATACTGATCCGTCCCCAGCCCAAGCTTTATCGCATGGGCAATACAGGACTTCCACTCCGTGTCGGGGTGCGTCATATAAAAATGGTCGTGCCCCGCCTCGTTGCCGTGCTTATGAAGATTTTCTCCCAGCACGCTCTCCTCCACGGGCGCCATTTTATTACACAAATCGGCACAGGCCTGATCGAGCGCCACCGGATCGAAGGACGCCAGCATACCCACATTGGGAATGATTGGAATATCATTTTCCGCATGGCAGTCACAGTTGGGCGACACGTCGCAGATCAGGGACACATGGAAGCAGGGTTTATCCTTGCAGACCGCCCACGCATACTCCGCCATCTTGTAATTCAACATCGTTACGGTATCCTCAAAGTTTGCAGCGATCGCATCTTTCGGACACACCGCCAGACACCTTCCGCAGCCCACGCATTTGTCGTGGTCGATATGCGCCTTGCCGTTCTCAATAATGGGCCCGCCGTGCGCACAGATTCTGTCGCAGGCACCGCAGCCCACACAGGCCGCCGGATCCACCTGCGGCTTTCCGTCGCAATGCTGCTCCATCTTGCCCGCTCTGGAACCGCAGCCCATGCCGATATTTTTCAGCGCGCCGCCAAAGCCCGCCATCTCATGCCCCTTGAAGTGCGTCAGAGAGATGAACACATCCGCGTCCATGATGGCATGACCGATCTTTGCTTC
>CAJTKA010000041.1 GCA_910576815.1 uncultured Lachnospiraceae bacterium
GTTGAACTGCCAACCGAGTAAGGCTGTTGTTATAATTTTATCGGGATTTTAGGTTGTATTTCATCCAAAAACAGATAACAGTTTTCTTTATCCTTCACAGCGTTTTTCACATACTGATAACATATTTTAGGATTTCTCAATTCATCATTTTCAATGCCGTCCAAAGCAATCTCAATAATGTGATCTTCCTTGACACCGTTTTCTATTAAGTAGTTTTTAAATATTTTGAACAGCAAAAAAGATTTTCCACATCTTCGTATGCCTGTGATCACCTTCACCATTCCATTGTTTTTTCTCAGAATCAACTGTTGAAGATAACTATTTCTTTTAATTTCCATCCTGCCGCTCCTTGTTTTTGTGCAAATACATATTTTTAAGTAATTTTATTTTACTATATAGGAAATCCCGTTTCAAGCTATTATTCCTATTTTATGTGCATTTACACATTTTTGTGTAATACATGCAAACGACAGGTAACAATATCTATGCTATTTTTCAACTTGAATCTGTTGCAAGACCCATCCAATATCCCCATCCACGCACACTGCCCGCCCTTCCAATTCCCGCGGGCAGACACTCTCCCCCTTATTCACGCAGACATACACAGCCTGCGGATTTTCAGCCGTCATTTCCCAGAACGGGTACTTGATGATGCCCGGGGTGTTATATCCCACGCCCAGCTCTAAAAATACAGTGTTTTTCTCCATGCACTCTGCCAGAAATGCCTCATAGCGTTTCGCCGCCAGATACCACCCCTCATCCTGCACAAAGGTATCGTCCGTCAGCAAATGGAAACTGTTGATTATCCGCAATCTCTTGACCCGCCCCTGGCGGTTTAATGAACTGAAAAAAGATCTGGAGGGAATCAGCCAGAAAGTGTTGACCGATTCCCTCCGTTCCATGGAGGAGGACGGCATTGTCACCCGCACTGTCTATGCCGAGGTGCCGCCCCGTGTCGAATACGCGCTGAGCGATTTAGGGAACTCCCTGCGCCCTATTCTGGACGCCATGCTGGAGTGGGGGAACTCATATAAAGGGGCTTTATAAGCCCCTAGAAATTATAACATTCTGCGCTTGTTCCCTTTAATAAGACAAATGGTCTGCCTGTTTCCTGTAACAGCTCCTTTGCCGGGTTCTGCGCCGTGGGTGCAGCCACGATAATTATAGTGTCCTGCGGCAGATTTTTGATCTCGTCAGGCTTGATGATATCGACATCGCAGAAGCTCCCCTCCGCGGCAATGTCGATCCCGGCGATCAATTTCGCCTGCGGCACCTGAGAGCTCATCGCTTCCTCAAAATAAAAAGCTGCTGAAAGCACTATGCCCCAAACCGCATAGGAAAACTCCCGCTCGGGAAAGGCAATTTTATTGACGGCATGAAAGGTTGCGGTATGATAATCTATTTCAAAAATCGGTTCTTTTTCATTCCACATTTTTTCTAATGCTACTCTGCTTACCGCCGCTCTCACCCTGTCAAAAAATACCTTCTTGAGCTTCGCCTTATCTTCCTCAAAATCGACCGGCTGCGGATTCCAATCAATTTCATCATAGTGCTCAACTGTATAAGTCGGTATCAATCGGTCAATGAACCCGAAACGATCTCCAAAATGCTTTTTTGCAAGGATGACCGGTATCCCCATGGCAAGGCAAGGCGAAGCAACATGCAATTTTGAGGTAATGACCAAACGCGCCGTGTCTCTTAAAAGTGCTACCCGCTCCTCCCCTTTCCTGTGTTCTTCGTAAGTATCCTCTATGGATATCCTGTTGCTGTATCCGGTATTCTCAAACCTCAATATATTGGAAAGAACGATCCCTTCCTCTTTCAGCTCCTGCGGCATGATCTTCATCACATCGGACGGCACATCCAAAAAATATACCTTATCAGCCTTTTTTGCAATCTCCTCACTTCTTCTGGGAAGCGTCAAAGTCAAACATCCCGTAAGATAGGCGTCTACGCCCAATCCCCTAAGATACTCCACTGTATACAAATCTCTGCAGCCTACACCGCCGCAGGTTTGATAATATGCCAGTTCCGCCTCCGACAGTTTTCTGTGGATATGAAGCGACATTGGTATGGCATGGACTTTATTTGAAGGCGGCATAAAATAGGAATCATACGCCAGTTCTTCATAATTGCTCGCACTGTTTACGACGCAGACGCATTCCTCACCATCATAGTTGGCCAAATCATATCGCGGCACAGGAATGATATCTTCCTCCGGGATTCCCATCTCGCGATAAAGATTCTTAACTGCATAAGACTGGATCGGGTCTCCCAGATTGACCGGACGCGTTTTCATCTGTGGTTTCAAAGGTTTCTGATAAAACAGATATCCATATTTCATAGCTCGCCCTCACTCTCTTTTTGATAGAGATCTCCAATCTCCATCACTGCGTTATGTACAGGTTGTCTTCCTTTGGTCGTCGGATACATTTTCCAGTCATGCCCAAAACAATAGTCCAGTACCTTTTCATACTCTCTTGCCGCAAAAAACTTTCTCCCCTCAAAATCGACCTCGATCGGATCCGTATAATTTACCATCCTGACAAGCGGCGTCTTATAAGGGTTGCGGTCCATTGCGATCCAAAATTTCAGGTATTTCCTGTTCTTAAAAAAGGTGGCTGCACGCACAAATTTCTGATAGCAAACTTTATTCCCGGGACGTGCCATTTTTTGATACTGTCTTTTCTTTTTTTCATCGGGCTCAGAATCCGCCCCGATGGTTGCCCAAAGCGCCGTCCGCCAATAACGGCAGATCTTTGCGTGAAACCAATCCAGTACCGCAAGCGGCGCCGACGGATACATGGGAAAAATATCGATAAACACGCCTATCTGCTTCTTTAACTTATCTCTGCCGGGTTTGGTATAGACCGTACCCTTTCGCTCCAGATGCTTAAAGATCAGATGATTGTTCTCCTCATTCGCCGGGCACCTAAAATAATATTTGTCCTCGTCAAGCTCAAGCTTCATGATCTCGTCCAGCTTGTCAAAGTCTTCCCACGGGAGCGTCACGTCAATGTCATCATCCCAGGGGATGAATCCCTTGTGCCTGATGGCACCCAAAAGTGTCCCAAAACTGATATTGTAACGCAATCCGTGTTTCCTGCAAATACGGTCAAACTCTGTCAGCAGCTCGATCTGTATCTGTTGTACCCGCCAGAGATAGGTGTTCCCGTTCAGAGTCAATTGGCTTTTCTGTTGATTCAGCACAGCCAGCAGCATATGTTCAGGAAAACACGATAGCATCCGCTTCCTGTCAACGGCAGCATAGCAGACAGCTTCACAAAACCTAATCTCCTCCACTGTATTCCACATATCATCGGTAATATTTTTTGATTGCTCGTTTACAATTTGTGGGATAGAATTTGGATTATTTCTATCACGACCGATTACATGCGGATAAATCACATAGCTGCTCTGCTCATGTGCGCCATATTCGTCGATCATGTTTTGAATCGAAAATCTGCCCCTTTGTTTGATATAATGGTTTGATATCCTTCTTTTGGGAGTCAGCCTGATAAAAGAGCGCAGCGGTTTGCCCTTGAGGACCGCGCGCGCATTCAGGGTATTCGTCGTATCCCGAAACTTCTGATATGCCGTTTCCCACGCAGTTTCCTCATTGCCCACGTAAAAAAGAGGCGTTATGATCAGACGCGTTCCATAATAGAATGCCTCCTTCTTCCTGTCCTCCCGAAACTTGATCTTAGATTCCTTCACGAACCAACTCTCAAAGGTATCAAACTGTTCCGTATTCGTATAGTCATGAAAAGAATATCCGCTATGCTCGCTACAAAATCCACATAATGCCTCTTTCAGCCGCACAAAATGGCGGTACATGAGCGCAATATAAATGATGGGAGCGCATTTTTCAAACTCCACTCCGTTTTCATAAGCAATCAACGTGTTTGATGCAATCGTATATTTCAAATTTTCCTTTTTGCATATCCCGTGTACGATCTGCAAAAGTTCGATACATTCCTCATGCGCTTTGTTCACTGTCTTATCCTTTCCTTAGATCCAGGCATATAAAACGGTATCCACGTGCTTATCCTTGTGATGCCTTACTGCCATTTTATAGTCCGGTACATATTCTTTGATCAGCTCTGCCAGTCTATAATAATCAGCCGCATTGTGATAAATGGATATGGCAAGTCCCGGCTTTTCCCGCAGGATCGTCTTCTTTGCTCCAAGCAGTGCCTCATACTCCGCTCCCTCAATATCCATTTTGATAAACCGTATTCTTTCGTCAGCATCGATGACATCATCAATCGCCACAGTCTCTACCATAAACTGATTTACCGGCGGCATCTGCGCATACTTTGTCGTACTTCTGAATGCGGGTGAAAAACAGGCTCCCTTCTTTTCCGTTTCGTAAAAAACGATCTCGCCTTTTTGATCCGATACGGCATATGGGAAAATTTTCAATGTTCCCTTCCAATGCCGGCCAAGCGTCTCTTTCTTATCCTCTATCCGTTTTATGTTTTCCGCCAACGCCTCAAATGTATAGATGCCCGACAGATCATCTCCTAAAAAATTGACAAAACGTTCTACCGAGTCTCCTATATATCCCCCTAAATCCAATAGGATCCCATCCTTCTTACTCATCAATGCCGGTTGAAATACATATTGAATCTCATTTTGTATTTTCAGATCCGAATATCCCGTGTTTACCCCGCATATTCTTCTGTTGACAACTTCCTGAAAGATCCTTTTGGAACAGTCATCATACAGCTGCCGCTTCACCTTCGCGATCCGTTCCCTATTGTCGTATAACTCGCCTGATATGCGGTTCAAAAATTCATTGGTCAGGACATTCCAAAAGAAAATGGTAAAATCCCCGATCTCCAACAACGCAGAAACGATTTCCCGCACGTATTTTTCCGCTGTACAAATCAGTATCACGATTTTTGCCGGATCCTCCGCATATAGCCTGGCGGGCTGATATATTTTTACTCTGCCTACTGTCTGATCGCAGAGCTCATCATTCCTGTCGATAATATACGTTACGTCATACCGGTTACACACTTCCACACAGGCTTTACTTCTCCCCCAGACGATCAGTTCCTTTACTTGAATACTCTCCTCAAATTCCGCTATCGTCTGCTTTTTTTTCGGCAGCTGCATATCGCTTTACTCCCCTTTCGTCTCGATTCCGTAATACCTCATCATCCTTTCACACCCGTCCGCCATCGAATGTTGCGGTTTCCAGCCAAGCGCAGTCAGTTTTGTGGAATCGCCCGTCACGACCGACAAAGCCCCCGTCACTTCGATCGTGTCCCGTTTTGTCTGATCAAACACCACCTTGACGCTTTTTCCGGCTGCCAAAGACGCCATCCGGTCAGCCAGCTCTTTTACCGACGCTTCCCCTTCCTCCGTCACAATGTTATAGGCCTCTCCCGGTGTCCCAAAAAACAGCACATAAAACATTGCCCGCACGGCATCCGTAAGATACAGAAAAGTCCTCACTGCCGTGCCGTCGCTTTTCAATACGATTTCCCCTTTGCTGATGATCTGCGAAATAAAATCAATGTGCAGCCGCCCGTCATCCAGTTCGGGCCCGGGTCCCATGATCTGGAAGGGTCTGACGATAAAAATCGGCAGATCATACGATACCTGATATGCCTTACATAAAGACTCGGCCGCCCTTTTCCCGCAGGAATAAGCATTTCTCACATTGAGCGGATCCAGATACCCCGACATTTCTTCCGTGATCCTTTCCGTATGTTCCAGTTTTCCATAAACGTCTACGCTGCTGATAAGCAGAAAATATTCGCACGGATTTTTGACCGCCAGCTCCAGCATGTTTTTTGCGCCGTCGACATTCGCCAAAAAGGTGTTTACCGGATCGTCATGCCTTTTTTTGATGCCTGCGGGACTTGCCGCGTGAATGAAAACATGGACCTCCTCGTCAACCGCAATCGGATCGCGCACATCCTGAATGAGCAGTCGGAAATCATCCCTGCCCGGATATTCTAAAAAGCGCTCCTTTGCTCTGCTTTCACTTCTGCACAGCGCCAGCACCCTGATATTCGCATTTTTCCTGTCGTTCAACGCCAGAAACGTATGTACAAAATAGGCGGGAACATAACCGTTCGCTCCCGAGATCAATACGGTTTTCCCAAACAGTTTTTCAAAGGGGATCGTTCCCGAAACGATTTCCTCCACATCCTCAACGATGATCCTGTTCATTGTCATACCTCTTTTCCTGCTCCGCAAACAAGGGGTGTAAGGACTCCGCTATGGCCAGATCCTCCGGATAGGTCACTTTGATACAAAAGCGATCGCCCAATACCATATAACATTCCACGCCGATATTGAGAACCAGCTCGCTGTCCTCCGTGACATCCGTCTTGCTGTATTCCTCATCCTCCATATACATTTTGTGCCCCAGCAGAAGCGTCCCGTACCGAAACACCTGCGGGCCCTGCTGCAAATACAGTTTTTTCTTCTGCAGCGTCCGATTGACTCTTTTTCCGTCATTGCTGAACGTGATCGCATCCGTCGCTTTCACAACGGTGATGGTCGCGTCATACTCCTTTATCATCTCATAATGTTTATCTATGGTCCTTTGGGAAACAAACGGGCATACGGCAGTCATGATCATCACGGTATCTCTTGCCTTGGCCGGGATCTCCTGCAAGCCGTTGTAGACGGACCTTTGTCTTTCCTTGCCCGGGCGTGCAAAGAACTTTACCTTTTTAATCCCATATTGCCTGATCCAATTTCTGACGTTTTCTTCTTCCTTTTCGGAAACAACAATGCAGACTTCATCGATATGTTGATTCTTCTCCGCCGTCTGCAGGGCATAAACGATCATCGGCACCCCTGTCAATTCAATAAATTGCTTGGATACCTTTCCATTTCCAAAACGCTGCCCTTTTCCGCCAGCCAATACCACGGCATAATTCATGTTCTGCTTCTCCCGTTACTCAGATCGCTCAGTAGATCCCCTAATCCAATCTTTTTCCTTTCTTTGATGGGCTTTCCCTGACGCAGCGCCGATAAAAGCGCCTCCCTCCTTGGTCTGTCGGCATCCGGTATCGTAAAATCATACTCTGTCAGCTTTACTGACTGAATCATGATCATTTTCTCGATCTGTCCGCAGAGCTGCACGATGCTGCTCCGATCTCCATAATAGGCGTCACAGAGCACGACGGCCCGGTCCACATCCGCACTGTCGTCATAGATTCCCCAGCCTTCTTCCCGATATTTTCTGACAAGGCTGTCATATTTCGTTCAAAGCTGTGGTCTCATATTCTCAATCGTCACACGGATCAAAGGATGCGGTCGCCAAAGCAGCGCCACCTCATCCTTGTTTTCCCGAAACAGTTCAAATACGGATTCCATTTTTTGCAGCATTCTCTCGTCATGATGCAGCAGCGCATTTACACTGTTATTATAGAAAACGATCTTCTTACGGCTCCCGTCAGGCTTTTCGATCACTTTCCGCCACTCATTCGGGATCTCCAAATCTTCCTTTTTGGTATTTCGCACCTTATCGAATTTCGGCGACCCCGTGCCCAGAAATTTCTTCTCTAAAAATTTCCTGTCCAAATGCTCACCGGACAGCCCTTCCTCCTTGGCGACTTTTTGAAACACGTTGATGAAAACCTGCCGCATCGTTTCCGACTGAACGATCACCTCGTCGGCATAGACCGTCCCCGGCGCATAGCAGAAACGCTCCATGCGCTCGGCTGCTTCTCTGTCATCCGGATCGACTTCCCCCAAAACAAAATATGGGATATAGACTAGTTTATCGGTAAAATCCTTCAAATTTCTGGCATAAAAACGAGGATGCACGCTGGTCACCAGATTGCGTTCATCGTAAGGGTTATGGATATAAATGACATCCGGGTGCCGTGCCTCCAAATCGTACTCGTCATAATGGGTGATCGGCACATCTTTTGGGTACTGATCCCCTTCATAGTGCTCCTCTTTGAAGCTTCCGTCCGGATTTTTATCATAATAAGGAATGGGGATCACATAGGCGTCGCAGTCCGGATCGGCATCCGCCGCCCTCCAAACGCTCTCCAGTGAATCCCACATAGACGCCATGGCGGGAAGAAACACCACTTCCTTCCGATCCTCAGGCAGATCATAGGCGATTCCACTCTTTAAGCGGCTTAACTGTTTCTGAATCTTTTTGGCAATCTTTTGGCACTGCGTTTCCTCCGTTACCGCCTCGCTCATCTGGAAAACATTTTCGCAGTAGTTCTCTAACAATTCCACCAGCCCTGCATAGGTTTCTCCCAGACTTTCCAAATAAGTCCCGATCAGGATCGCCGTTTCCTGACACGAAATGCAGGCTCCCGCCGCACCCTCAGGATTCTCCCTGACCGTTTTTACAATGGTGTCGTTCGTCTTTTCCAGGAGAGACACCATATGCAGGAGTTCGTGCTTTCTAAAACGCTTCCCTGCTCCTTCGTCCATTTCCGCTATCATAAAATCGTTTTCCTTTGGCTCCGAAATATTATGTATCGATCCTGTATGAGCAGATCCAAAATGCCGCATATCCGCACAAAATGGTTCGCAGAATATATAGTTCTGCGAAATCCGTCAGACTGCCGATAATCACAGATTCCTGCAATAAAACTGACCCCTGATCTGACCACGGATTTGACCACACGTTTCCATTCATCCATAATAAGGCTGCCCGCCAAAAACATCTTGTAATGCCCAAATAACTATGCTAAAATAAACCTGTTCTTACAAAAACCAGAAAGCGTATCGAATTTTCGCAGAACTATATATTCTGCGTATTTTTTTGTTTTATTGTCAATCAAAAAAAGACGGAAAACCATTCCTTTTCTTAGGAATGATTCTCCGTCCTATTTTTTGCTATCGTGTTTTATTTTGTCAGCAGCATCATGATCTCATTGCTCCTGGCCACAAACTTTGTCATCGCCTCAGGCTCAAGCGGCGCCTGCTGCAAGAGCGCCAGATCGTAGAGTTGTTCGCAGATCATCTTTACATTCTCGCCGTCCTGATGCTCGATCACATACTGCACAAGTGGATGGTTCGCGTTTAAGATCAGCGTCTCCCCTTCCTTGCCGAACATCCCCATATCCATTCCCGGCATGGAGTACATCTTCATCATGTCCTGCATCCTGCGGGATTCCTCAGAGAGCGTGATCATGGAAGAAATCTTCTTGTTTTTCAACTTCTCGATCTTCACCTTGATCTCGTCCTTTTTGAGGACTTTTTTCATCAGCTTGGCGATTGCTTCTCCCTGCTCCTCCATCTCTTTTTCTGCTTTTTTGGAGGTCTTTGCCTTGAAGGTGTCCGTCAGGTCAGCGTCGATACGCTGGAACTTGATACCCTCGTTCTTCGCCTCAAGCTGGGAGACGAAGGGCTGGTCGATATTGTGCGTCAGCACCACCGCGTCCATCTTAGCCGCCTTGAACATATTGATATACTGGCTCTGCTGTTTCTCGTCGGTCACATAGTAGATGACTTTCTCCTTCTTTTCTTCCTCGATGGGCTCGCCGTCCTCGTCAAGCACTTCAGCGTCCACTTTTTCGGTCTCGTCAACGACCTCGGCTTCTACCTTCTCGCCGTTCTCGTCTACCGCCGCTTCTGCATCGGACGCCGTCTTCTCACCGTCGCCTTCCTCCACCTCGTCGGGATCGATCTTATTGACCTCCAGACACTCGGGCAGGGTCATGTAGACGCCGTCCAGATTCTTAAAGAGGATGTAGTCGGTCATCTTCTCGCAGAACTTGTCATCCTTTAAGCAGCCGAACTTGATGAAGGGGCTGATATCATCCCAATACTTTTCGTATTCTTCCTTCTCGGTCTTGCACATGCCGGAAAGTTTGTCCGCCACCTTCTTGGTGATGTACTCGCTGATCTTCTTTACAAAGCCGTCGTTTTGCAGCGCGCTTCGGGAGACGTTGAGCGGCAGGTCGGGACAGTCGATCACACCCTTTAAGAGCATCAAAAACTCGGGGATCACTTCTTTGATATTGTCCGCAATAAACACTTGGTTGTTATATAATTTAATGGTTCCCTCAATGGACTCGTACTCCATATTGATCTTCGGGAAGTAGAGGATACCCTTCATATTGAACGGATAATCCATGTTCAGATGGATCCAGAACAGCGGCTCCTTATAATCCTGGAAGACCTTGCGGTAAAACTCCAGATACTCCTCCCTCGTGCACTCGTTGGGATGTTTTGCCCAGAGAGGAGTCGTCTCGTTGAGAAGTTCAGGACGCTTTTTGATCTTAAGCTTCTGCTCGTCCTCCTCTTTCTCCTTTTTGATCTCCTCGATCACCTCGTCGGTAGGAAGCTTTTCGTCTGCGGTAATCGTCTGGGTCTCCGTGGTATTCGCCTTGGAGAGATAAATTTCCGTGGGCATGAAGGAACAGTATTTTTTGATGACTTCTTTTGCCTCATACTCATTACAGAATTTTAGGCAGTCCTCGTTGATGTGAAGAGTGATCGTTGTACCCACTTCCGTCCTGGTACCGTCCTCCATATCAAATTCCGTGCCGCCGTCACAGGTCCAGTGCACTGCCTGCGCGCCGTCCTGCCATGACAGTGTGTCGATCTCCACCTCGTCCGCCACCATGAACGCCGAGTAAAAACCTAAGCCGAAATGACCGATGATCTGATCCTCGTTCGCCTTGTCCTTATATTTTTCAATAAAATCCGTCGCGCCGGAGAAAGCGATCTGGTTGATGTACTCCTCCACCTCGTCCGCCGTCATACCGATACCGTTATCGATAAATGTAAGCGTCTTTTCCTCGGGATTGACGATGACCTGGATCTTCGCCTTATAATCATCCGCCAGCGCGTACTCGCCCATCATATCCAGCTTTTTCAGCTTCGTGATCGCGTCGCAACCGTTGGAGATCAGCTCCCTGAAAAAGATGTCGTGATCGGAATACAACCACTTCTTGATGATCGGAAAAATATTATCGCTGTTGATTGATAAATTGCCATGCTTCGCTGCCATTTTCTCACGTTCCTTTCTTTCCAAACTGAAATATCCCGTACCCGGAACAGCGCTTTGCCTGTCCTGTAAGCCCTTTTCTCGGGATTTGATTACCTAGAGGATAGTTTAATACCCAAAAAAATAGAAGTCAAGACAAAATTAGCACTCATTTAACGTGAGTGCTAATAACTTCCTATTTATTCAGTATCCATGCGGCTTTGCAGAATTATAAACTTTTTCTAAACTCCCTATATCCATTCCTGTCACACAAAACCAGAACTGCCAAATGCTTCCTAGTTTCCAAAATACTCTGTATAGATTTCAAAAAAATTCTGCGTTTTTACTTCCTCATCATGGATGAAATTCACCGTATTCCAAAGTTCTTCGTTCAGATTTCTGGTCAGCGTCTCCACATAGGCGTCATACTCCTGGCCGAAGGCCTCCTCACGTCTCTGCTCCACGATCTTGATCTTATTGGCGTCCGTCTCCTCCCTGTCAAAGGTGTTGATGCACTTGATGATGTGATAGCCGAACTCCGTCTCCACCACGTCACTGATCTCGCCCGTTCCCAGATTGAAAGCCGCCGTCTCAAAGGACTCCTCCATCTCTCCTTTGCCGAAGGAGTAGGTAGACCTGTCGTCCTCGCTGTACTTGCGGATGAGCGCGTCAAAGTCCTCATCCTCTCTCGCCTGACTAAGCGCCTCGATTGCCCGTCTGTAAGCGTCCTGCTTTGCCTCCTCCGTATATTCGATCTTTTTTCCCGTCCCGTCCAGCGCGTAAGTCTTGATTAAAATGTGCTGCACGGTGATGGTACGCGCTTCGTCGTCGCTGATTTCCGGATTGATATCCTTGATGGTATACTGGTACATTTTCTCCGCCCGGGCAAACTCCTGATAAAGTGCACGGATCGCCTTTTCGCTGACGCCCAAAAGCTCGATTTCCCGCTTTCCCAGCGTTTCGTAGTACGCTTTCGCCGCATTTTCCGCCCGTGCTTCCTCCTCATCGGAAAGCTCTACCTCATATTTTTCCGCCATCAGGTTCATGGTCTTGATTTGGGCGATCTGCGCCAACGCAATGTTTTTGACATTCTCCTCTAAGGTCACGCCATCGGCTTTGGTTTCCCAGATTTCTTCCCCATACACGCTTTCATAGCGATTCTGGATGGTGGTCAGGTATACCATCAGCTCAGGCAGCTTACAGGAACTGGTCTCAATGCGAAAGACCTCGTCCTTTTCAAAGCCTGTGGTGAGCACCACCTTCGTGCCAAACCTGTTCCCGTCACCGCAGCCTGTCATTATACTGGTTAACATAATTCCAGACATCAAATATGCCGCTGCTCTTTTCCATCTATTTTTTGTCATATTTCTCCCATTCTGTAACGCTAATCTATGATGTTTCCGCTTCTATCATACCACACTTTCCCGTCCGTCATCACATAATCTTCTCCGTCCAGCACTGCCTGCACATAATCCGCCGCCGAGCACAGTCTCCTGCGAAACGCCATGCCGCCGCCAAACAGATTCGTGGAATGAATGTCTGACCCCGCGCTCATGGGAAATCCATGCACCCTGCCATAGGCAATGGCCCTTTTATCATAGACCGTCTTATCCCGCAGGGGGCCCGAATACCAAAGATGCGCGGCGTTGATTCCTTCCACGCCGTCCACAAAATCCGGGAAAAGACGCACCTCGGGAATATAGTTTTCCTCCCTGTAAGGATGCGCATGCATCACCAGCCCGCCTGCCTCATGCACCAGCTCGTACTGCTCCTCCACAGATATCCGACGAAGCTGCGGATGCGCCTTCATCCACGCTTTATCAATTCCGTATAACAGAAACTCCGTACCATCGTAGCCGGCCTCATAGCCGAAAAAGACGTCCAGACCGATGTTGTCTCCCTCCGCCTTCGCGTGTTCATAGCCGAGGCAAAACAGATCCACCCACTCCTCCCATGGCAGATCTCTATCCACACAGGTGTTTCCGCCCCAGTTATGGTCTGTCACAAAAATGCCGGTATAGCCGTACTCCTTGCACGCCCTTGCCATCTCCGCCCCCGTGCTCCTTGCACAGGCACTGGACTCCGAGGTGTGCAGATGCGTCTCATACAGGTAGGGATAGCGTTCCCTGATTACTGCGTCATTCATCATACTCTCCATTCCAATACTTCCTCGCGGCAGGCTGCTTTTTCCCGTTTCTTCCTGCCGCATGACCCGAAAAAGGATTAAATTGTATGCCTCAGCATCTCAACCTAATCCTTTTCCTTTTAATCCTCATTGTTCCTTAAAAATCATTTCCTGTCAGCGGCGATTTGGCTTTCACCTTTCGCAATGCCGCTATCCATCGTCCGCATTCTACTTGATTACGTGAATCCATCCTTCGGGTGCCTCGATCCTGCCCATCTGAATCCCCGTCAGCGTGTCATACAGCTTCTGGGTGATCGGCCCCATCTCGCTCATGCCACTGGGGAAAGCGATCTCCTTGCCGTGATCTACGATCTTTCCGACCGGGGAAATAACCGCCGCCGTACCGCAAAGTCCGCACTCCGCAAAATCCTTTACTTCTTCCAGAGCAATCGGCCGTTCTTCTACTTCAAGACCCAGATAATCCTTCGCCACTGTCATCAGGGAACGTCTGGTAATGGAAGGCAGGATACTGTCGGACTTAGGCGTTACCACTTTATTGTCCTTTGTCACGAACAGGAAGTTTGCACCGCCCGTTTCCTCCACATGCGTCCTGCTGCCCGCATCCAGATACATGTTTTCATCGTAGCCTTCCTCATGCGCCGTCACAATGGCATGCAGGCTCATGGCATAGTTCAAACCCGCCTTGATATGTCCCGTGCCGTGCGGAGCTGCCCGGTCAAAATCACTCACTTTGATGGTAAGAGGTTTCACACCGCCCTTAAAGTAAGGACCAACAGGTGTAGTAAACACTCTAAACTGATACTCCTCCGCCGGCTTCACGCCGATGACCGGAGAGATACCAAACATATAAGGTCTGATATAGAGGGTTGCGCCGGAACCATAAGGAGGCACATAAGCTTCGTTTGCAGCCACCACATCCGTCACAGCCTGAATGAAACGATCCTGCGGGAATACCGGCATCTCCAGCCGCTTACAGGAATCCTCCATACGCTGCGCGTTGAGGTCGGGACGGAAGGTCACGATACGACCGTCCTCGGTGGTGTAAGCCTTCATCCCCTCGAAACAGGTTTGCGCATACTGTAGGACGCCAGCGCATTCGTTCATCACGATATTGGCATCCTCCGTCAGCACACCGTCGTCCCAGGCGCCGTTCTTGAAATTCGCTACGAAACGTTTATCGGTATGCTGATAACCAAATCCGATATTCGCCCAATCCAGATTCTTTTTTTCCATAATACTAAGCTCCTCTCCCTCAGACATGTAACGATTCTGTTTTTTTCTATATTATACCTTTGTACCCAAAAGTCAAGCCTGTTTACAGAACGGCGTTCACGATTTCCAGCGCTATGTCATAGGCATAATCCTTGATTGCCTTCTCACAAAGCCGCAGCATTTTCTTGTCCGCCTCCGGTCTCTCATATCGTTTCAGCTCACGCAGCTTTGTCGCCGCGCTGTCCCCATCAAAATCGTCCAGCCTTGCCGCCAATTCCCTGAGAGCGCTGACCCACTCGTCCTCTGAGATCCTCACTCCGACATCGTCTTCTGCCTTCTCAGGCTGTTTCTCCTCTGCATCCTCTTTTTCCAAATATACCTTCAGGCTGTTCCTCATGCTGTTCATCATGGAAAACAGGATCGGAGAACGCACCGTCACATCCTCGAGCTGCCCTGCCTTCGCCATCTTTTCCAGTTCAAATGCTTCGTCCGCCAAATCGTCGGCACCCACATTTCTGGCATTTCCTTTTAAGGAGTGGACGATGATCGTATAGCCCGGCATATCTCCCTTTTGCAAAAAGTCCTTTAATGCCTCCTCTTTCTCCTGTAAGATAGAGTGGAAATCGTGGAGCACCTTACCGTAGAGCGCCTTGTCTCCGCCCATGTACCGAAGCCCGTTTTTCAGATTAAAGCCCATCAGGTAAAGCTGGCTCTCCCGAATGGCAAGCTCACTTCCTTCTTCCGGATGTTCATATTCGTCGCTGATCTGTCTGTTGTGCGTCAGATAGACGACATTGCTCGGCAGATACTCGATCAGCATATTCTCTAATTTATCCGCATCGATCGGCTTCGTGAGATAGTCCTGAAATCCCTCTTTCAGATACATCTCTTTGGCCCCCGCCACCGCGTTTGCCGTCAGGGCGATCACCGGAATATCTCTCGACGGATTGCCTTCCAGTTCACGAATGGCGTGCAGCGTCTGCACCCCGTCCATCACCGGCATCATATGATCCATACAAATCAGGTGATAGGTCTTTCTCTTGATCAGTTCCAGACACTCCTCACCGCTCGCCGCCACGTCGATCTGCAGCCTCGTTCCTTTCAAAAGCCCCTGCGCCACCGCCAGATTCATGGCATTGTCGTCCACGATCAGGATCCTGCCCATAGGCGCGATAAATTTTTCATGATAGTCCTCTATGCTCCGCAGACTTTCCGTATACTGCTTCTCAAAATCGCCGAGCGGCTCCCTGTCCACTACCTTTTGCAGGATCTTAAAGGAGAAGGCCGAACCTTTTCCATATACGCTCTGTACTTGCAGTTTGCTGCCCATCATCTCCAGCAGGCGATCAGTGATCGCCAGTCCCAGCCCTGTCCTGTCATCCTTGCTGCGGACTGTGGAATCCATTCGCTGGAATGCCATGAAAAGCTTGGGGATATCCTCCTCTTTGATACCGATTCCCGTGTCCTTGACGATCACGTAAATCTCGATGGTATCCTCCGACATCTCCTTCCAGCTCACATGCAGCGTGATCTTGCCCTTATCCGTATAGCGCACCGCATTTGACAACAGATTGCCAATGACCTGTCTGATATGTATCTCGTCGCCGAACAGCTTATAAGGAATATCCTGCGCAATCTCCAACACCAGATCCAGCTTTTTGCGGCGCTGCTGCACCGATATGCTGTTGATCAGATCATTCAGCAGGGAACTGACGTCATAGATGCCCTCTGTCAACTCCAGCTTATCTGCTTCCAGTTTGGAGAAATCCAAAATATCGCTGACCAGCGCAAGCAGGATATTGCCTGCCTGCCTGATGTCTCTGGCATACTCCTTGACCGTCTCCTCCTGGCTCTCCCTCAGGATCAGCTCATTTAAGCCCAGGATCGTATTGATCGGCGTCCTCAGCTCATGGGACATATTGGCCAGAAAGATATCCCTGGCATACTCCGCCTTCTCCACCGCGCTTTTTGCCGCCTCCAGCTCCTCATTCTTCTGCTGCAGCGCTTCCTTCGCCTGGGAAAGCTCCGTCCCTTTTTTGGCTGTCGTTTTCTTTGTCTCCTGCCCCATACCTGTTACCCTTCCTTCATACCGCCGCATCCTGCTGCGTTTTCCGTCTGCCCTTACAGACTCCCCATTTTATTTCTTTCTCTCATATTTTACAAAGTAGTAAGGCAAATCAAAATAAGTCTGCTCGTCACTCTCTGCAGTGATCTCCCATTCTCCGTCCTCATCCAGATTCGGGAAATAAGCGTCCGCCTCATAGTCGTGATCGATCTTGGTTACATGCACCACATCGCATTCCGGGAGCATCATGCGGTAAACGCTCTCTCCGCCGATGATATACACATCCTCTGTGGGATATTTTTGCAGCTCCGCATCCAGTTCTTCCTTATTATGTACCACCACGGCATCCTTCACCTGATAATCCGGATTCGCGGAAAGGATGATATTTTTCCTGTTCGGCAGCGGCATCCCCTGCGGGAAGGTCTCTAATGTCTTTCTGCCAAGCACCACCACCTTGCCCGTGGTCTCCTGACGGAAATTTTTGTGATCCGCCGGAATGCGTACCAACAGGCTGTTTTTACAGCCGATGGCCCAATTGTTGTCTACGGCTACGATTGCGTTCATAGTGTCTCCTTCTAGATGGCAACAGGGATATCCGTCACCTGCGGTCCCGTGACGTAATTTTCTACCTTCACGTCGTCCCTCGTAAATTGATAAAAGTCTGTAATCTCAGGGTTGAGCCAAAACGTCGGCGCATCATACGTTGGTCTTGTAATCAATTCCTCTATAATTGGAATATGCCTGTCATAAATGTGCGCATCTGCGATCACATGGACGAGCTCCCCGACCTCCATGCTGCAGACCTGTGCCAGCATATGCACAAGCACCGCGTACTGCACGACATTCCAATTGTTTGCCGCCAGCACATCCTGCGAGCGTTGGTTTAAGATCGCATTGAGGATCAGCTTTTCATGCCCCTTTTTCTGTGTGACATTGAAAGTCATACTGTAAGCGCAGGGATAAAGGTTCATCTCGTGCAGATCCTGATGCACATAGAGGTTCGTCATAATGCGGCGGCTGAAGGGATTGTTTTTCAAATCGTAGATCACCCGGTCCACCTGATCCATCATTCCTTCTTTATACTGGTGCTTCACGCCCATCTGATAGCCGTAGGCCTTGCCGATACTGCCATCCTCGTCCGCCCACGCATCCCAGATATGACTGTGCAAGTCGTTGATGTTATTGGACTTTTGCTGCCAGATCCAGAGCATTTCGTCCGTGGCGCTCTTTAAAGCAGTCTTGCGAAGCGTCAGGATCGGGAACTCCTTTGACAGGTCATAACGGTTCACCACCCCGAATTTCTTGACCGTGTAGGCGCTCTCCCCGTCCGCCCAGTGGGGCCTCACCTTCTCCCCCTCCGTGCTCGTGCCGTTCATTAGAATATCACGGCACATCTCTATAAAAATAGTATCTGCGAGACTCATGCTCCGTCTTTCCTCTCATACAATATATCTGCGAAACTCATCTCAACGTTATAATAATTGTGCAAATAGCATTACCATAAGCAGACCCTTGTATAGTTTAAATCCTTCGGATTAAAACTGTCAGCTGCTTAACGAGGTATTTCACGAGTTTAGCGCCTGTTACGCTCGGAGCGGAGCGCAAGCGCGTCTGCGTTGGTTATGCTGTTTGTACAATTTCAATACCTCTAAAGGAGTTTCGCAATCTATCTATCCCATCGGTCGCACAAGGAATTGATCTGATCCGCAAATCTTGCCAGATCCTTATTCGCGCCGCCCTCATTTTTATGTATAACAGCCAACAGCCGCTGTCCGGCTGCCAAAAGCCTCGTAAATACAGTCGCCGCAGCATGGGCCTTCTTCTTCACAGGGATCGGCTTCGCCTCGCAGATAAACTCGCCGCTTATGAGATCAAAGCGCGTCCCGCTGTAGGGCGCATAGGCATCGTGTCCGTATTCCCCTTTCAGGCATTCCGTAAAGAGCGTACAAACGCTGTCCTCACCGTGCACCACAAATATCTTTTCCGGCTTTTTCGTAAAGCCGTTCACCCATTCCAGCAGTCCGTTTTTGTCCGCATGACCGCTCATACCGATCAGCTTCATGATATCGGCTCTGACCTCGATGGGTTCACCAAAGAGCTTGACTTCCTCCACACCGTCCACCAGCATACGACCAAGCGTTCCCGCCGCCTGATAACCGACAAACAGGATCGTACACTCATGCCGCCAAAGGTTATGCTTTAAGTGGTGTCTGATACGGCCCGCCTCACACATACCGGAAGCGGATATGATGACCTTCGGCGTATGTTCAAAGTTGATTGCCCGAGACTCGTCGCTTGTGATCGCAAGACGCAGCCCGGGAAAAGTGATGGGATTGATCCCCTGTCTGACCAATGCCATCGCTTCCTCATCAAAGCATCTGGCCTCATTTTTATGAAAAATCCCCGTAGCTTCCACCGCCAGCGGGCTGTCCACGTAGACCGGAAAGCCCTCATGTCCTTTCACCAGCCCCTCAGCCTTGATCTGCCGCAGGAAGTAGAGCATCTCCTGCGTCCTGCCCACCGCAAAGGAAGGGATTACCACGTTGCCGCCTCTGTCAAAGGTGGTCTGCAATATTTTGGTCAATTCGCCGACATAGTCCACCTTTTCTTTCGTGTGGAACCTGTCGCCGTAGGTTGATTCCATAATGACATAATCTGCTTCTTCCGTGTTTTTCGGATCCTTGATCAGGGGCTGGGCGCTGTTGCCGATATCCCCGGAGAAAACCAGTTTTTTCGTGACATCATTCTCCGTTGCCCAAACCTCGATGCTGGAGGAGCCAAGCAGATGTCCGATATCCGTAAAGCGGATCTTCACGCCCTCGCAAACATCCACTTCGCTGTCATAATCGCAGGGAACAAGCCGCCTGATCGTGCCGTCCGCATCCTCCATCGTATAAAGAGGCTCCATCGCCTCCATTTCCGCACTTCTCTTTGCCTTACGATTTTTCCACTCCGCTTCCTGCATCTGAATGTGCGCACAGTCACGAAGCATAATGCTGCACAGATCGCAGGTGGGCGCCGTGGCAAAGATCTGCCCCCTGAATCCCCTTGCATACAAAAGTGGTAGCAGCCCCGAATGGTCGATGTGGGCATGCGTCAAAAACACGTAATCGATCAGCGCTTCCTCCACAGGCAGGTCGCTGTTTTCAAATACATTGACCCCCTGCTCCATGCCGTAATCCACCAGAATATTTTTTTCTCCTACGCGAAGATAATGACAACTCCCTGTTACCTCATGATCTGCCCCAATAAACATCAATTCCATAAGAAAGCCCCTCCTATTCCATTTATCATACCATTTTTTTTGAAAACCGTAAATCATTTCAGGCACATCTTTTACATTTCTTGTCGTTTTCCGCATTTTTTGCCATCTTTCAACATCATCCCCTGCCCCCATACAATATAATAAAACGTAATAAGGTGACCTCCCATGTCCTATTCACTCTCCACACTTGCCCTCTTTTTGACCGCGGTCTCTCTGGATTCCCTGACTGCCGGCTTCTCCTATGGCACCAATGACGTCCATATCAAGGCACCTGCCCTGATTCCCCTGGCTCTTGTCCCCGCTCTTTTCATCACGGCTGCCCAAGGGATCGGCTCTTTTGTCGGCTCGCTCCTTCCGGGCGGCGTCCTCCCCTGTCTCTCCTTTCTTCTGTTGTTTTTGATCGGCATCGCGAAACTGTTTGAAAGCCTGATTCGCCTGCTGGCAAAAAGACGCCCCAGTCTCATGGGAAACTGGGGCTGTAAGATCAAGCAGCTCAATATCGTTTTTACCGTCTATCTCTCTCCTGAGGAAGCAAACCGCACGGAACTCCAGGTGCTAAGCGTCAGGGAGGCCCTGCTCTTAAGTCTGGCGCTGTCTCTGGACAGTATCCTTGTCGGCATGGCCTTTTGTTTTACTTCACTTTCGCCCTTCCTTCTCTTTTTGTCCGCTGCTCTCTGTAACCTGCTCCTGTTTTCCGGCGGCTTTTTCCTGGGGCGTCTGCTTTTTCGCCTGCTCCGTTTTGATCTTTCGTGGCTCAGCGGACTCTGCCTTCTCCTCTTAGCCTTCCGCGCTCTGACATGAAGCCTGCTTCGCCGTTCTCTCCATAGCGCCCACTGCAGCCAATAGTTCATGCACAACAAGCGGTGTCGCGGAAAGCGCGGTCAGTCTTGCCCACTCCCCGAGAGAGAGCGGCACCGTACCAAAAAGCGCAATGAGCGCAGGCACCTCTGTCACTGCTGCCTGCAGAAGGATGCCAACCGCAAGCGCAAGCAGCATATAAGGGTTGTTCTTATGGTTCATGCGAAAGATGGAACGATTTACATCGCGCATCCCGATGGCATGAAAGAGCTGACTGATTCCCAACACCGTAAAGGCGTGCGTTTGCGCTCTTGCCAGAACAGATCCGATCTTCAATCCTTCAAGTATGTTATGTAAATCAATGGGTAATCCCTCTGCAAGGATACGGTCATAGGGCACTTTCAGGAAAGCTGCTAAAGTAATACCGCCAATGACCAGGCCATAGCAGACTACGCACAGCAGTCCTCCCTTGGCAAAGAGGGACTCCTCCTTCTTTCTCGGCGGCTCCCGCATCAGACTCTCCGTATCGTTCTCGTCCACCCCCAGTGCAAGTGCCGGAAGGGAATCCGTGATCAGATTGATCCAAAGGATGAATCCTGCCTTCAAAGGCGCCGGCAGCCCTGCCGCGATGCTCAGAAGCATAGTCAGAATCTCTCCCAGATTAGAGGATAGCAGAAACAGTACTGACTTGCGGATGTTCTCATAAATGCCCCTGCCCTCCCGAATCGCTGTGTGGATCGTCGCCACATTGTCATCCATCAGCACGAAGTCCGCGGCGCCCCTGGCCACGTCAGTACCTCCTTCCCCCATAGCGATCCCGATATCCGCCGCTTGCAGGGAGGGTGCGTCGTTGACGCCATCCCCCGTCATTGCTACAATTTTATGTAAACTTTTATACCCCTCCACGATACGCACTTTATGCTCAGGCGTCACCCTTGCAAAGACTCTCAGCGAGGGCAGCCGCTGCAAAAAATTCTGCTCCCGCAGATGATCCAGCTCCCTGCCTGTGATACATTCCTCGGGACGACTTGCGATTCGCAGTTCTTTGGCAATGGAAAAAGCAGTGTCCGGATGATCCCCTGTAATCATCACCGTTGTGACTCCCGCCTGCGCAAATCCCTGCACCGCCTCCGCCGCCTCCGGCCTGATGGGATCCTTCATACTGACAAACCCCAAAAACACCAGATCCCGCTCGCTCATGTTTCCTGACGGCTCCATAGCGATCGCCAGCACCCTTCTGCCCTCTCCCGTCAGCCGTTTCTGCACACTAAGCAGCCTGTCTCTCTCTTGCACAGTAAGCGGTCTGCTGCCGTTTTCCGATAAGCAGCTGCCACAGCATTCCAGGACCCGTTCCGCCGCGCCCTTTGTGTAGGCAACCTCGCCGCCAGTCTCCCGATGCTTTGTCGTCATCATCTTTCTCTCCGCATCAAAGCCGATCTCCCGAAGTCTGGGATACCGCCCTCTGATCTCATCGATCGAAATACCGCAGTCCACCGCCAGATGCAGGAGGGCCAGCTCCGTGGGATCCCCCATCTCCTGTCCCGGCTGTCCGTCATTGCAAAGAACACATCCCAGAAGGAAGCGGCTTACACAGCCATTCTCCCTGCCTGCCGAAATGCCGCCTCCAAGAAACGCTCCAAACCCGTCCTGCCCTAAAAGCCTTCCGTTCAGATAACATTCCGTCACCGTCATCCGATTCTGCGTCAGCGTACCCGTCTTGTCCGAGCATACCACCTCCACTGCTCCCAGCGTCTCCACCGCCGAGAGTTTGCGGACGATGGTCTTCGCCTTTACCATACGCGAAACGCTCAAAGCCAAAACAATAGTCACGATTGCGGGCAGCCCCTCCGGCACAGCCGCTACCGCCAGCGAAACAGACGTCAAAAGCATCTCTCCCACATTGCGTTTCTGCAACACCGCCACCACAAAAAGGAGGGCACAGATTCCCACTGCCAACGCACTTAAAACCTTTCCCAGCTCCCCCAGGCGAATCTGCAGCGGTGTCGGCTTCTCCTGATGACCATGCAGCATATCCGCAATGTGCCCGACACGGGTATCCATTCCCGTAGCCGTCACCACGCCACATCCTCTGCCCCGCGTCACGTAGGTAGACATATACGCCATGTTTCTGCTGCTGTTCTCCGCTTCTCCCGTCTCCACGAAATTGGCATCCTTTTCCACGGGCACAGACTCTCCTGTTAGGGTAGACTCTTCCGCGTAAATGCCTAAACTTTCTATTAGTCTGACGTCTGCCGGCACCCGATTTCCCGCTTCTAAGATCACCACGTCACCAGGCACCAGTTCCTCTGCCGGCAAGTCCACCCGCACGCCGTCCCTGAGCGCTACTGCCCTTGGCTGGGAAATCTTCTTAAGCGCCTCCACCGCGCGCCCTGCCTTTCCCTCCTGAATGATGCCCACCGCAGCATTGAGGGCAACCACTGCCACAATAATGATGGCGTCTCCAAACTCGTAAAGCATCATGGAAATTGCCATCGCGACCACCAGGATCAAAACGAGCGGATCATTCAACTGCTCCAGGATCCGCTTGGCGAGGCTCTTTTGTTCCTGCTCCCGCAGCTTGTTTAATCCATACTTTTTCCTGCGCTCTGCGACTTTTTTCCCGTCAAGTCCCCTCTCCGCGTCCGTCTGTAGTCCCTGAATTGCCTCCGAAACGGTCCTGTTTTCATACATACGCGCATCCTCCCGTCTTTTTTGACCCGCCGCTGCCCGACACCTGTCTTGTCCCGGGAGGGCTTGTCATTTCTTTTTAAGGTATATGCGGGAATAAGCAGAGTTAGAAGTAAACAAAATAAGAGACCACCGTCTAGTAGCCTCTTATCTTGTCCGTTCCGTCGTCTACGGTATTCTCAATTTTTTTCACCACCACATAGTAGCCGGCGCGGCCTGCAAGTTCCACAAATACCCTGTCACCGACCTTATGTCCGAGCAGTGCTTTCCCCAGCGGAGACTCCGTGCTGATCAATCCCTTCAAGGAATCCTCCCGCACTGTCGTCACCAGCTTATAGGTTTCCGTCAGATTATCCCCCTCAAAGAAAACCTCTACGGTATTGTTCATGCCGACCTCGTCCTCTGCGGATTCGTCAGAAATGATCACTGCCGTCCTGATCATTCGTTCCAGATAGCGGATGCGGCTCTCATTTCGGTTCTTCACCTTCTTCGCCGCATGGTATTCAAAGTTCTCGCTCAGATCACCGTGGGCTCTGGCCGCCTTCACATCCTCAAGCGCTTCCTTTCGCACCACCAGTTTGCGATATTCGATCTCCTCCTCCATCTTTTGAATGTCCTGCCTTGTCAGTTCATTATACATGCCTCTCCTCATTTCACTGTTCATTCATGCTTCTCTTGACAAACTGCCGCATGAATACACAATACATCCGTTTCCGTTCAAACATTTTATGAGTTTACCATATAATCGAGCAGGCGGTTGACGTCCTCAGGCTCATGCGCAACGATCTCCATTTCCGGAATCGCATTGTCCGCAAAGAGCTTTGTAAGCGCTACATATTTTGTCAGCTGAGACTTCAAGTTCAGTCTGTCCCCCTCTTTGGTCACTAACTCCACTGTGCCCTTGCACTGATTTACTACTTCGAAAAACTTCTCAGGATCATCAATATTCATTACTCTCATCTCTTATTCCTCCCTTACCTTTCTTCTATTAGGCAACTGCAAAATGTCTCTCTTTCTTTGCCGCCCTAACTTATAACACCTTTTATCGTTTTTGTCAAATCATTCATTGTTCCTCTTTAGATACAAAATGCAGGACAAAAAAGAAAAAATTTTTGTTGACAAAGTAAAATTCCTATAGTATATTAATAAATGTCCGAGCGATACAGTCGGACGATAAGCGCGAGTGGCTCAGTTGGTGGAGCGCGACCTTGCCAAGGTCGAGGCCGCGGGTTCGAGTCCCGTCTCGCGCTCTGGCCTAAACGATATCCGGAGTTGATCCGGATATTTTTGTTTACAGTTACATATCAGTCGTTATTCAATCTTTCAATCTGAAATCTAGCCCCTTGTGCATATATCCCAGCAGCGTGTTATAGTTATCCCTGTAGCTCAGGATATAATTCCGCTCCGTCGTCACCATGTCCGAGTGCCCCATCAGATCGCTGATATACCGTGTCGGCATCCCGGATTCATGCAGCATCGTTGCGAAAGTTTTCCTGATCATGTGCGTATTGAAATACTTCACGTCACAATACCTGCATAGTTTCCGCAGTGTCCTGTCAAGAGATCTGACCCGGATCGTGTCCCTGCCATCATAAGTAAGGTACCGGCTCTTATATCCGCATCCGGCATGGTGTTCTCTCAACTTCTCCAGTATGTAGACCGCCTCCGGGAGCAGTGGGATTTCCCTGACGGAATAGACTGTCTTGACATCCTCTACCACCTGATACACCATGGCGCCGCAGCGTTCTCCATTTTCATCCCTCTTATATGCTTTCGTCTCAGTCTTGCAGATCCGGATCACCCTGTCTTTCAGATCAACATCCTGCCAGGTCAGGGATGCCAGCTCACCCACACGAAGTCCCAGGTAAAAATTCATGACCAGGCACAGGCAGGATGACCGTTTTAACGGGTAAATATCCTGTTCCACGACCAGATACAGCAGCCGTTCTATATCCGCCCTGGGCACGGCGAAATCCTTGTGAGGATTCCTGATCAGCTTTCCTTCCGGCACATATCTTCTGATCATCTCCCAGTCAAAGAGGCGCACGCCTCCAAGTTCCAGGAACCTGGCATAGACCAGGACATTGTTCACGATCTGATAGATACGGGCAAATTCCTTGGATGTGACATTGCCCCAGCCGACGATTACCCCCGTAAGGAAACGGATCACTGTCGCCTCATCCAGTGCGGAAACGTTCTGCTTCACAATCCAGCTTCCGGCATAGTAGCGGTTATAGGTCACCTCGATCCGGTCACAGCTCTGCGCCTTGATCACGTTCATCTTCATCCTGAACCATTGCTTGTAGACCTCCTCAAAGGTCTTCTCCTCGATTTCCGGCATACTCACGACACCGTTACTGATCCCGAGATTGATCCATTCATCTAAATTCATGCTGTGTCTCCTTTTCATGACCGCGGCTCCATGTTATGCCGCAGACGCGCTAAAGCAGGATATCTCCGCGCCGAGACCTGATAGGCCGGACTCGTCCTAACAACCTTGTGTCGCCTACGGTGGGCGTGGCCCTCCGGCGCAGCGGTAGGATTTTAATCCCCCCCTGAATCCCCCGAGGGGGACTTTGATTTCCTTGTCGAATGCGGTACACATTCTCACTTATGCGTTACACTATCGCGGAAATGCGTTTTGCCGACGACCCACCGCCCCATGGGACCCGTCGCTCGGCAATCGCCTGCGGCGACCACTTAAGTACGGGCACTCCGTGCAGCAGACAAGGAAAAAGTGGAAGGTTGGCCGCTCAACTTTCATCCAGATCAATATCAATAAACTCTATGTCGGGATCTTCTTCCTCTTTCTTCTCCCCTTTTTGTTCCTCTTTGGACAATGGCAGCGTGATCGTGGGCCCCCTTTTATCCCCACTCACCCGCTGCCCCTGTCCAGGGGCATCAAAGTGGTTGTAAGAGTCATAGATATCGAACAGCTTTTTGCTGCCGAAAAAGAAGCTGCCCTCCACCCTTTCTTTGATCGGATACCAGCGTTTCACCGCAACATACAGATTGTCTCCGGTAAACAGCCCGACAAAGAATCCGATATATCCGAAACGACTTACCTTCCTGTGCACTTCTTCATATTCAATCAGGCAGCGCACCTGCCTGTCCAGCATCCTGTCAAACTGTGCAACCAGAATGATATCATATCCGTAATGCCGATGCTGGGAGAAGAAGGACAGCCATCCCTGGCGGCTGATGTTCTGCCACTCCCTGCTGTTAAAAAGCAGCTGTGCCTCGTCGATCAGCAGGAGGATCTCACCTTCCTTCAAACGTCTGCCTAAATGCCTGGACAATTTCCGCGAGAACTGCAGCAGCCGATCCGGAGTAAGGCGGTCATTCATCACAAAGAGATAAGTTCCTTTGCAGCGCTTGATCACCCTTGTATTGACATAGAAATTTCCGATGATCACCCGTTTGTGCATCCGCAGTCTGCTGCGTAACTCTTTGGCCGTGTGCAGGCTCTTCCCGCTGCCTGGCGTCCCTGAATATAATTCGATCATCACATCACCTCACGATATCAGTTTGATCCAGCGCGCGATTACGCTCCAGGCATAATATACTGCGATCGCCGTCAGCCAGACCGTACCTATTTTTACAAAGTCCCCGATCGGTACGAACCAGTTGATATATCCCAGATATGGCAGGCTCCCCAGCTCCTCTATCACCGGCCTGAATGGAGAGAGCGGAAAAATGGACAGGATCGACTGCAGGAACTTATCAAGCATATTTTTCATATCGAGCATGGCATCACCACCTTATCACCTTTGACGTAATAAACATCAGAAACAGGATGAAGCTGACCTTTTCGCACAGCCGGATCACTTCTGCCACGTCGTCAAAGATGGCAAGATCCAGCTTCACGTCTTCCCGATACTCCAGGGCAGGGATCACGACCGGGAAGGTAAAGCAGGGCGCCCGCGGTTGGGCATCCAGCGTCTTTAGCAGCGCGATGAAGTCAAAGGGGATGCAGAAGGGGAAGACTCCCGTCAGCTCCACTTTATAATCCGCTGCATCCATATCCGGCAGAGGTACCGGGTCAGGATCCGGGTCTGGCTTAGGATCGGGGTCCGTTCCCGGATCAGGATCCGGTTTCGGGTTCGGCTTCTTTACAGGATCAATGACCGGGCGGGGCGGTTTATCCGGGTATGCCCCGGGATCGGGATAGTAGATCGGATCCACGGCCGGATCAACGACAATGGGCGTGGGCGTTGCACCGGGAAGGAGTGCCGGGTCAAGCTGCGGGAGGACATTCCTTAATAATTCAAGAAGCTGCTGCGCGGTCAGCCCCTGCAGGGTCTTTAACCCCAGTGCCTTCATAGCGTCAATGAGCTGGGACAGGGTAAGCCCTATGTTCACCAGCGGGTCGATCAGGGTGCCTGCCCAGTCCTGCTGCAGCCAGTCGGCTATACGGTAGGTCTGTCCGTAATTGAGGGCATTAGTTCCAGGAGTAAGACCTTTTAAATAGTTTTCTGCCGCCGCTCTGCTGGAAAAAACAGGGCAGTTTGCCGAGAAAGAAATATCGGGGTAATTTAAATTCGAAACATAATAACAGGTTTTACTATATGTTCTCGTATCAATCTTACCCTTATATGTATCAGTTGTCACACATGTAGAATCTACAGTAAAGATTTCAGGATTGCCGTAACTATTCAGAGACATAAACCAAAAAGATAACTCCTTTGGGGCATAGTCGTATCTTATATAACAACAAACCGGTGAAGTAGAATCATTAGAAAGATTATAAGTTTCTGTACTATAATGGTAATCAGACTCACCTGTATTTTGAAAACTCCAGTTAAAGCGTACATGAGAAGAATAGCTATAGGTTTCACCACTCCACTGCGCTGCTATGTCAGCATCAGAGATGGTGCGTGGAAAGTTGTTTGCAAGGACATTATTTGCAGGGATGGGCGCGTCTTTCCCGATCCAGCCGTCCAGGATATCGCACCATTCCTGGTAGATGTTTCTGGCGTTGGTGGTGAACCATGTGGTGCCCAGCGCGGTGAACTGTGCGACGTGTGACAGATAGTCCCTAGGGATATGGAACTTGTCTTTATCCTTATCGTCTTTCTTGTTGGGATCCCCTTCCGGCGGCATACCGCCCTGGATCACTGACCATTCCGTGCCGCGCACAAGTTCCAGCGCTTCCGATCCGAAGACATAATCCTGGCCGGACGCATCGACAAACTGCATGATCCAGCCTTCCGCTTTATCACTGCAGCTGTCAATGAATTCCTTACCGAAGCGCGCGATCTCCTCACGGTTCTGATAGGCCTCACCAATGCCATAAACAGCCAGAGCGGTAGCGCCCACAAAAAGACATATTTCAAAAAGCGTGGCAAGGGTTATCCCACCCACGACAACGACCGTTCCGGCAGCTTCGACTTTTTCCATATGGTCAGCATCCAGATACTTTGTACCCACCGTCCCCCACAGGATCACGACGCACAGCAGGAAGCAGAGTATCTTCTTTAACAATCTGAATTTCATTCCGTTCACCTTTACTTTTTGACAAGATTCCTGTATGATATCACTACAAGGAGTGATCGTATGGATATTTTAATTGATAACATTTTTGAGATAGCGATCGTTTTGATCTTCCTGGTGATCCTCTACCGCGGCTTTTGCCGGAAGCCGAAAATCAAAGTCATCAAGGCACCCACCACTGCGCAGATCCACCGGGAGAGAAAGCGTGCCAGGAGGCGGCGTAAGTTTTCCCGCTGGTTCAGGGTCCCGTACGTCGGACGGGCAGAGATCTTCGAGTATGACAAGAAAGCCCCCTGTATTGACAGTATGTGGGAAGAAGTCGAACGCAAAAAATAAGTCTCTGTACGAAAAAGAGGCGGGGCATCCTATGCCTCGCCCCCTTTTATTGCCACTAGCCCTTGATTTTCCTCAGCCAGCCGACGCCGAACTTAATGGCTACAACGGCAGCCGTAACCGCGACGATTGCAGGTACTACGATCGCCAGGACTGAGAACATCTGCCCCTGCGTAGTCTTTACCGAATCAGTCATGATCGTCGTCACATCAAATCCGGATGCTGCATCCCCGCCCGCAGACAGCAGAGCCGTCCCCAATTTTGGAGCAAGTGTCATAAGCTTCATACCTAAATCCATACCTGTCACCTCCCTTTCATCATCGAAAACGCGCTTGTAAGCACATAATCGAGTATTATCACAATGCCGCACAGGCCACCTCCCAGGACGATGCCCATGCCGGCAACAGTGACGAATTGCTGGAGCATACTTTCCAACATCTCAGACCCTCCTCAGACGGAAGCCGGTGATCACCAGCGCGCCCGCCAGAATCCCGAGCATGAAGCAGGTACAGGTGAAACCCGCCGTCATGACTTCCGTCTGTTTTTCGACAGCCTGCACGATGGATCCCGTGTCTGCAGGTTCTCCTCCCAATGCAGAGAGGTCATAGTCTTCCGGGAAGATGATCACGTCACCGCTTACGACCAGATCATTACCGCTGACCGTCAGGTCATTTTCACTGACCGTTTCCGGATCCGGTTCCCCGGTCTCCTCTGACGGTATTATTCTTTAGATTATCTACATCCCAAATCACCGTTTTTACCCAGATTAGTT
>CAJTKA010000042.1 GCA_910576815.1 uncultured Lachnospiraceae bacterium
CCCCGACCTTTTGGTCCGTAGCCAAACGCTCTATCCAGCTGAGCTAAGCGCACATCTTCACAACAATGGTTATTATAAAGTCTTTTTCGCAAAATGTCAAGTGCCGTCAATTAAAAATGCACGCAATCCATATATATGTATGAAAGAAGGCGGCTCTCATCGAACCGCCTTCCAAACATTCTTTAAATCTATAGATCGCTCTATGTTTTGATGCCTTTAGTATTTCCCAAAGTCGCCGTCCAGAGAGATTGTAGGCTCGTCATCATAGGAAGCCGCGGAAACGTTGTTATCAGCCCCAAAGCCGCTGTTGTAAGAGTCCGCCGCCAACTGATATTTCGCCATCAGGTTCTTTAAGGTGATAGCCTGGTTGGAAAGCTCCTCGCTGGCCGCCGCACACTGCTGGCTGGTAGCCGCATTGGTCTGCACCACGGTAGATACCTGAGAGATCGCCTGATCGATCTGGGAGATCGCCGTCGCCTGGTCGTTGGAAGAAGATGTAATGTTGCTGATCAGACCTACGATCTCATCAATAGAGGTTACGATCTCGTCAAGAGACTTCGCCGTATCCTGTGCGATCTTGGTACCGTTGCCTACCTTGTGGATCGTATCGTCGATCATCTCCGCAGTCTCGCTGGCCGCTGCCGCACTCTTTGCTGCCAAATTTCTTACTTCTTCTGCTACCACAGCAAAGCCCTTGCCGTGCACGCCCGCTCTTGCCGCCTCAACCGCAGCGTTCAAAGCCAATATGTTGGTCTGGAATGCAATATCGTCGATCGTCTTAATGATCTTGGAGATCGTCTCGGAGGATGCGTTGATATCATCCATCGCGCCAATCATGGACTTCATCTGCTCATTACCGGATGCTGCCATCTCTTTGATATTGTTAACAAGCACATTTGCCTCGCTGGCCTCTGTCGCGTTCGCCTTGGTACGCTGTGTCACTTCGTCCATGGAAGCAGTTACCTGCTCGATCGCGCTCGCCTGCTCCGTGGAACCCTGTGCAAGCGCCTGGCTGGCATTCGCCACCTGTTCGGAACCGACCGTGATCTGTGCACTCGCCTCTTTGACATTGCTGAGCGTCATGTTGTTCTCGGAAAGCAGTCTGACGATCGCCTTGCCCAATACATCTCTGTCGCTTCTGGGATTTGCTTCCATAGTCAGATTGCCCTTGGAAATAGCTTCGGTAATTTTCGTCTGCTCCTTGATCGCATTCGCCATCTGTGCAAACTCATCAAGCAGCTCGCCCAGATCGTCATGATAAAGCTTCTCACAGTCTACATCAATATCACCCAAGGTCATCTTCTTAGCCGCCTCGGACAGCTTCGCCATAGGTCTGGTGATTGCTTTGATCAGGAACAGGCAATACATGATGGTAATCAGGACCGCCAGAACGATAACTACTCCCTGAAGGATAGTCAGGCCTGTAAGCTGCTGCTGAATCGTCACTTCTTTCGCCTTAGTGTCACTCTCGATCGCAGAAATCAGTTCAGTCAGCATGGTCTCCACATCATCGGCAATTGTCTTACCGTTGGTCATCAAATCGTTGACGGCTTCCTCTACCTTGCCTTCTTTTGCCAAATCGATATCATTCTGTGTGGATTCATACCAGGAATTGATCTTATTATTTACTTCCCGATACTGCGCCTGAATCTCATCAGGTAAGCTCCCCATTCTGCCTTCAAAAAGATCCAGATATTTTCTGGCATCAGCCTTATAGGTCTCGATCATCTGCTCCTGCTGCTTCAACGCATCCGGATCATCGTAGTAAGCAAACAGAATGTTGCGTACACGTACCTTGATATTACAGAAATCAGCAAAGCCCTGCGTCACATCATACTGTGCCAGCGCGCTGTTGTTCAGACTCGTCCGCGCCTTGTTTACCATGTTGGAGGACCATATGCCCACTGCCGAAATGATGAGCATCAAGCCCAGCAACAAAACACTGAACAAAGTAATTTTGTTCCTGACAGTCATGTCATTAATTGAAAATTTCTTCTTCATGGTAATCTCTCCTTTTTATGATTGTTCTTCTTTGCGGCTTTCTTCTACCACAGCCACGATATCATCCTGTCTGATCAGCTTCTCCGGATCGAGAAGAAGTGTCACCGTATCTCCTGTTTTGGCAAGCCCATACACATACTTATTATGCTCATGTTCTTTCCTGCCCAGGGACGGCGGCGGCGCGATACTGTCCTCCGCGATCGTATCCACATCCGCCAGTTTTTCCACGATCAGACCAATCATGGTTGACTTTACATCAATGACGATAATACACGTCCTGTCCGTATATTCGCACGGTTCCATCTTGAATCTGGCACGAACATCGATTACCGGAATGATCTTGCCTCTCAGATTGATCAGTCCTTTGATGTAATCGTCTACCTCAGGGATCGCCGCGATCGGCTGCATCGCAATGATCTCATTCACGTAGCTGATACTGATGCCGAAGAACTCTTTCCCAATCTGAAATGTCATGAACATTCCTTTTTGGGAATCATCCTCTTCCAACAGTTCTTCCGTCTCATCCAATTCTTCTTTTTTTAATAAGTCTTCGGCCATGTACTATCTCCTTTCTCCGTCGTGCATCAGCAACCCGGCAATATCCAGGATCAGTGCAATGCTTCCATCTCCCAGCTGCGTACAGCCGGAAAGACCTTTGACCTTTCTGACATAGGGCGGGATCGGTTTGACCACGATCTCCTGCTCCTGCAGCAGCTTGTCGATCAGAACACATACCTGACTGCCTTCATGCTCTAACACAACGATGATTCCATCTTCAATCTTATTGACTGAATCAGGCAGATCATACTTTTCATTCAAGCGGATAAAGGGATAACATTCGCCTCTGAGAACAATATATTCTTCGCCGCTCGGTTCCTGAATGAGGTCATCCTCACCCACTCTTACAAATTCCTTGATCGAAGCCGTTTCAATCACAAACGGGGAATTACCCACCTGTACCACGATGCCGTTGATGATCGCCAGAGTCAATGGAATCACCAGGGTCATCTCAGATCCTTCAAATTCCACACTGGAAATATCGAGTCTTCCGCTGATGGACTGGATATTTTTTACCACCACGTCCATGCCCACGCCTCTGCCTGAATATTCCGTGACTTCCTCCTTGGTGGAAAAGCCCGGCAGTGTGATAAAGCGGAAGATTTCTTTGTCTGAGAACTCGCTCATCGGCTTGTTCTCGATCACGCCCTTCTCCAGCGCTTTTTGATACAGTTTATCTTTATTTAAGCCCTTACCATCGTCTTTTACGCTGATATAAACCTTGCCGCCCTCGTTCTTGGCCTCCAGCGTGATTTTACCTTTGGCAGGCTTACCGACTGCGGTACGATCCTCCGCATTCTCCTCGATTCCGTGATCCACCGAGTTTCTCACAAGGTGCATCAGCGGGTCGGTGATGTGCTCGATGATATTCTTATCCACTTCCGTGTTCTCACCGACCACTTCCAGCTCGATATCCTTGCCAAGTTTTCTGGACACGTCGAAGACGATCCTCCTCATCTTCTGGAAGACATTGGTCAGCGGCATCATGCGCATGGACATGATGACCTCCTGCAGCTCCGTAGTGATCTTAGCAAGCTGTCCGGAAGCCTTCTGGAAATTGGAGAGCTCCAGTCCCGGCACCTTCAGGTCGGGATTCTGCAATACCACTGCTTCCGCAATGACAAGCTCACCAATCAGATCCATCAGTGCGTCCATCTTCTCCACGTTCACGCTGATAATGCTCTGCTGCTTCGGCTGATTCTTCGCCAGGGTCTTACCTTTTCCGGCTTCCTTGGTCTTGACCACATAGTCGCCGGGTTTCGGCCCTTCTTTCTTTGTGTCCTTGTCGTCACTCTTTGCCGCTTCCACAGGCTGCGTAGCAGGCATGGCATCCTCTCTGCCAAACTCGCCAAGCGCGTTGCCGTATTCTTCCTTCGTCAGCTCGTCAAAGTTGATCTCCTCAGCCTCAGAGCTGTCGATCAGGGCAATGACCTCCTCTTTGGAGCTCTTTGTCTGCAGCAGCATATGAAAGCCTTCTGCAACGATCACATCGGCGCTGGCCTCGTTGGAAAGAATGTCATCCGGCGTATAAAGCAGATCCTCCGCCACTTCCTTCAGGGCATAGGTCGCCGAATACGCCCGCAGATTACTCATCTGCGTATCGCTTCGATAATGGATCGATATCCGGTAAAAATGACTGTCATCACCTGCCACGGGTGTGATGTAGAACTGTGTCGGCTCCACATGCCTGTTCGCCTGCGGCATCTCGATGCCCTGCTTCTTGATCTCGCCTTTCAGACGACTAAGAAACTCATCCAAATCCTCCACAAGCTGTTTTTCATCTCCGTCAGGAGTTTCTCCGCTTTTGAGTTTGTCAAGCTCTCCGGTCACGAAATCCGATACGGCAAGTACTTTCTCCACCAGTTCCATGTGAGGCACGTCATCCGGATGGGATTCTCTCAGGTAATAAAATACATCTTCCAATTTATGGGTTACCTTGGTAATGTTCTCATACATCAAAACACCCGAGGAACCCTTGATGGTGTGCATGACACGGAAAATCTCATTGATATCGGAATCATCGAAGCAGTCTGCGTCCTGTTTTTCTAATATGATGCCTTCCAGTTTTTCCAAAAGCTGGCCGCTCTCGTACAAAAACATGTCCAGCATACTGTCTGTGTTGAATTCTTCTGCCATACTTCCTCCTCATCTTTAAGGATTTTCTGGTTTTTCTAAATCAGTCCCAGCTTCTTTAATACCTTTTCAAACTTCTCTACATCTATCGGTTTTCCGGCATAGGCCTCACATCCAAGCTCGAACGCCATCTTAACATTGCGCTCGTCGTTTAGCGCTGTGGTCATGATTACCTTGACACGCTTACTCTTAGGGATACCCTTCTGCGCCTCAATGTCGCGAATCGCTTTCAGTACTTGATAGCCGTCCATCACCGGCATCATCACGTCGAGGCAGGCCAGATCATAGGGCTCTCCGTCCTCCAGCGCCATCATAAAAGCATCCACAGCTTCTTCGCCATCCACCATCACATCACATTCCCCGTAACGCGAAAGCTGTTTGTCCATAAACTTGCGGCTGGCGAAATCGTCCTCAGCCAATAAAATCTTCATCTGCGCCCAACTCCTTTCTTTTAATTTTCTGGTACAATTCTCTGTAACATCTATTTGCTCAACAGGTTGTAAACCTTCCCTGCGATTGCCGTGATCGGCGCCTGCTGCTGCACCGCCCCGATATCAAAGGCCACCTTCGGCATACCATAGACGACGCAGGTAGCCTCGTCCTGTCCCACCGTCAGTGCGCCCGCATTGCGCATCTCCAATAAGCCCTTGGCACCGTCGGCGCCCATGCCCGTCAAAATGACGCCGACCGCCTTGTTCCCGGCCGCCTTCGCCACAGAAGAAAACAAAACGTCCACGGAAGGGCAGTGCCCGCTCACCTTTTCCGTACCCCGGCACTCCACCTGATAGATGCCGTTTACCTTGACAAGCCTCATCTGCCTGTCTCCCGGCGCAATCAGCACCTGTCCCTGCAGGACGCGG
The DNA here is from genome assembly GCA_910576815.1 of uncultured Lachnospiraceae bacterium. GTDB lineage: Bacteria > Bacillota > Clostridia > Lachnospirales > Lachnospiraceae > UBA3282. The sequence continues at coordinate 5,553 of CAJTKA010000042.1, forward strand.
TCGCCCGTCTCAGCTTCCTTGACCGCCACCTCACATTGATTGTTCAGACGGTCCGAATACATCTTGGTAAAGCCGGGCGGCATATGCTGTACAATGACAACGCCCGGAATGTCTCTCTTAAAGCGTTTGACCACCTCGAAGATGGCCTCGGTGCCGCCTGTAGACGCACCGATCGCAACGATACGGTCCCTGCCGCCCGCTGCACTGATATTGCCCATAACGGAAGAACTATCCACCCGTTTCAATTTTCCAACCTTCGCCGTGGAAGCGATCTTTACCTTCGTCGCCAGTTCCTGCGAAAGGAAGTCGTTTAACTGTGCCTGATTCAAATTCGTAGGCTTGTTTACAAAATCGACCGCGCCTGCTTCCAACGCGTCAAAAACCTTATCGTTTAGGGAACTGATCATCACGACCGGAAGGGGGTACTGCGGCATCAGCCTCTTCAAAAACTCGATACCGTTCATCTTCGGCATCTCCACATCCAGTGTCATTACATCCGGCTTAAATTTCAAAATGGCATCCCGCGCCTGATAAACATCCTCCACATCCGCCACGACTTCAATATTCGGATCCGCATTCAGTGCCCTTACCAAAAGCTTACGGAACAACAGTGAATCATCAACGACCAATACTCTGATCGGCATCATATTTCGATTCCCTACTTTCTATAGATTGATGGCTGAACGTAATCAAACTTTACCTTCTGGCGATCCAATCTCTCTGTCAACCCGATAAAGAGATATCCACCCGGCTCCATGTGATCGTAAATCCGCTCGATGAGCGGGTACTTGATATCATCCTGAAAATAAATCATTACGTTTCTTAAAAATACTATATGGAACTTTTTCTTAAACGGAATAGGATCCATCAGATTAAACTGCCTGAAGATCACTTCATTTTTCAATTCGTCTTTTACCCGAAATTCTTCCTCGCTAAGCTGCTTAAAATAGCGTTTCTTCCAGGCTTCCGGAAGCGGATCGATGTGTTCGCGCAGATATACGCCCTTTGCCGCATGATCCAAAACCCGCAGGGAAATGTCTGTCGCCAAAAGCCTCGTATCCCAAGCCGGACGCTCCATGGCAAAGAAATCCTTGATGATCATTGCCATCGTGTAGGGTTCTTCGCCCGTTGAAGACGCGCCGCACCAGACTCTTAAATCTCTCGTGTTCTTTGCCTTGGCCTTCGCCCAAGGGAGCGCCACATTTTTCATGAAATCAAAATGCTCGCTCTCGCGCATAAAATATGTATGGTTGGTGGTGAGAATGTTGATCAGATCCGTGGATTCTGCACCCTTTGGGTTTTTTTCCACCTTCTCCATGAACTCATTGTAGTTTGCGTAGCCGTTGCGGGCCAGATAATTCTCCAGTCTTCCGCCTACCAAAACCTTTTTCTGACTCAGATCTATGCCGTAATGCTTATGGACATAGCCGACGATCCGTTGAAATTCACTGTCGGTAATCACTATTTCCGCCTCCCTAAATAACCATCTTTAATTAAACCACAGAATCAGCCAAAAGTCAATTTGTTCTCATTCGGCCGAAAAGCTTGCTAAAGACCTGCACGACGTCGGGATCATAGAGCACGCCGCTGTTTTTGGTAATATGTTCCACGCCTTCTTCTACCGAAAGGGGGGGGCTCTCCTCCCCCGGCGCCGTCACCGTATCAAAACCGTCTACTACCGCCACGATCCGCGCCGCCAGCGGGATCTCGCTGCCGGATAGTGCGGGATACCCCGTGCCGTCAAAGTGGCAGTGACAGCAGGATACGATCTGCTGCGCCATCACCAGCGCGCCGTCCTCCTCCTGCTCTGCGCCAAGTTCATCCATCAGCTCTTTGCCTTCCTCGACGCATTTTTTGATATAGTCTCTGTCGTCCTCCGCCGCAGGGGGCGTCTCGTTCAGAACAAATCCGCCGACATCGTGAAGTCTCGCCGCGATACCGATGGCCTCCACAAACTCATCTGTAATCACATCCTCATAACGCGGAGAAAACTGCAGTCCCTGTGCCAGCAGCTTACTGTTGTAACCCACATGCGACCTGTGCGTCACCTTCTGTGCATCCTTCTTTTTCAAAAGGCCGTTCAGGGCGCGCAGGACATTGATGTGCGTCTTCTCGATCAGATTCTTCTGATCCTCCACCAGCTTGTGCATCATGCGGTTATAGTCCGTCATCTCCTGCCGCAGACGGTAAATGCTTAAGTGATTGCTCACCCGCATGAGGACCTCCACGTTATCAAAGGGTTTTGGAATAAAATCCACTGCCCCCGCCAGAAAGGCTTCCTCCTTCTCCTTACTGGTATTTAAGACCGTGATAAAGATAAAGGGAATCTCTCTGGTATTCTGATCACTCTTTAGCATCCTGCAAAATTCCAGCCCGTCAACTTCCGGCATGGAAAGATCGGAGAGGATCAGGTCGGGCATGGTCTTTTTCATCTGTGTCAGCGCTTCTTGAACACTCAGGGCAGTCATGGTGTCATAGCCTTCGTGAGTGAGAATGTTTTCCAAAATGGTCACATTTACGCTGATGTCGTCCACGATCAAAATCATGGGCGCTTTTTTGTTGTTATGTTCTGTCCCCATCTCTGCCCTCCTTTACGCATCTATGATCTATTCCGCATTCCAGATATCACCGGTCCGCTCTGTGATCGCATCCTTTAACTTACCGTACATTTCCATACTCTTGTCATAGTTTGACTTGCGGATCGCCATCTCCATCCGCAGTACCTGGCGCTTTAAGTCCTCGTCTCCCGCCGACTCTAAGAGCGCTTTTAACGTGGAGGCCAAAAGTTCCGCTTTATCCCAGGCGCCCATCTCAATAGAGAGCACCAGCTTATCCATGCGCTTCTTGAGTTCTTCGCGGTTCTCGTCTTCACCAAACTGCATCATGCGGTCAACATTTCCGCCCTCGCCTTCCTTCACATACTCAGCCCAATTCACATAGACCTGGTTCTGCGCATCGTCCAGCACCTGCTCGCTCTTTAATTTTACCGAAAAGGAAAAAGCGCTTCCCTTTCCTTTCTCGCTCTCTACATGGATGTCGCCGTGCATCAGCTCCACCAGCTGTTTGGTAATGGCAAGCCCCAGTCCCGTACCGCCAAAACGTCTGGTGATGGAGGCGTCCACCTGGCTAAAACTCTGGAACAGTCTGTCCTGCTCCTTCTGCGAAATACCGATGCCGCTGTCCCGCACCATAAAAAATAACTCCACTTCGTCATTGACCCGCCTGGTCATTCCAACCACCACGTTGACATAGCCGACCATGGTAAATTTGATGGCATTGGACAAAAGATTATTCAAAACCTGCGTGAGCCGCAGCTCGTCACCGATCAGCTTGTGCGGGATCTTCTCGTCAATGTCTACACTCATATGCAGTTCTTTTTTATTGACCGCCGCGCTGTGTGTGGCGATGACCTTATCCATCATCTCCTGGAAATCAAAGGGTTTTTCGTCAATCACGAATTTACCGGATTCCAGCTTTGCAAAATCGAGGATATCATTGATGATCGTCAGCATATTATCACAGCAGCTAAGGACGATATCCAGCGTCTTTTTCTGATCGGGATCCGTAACTTCCTCCACCAGTTCCAGCACATGACCTTTGATACCATTGACGGGTGTGCGCAGCTCATGCGTCACATTGGCAGTAAACTCGTTTCTGGCGCGGTTGTTCTCGCTCTCCCTTTCTTTGAGTTCGCGGACCCGCATATTCATGTTTTTCTGCGCCGAGATATCCTCTGCCAGAAGAAGATAGGCATCCATCCTATCCTCCGGAAAAATACGGACATTGACCGAAAAGCAGGAATTATTGCTCCTGTACATTGTCATCTCCTTGACGCCCTTCATGCACTTTTTGACAAAAGTAATAAAGCCGTCAGGTGTGCCCGGAAAGTCCTGCCTGAAAATTTGAGACATACTGCACTTTTCCAGCTTATCTCCATCGTATTCCAGCTTTGCCGCCGCTGCCTGATTGCCATAAAGAATACTGCCCTCCTCGTTAAAAAGAAGGACAAGTTCCATGGTTTCGTCCGCAATGCGGGAATTTAACCATTCAAATTCCATTGTAAGTTCCTCTGAGAAATCGAGCGCCCACGCGCTCGATTCGGAGAATGCTCCGCATTCTCCTTAAATGATTTACACTATCGCAATCCCCCGTCAGCCGGGAATATTCTCGTTGATGATGGCAATGAATTTCTCGTACGCTACCTTGATCTCCTGCCAAAGCGAATTTGCGCGATCCGCATCCACATCCGCTGCCGCCTTATTGCGCAGCTCCTCCACCAGATCGGACACCTTGTTGTAAATGGGCGTAAGGCCGAGATTGCCCACCACACCCTTTAAGGCATGTGCACACTTGTAAGCCTCCTCGAAAGCACCCGACTCCATGTGGGTCCCCAGATTGGTATAGTTCGGATCTGCCGGGAATTTCCCCAGAAACTTCTGATAGATCGCGTCGTTACCCATAAAACGTTTTAAGGTGGTCTCCACATCTGCGCCGCCTTCTTCCAATTGCTTTCTAAATTTGTCGTCCATATTTTCCTCCATGTCTGAGCTATCGCGAAGACCGCGAGCCAAATTTCAAATTTGGCTCTGCGATTCCGAGTTTGTGGCTCCTATACAAACTCGCGATTGAAAAATCAGCACATCAGTGTGATTTTTCAATCTGTCCTTTCCGTGATGAGAAAAGACTGTAAAACAAAACGTCTCTGTTTCACAGTCTTCGTCGTCTGATACCTTTATGTGAAATTGAACAGATTGATCACTTCCACAATATTAAAGAAATCTTCTTTTGCAAGTTTAAAGCACTCTATGACGTCGTCCGAAAACTGTCCGCATTCTCCATTCAAAATCATTTCATATGCCTCAGAATTGCTGTATGCAGTTTTATAAACTCTCTCACTGACAAGCGCCTCGTACACATCAGCAATGGACACAATCTGCGCACTGATCGGGATATCGTCGCCTGCCAGATGATCCGGGTACCCTCTGCCGTCCGCTCTCTCATGGTGGTAGCGGCAGATCTCATAGCAGTATTTATAAAATTCATCTTCGTACGACGGTTTGAAAGACTCCAAGATCTCACAGCCAATGGTGGTGTGGGTCTTCATCACCTCGAACTCATCCGTTGTCAGTTTCCCGGGCTTTAAGAGAATGGAATCCGGAATGCCGATCTTACCCACATCATGGAGCGCGGAAGCCCTGGCGATCTGATCGATCTGCTCGGGCGTCATCCCGTATTTCGGAAAGTATTTTGCAAGGTATTTCAGCAGGATCCTGGTCAGATACTTGATCCGCTTGACATGATCGCCCGTCTCAACGCTCCGAAACTCCACGACGGAACCAAGCGCATCGATCATGAACTCGTTATTCATACGGATGGCCTTCTCCTGCTCACGGATGGTTTCCTCGCGCTCTTTTAAGCGAATCTCGAGATTTTTCTTATTCTGATAAAGTTCGATGATATTCTTTGCACGCCTCTTTACGATCGCCGACTCGAAGGGCTTATGCATCACGTCCGCGATCCCGTACTCGTAAGCCTTCTCCTCGCTCTCCTGCGGCGTCATGCTCGTGATCAGGATAACAGGGATTTTTTCCAGAAGCTCCTTATCCTTCATATAATCGAGCACCCCGAAACCGTCCATAACCGGCATGATCACGTCAAGCAGAATCAGCGCGATCTCCTCATTCTTCTCGATCGCGTCGATAGCCTCCATTCCGTTCTGTGCCTCCATTATGTCGTAATCGGAGTCGAACATCAGACTGAGTATGGTTCTGTTGACTTCTTCGTCATCCACAATCAATAGCTTTTGTCTGGTCGTATTCTCACTCATCTCATTGCCGGATCCGCCTGCTGTCAGCGGATTCCTTCCCTCCCTTTCCCTGATTTTCCACGTACCATCATTTCATAACAGATAACAAACAAATTATACCTATTTCTAACGGGAATGTCAACGTGGATTTGTGGATTTAGAAGGGAAATCTACGCATACAGCGCAAGGTCCGAATACACCCGTTTTGACCTGTCGTACGCCTCCCCATCCGACGTGTGCCAGTCTGCCATCCCCAAACATGCCGCCACATAATCAAGCGTTTCGCTCGAAACAACGTCCCCGGCTTTTACATAAGTGACCGCCTCCACCGTATCGCCGTTATAGAAGAAAACGCGGTGATACGTCTCCCCCGACAGCCAGACCCCGTTAAAATATTCCATCCGCTCCCGCATATAATCCCGCAGACATTCCACCGCATCTTCCCACTGCCGCACGTCCGAACGCCTCGTATAGCCCTCACTGTGCGCCCATCTGATATCATCCATCTGAATCGAGCAACTTATGGTATCGCACAGTGTGTCAATGGAGTCGTTCAAATATCTCTCCAGGATCTGCCGCATCTTTCTGTAATGCTCCGTAATGCTTTGATAAAAGGTCGGGTTGTCATACAACGTTCCATACCATCCGAGCCTGAAAAAACTGCAATGCGTATCCCTGCCCAAAACATCGTTGCCCCACGCGATATCATAGTCCCAGATCGGACCGGCATACAGCTTGGTCCCTTTGTCTTTATAATAAAATACGCTGTAGCGATTGGCATCCGTATCGTTCGACAATTCATTGATCAAAAAAAGCTGACTCCACGACTCCAGATCAAGATACTCCAAATACGCGTCAGAATTTACCGCATCCGCCGTACGTTCCGTCAATTTCCGTGCATATTCGCTGATATAGACATATTCATCATAAGACGGCTGCTCGGGCGTCCTGATCTCGACCTGCCTGCCATCCGCATAGAAATACCCTGCTTCTTCCTCCCCGATCCGCTCATTAAATTCCAGCAGATATCCCTCGCGCCTTTCCTGCGCGCCATCGTATTCCCACCAGGCGCCCTCGTCCTTTCTGACATAGCTGCCTGCTTCATCTGCGCGATCCTCCGCCGAAATATCGACGCGGGTCTTTCCGTCCTCAATTTTCTCGCACAGCAGGTAATTACCGACATATCCGCCGTTTAGCCAGACATCCACATAAGCGGACTCGATTGCGTATTGCAATCCCATATCACGCGCCAGATCATACGTCAGTTTATTGCGCATACGCGTTGCGTCCATGGCGTTCGCCTGCAAGACCCATCTGGTCGCTGCCGGCATGCCCGCCAGGCTCACTTTATTGGACAGCGTTATGGTGTAGGACTTCTTATCTTCCTCCCAACTGGAATTTCCCCTGCCCGCGATCTTCTTTAGGGAGCCCGCATACACAAGCTTTCCATTCTGATCCAAACTTGCCAGCTCTCCCGACTCCCGGTTCCGTTTTTCGGCATGGATCCATTCCATCGCCCCGGACTGCGTATTGATAAAAATGGCGGGAATGTTCTCTGACTGCAGGATGCACAGCCGATAAAACACATCCGTGTGCTCCTCCGGTTCCCTGATACGGAAAGTCTCCCCGCCGTCCCTTATCTGAACATGCCCATTGTTTGCGATCTCACAGCCGGCATATTCCACCTTATACCTGCTCTCATCAAATGACCAATGCAGATCCTCTCTGTCCGCTCCGGCAGGCAGAAACGCATACAGCATTTCACCGTCCGGATAAAGGGCGATCTTCTGCCGCCAGTTCCCGGAAAGTCTGATGCTGATGTCCAAATACGTACTGTCCCCCGGCGCGTTCTCCCCGTACGCCTCCTCCTCCGCGAAAACGATGACAAAACAAATCAGCGCCGCCACCAGGCAGCCTAACCAAACAGGTTTCCACTTCATTATCCGATACGATCTCCCATTTCCAACAGCCAGTTCACACCATTAACTCCCGCACAGCCTCGAAGCGCCGCCATCGCCTCCTCTTTGATCTCCTGTCTTGCAGATACTTCGCAGATGACCTCGCAGCGTTCTTCCATGTAATTGGCAGTCCTTACGCGCATATTCGGATAATGGCGCAGCAGGATATCCCGAAGCTGCTCCATATCGATCTCCTTTGTGCCGCGTATGATCACAAGATATTTTTTATGCGCCGCCGTATAATAACTTGATACCAGCAGCAGAATGGCAATAAATATCGTGGAAATGACCGCCAGCCTGTAAATCTGTGCGCCCACGCAAAGTCCCTCCACGATCGCCCAGAAAATATAGATCGTATCCACCGGATCCTTGACCGCAGTCCGAAATCTGACAATGGACAGCGCGCCCACCATACCCAGGGAGATTGCCATATTACTGCTGATCATCAACATGATAACCGTTGTGATCATTACGATCGCTACATTGCCGGTATTGAATCTCCCGTTATAGCTGACACCCGTATAAGCCAGCCTGTAGGTGATAAAAATCACGATCCCTATCAGCAGGGACAGCCCCAGCACAAACAGGATCTTACTTACGCTGAGAGATTCGCTGTTTACCGTAAACCAATCCAAAATTTCTCTTTTTGACATGATCTTCTCCGTTCCACAAAGCTTCTATTCTGTATCCCGTCACAGATATCTTTCCCAAATCGGACGCCCGCTTCCGTATTTGCTCACAGCGACCTGCGTCAAATGATATTTCCCAAGAATCTTCTTCACCGGCTCAATCAAAACCCCGTTAAATTTGACCTCAAGGATCACCGTCTCCTCCACCGTTTGCACCCACGGCAAATCCCGTTCAAACAAATCAAGCTCCAACTCACAGCTGCGGATATGTCTGTCAATCGTGATCCGCGTGTCATACGCGTCATACACATAAGCGCATCGTTCATATTCCACGATCACCACCGGGCGGTAACATCCCAGCATCATATCACTGTACAGCCGTAATGCCAGCTCCTGCGGATATTGCAGCAGACATCCGTAGTCCCCTTTCATGCAGCGAACGGCGTCTTCCCTGCTCACAGCCAGGCTTTCCTTACGTTGCAGCGCTCCCCGCTTTTGCTTGCGCTCCAGCTTCACCACCTCGGCATCTTCATCATAAATGCGCATACGAAGCTTTTTCCTGTGTTCCACGCCTTCTGTCTTGTCGCTGTAATCCATCTGATCAAGCGAATCAAAGTACAGGCTTTTGACTCGATAAAACCCGTCCTCCGCATATCGATCCGGCCACAGCAGCTTCTGAAGCTCCTCCTGCAGAAGGATACTGTCCTGCCGGCTGATCCAATATTTTAGTTCGCTCCTGCTTACGGCAAGCACCCTGTCTCCTCCCAAACGTTTTCATACCCGGATTTTTTTATATGGCTCCGATTTTACCCTATTCCCCTATTATTTGCAATCAGTCTTTTCTCTATCCTTGCGCTTTGCTGCCGAATACGATAAGATAAAAACATCAAAATTACAAGGAGGCTGCGATGTGTGATCATCCCCTGCTCAGTATTATCGTTCCAGTCTATAATGTAGAGCCTTATCTTGACCAATGTCTTGACAGCCTGCTTGCACAGGACATTTCAGACTATGAAGTCATTCTGGTAGACGACGGATCCACCGACAACAGCGGCGCCATCTGCGACCGCTGCGCTGCCGAACATCCTTCTTTCCAATGTATCCACAAACCCAATGGAGGGCTGCCATCCGCCAGAAAGGCCGGCTATCAGGTCAGCCGCGGGCAGTATGTGACCTTCGTTGACAGTGACGACTGGATCGCTCCCGATATGTACCAAAAAATGTGCAAGATCATGGTCGATACGCATGCGGACATCATCATCTGCGATCACACTTCCGTTACGCCCGGGGGAAATATCGTCTGCCGCTCGCTGTTCCCTGCCGGCTTATATGAGAAAGTCCGTCTTGAACAGGAAGTTTACCCCCGAATGATCTACTCCGGCGTCTTTTTCAAATACGGCGTTTCTCCCAATATGTGGAACAAGGCATTCCGCCGTGAGCTGCTGGGGCCCCATCTGCTTCAGGTCCCCAATGATATCACGAACGGCGAAGACACTCTTGCGTCCTACATTTGTATGTTGGAAGCCGAATCCATATATTTTTTAGATGAGGCGCTTTATTTTTATCGCAGCAATGCAGACTCTTTGAGCCGTCGCTCGATACCGGACAGGCGTCTGGCCGAAAATCGTAAAATGTTTGACACCCTGCAGGCAGCGATCGCCCCCGACGCTTACCCTTATATGCAGAAACAGCTCCAATACTTTTTCGTGTATCAGAGCCTGTTGAATTATGTCCCCATATTTCAATCCATGCGCACAGAGGCCGCCCGCTTCCGGCAGTTCTTTCTTACAGAATGCAATGATCCGCATATCCGGAAAGCCTTCAAAGCAGTTCCCCTTAAGGAAATCGCCGGGCTGCACAACAAACTGTACGCGTTCTGCGTGCGGCACAAACTGGCGCGGCTATGCCGCTTTTTATTGCCAAAACGGCAGGAGTCCTGATTTCGGTCGGCAGACCTTTTCGCCGTCCTTTCTTACCATGCGCTGACCCATGCGATGTAGTCCTTGAACCAAATCGGTTCCCCGTCCGCATCCACAAATTCGATCCGCCTGACCCCTTCTACGGGAGCGTCAAGGGAAAAACGACACAGTTTATACCTGCCGCTACCGATCTGCTCTGCCTCTGCGATCACCTGCCCGTCCTCAGCCACCAGCCGCACCCTGCAGTCCTTATCGATCCGCTGCGGCCGCCTGATCACCACCCCGATCAGATGCTGTGCCTGCGTCTCCTCCTGTATCTCATAGGAACAGTGGTACCCCGGTATCTGCTCGTCCAGGTTCCTGCCTGCCGTCTCCTCAAAAAAAGTATCCACTCCCACCTGATAGAGCGTGGCGCCTCGGCTGCATCCCCAGTTATCCCCCCGCGTCGGTACGAAAAAGGCGCTGTTTTTCATAGCATCCTTGCTCTCCCACCAGCCCGCATTGATGTCCCCGGCATACACCCGCCTGTCGGAAGTTTCTGCCCCTGCCCATCCCGACAACTGCATGACCGGGTTCGTCAGGCAAAAGACTGCCGTTAAAATAAGCAGACCGTACCTGCCCCAGAACGGGAGCATCCGTTGACAGCCGCCGCTCTCCAAAGCAGCAGCTCCCCGCTGCCGCACCATCATGCTTCCTGTCAGCAGCAGCAGATAGAAACCGACATCGGCAAAAATCTCATATTTATGCCCCGCCTGCCCAAAAGCGATCTTCCCCATATTTTTCCAGGAACCGGGAACCGGCTTGACCGTCAAAAGAAAGAACGCGATCACAATCAACTGGTACATCACAATGAGCCAGAACTGTTTCCGCTCTCCGTCTACCGTTTCTCTGCGCCATAATGGAAGCAGCACTTCCCTGACAAAACCATACGCCAGAAAGCCAAACACGATCGGCATAAGCAGCAAAATGACCAGGTGGATCGGCTGTCTGTACGTTCCCATCGGCAGCAGCAGATAGGCACAAAATTCCGCAATCACTCTGCCAAACAGCCTGAACCAATAGGAGATCCCACCGTTAGAAGCCGCAGAGATCCAGCTTTCCCCGTCTCCCTGCCCGCTAAACGAATAGATCAGCTGCAGCAGGGCGGCAGCTCCCACCGTGCACAGAAATATTTTCTCCCGCCTGTCCATGCTCCGATAGAAAAAAACCATGGCAAGCACCGCCAGCGGCAGCACCACCGCATAGGTGCCCTTCGAAAGACAGAGCACCGCCCCAAACACCGTCAGGAACGCATAGATCCACCGCGGGAACGCTTCCCGGTCCGCAAGCAGCATCAGGAGCAGGAAGTAGATCCCCCAATAGGCATGGTTGGTAAAAAACAACGTCTCCTCGCAAAAACAGGTCAGCATCACGAGAATGCACCAGAGGATCCTGCCGGGCAGTTTCATCCACTTTTGAAAGACATCCAATACAAAGAAAGACCATATCATGCCGCACAGAAGGCACGCTGTAATCTGCATCAAATACAGCGCATACCCGAATGCTACGCGTACCACTTTCACAAAAAACAGCGTGATCAGACGCGGCAAAAGAGGCAGATAGCCCGCGTCCGTAATCAACAGATTATCCGCCAGTTTCTGTTCTCTGGCATTTTGCAGGAAATTAGTGACCGCCTCCGCAAAAGTCGGTTCCAGATAAATGGAACTGTCCAGCAGATAAATGACTGCCATAAAGAAAACTGTCATGATCCCGAACGCCGCCAGGCTCTTTCCTCTCTCCCCGATCCGTACGTTGGCAGTAAGCAGCACCAGCGCCACGGCACACAGCGCGACAAAGGCGTAACATAACAGTCGAAGTCGGTACTCCATCCCCGTAATATGATAGTGATAGGCCTGTGCCAGCGTCAGATCCTGTCTGACCCCATTATAATCCGCGATGCCAAAACCATAGTAATCCGCTCCCGCCGCGATCGCAAGCGCACCCTCCGCCACGCCCTGTGTACGAAGCCTCAAAACCGCCTCCCCGCACGCCAGACGGCCAAGCTCCATTTCCGCAAGCGGTATCCACTCGCCGGCTTTGATATCTTGCAGAGCAAGACGCCCCGTTTGGGTCGCCTCTCCCTGTTCGACCGTATAAATAACCTGCCCTGCGCTGTCGGCATCGCAATGTGCAAAACGCAGCGCATAATAGCCTTGCCGCCAGTTCATTTCTTCCGTGATCACAAGCGGCTGCAAAATTTCCATATCATCGTAAAACGGCAGTTCCACCTGTATCTCAGCCTCGTCGCTCCTGATATCCACCGGCTCCCCGTTTACGACATAGCGCGACAGCACCAGCAGGATCAATAGCAGCCCTGCCGCTAACACCAGACATTCTCTGTCAAACTTATGACTGCGGTCAGCCGCCGTTTTCTCCTTTGCCGTATCCATCGCCGCTCCTTAGCCTCATCCTTGATAGGATAGGTTCCCTGTTTTTGTTACATTTTTCTCAATTATTTTACCATTCCAATCAGTTTCCGCGCAAGTACCCTTCCCTTTTTATTTGAGCAGAGAGCCGCGAAATCTTCGCAAATATAATCCCATTTCCCGCAAAATGTCCTTTTCCCTTGACACACCATACTATATATAGTATCTTATGAGCGGTTTCATACTATACTTATCGCAAATTTTCTATTTTATGTAAACCAATAATCCTTTTTATTGACGATGACACGCAAAGGAGATATCCATGCAGACTCTTAGAAATATCATCAGCCGTTATATGCGTCATGTCACATTTCTGCTCGTGGCCTTTCTTCTAATAATGATTCTGTGCCTCCAGTTTTCACATGAGCAGAAGCTGGCACAGGAGACCGCCGGGGAAACGTTTTACCAGATCGGTCAGCTTCTGGAACGAAATCAACAGGAACTTGACGAAACCAAGGCGGCTTATCGGCAGACCTGTCTGCACAACGCGGAGGCGATCGCTTATATCATCGAAGATGACCCTTCCGTCTTAGACAACGTAGAAGAACTGCGGCGGATCGCCGAGATGATGGAAGTAGATGAAATCCATATTTTTGATACCACGGGCCGCATCTACGCGGGAACCCACCCGGAATACTATGATTACACCTTTGATTCCGGAGAGCAGATGAACTTTTTCAAGCCCCTGCTGACAGACAAATCTCTGCACCTTGTGCAGGATATCACCCCCAACACGGCGGAGGCGAAAATGATGCAGTATTCTGCACTCTGGAGCAAAAGCGGTGCGTTCATCGTACAGATCGGCATGGAGCCCGTCAATGTCCTGAAGGCAACGGAAAAAAATGAACTTTCTTACCTCTTTTCCCTGTTTCGTGTCAATCCGCACGCAAACTATTACGCCGTGATCGCATCCGGCGAAATCGTCGGCTCCACCGATCTGCCAAGCGTGGGCAGACATCTTGCGGACATCGGCCTTGACCTTGACGCGATCGCCGGGGGCACAACAGCCTTCCACGCCAGGGTTAACGGCGTAAATTCTTATTGCGTCTTTCGGAAAAAAAACGGTAACTATATCGGCCGTGTCCTCTCCTGCCACGAGATGTACCAGAGCATCCCGCCCATAACGGCTGCTCTCGCGGTCTGCCTGATCACCATCGCGCTGATCCTTTCCCACGTTGTGACCAGATATATGAATCTGTACGTCGTCGGAGGAATCCGCAGCGTAAATGAAAAACTGCACAGCATTACGCAGGGCAATCTGGATGAACTGGTCGATATTCAAAACAGTATGGAGTTTTCGGAGCTTAGCGGTTATATCAACCGTATGAAGCAAAGTCTTTTAGACAATAACAAAAAGATGTCTTATGTGTTAGACAAAGCAAATATGTATATCGGTGTCTATGAGTACAACCGCCATATGAAAAGAGTGCGGTTTACCCGCCATGTACCGCGCATCCTTTGTCTGGAGCCGGAGGAAGCTGAGAAGCTGTCTTCCGACTACGCATTGTTTCAATCACTGATCACCGCGCTGCGCAGCGATCCCGTGGACGACGAAACCAATGTATACTCCTTAAATGACCGCTATGTCAAACTGGAGGAGTTAAATAAGGACGACGAGATCTTCGGCGTTGTCATCGATGTGACGGAAGAAGTCAGACGACGCCGCCAGATCGAGGCCGAGCGGGACTATGACCCGCTGACCGGACTTTACAACCGCCGCGGGCTGGAAATCAGGCTTTCCGCTCTGTTTGACAAGCCAGAAACCCTGGGCTGCTATGCGGTCATCATGATCGACGCAGATAACCTGAAAACGATCAACGATACCTACGGCCACGACGCGGGCGACGTTTACTTAAAGGAAATCGCTGCGCTGTTTGAGGATTTTGGCCCCAAAAGCTGTGTATCCGCCAGACTGGGCGGTGACGAATTTTTGTTGTTCCTGTATCGTTACGGCAGCGAGCAGGAATTGACCGACACCATTGCGCTTCTGAGTGATCTGCAGGATAACAGCTTTGCCAATCTAAACGGGCAGGTGCACGTGCCGCTTCAATTTTCCTTTGGCGCCAGTCTGACCGACCAGCCCGCAGACTACGAAACGCTGATGAAGGAAGCGGATGAAAGGATGTATGAAAATAAAAGGGCACGGAAGGCGTCAGGCATATAAATCATCTAATGTGAAAAGCACCACATCGCGGTTTGCGTTATCGCGGACCCAATCAGTGTATCCCGCCAAAGAGAAAAACAGGTACTTTGTCACCCTGTATTTTCCCGTAACCAGACTCGCCCGCCGAAGGAGGGTATCATATACCGTCTTATCTATTTTTTCATTTCGGAACTTGCATTCGCCGACCACAGCCGTTTTGTCTGTATCCGAGACAGCCAGTACGTCGATATCCGCAGACTGCCAAACCTTTTCTCCCTCCTGATTTTCCACCTGCTCCACGCCCCACCAGCTGCCCGCCTGCGTAAGGAAACCGTCAAACTGTCCCTGTATCCCCTGTTCCAGCGTATAATATCTGCACATCTGTTCAAAAACACTCCCCATAAAGGAATGCAGATTCGGTTTTACCGCCTTTTCATAATAGAGATCGCCCTGTCCCATCTCGATAACGCTGTGTGCTTTGGAGACAAATTCATACCAGAATTTAAACATATGATCCTTTAATACATACTGCGTTTTTTTCTTGTTCTTCTCCTCCGTCAGACAGTGTTTCTTTTCTACAAGTCCCACTCTGATCAGTTTTTCCAATGTATACAGGACCGTAGGCTCTTTTTCTTTCACCTTGCCCGCAATGCCGTTTAGCGTATTCTCGCCAGACGCGATTTGCTCGATGACATTATTTACCAGTGTGATATCCGCAAATTCCTGCGTGAGCAGGTTCCTGGTTTCGTCATACAGGTAGCCGTCGGGATGGAAAAACAGTTTCCTGATATTATCATCCAGGCTCTTATCTTTGTCAATCAGGGAAAGATATTTTGCCACGCCGCCCGTTATGCCATAGCATATGGCCTTATCCTGTGCCGAATAATCCGGCACAAAGAGAGCTGTTTCCCTGTAAGAAAAAGCCTCCAGCTTGATCTGCGAATCCCTCCTGCCAAACAGCGGGCTTTTTTCACTGAGCACTTTGTTTTCCATAAAGCTGAGCGCGGACCCGCAAAGTATGATCATCAGATTTTGATCTTTCCACGCCGTATCGATATATTTTTGTATGACCGAGAGCAGCGCCTCGTCCTTTTCCGCCCAATACGGCAGTTCGTCTATCACGAGCACCAGCTTTTCATCGGACAGTTTCCAGCAGATCAAGTCAAAAACCGCTTCCTCTTTTATCCAAAACATTTTTATTCAAATTAATTTTATTAAAAATGATTTAATTAAAAATGATTTAATTAAATCAAGAAACAAGAGATTCCTATCAAAAAAAGACATCTTTCCCGTATTTCCATCGGAAAGATGTCTTTGTGTTATTCCTCCATCGCCGCAGCCACATCTGCTTCGCAGCTTCTCATGGCCTGTATGGTCTTATCAAACAGCTCGTCCAGCTCCCAGCCGAGCATCTCCGCTCCCTGTGTAATAATCTCTCTGGAACAGCCCGCCGCAAATTTCTTATCTTTGAATTTCTTTTTCAGGCTCTTGACTTCCATGTCCATGGTGCTCTTAGAAGGACGCATCAGCGCGCAGGACCAGATCAGCCCCGTCAGCTCGTCGGCCGCAAACAGCACCTTCTCCATCGTAAGCTTCGGCTCCTCCTCACTACAAATGCCAAAACCGTGGGAGCAGACCGCATAGATCATGTCCTCGCTCACACCGCCCTCGCGCAGAAGCTCGGGCGCCTTCTTGCAGTGCTCATCGGGATAAAGCTCAAAATCAATGTCATGCAAAAGCCCTGTGATGCCCCAAAAATCTTCTTCCTCCGCATAGCCCAGTTCCTTCGCGTACCAGCGCATCACGCCTTCCACGGTCAGGGCATGCTGGATATGGAAGGGCTCTTTATTGTATTTCTTCAACAGTTCCAACGCCTGTTCGCGCGTCACACTGCTTTTCTTTGCTTCACCGGCCGCAGGCTTATTTGCGGATTTCGCCGCATCGGAGGGCTTTTTATCCAGACTTTTCATGGTGGGGAAAGGCAAACGACTTACTTCATTATTCTTCATAACCGCTTATCTCCGCTTTTCTCTTACAATTCAACACTTTATTATGATGTGTTATTCTACCAGTAAAATTTCAAATTTGATGTAAATTTGTTGTAAACCACACAATTTGCTGTACTCATTTATCCGTTTCTGACTCTTTCCTAAAATACATCAAGATTGCGTGATAAATTTTGTATTGCTTCCTGTTTCTTCATGTCAGTGACTTCGGCATATATGTCCATCGTTGTTTCAATATTGGCGTGTCCCATAATCGCCTGTATCACTTTCACATTTGTTTCCTTCTCGCAGAACCTTGTACAAAAGGTATGCCTTAAATGGTGGCATGAGAAGTGAGGTATTATGACTGGCTGCCTTTTTTCTTTTTTAGCATTTAACACTTCCTCTGCATTGTACGATTCGTATATCCGCTTGATTGCCCTGTTTACAGCTTGCGGATTATGAAGATTGCCAAAGCGGTTGCTGAAAATAAAGCCTGTCATTCCGTCAACCACCGTAGTATTGAACCCTTCTTCCTTCTGCTCGCTGTATTCCTCTTGGAACGCTTCATATACTGCATCCATCATGGGAATCGTGCGGATACCCGCTTCTGTTTTCGGGAGGGATACTCCAAACTCACATTTTGTAGTATCATTTCGCCGGGGATAATAAGTAACGCTATGGTTTATGCTGATTGTCCTCTTTGAAAAATCTATATCCTCCCACCTCAAGCCGATTGCTTCACCAATCCTGCACCCTGTTCCTAATAATACTGTAAAGAACGGTGTCCAATGGCAATATACCGGACTTTTGGCTGTGTAGTCCATAAAGGCTCTCTGCTGATCCAGTGTGAGGGCATGGCGTACACCATGATTTTTCCCCGGCTTTTTCTTAATTTGAGCCATTACTCCATCGCTCGGATTGTTTCTGATGATGTCATCCCTCACTGCAAGCTGAAACGTTGGGTGCAGAACGGTATGAATTGTTTCAAGAGTGTTAATCTGTATCCCTTTGTCATTTAACAGATGATAGTAGAAATACAACACATCTGAATACTTTATCGTTCCAATCTTCCGTTTCCCGAACTCATTCCTTACAAATCGGTCATACATATAGGTGTAATTCGTGTAGGTTGTCCGCCTTAACTCTGTTTTGGTTGTAATATACCTGTCAAAAACAAAATTCAAATCGGCGTTCCCTGCCGCATATACATCCAGACCGTCAAGCTGGTCTTTCATCAGCCGCTTTTCTTTTTCCCTAAGCTCTACTAAGTCGTTCGCATATATATACCGTCTTTTCCCATAAGGATCAGTATAAGTATACATATATGTCTTATCCTTGCGTTGGATTTTCCCTTTCCGTAAAGCCCTCCCTCTATGGTCTTTTCTTGCTTTTGCCATCTCTGCTCCTTTCTTGCAAAAGGAAAGAGATATTTCGTACTGCTACTTTCTTTCTTCCATTGAGTATTGGATTTCAACACCCTTCTGTAGCACCTGCGTTATGGTCATGTCATGTTTGGCAGCATAGTCTTTCAGCTTCTCATACTCCGCATCGTCAACCCGAAGGCTTAATGACCTCTGCTTAGGCGAATCGGACTTTGGACGTCCCGTTCTCGGCATTTACTATGCACCTCCTTCATAACTAATACCATTATAATTTATGTTCTACGAAAAGTCAAGAACTTTTTGTAGAACAATTATTTATCACGAAAACCTCTTTGCCTTAATCACTCACTTACTCTAAAAGACTCCAAATACTGCTCAAAAATATCACAGTTTACCAATACTAATTTATCTACTTTATAGATAGCGTTTGCCTGCTTTGCAAGCTCCTGAAACTTTGTCAAACCCATGCTGTATATTTCTGCACCTTCCTTATATCTGACAAATTTCTTTCTGTCTACTTTCTTTACCATAAATTCCTCCAATCATTGCACAGCTTTATCTGCTAATAAACAGACAGAATACACTTCTCCCCATTTATTAGCAGATAAAAACTGCAATACAGGTGGCAGCTCATTACACCGCCCACATCGGTCTTACACCGTCATTTCATTGACCGGATTGCGGTTTCCCCGCAACCCGGAAGTATCATTATCACAAATATGCTTCATCGCCCCATGTAACTGCTACATATTTTGCCTGATCCAATTCGCTCCTTACCTTTATTTCAATGCAATCTTTCAGCATTTCCTCACGTTCACCCTGCCATAAGGCAGAGCAGGTACATCATGGCGCATCTGCTTAGTGGCTCCACATATCCTCACGTCCTGTATGCAATACAATATTCAGTTGTCAAGGTACATCTGCACATACTACGGTCAGCCAGCGGAAAGGGACACCGCCGACCTTCTGTTATGCAACTTCAAAAGCCAATATTTTTGTAATCAGCTTAGTTTCTAATCTGCGACGTAAAGTTTCATCAACACAGTAATGCGGATTGCCGCATTCGTCATAGAGCTTTCTTGTAGCCAGAGCTGCAATATAACCCTCATAATGTTTCAAAACCTTATTAATTGCTTCCACATCGCCGGAAGCCGCTGCCGCTATGATATGGTAGGGCAGCAATTTTGAACACTTACTTGATTTCTCCATTTCTGATACCTTCCATAATCTTTTTTAATGCCTGTAGTGAGCTGACACGATGATGATGTATGGTACTCCTGACCAGATTCATGTGCTTTGCGATTTCTGTATCTGACATATCCATGAAAAAAGACAGCAGAATGACATTCCTCTTTTTTTCCGGCAGATACTTCAACGCTTCGCCAATAAGCTCGTCCTTTACCTCGATGTCATAATCAAGGACACGAAACATTTCTGATTCCACTATGTATTCGTCATCAGTTTTCAACTGCTCCAGCTCCCCTTCTGTTAATTCCGAGAAAGAAACTTCATGCTTCAGCCGATAGCTCCTTGCCCGTTCATAGTCAATCATTTCATTCTTCAGTATGGTCTTGCAGAAACTGTCAAACTGCTTTCTTATTCTTATCTGCTTTTCGGAAGAAGATTGCTCCATAAGAGTTCACCTCCTTCCGTACCCATCTGAACAGAGTGAAATATCTCCCTTTCACTCCATAGCACGAATGGAAATTGTCCGAGCGTTCATGGAACGTCGATTTTCTAAAAAATTTTAGAAATATATAAAAAACGCCCAAACAGGTGCAAAACCTGTGGACGTCTTTTATCTCACAATATAAGTATATGGCTACATCTTTGTAATCTCTGGCACTACCTTCAAGGGTGTTCTCGGCAATCACATTTGCTATGATTTTTTTGACTGTTCAATACCTATATCCCTTTTTAGTTGTAGCTGTTGCATGGTACTCTCCACGCAATCACAAGACAAAAAAGCACTCGAAAAAAGCCTTTTGCGGATTGCGTTTTTTTACAATCACAAAGGATTTCAAGTGCTTTTGTAGTGTTATGCACTACTTATTTTTAATCTTTAACACTTTTCACTTTTTACAGGTATCGTTATACACTACTTAAAAGAAGTCACAGGAGGTGAAAAAGTGTCAAATATGACTCCCACTTTAGGGCAAATAATGAAGAAAGCCCGACTTGAGCAAAGACTTACACAAGAAGAAATTTCAGAACGCATTGGCTGTCATCCACAATATTACAAAAATCTTGAAAATGATAAGGGTACACCAAGTATTCAGCTTTTTTGTACTATCATGCGTACATTAAACATATCTGCTGATTCATACGTTTACCCAAACCGCAACGCAAATGATCCTTACTATCAAAAGATTACGCAGTTACTCGGACAATGCAACCAGTATCAGCTCTCCGTTCTTCTTGCAACAGCAGAAGCTCTAGTCCGGGATAATTCCTCAAGGGATAATGATACATAGAAAATATAGATTTTCTCATATGGTAAAGTAACTACTTCTAACATCTTTATAGTTCTTTTACAGAATTTCTCATGCTTTTATAGAATAATAGACGTGTTATATCCAACAATGGCTCATACCATCAGGAATGAGCCATTGTTTCATTTTAACTTTTCTACTGCCTGTGTAATTTTTCCATTCATTTCCAATAATCCCAAACCCACCAATATCTGCACACAATCCATAATCCCCTGACAATATGCTTCTTGTTGTTCTTCAAAAGATACTACTTGTAGCTGCTCCATATAATCAAAAATGTTCTTTTTCTGTTCTTTTGGCAGATTTACTATCTCTTTGTCATAAACTTTCTTCAATTCTTTTAGATATTCTTTTTCGTTCCGACAACTATCCAAATGAATGATAGAACTTCGCTTAATATCTTCACACCGCAATTCTTTCAAAAACAATGCCACTTTCTCCCATATCTGATTTTCCATTCATATATTCCTCCTTAATAAATTGGTATTTCCAAATTTTAATACAAAATGAGCAGATATTACTACGCCTTTATGTAATATCTGCTCGCTTTGTTTGTCCATTAAACTTATAGCCAACTCCCCATATAGTTATTATGTATCTTGGGTGTGCCGGATCAGGTTCTATCTTTTTCCTGATTTTATTTATATATGCTGTCATATTTCGCTCATCAAAAACATATTCGTTATTCCAAACAGCATCATAAATCTGCTCCTTACCGAAAACACGCCCTCTGTTCTGTGCCAATAGCATAAGAATTTCAAATTCTTTTCCCGTAAGCACAATTTCCTTTCCATTACGAAACACCTGATAATTTTCTGGTATAAGTTGTAAACCATCAAAAGAAAGTGACGTATCTTTCTCTAAATCTATAGGCAATTGGTATCCATATTCATTCATTAAATGCTGAAGCTTAGATAAAAAAACCTCATCAACATTTTTCATCTGAATAAGCATTATGTCATTGATTTACACCGCCCCCTATCATTTATCTTAATATTTGATTACCAAAACCTTATCCGGTCTTTATCTGTAGGAATACCGTTTTCTATTATTTGCCACTCATTATCCTGAAATATCTCATACTGTTCAAAAGCACAAGGCACTCCATTTGCCACAGTTATATCACCACTGTCCATAAGCTGAAAATGTAAGTGTGGAGCAAAGGAATTTCCAGAATGACCTACTCTGCCAATAACTTCACCTTTTTTTATCATTTGACCTACTGAAACCTGAACAGATCCTGTTTGAAGATGACAAAGTGCAGCATATACATTTTCACTATATTTAATAATCACATAGTTTCCTGCGACTGATTGAATATCGTCCTTTTCTGGATCAAAATAGTGGGCATTTTTATATGCGTTAGACATATCCGCAAGCAGATTTGTTTTTTCGTTTTCAGCATAACCGTCCTCAGCGACAACAACAATACCGTCACAAGGAGAATATACTTCTTGTCCCCAACAATAGTAATCGCTCAATTTAACACCCGAAAAAAGATATTGCATTACGCCAACACGATAAGCAGGAGTACCCATTCGATTCCAGTCCACTTGGATAAAATCGTATGCATATCTTGTTCCTAATTGATTTGTACCATGACTGGGTACTTTTGTCCCCGGTGTATTAGGAGAAAGCCATTCTCCCCGTAATGGAAACTGAACAATAATCGGCTCATACATTTCAAGCATAGCGTTCCTCCTATCAATCCATTTCTTTACGGAATTAGAAAAAATCAGTACAATGACCAAAATACATATTGCTATTTTTTTGTTTTTTAAAATGTGTTTTTTAAGCATTGTGATAATACCTTTATATCTCCCGTTCACTGCCAACTCCATAAAAGATTTTCTTTAATTCATCAAAATACCTGTCAAGCTTTTTCCTCAGAACATCAGAATTTACATTCATTTCATTACTGCGAATTTCATGCAATAGTTGATTTGTAAATCCGATATTAGTCCAAAGGATAATTTGCTTGCACATTTCTATATCCACCCCTTTTCTAAATTTAGTGGTATCTATTTCATCAAACAATTTTGGATAACAATCTGAATGTTTTTTTCTTTTTTCAAGTTCTTTATTGATCTCGTCTGAACTGGTAATGCATGAAAGTTTATTAAGCTCTGTTATCCAAGGATATTTTTGTATCAATGCAATCTGCAAAACATATGATTGATGTAACTTATCAAAAATATCTCTTTCCTCATAGTTCATCAACTCGAAATACTCCTGTTTCATCAAATCTGAAAAAAAGTCATATACCACAAAAAAAAGTTCCTGCTTACTACTCACATAATGAAACATAAGAGCTTTTGAAATCCCTGCTTCCTTTGCAATAACATTTGTTGAAGCATCGTCATATCCCCGTACTACAAATTCTTTTAAAGCAGCATTAAGGATAGTGTCTCGTCTTTGGGTATCTAACTCTAATAGCTTTGTCAATACCTATTCCCCTTCCTATTATCAACATTTACCTAAAAGGTCAATACTATTATACATCCATTTACCTAAAAGGTCAATACCGATACTTAATATATTTGGACTGCTTAAAGTCTTGTTATGCCGACACACCCTTCGGGAGTGTCGTGGGTAGAATAGCAAGCACTGCCCATGTCCGGACACATGGGCGAAATTCCCCATACTTCCCTAC
>CAJTKA010000043.1 GCA_910576815.1 uncultured Lachnospiraceae bacterium
ATTATACATCAAATCCTTGAGTATAAGGTGTCAACTAAAAGTGTACAACATCAGACCAAGCCGTCGCTGGCGAGGGTGTGCCCCTTGTCGATTTCACTTGTTAAAACCTGCCAGTCCGTCAGGGGATCTGTGAGATTATCGTGATAGATGATCTGGTTATGGTAGCAGTCTACGATAAAGTAAGTGTCGTCCACCTTTGTGATTTGGGTGGGGACGGAAAGGTCGGTAAAGGTATTGCGGGGAACGTCCTGTGCGGCGATGGGCACAAAATCCTCGCTCGTGAGATCCTGCACCGTTGTAAAGGCGCACAGAGGGCTTTCGCTGGAGAGCGGGAGCTTGGCACCATTTGCGGCAGCATCTTCGTTTGTTGTCGGGGCAGCTGCGGGGACGGTATCCTGCCCGCAGGCGGTGAGGATTCCTGTGATCAACAGAAGCCACATAAAGGGAAGAAAATAGAATGACAGCTGTTTTTTTATTGAAAGTTTCCTGAATTTTTCACGCATTGGTGGGATTCTCTTTCTTTCTGCGGTAATTCTTGGTAAGATAGAGCATAGAACAGTTTCAGTTTACCACAAATTTCGCGCTTTGTCGTGTGAGTGTTTTTGGAGCGAAAAAATGACAGATGTGTCACGCTTTAAGAAAGATGGCGTAGAAAAACTGCATATGGTGTCTCAGACAGAAGGGAATCGCCAAAAGCCTCCCTACAATGTCACCTTCGGCGTTCTCTCCGCCCTCGCGATCCTGATGATCGTGGCGGGACACCTGGGCTATGACATCCTGACGGTGGGCGGCCTTTTTCCCTATTATTCGTTTCATGTGCCGCTTTTTCTGTTCATTTCAGGGTATTTCTATCGGGAGGAGGAAGAAGAACATCCTTTTATTTATCTGAAAAAGAAAGCAAAGCGGCTTCTTTTGCCTTATTTTATCTGGAATGTGGTCTATGGGGTGATTGCCTGGGCGCTCAGAGCTTGCGGCGGCTTTTCGATGGGAGAGGCGATTTCCCTAAAGACCTTGTTTCTTTCTCCGTTTCTGAACGGGTATCAGTTTATCTACAACTATGCGGCCTGGTTTGTACCCGTGCTTTTTCTGATTGAAGTGATGAATCTGTGTATGCGGCTTTTGCTCAAATGGCTACATTGTCATAGTGAATGGCTGATTTTGCTTGGCACTCTGGCGGTAGGGATGTTTGTGGTACAGTTTGCCATTGAGGGGCGTGTCTGGGGACTTTACAAGACGCCGGGACGGATTTTGTTTCTCTATCCCTGTTTTCAGATGGGGCAGTTTTATAAGAAGAAGTTGGAATCGAGGGACAAGCTTGCCAATCTGCTCTATTTTGCCATTGTGATCGGGGTGCAGGTATTTCTGCATCTGTGTTGTAACGGGCTGGCCTACAGCAGCGTGTGGGTCACGGGTTTTGCTAACGGGCCGCTGATTCCATATATAACAGTAGTGTCAGGCGTTGCTTTTTGGCTGCGGGTGGCGAGGGTGCTGTCTCCGCTTTGTGGCGGTGGACAAGGCAGTATCTTTGTAGTGCAATCGGATGCGGAGAGACGCGGCGGTCAGGCTGTACCGAATCCTGCGGGCGGTTTTTTGCGGTATCTGGGGCGTAACACTTATGCCGTGATGATGCACCACGTGATGGCTTTCATGCTGGTGAAGATGATTTTGGCGGGAATCGCCTTGCATACGAGATATTTGGCAGATTTTGACTTTGTGCGTTTCCATGCGGATATCGACTATTATTATCTGGTGAAGGGTTCGGAAGCCTTCAAAATGGTCTATCTGGCGGTGGGGGTGGGGCTGCCGCTGCTGTTGCAAAAGGGGCTTGACAGCCTGTTTTCGGCGGTCGGGCGGCGGGTTCCCGTATCAGACAGCGGACCGTCAAAGCGATGACAGATAAGTCGGGATATCTTGTGTTGGTTTGAATTGCAATCGGCGGGGGAGTGTGTTACGCTATCCTAAGAATGTTTTGACAGCTGATGGAGAGATGTGCCGGGAACGGAGGCACAATGAAAGAAGAATGGTTGGCAGCGGCGGACGGGTATCTGCTGTGGGCTGCGGTGGTATTGTTTTTACTGCTCGCGGTTCTGGCGGCAGTATGGCGCAATTTGGCGCACCACACAGTGAGGATCTATAACTGGGACGGGAAAAAGTATCGATTCCTAGGCAGAGAAAGGCTGTGGAGAGTAAATGACACATATGTCGTAAAAATGCGGGAGCGGGTGGGAGACTGGTCTTACACGACGAGGTATCTGCTGTTTGCCTCCGCAAAATTTGTGAAGCGGCACCGCTATGAGAATCTCCTGCTTCGGGCAGGCGCTGTGGAGGTGTGGCTGCCGGTTGAGGAGCGGATGCGGGCGGAGGTGCTGTACGCGCATCGACAGGGCTGGTAGTGTGAGAAGAATTTGAGAGTAGCGTGAGAAAGGAAAGCACGAATGGTCACAATCAGTTTGTGTATGATCGTGAAAAATGAAGAGCGGATCTTGGCCAGATGTCTGGACAGCTTGAAAGGGCTGACGGACGAGATCATTATCGTGGACACGGGTTCGACGGATGCCACCAAAGAAATCGCGGCAGGCTACACGGATCAGATTTATGACTTTGCGTGGACGGGCAGCTTTTCCGATGCCAGGAACTTTGCTTTTTCCAAGGCGAAGATGGAATATATCTACTCGGCGGACGCGGACGAAGTGCTGGATGAGGAAAACAGGACCGCCTTTTTGCGGATGAAGGAAGTGCTGCTACCTGAGATCGAGATTGTACAGATGTACTATGTAAACCAACTGGCGAACGGCACCATTTACAACTTTGACAAGGAGCTTCGCCCCAAACTTTTTAAGAGAAACCGCAGTTTTCAGTGGCAGGGAGCGATTCATGAGCAGGTAGGAATCACACCTGTTATTTATGATAGTGAGATCTGTATTCAGCATTTGCCCGAGGAGAATCACAAGGACAGGGATCTGGCAGCCTTTGCGCGGCTTGTGGAGGCGGGAGAGCCGTTAGATAAGCGGCTGCACAATATTTATGCCAAGGAGCTTTTTATCTCCGGGGAAGCGAAAGACTTTCTGGCGGCGCGGGCTTTCTTTCAGCAGTCTTGCAAGGATGAGAAGCGGGGGGAGGATGAGTTGATGGAGGCGGCCTGCGTGGCGGCAAAGGCAGCGCGGCTGGCCGGGGATACGGCGGATTTCTTCAAATATGCGATGAAGGCGGTGGCAGCCGAGGGCTGTGCGGAGATCTGTTGTGAACTGGGCGCTTTCTATATGGAACGGGAAGACTATGACGAGGCGATCGTCTGGCTGTACAATGCGGCTTACGAGACGGAGAGCATTTTGGATATCCACAGCAGCGGGGATCTTCCCCTGCGGGGCCTTGCCAAGTGTTATCAGGAGCTGGGGAACGAGGAGCAGGCAGCGGAGTATACGAGGCTGGCGGCAGACAATGTGAGAAGTACATCTAATTGCTCGCAGTAAAGACTGCTTCGCAAAGATGTACTATGTCTCACATGAGAGAAGCCCTGAAAAACGGTCTTCTCTGCGTGATGGAATTAACGACAAGGAGATAAATTATATGAAATGGGAAGAAAATGTGCGTAAGGTGACGCCTTACACACCGGGTGAGCAGCCAAAGAAAACAAATGTTATTAAATTAAATACCAATGAAAATCCCTATCCGCCCGCGCCGGCTGTGGCAAAGGCGGCAGCGGCTCTGAATGCGGAGAAGCTCAGGCTGTATCCTGCTTTTCCGGAACAGACGAAGCTGGCGGAGGCGCTGGCAGCGCGGTATCACATCGGGACGGATCAGCTGTTTATCGGCGTCGGTTCGGACGATGTGCTGTCGATGGCGTTTTTGACGTTTTTTGATTCGGATAAGCCTATCCTTTTCCCCGACATTACGTATTCTTTTTATGATGTTTGGGCGGATGTATACAAAATACCATATGAGACGAAGCAACTGGATGCGGACTTTCAGATTCAGCCGGGGGATTATAAACAGCCAAACGGCGGCGTGATCTTTCCCAATCCCAATGCGCCGACGGGCGTGCGGATGCCCCTCTCGCAGGTGGAGGAGATTGTGGCGGCGAACCGTGACGTGGTGGTGATCGTGGACGAGGCTTATATCGACTTTGGCGGTACGAGCGCGCTGCCCCTGATTGACAAATACGACAACCTGCTGGTGGTGCAGACCTTTTCCAAGTCCAGAAATCTGGCAGGGATGCGTATCGGGTTTGCCTGCGGGCAGCAGAAGCTGATCCGCTATCTGAATGATGTGAAGTATTCAGTCAATTCCTACACCATGAACACGGCGGCACTGGAGCTTGGCGCGGCGGCGGTGCAGGACGAGGCCTACTTTGAAGCGTGCTGTCAAAAGATCATGGCTACGAGGGAGGCGGCGGCGGAGCGGCTTTCCAAGCTGGGATTCACGTTCCCGAAATCCTATGCCAACTTTATCTTCGCTTCTCACAAAACAGTGCCCGCGCGGGAGATCTTTGAAAAGCTGAAAGAAAATGACATCTATGTCAGGTGGTGGGATAAAGATAGAATCAACAATTATCTTCGAATCACCATCGGTACGGACGAGCAGATGGAGGCGCTTTATCAGGCGCTGGATCAAATTTGCGGATAAAAGGCAGGCATGGCGGCATCTTTTGAAAGATTAAGCAGTATAAAGTGTTTTTCGTACGTATATGATACATATACATATAACATGGGAAAGCAAAACCGACGAAAACCCTGAGAAATGGGATGATTTTGGAATGTTAAATTTAGATTCAACAAAAAACGGGCGGAGGAATAAGACAATATGGAAAGTTTAGCGGTGGCATTTGCCAATACTTTAGGGAGATATGTGAGCAAGGAGATCGTGGTCTTTATCATCTCCATGATACCGATTTTGGAACTGCGCGGCGGCCTGATCGTGTCCAAACTGCTGCAGGTGCCGATCGTCACGGCGATTCCAATCTGCATCGTGGGGAATATCATCCCCATTCCCTTTATTCTGCTGTTTATCAAGCAGATTTTTAAGCTGCTCAAAAAAGTAAAACTTTTCCGCGGCATTATTGAGAAACTGGAAAACCGTGCCATGGGCAAGAGTGAAAATATCAAGCGTTATGAATTTTGGGGACTGGTGCTTTTTGTGGGGATTCCCCTTCCCGGCACGGGCGCATGGACGGGATCTCTGATTGCCGCACTGTTGGATGTGGACTTTAAGAAGGCGATTCTCGCGGAGCTTCTGGGCATTGCCATTGCTACGGTGATCATGTCCTTCTTATCCTACGGGCTTCTGGGCGTGCTGGTAGGGTAAGAGAAGGCGGCAGAAAACAGAAAGGAAAGAGCCGTAAAAAGGCAGTTGGATTCTGGAAGATAGATAGGATTACGGATGAGGGAAACAAAAAACAGAAAAACATACATGTTCGAGGCGGCGGCGCTGGCGGTGTTTCTGGCGGCAGGAGTGCTGGTTGTCGTTCTGCTGCGGGGGCACTTGTCCTCAGACCACAATCCAAATCTGGCTCTCGGAAAAGGCGTGAAAGCCACCAGTGACAGCATGGAGCAAGAGTCTCTGTCTGCGCAGATGGCAATCGACGGCAATGACGGGGACAGGGCTTCCCGCTGGTCGAGCGAAAATAACAGGGAGGATGCCTCCCACTTTATACAACTGGAATTTCCTGAAGAAATTTCAGTTTCTTTTGTTGTTCTGAAATGGGAGCGGGACAACGTGATCTCCTATGCGCTGGAAGGTTCTGCGGACGGCGCAGCCTTTGAGACGCTGGCGTCTTTTACTGCGGCACCGGAGACGCTAACACAGGAAATCGTTTTGGACGAGCCTGTCAGTCTGCGCTTTCTGCGGCTTTCTACCGATGCAGTATCCAAGGAGGAGGCGGATTTTTCCAACCTTTACCAGAATGTTTCCCTTTATGAATTCGAGGTCTATGCGGACAAGCCTACCGCCTACAAATTAAAAACGCCCGTTATTGAAAAGGCGGAGGAAGGGCGGCGGTTGGTGATGCCTGAGACACCCGACGGATTTCGAGTTACGCTGATCGGCGCGGATTTGGAGCAGGTGATCGGGGCGGACGGCACGGTCTATGACAATATTCAGGATAAGGATGTGACGGTCGGCTATCGTGTGGAGGATGAGCGGGGCCGGGAGGAGACGCGGGAGGTCTCCTTTGTGGTGGAAGTGCCTGCGGCGGATGGAATGGCTGAGGCGGCAGATGCCAATTCCTGCCCTGACTGGTTGGTTCCCTCGATTGCGGAGTGGCGCGGCGGGAGTGGTAGCTTTTATCTGCAAAAGAACACGAGGATCATTATAGACACCGACAGCTGCCTGCCGGGAAAGAGGGAGGGATCGGAGGCAGCGACAAAGGCGGATGAGAAGGGACTGCGAAACGTGGCAGCGCTCATGCAGGAACGTCTCTATAAAAGCAGGGATTTTCAGACAAACTTGGCCGTCATAAAGGGGACGGAGGAAGATTTGCGAGCGGGCGATATCTATTTGGGCTATGAGGCGGAGGAAAACGGTCTCGGGAAAGAGGGATACACCTGCGACATAACTGACAAATGTGTCATAAAGGCGGAAACGGCGACAGGCCTTCGCTGGGGAACTGTCACCCTGATGCAGATGTTATTTACCGAGCGCAATGAGGTAGAAAGCGTGCTGCAGGGACGGATTCGCGATTATCCGCTCTATGAGGTGAGAGGGTTCGGGATCGACGTGGCCAGAAAGGCGGTGTCCCTTGAGGTGCTCTATGAGATGATGGAGGCGATGTCATGGTATAAGATGAATGATCTGACGATTCATCTCAATGACAATGAGATCCTGGCTACCAGCGGGCTGACGGATTCGCCGGAGCAGGCGATGACAGCGGAGAGCGCATTTCGGCTGCAATCGGGCGTTCTGGGCGTGCACGCATATGGAAAAGCCGCTGAGCCGCAGGAGTATGCTTACACGAAGGAGGAGTTTGCTGAGTTTATCGCCACGGCGAAAACTTACGGCGTTACTGTCGTGCCGGAGATCGATACGCCTGCGCATTCTCTTGCCATTACAAAGCGTTATCCTGAATATGCCCTGCGTACTTCCAATGAGGCGGTGGATCAGATCGACCTTGGGAATGAGAAAGCAGTTGCTCTTGTGGAGCAAATCTGGCGGGAGGCGTTGAATGAGACAGGAGGCGCATTTCGGGAGGCAGAGATCGTTCATATCGGTATGGATGAGTATTACGGAGACGGCGAGCAGTATCGGCAGTATCTGAACAGGATCAACGATTTGGTGCAGGAGACGGGAAAAACTGTGCGCCTGTGGGGGAGCCTCAGCAACATGGGCGGCACGACAATGCCTTCCCCGGAAAATCTGCAGATGAACATCTGGAGCACACAGTGGGCGGACCCGAGGGAGATGTACGAGGCAGGGTATTCCCTCATCAATATGCAGAATAACCACCTTTACATCATTCCGGGCGGAGGCTACGACTATCTGGACTGCAGGGAATTATATGAAAATTGGGCGCCAAACCGCTTTTATGATTACAACAGGATCGAGACGATCCCCGCTTATTCCCCACAGATGCTGGGGGCAGCATATATGATCTGGAACGATATGTGCGGCAGCCTGGATATTGGAATCAGTGAATATGATAGTTATGTGCGTTTTAGAGAGCCGCTGGGAGTGTTGTCCGCACGGCTTTGGGGCGCAGACCGGATCAAACAGACATCAGGGACGGATGCAGACGAGGAGCGGACTGCTTATGAAGTATTATGTGTGCATCTGATGAATCTTGAGAGGGAGAGAGTTGACACAGTAGATAGAAAAAAGCGTGGTGTATGCGGAGTCCATAAGACATTTTTATATGGCGAGACGGTGACGGCGGAGCCGCATTATAATGTGAAGATGAAGGTTTGGCTGGAACCGGAGAGTGAGTCAGAAAGCGAGACAGGGCAGTGGCAGCCCCAGATCATCGCGGAGGGCGACAGCGCATACGGCAAGTGGGCGTTTTATGCAGTGGAACCGGAGACGGGAAAGGTTGGCTTTATCAGAGAAGGCAGGACTTATACCTTTGACTATACCCTGCCGAGGGGTGAGTGGGTGAATTTGAGGGTAGAGGGTTGGTCGGGGGTGACGAAACTCTACGCAGGGGGAAAATCATTCTTTCATGGTGAGGAAAAAGAGGTGGACAGCATTGGGAGTAGCGAGCCTTTTGAGGAGCATGCTACCTTTGTGTTCCCCTTGCAGAGAATCGGGAAACGGACTGGAAGTTTTGACGGGGAACTGCATCTGTATGTGGGATACTGCGGAACGGGAGAATCATGGTGCGAATGGGATTAGAACTCGGACAAAAAATACGGACTGGAGCAGAAATCATTCGAGGTATATTGCCTTTACAGGATGGATAGGCTATACTTAACTTGAACAAAAAGTGCGGATATCCGCAAAAATGATTCGAGAGGTGCATATGGTTATTAGGCGTGATCGATATTTGAACAAATTGATATCTAAAAAAGAAAATGGTTTTATCAAAGTGATCACGGGTATCAGAAGATGCGGAAAATCCTTTTTGCTGTTCAAACTGTATCATGAATATCTAAACGAAATCGGTATTTCGGATGACAATATCATCGAACTTGCGCTTGATGAGATCGCGAACGCAAGATATCGCAATCCGATGGAATTGGATGCCTTTATTCGGGAACAGGTGGCGGACAAAAGCCAAAAGTACTATGTGTTCATTGATGAGATTCAAATGGTGTCTCAGATAAAGAATCCGTATGTGGATGATGAAACAGCGGCGATAGGATTTGTAGATGTATTGTTAGGTTTGATGAAATTACAACATGTAGATTTATATGTTACAGGAAGTAATTCTCGTATGCTGTCATCGGATATTTTAACGGAATTTAAGGATCGCGGGGATGAAATCAGAGTCAATCCTTTAACATACAGTGAATTTTATGCTGCATTTGAGGGGGAAAAGAGACATGCCTGGCAGGAATATTATACTTACGGAGGTATGCCCCTTGTCCTCTCTAAAAAAACGCATGAGGAAAAGAGCAAATATTTAAAAGATTTATTCTCAAAAACGTATCTGACAGATGTGTTGGAGCATAATCGGATTCTCAATGAACAAATGGTTTTGGAGGATTTGATGAATATGATTTCTTCCTCGGTCGGATCGCTTACCAATCCGACCAAATTGGCGAATACGTTTCAAAGTGTGAAACAACTAGCCATTAATCCGAATACGATCAGTAAGTATCTGGATTTTTTTATAGATGCGTTTATTTTGTGTAAGGCAGTTCGATATGATATCAAAGGAAAGCGGTATATGGAAACACCCCTTAAATACTATTTTACAGATGTGGGATTACGCAATGCACGGTTGAATTTCAGGCAGCAGGAGGAAAATCATATCATGGAAAATGTGATTTTCAATGAATTGAGGGTTAGAGAGTATGATGTAGATGTGGGCGTTGTGGAGTACCATCGCCAAGACGAAAATGGCAAAAAAATGCGGGTGCAGTTAGAGGTTGACTTTGTTGCCAATAAAGGAAGCGGGCGTTATTATATACAGTCGGCTTTGTCGGCAGGCAGCGAGGAGAAAAGAATGCAGGAAATCAACTCATTGTTGAGAGTGGCGGATTCTTTTAAAAAGATAGTTATTGTGAAAGACGACATAATACCGTGGCATGATGACAACGGCATTCTGTATATTGGTATTGAACAATTCCTTTTGGAAGAAAATGCGATTGATATTTAGAAGGCCAAAGCTTTCGTGATATTAAGGAAAGGTGTTGGAAAAACAGCAGGACGGATCAGCAGATGGAAGCATACACAGACTTTGCGCAAGTTTATGATGAACTGATGGACGATATCCCCTACGAGGAGTGGTGTGCATTTTTGCTGGGCATTTTTCGACGATATGGGGTGGGCGATGCGGCCGTGACTGAGGCAGACTTGGAAACCGTGGACGAAAAGCTAAGGCAGGAGCGCAACACCGTTCTCGACCTCGGCTGCGGGACAGGTACGCTGACGGAACTCTTGGCACGTGAAGGCTATGATATGATCGGCGTGGACAATGCGGAGGAGATGCTGCGGATCGCCATGGAGAAGCGGGAGCAGTCAGGGCTTGATATTCTCTATCTGCTGCAGGATATGCGGGAATTGGAGCTCTACGGCACGGTCGGCGCAGTGGTCAGCGTCTGCGACAGCCTCAATTACCTGCTCGACGAGGAAGATATCGTGCAGACTTTTGACAGGGTGAATAATTATCTGTACCCGCAGGGCATCTTTATCTTTGATTTTAATACCGTCTATAAGTATCAGACGATTATCGGGGATGCTACCATTGCGGAAAATCGGGAGGATTGCAGCTTTATCTGGGAAAACTACTATCATGAGGACGAGGAGATCAACGAATACGATCTGACGGTCTTTGTGGCGGAGGATTTGTTATTTCGGCGGTTTCAGGAGGTGCACTACCAGAGAGGCTACCGCCTTTCGCAGATGAAGGCGCTTCTGGAGCGGGCGGGATTGGAATTTTTGGAAGCGATGGATGCCGATACCCATGGCGAGGTCAGACGGGAGAGCGAGCGCGTCTATGTGGTGGCGAGAAAGGGCGCGGGGACCACGGCGAATCAGGCGGCAATTTGAGGTTCTGACATGGAGGATAGTATGGAAGATTATATGATTCGGGCAACGGCGGCAGATGCGCAGATTCGCGCCTTTGCCGTGACTTCAAGGGAGCTTGTGGAATATGCGAAGGCGGCTCATAACACCAGCCCCGTGGTGACGGCGGCGCTGGGCAGGTTGATGACGGGCGCCTTGATGATGGGCAGTATGTTAAAGGGGCAGAAGGATATTCTCACCTTGCAGATAAGCGGCGAAGGTCCCGTGCACGGACTGACCGCAACGGCGGATTCTCTGGGTCATGTGAAGGGCTACGCGGATAATCCGCAGGCGATGATGCCGCCAAACAGCGTGGGAAAGCTGGATGTGGGCGGCGTGATCGGCACGGGTGTTTTGCATGTGATGAAAGACATGGGGCTCAAGGAGCCGTATTCCTCAACGATCGCCCTACAGACGGGGGAAATCGCGGACGATCTGACCTACTATTTCGCGGCTTCCGAGCAGGTGCCTTCGGTCGTGGCGCTGGGCGTTTTGATGAACCGCGATAATACTGTGCGGCAGGCGGGCGGCTTTATCATCCAGCTCATGCCCTTTACTTCGGAGGAAGTGATTGGTCGTCTGGAGGAAAAGTTGACAAACATAACATCTGTAACGGAATTGCTGGAAGACGGGAAGAATCCCGAGGAAATCTTGGAAAGCGTGCTGGGAGAGTTCGGGCTGGAAATCACGGACCGGCATCCCGTGTCCTTCCAATGCGACTGCAGCAGAGAGCGGGTGGAGAAGGTGCTCTTAAGTCTCGGGAAAAAAGACAGGCAGGAATTGATCGACGAGGGAAAGGATGTGGAGCTGCACTGTCGTTTCTGCGGCAAAAACTATGTTTTTTCACCGGAGGAAATCAAAAATCTGATCTGAGAGGAAATAACAAAGAAATTTGGTGATGATATGGCTTTGTATGAAGCACAAAGCATAAAACACTGCATTAAAACAAGATTTAATGTATGAAAAAAAGAGCTGAGAAAGGCGAAATAGAGATTGCTGATAAAGCAGGATAAAAAGGAAATTTGCAAATCAAAATCGACCGTGATTTTATGAAAAACAGAGCGGAATCCGCTAAAATAAGAGATTTTGAGAAAAAGGAAATTATAAAAAACGGTCGATATGATTGACTCGTGGAAAGAAAAATAACAGGGTATATGAAATCAATAAAGGATAAAATATTGTTTGGCTCTTTTCGTTGCCAACCAGAGGAGCAAAAGAGCGAATGATTGATAGCGAACGTTATTGGAAAGAGGAGTCAACTTTTTCGGCAGCAGCTCGCAGAAGAAAACGGTGAAAAAATAAAACAAGATTTAATGCCAAAATATAGACGCAATGTCGTTTTTGTTTTGCAATTGGAACCAGGTAGCACAAAATATAAGAAATACTGTATTTATGCGGAGAACGAGATATAGAATAACAGGTGTTAACGTAAAAATAGCGGGTGATACATAACATAACGTATATTTTTGACGACGTTGCATTGACACGAATTTTAGAAAAATCATGCCAAAACGGCTTAAAAACAAAATTAAGAAACTGTATTTTGCGCCTTGATTTTGTTATACTATTTTTATAGTAATGATCGTAAAATTTAGAAAATGCAGGAAGGGACTTACAAAATACGATGAAACAGGGATTTTTGAAGGTGGCGGCAGTAACGCCGAAGATCAAAGTGGCAGATCCTTTTTATAACGCAAAGGAAATCAGCAGGGGGATCGAGGAAGCTCTGCGGCGGGGCGCAAAATTGATCGTCTTTCCGGAGCTGTGCCTGACAGGATATACCTGCGGTGATCTCTTTTTGCAGGAGATTTTGTTGACGCAGACCATGGAAGCGTTGACGGAGGTAAGGGCAGCTACGGAGGACAGTGATGCCCTTGTTTTTGTGGGGATGCCGTTGGTCAAGCAGCATAAGCTGTACAATGTGGCGGCGGTATTGCAGGACGGGGAGCTTCTCGCCTTTATTCCCAAGCGGTTTATTCCTTCCTATGCGGAGTTTTACGAGACGAGACATTTTGAGCCGGGAAATCTTGTGCCGGAGCCTTTTTTATATGAAGATAAGGAAATCCCTTTCGGAGCAGATATCCTTTTTCAGGTAGATGCGGTACGGGGGCTGACTGTGGGCTGCGAGATCTGCGAGGATATCTGGGCGCCGGAATCTCCGGCGACGGTTCATGCGCTGGCGGGCGCGACGGTGATCGTCAATCTTTCCGCTTCCAATGAGACGGTAGGAAAGGACGCTTATCGGGAGATGCTGGTGAAATCCGCCAGCGCCAGACAGATTGCGGGCTATGTTTATGCGTCCGCTGGGGAGGGGGAGTCCACGCAGGATCTGGTTTTCGGCGGACACAATCTGATTGCGGAAAATGGCACGGTGCTGGCAAGGGCGAAACGATTTGAAACAGGTGTTATTTATGCGGATTTGGATATTCACAGACTTTCTCATGAACGGCGTAGGATGTGTTCCTATCGCGGAGAAGAAGGAAAGCTGCGCGCCCACAAGATTGTCTCCGTGCAAATGGAGGAGGAAGAAACCTTTTTAGAAAGACGGTTTTCGGCAAGACCCTTTGTGCCGGACCAAGCACAGGAACGGGAAAAACGCTGCGATGAGATTTTGTCGATCCAGTCCTACGGCTTGAAAAAGCGCTGTGAGCATACCGGCTGCCAGTCGGCGGTGCTGGGGATCTCCGGCGGGCTCGATTCTACCCTTGCGCTTTTGGTGACCGTGCGGGCATTCGACCTGCTTGGATTGGAAAGAAATAAAATAACATCTATTACGATGCCCTGTTTTGGTACGACCGACAGAACTTATGACAATGCCTGCAAGTTGGCGAGACTGCTGGGAACGACACTGCGGGAGGTGGATATCAAAGAAGCAGTGAAGGTACATTTCCGCGACATCAGTCAGGATGAGGGCTGTCACGATGTGACTTACGAGAATGGACAGGCGAGGGAACGCACGCAGGTGCTGATGGATATTGCCAATCAGACAGGAGGGCTGGTCATCGGCACGGGGGATATGTCGGAGCTGGCGCTTGGCTGGGCAACCTACAACGGGGATCATATGTCTATGTACGGCGTGAACGCGGGCGTGCCGAAGACGTTGGTGCGGCATTTGGTGCGTTATTATGCGGATACCTGCGAGGAGGAGGATCTCAAGGCACTTTTGCTGGATATTTTGGATACGCCCGTCAGCCCTGAGCTTTTGCCGCCGGTGGACGGCGTGATTTCCCAGAAGACCGAGGATCTGGTGGGGCCTTACGAATTACACGATTTCTTCTTATATTATATGCTGCGCTGCGGCTTTGCGCCTGCGAAGGTATATCGGGTGGCCTGCC
Organism: uncultured Lachnospiraceae bacterium; assembly: GCA_910576815.1. GTDB lineage: Bacteria > Bacillota > Clostridia > Lachnospirales > Lachnospiraceae > UBA3282. Next base: position 13,992 of record CAJTKA010000043.1, read on the forward strand.
TGGCGTTTGCGGGAGTTTATGACAATGATGTCATATTGAAGTGGCTGAAAATTTTTTATCAACGGTTTTTTGCCCAGCAGTTTAAGCGTTCCTGTCTGCCGGACGGTCCTAAGGTGGGAAGCGTGGCGCTTTCGCCCAGAGGAGACCTGCGGATGCCGTCGGATGCCAGCGCGGCACTTTGGCTGGCGCAGCTGGAGGAACTGTAAGAAGTTAACATTTTTTGAAAAAGTATTTGACGTGTAAACATTTATCATGTATGATAAATTCAACATGAGTAATCAATGAACCGTGCATTCGCACATTCAGGCAAAATCTGCCGCTTACTCAAAACAACTAATCACATAGCGGCAGAGGCGCCAAACGGAATCATTTGGGATCAGCATGATGAAACCATAGCCTGCCTTCTGCCCAACAACAAAGGAGGACGAGCTTATGGAACACAGAGTACCGAAAAGGGAGGAAATCTTCAGGATGATCGAGGGAGGAAAGTCTCGTAATGCGGAAAAGACGCAGGAACAGCAGGAAGAAAGGCGATATACTATAAAGGATATCGAGGCGCTGCCGGAGGGGGAGCGCGCGGAGCTGATCGATGGAAAAATGTATATGATGGCAACACCTACGCTGACGCATCAGGAGCTTTTGGGGTGGTTGTATTTTAAAATTCGTTTATACATTTCGGGGAAAGGGGGACCATGCAGGGTGATTCTGTCACCTTTTGCGGTCTATATCAAGGATGATGAACACAATTATGTGGAGCCCGATGTTATTGTAATCTGTGACAGGGATAAGCTGGATGAGAAAGGCTGCCACGGGGCGCCGGACTGGGCGATTGAAATCGTCTCACCGTCGAGCAGGACGATGGATTATATCAGAAAGTGCTCGCTGTACGAGGCGGCGGGCGTAAGGGAGTATTGGATCGTTGATCCGAAGGAGAGAAGGATTCTGGTGTACGATTTTGAACACGGCACTTCCGCGCAGCATTCGTTTGTTGAGCAGGTAAAGGCTGGGATTTATGAGGATTTCTTCTTGGATTTTAAAGAAGTCGGATAAGAGCAGTATTTGTGGGCAGGGGCATCCCCTGCCCGCTTACTGTTTGTGCAGACAGCATCATTCCGAACGTTCGGAAAACGGGTTTCGTTATTCCGATTCTGTTTCGCCCTGATTCTCCAGCGCTTTGTTCAGCGAACTGGTAATGGCATCTAAGAGGATCATCGAGGTGTATTTGCTGTCATCGGGGTATGTAATTCCTTCCAGACTCTGACTCTTGATAATCTGATCGGCAAGATCCTCAAAGGAAGGCTGGATCAGAGGATACATGGTCGTGACAGCTTCATCCAGATTGACGAGTCGGATCGCGTTGATATTCTTTTCGTCCACGGTCACTTCGATTTCCACGACATTGTCATTCAGGATCAGCGAGGTGGTATAGACACCGGGCACATAGGTATCCGTGGTGGTCTGCTGCGTCACGGCTGACATCGTTTCCTTCTTTTCCTCCTTCGGAAGAAACATGATGATGAGCAGGATGATGAAAAGGATACCGAGGGCAGCGAAAATGCCGGTATATATCAACTCTTTCACATGCAGCACGACAATTTTAGTTTTAGAACTCATACAAATATCCTCATGGAGATTCTTTTTTATAATGTATGTGGGCAAGGTGGGGATTATGCGTGGGGATTTGTGCCTTTGGAATTGCCAAAACTGTGAGGAGGGAGTTGACAAAAGTTCAACAAAACTGATATGATTGTATCGAACAAGGGCGTTCTTACGGGAGTAGAGCGCCCTGATTTTATGTGTATAAGTGGAAAGGCAGGTATCGCATGAGAAAAAAATATAGCAGAGAGGATATCATAAAACTGGTCGAGGAGGAGGATGTCGAATTTATCAGACTCCAGTTTACGGATATTTTTGGCAGTCTGAAAAATGTGGCGATCACGTCAGCGCAGCTTAAGAAAGCGTTAGATAACGAATGCACGTTTGACGCGTCTTCCATTGCGGGGTTTATGGGCGTTGAGGAGTCGGACATGTATCTGCACCCCGATTATGGCACGCTGGAGATCTTTCCCTGGCGCCCACAGCAGGGAAAAGTGGCCAGACTGATCTGTGATGTGTATCGCCCTGACAGGACGCCGTTTACGGGGGATCCCCGCCATATTTTGAAGCGGGCGCTTGCGGAGGCAGAGGAGATGGGGCTGACGTTTCGGGTGGGAGCGGAGTGCGAATTTTTCCTCTTTCATTTGGATGAGAATGGCATGCCGACTACCATCAGTCATGAAAATGCAGGTTATTTTGACGTGGGGCCGGTGGATTTTGGAGAGAATGCAAGGCGGGATATGGTGCTGACACTGGAAGATATGGGCTTTGAGGTGGCGGCCTCCCACCATGACGTAGCGCCTGCCCAGCATGAGATCAGTTTCCAGTATGACGATGCGCTGGCGACGGCTGATAATATGATGACTTTTAAGCTGGCGGTAAAGAGCATTGCGCGCAGGCATGGGCTGCACGCGACCTTTATGCCAAAACCTAAGAGCGGTGTGAATGGTTCCGGGATGCACATCAATATGTCCCTTTTCAAGGATGGGCAGAATCTTTTTACCGGAGAGGACGGTGAGTCGGGCCTGGGCAAAGAAGCGTACTGGTTCCTGGGAGGCATTCTGCATCATATGCGGGGCATGACGGCAATCACAAACCCGATCGTCAATTCCTATAAGCGTCTGGTGCCGGGATACGAAGCGCCGGTCTACCTTTCCTGGAGCGCGAACAATAGAAGTACCTTGATCCGCATCCCTGCTTCCAAAGGAGACGGGGTAAGGATGGAATTGCGCAGCCCGGATCCTGCGGCAAATCCTTATCTTGTGCTGGCATCAATCCTGCGGGCGGGGCTTGACGGCATCAGGAATCGGATCGAACCGCCTGAGAGCGTAACGGGGAATCTGTTTGAGATGAGCGAACAGGAGCGGCAGGAGCGGGGGATTGAAGCCCTTCCTGGCACGCTGATGGAAGCCATTTCCTGTATGGAGCAGGATGATTTTATGAGGCAGACGTTGGGAGATCATTTGTTTGAACGATATATTACCTTGAAAAAGGAGGAATGGGACCGCTATCGCCGTCAGGTTACGGATTGGGAGATCAACGAATATTTGAATATATATTAAAAAAAGGATGGCTGAAAGTACAAAATAGGAAATAGGGAAGAAAGGAGGTGAGCGTGTGGTCAATATCATTGTAGTCCTGCCGAAGCCGGAAGATGGAAAAAGCATTCGCAATCTGCTGATGAAAAACGGTTTTCAGGTAGGCGGGGTCTGCACAACGGGCTCACAGGCCCTCAGTAAGCTGGATGAGCTGGATGCAGGTCTTGTGATCTGTAATTATCGAATGTCCGATATGATGTATAGCGAATTGCACGCCTGCCTCCCAAAGGGGTTCGAGCTGCTGCTTCTGGTTTCCGGGAATCTTTTGCACGAATGTGAGCGCAGCGGCATCATGTGTCTGGCAATGCCGTTCAAGGTTTTTGACCTCATCAATACGGTGGATATGATGTGTCAGACCATCGAACGGCGCAGACGCAAAGCCAGACAGAAGCCCAGAGAGCGCAGTGGTGAGGAGGAAGCGCTGATCGCGGAGGCAAAAACGCTTTTGATGAATCGAAACCATATGTCCGAGGAGGAGGCGCACCGCTATCTGCAAAAGTGCAGCATGGAAAGCGGCACGAATCTGGTGGAAACGGCACAGATGGCGCTTGCCATGATGCGGACATAGTGTGTGGCAGGTCGAATAGCATGCGATGCAGGTCATTTTTGTCGGTGGGAAAATGCAATGGTGTAGCTTTTTCGAGGGGATGGATGTATACTGGATAGAAGATTGCGAGTTTTTGACGGAGCCATGAACTCGGAATCGCAGAGCAAAATTTGAGATTTTGCTCGCGGGCGGTCGCGAAAAGGTGCTCCGACATGGAGGTAACTATGAAATTCACTAAAATGCAGGGCTGCGGCAACGATTATGTCTATGTTGACGGCAGCAGCGAACAAGTACCGCAGGAAGAAAAGCCGGAACTGGTCCGCCGCCTGAGCGATAGGCATTTTGGAATCGGCGGAGACGGGGTGATTTTTATCAACCCTTCTGACGAGGCGGATTTTGAGATGGAGATGTATAATGCGGATGGCACGCGGGCGGAGATGTGCGGCAACGGCATCCGCTGCGTGGGAAAATTCGTTTATGATAAAGGATTGACAGACAAAACTGACATTACTGTCATAAGCGCGGGAAAGGTCAAATACCTCACACTTTTTCTAAAAGATGGCAAGGTCGAGAGGGTAAAGGTCAACATGGGTGCGCCGATCCTTACGGCAAGCCTGGTGCCGGTGGTCTGTGACAGCGAGCAGGCGGTGAATGAGCCGATTCGCGTGGAAGGAAGGGATTACCGCATGACCTGTGTTTCCATGGGCAATCCCCATGCGGTCGTATTTATGGACGGAGTGGAGTCGTTCGATATCGAAACGATCGGGCCTTATTTTGAAAGGCACGAGCGTTTCCCCAATCGGACCAACACGGAATTTGTGGAAATCCTTGACGAAAGCTCGGTGCTGATGCGGGTCTGGGAGCGCGGCACAGGGGAGACGCTTGCCTGCGGCACGGGTGCCTGCGCGGTAGCAGCAGCCTGTGTCTTGAATGGTTTGACCAAGGAGCGCGTTACGGTGAAACTTCTTGGCGGAGCGCTTGAGATCTTTTGGGACAGAGAAGCGGATCAGATTTATATGACGGGACCTGCGGAGACGGTATTTGAGGGCGAAATATAAAAAGGCAGAATAGCCTGTATTTTTGAATGGTTTATATCATATTGAAAAAGAAAGGATCATGCGATCATGGCAAAAATCAATGACAATTATCTGAAACTGCCGGGCAGCTATCTGTTTTCTACCATCGGCAGAAAGGTGAATGACTATGCGGCGGCAAACCCTGACAGAAAGATCATCAGGCTGGGGATCGGAGATGTGACAAGGCCCCTCACCCCGACCGTTATCAGTGCACTGCATTCTGCGGTGGATGAGATGGCGGATGAAAAGACATTTCGGGGCTATGCCCCTGACCTGGGATACGAATTTCTGCGTAAGGCGATTGCAGAGAATGATTATCAGGCGCGGGGGTGTCAAATCGAGGCGGATGAGATCTTCGTTTCCGACGGCGCAAAGTGCGATTCGGGAAATATTCAGGAAATTTTTGCCCTGGATAACAAGATCGCGGTCTGCGATCCCGTGTACCCCGTGTATGTGGACACGAATGTGATGGCGGGCAGGACAGGCACCTATGATGAAAAGAAGGGGAACTGGAGCGATGTCATTTATATGCCCTGTACGGCGGAAAATGACTTTGCCCCGGAACTTCCCAAGGAAGTGCCCGACCTGATCTATCTGTGCTTCCCCAACAATCCGACGGGTTCCACGATCACCAGGGCGCAGCTGCAGGAATGGGTAGACTATGCCAACAAAAACGGCGCCGTTATCATCTACGATGCGGCCTATGAGGCTTATATTTCCGAGGCGGATGTACCGCACAGCATCTACGAGTGCGAAGGAGCGCGGACCTGTGCGATCGAGCTGCATTCCTTTTCTAAAAATGCAGGCTTTACCGGGGTACGCCTCGGCTTTACGGTGGTGCCGAAGGAGTTGAAGGTAGGCGGCACAGCCCTTCATGGTCTTTGGGCAAGACGCCACGGCACGAAGTACAACGGCGCGCCCTACATCATCCAGAGAGCGGGCGAAGCGGTCTACAGCGAGGCGGGGAAGCGTGAGACAAAGGAGCTGGTGGCCTATTATATGAAGAATGCCGCCTATATTTTGGACGGACTGAAAAGTGCGGGCTACTCTGTTTCCGGCGGCGTAAATGCGCCGTATATCTGGCTGAAAGCGCCGAACGGCATGACGAGCTGGGAATTTTTTGACTATCTGTTGGAGAAAGCCAATGTCGTTGGTACGCCCGGATCGGGTTTTGGACCCAGTGGTGAGACCTATTTCAGGCTGACGGCCTTTGGCAGCTACGAGAGCACCGTGGAAGCGGTGGACAGGATCAGGAAGCTGTAGGCTGGGAAACGTGATTTTGACAAAGCTGTTTAAGGGGCTGATCGATCAGGTCGGAGTTTCGGAGAATGTAATTTAGAAAGGCATCAGATATGGAAATTTACCTGCTACGACACGGAGAGACGGACTGGAATAAAAAGCGGCTGCTGCAGGGGCATACGGACACCCTTTTAAATGACAAAGGAAGGCAGCAGGTGGAGGAAACGGCCCGTAAGCTGGCGAACCTCGGTATTTCTATGGATGCGATCGTGTCAAGCCCCCTAAAGCGGGCGAGGGAGAGCGCGCAGATCGCCGCCCGCGAGTTGGATTTTCCGCAGGAAAAGATCGTTGTGGAAGAACTTTTGATCGAGCGTGGTTTTGGTGACGGGGAGGGGATGCTGCTTGCTAAGATGAAGGAGAAGTATCCCGGGCAGGACTGTCCCGGCATGGAATCGCACGAGGCGCTGGTCGCGCGGGCTGGCCTTGCTTTGCAAAAGATCACGGAAAGGTTTGGGGACGCGCGGCGCATCCTGCTGGCGGCTCACGGGGCGATCCTCTTTGCATTGCTGGAGGCAGCATCCGAGGAGCCGATCCCATATCAGGGACAGGCCGCCTGTTTGAAGCAGGGCAGTCTCTATCGAATCTGTCATGAGAACGGTCGAAACACGTTTGCCGTCTATGAGGAAGAAACAGGAACGTTTGTGGAAGCGGATGCGGCCGGGTTGGGAAAGTCGGCGAAGATTTATTTATAACTTTTGTATTTTTTTGCATACAAAGCTTGTCATTTGGCATCATATATGTTATAAAATTATAAATGTATATTTGTATACAAAAATGCAATGAAGGAGACTTACCCTGAGGGAAGCGACAGGAATACGGCGTCACCGACTGAGAACGCCGTTTGTGGAAGACAGGGATGGGAACACTCTGGAGCAGATTGTCTGAACTCAGAGGCACCGCATAACAGCAGGCGGACAACGAATATGACGCACGTGTCATATATGAGCTAGGGCAATACGTTAGCACACGTTACGTGTATTGAGAGGATGAGACGAAGGCTTATCAGAGAGCATTTTCGGCTTGTCAATGCGGGTGGTACCGCGGATGATCAAAATTATCCGTCCCGGAATGCAGAAATGTGTTCCGGGACGTTTTGCGCGTATAAGCAGAGTCGGAGCATCTCGAATCTGCTTATTAGTGACATCAACCAGAAAAAGGAGGGCGAAGTTTATGACCACAAAAAACAGTTACAGAGACGTAACCTTACGGGAGATCAGCGAATCCGATATTGGGAAAGAGCTGCGGGTGGCAGGCTGGATCGAGAATATCAGAGATCACGGCGGCGTTTCGTTCGTGGATCTGCGGGATATGTACGGCGTGCTGCAGGTCGTGATGCGAGACACTTCCCTGCTTGAGGGGCTGACCAGAGAGATGAGCGTTTCCATCGAGGGTTTGATTGAAAAGCGCGACGAGGAGACTTATAACCCCAGAATCCCCACGGGCACCATTGAACTGGAAGCGCATCAGGTCGATGTTCTTGGTAAAGTTTATAAACAGCTGCCGTTCGAGGTCATGACCTCGAAGGAGACCAGAGAGGAGGTACGTCTCAAATACCGTTACCTGGACCTGCGCAACCAGAAAGTGAAGGACAACATCATTTTCCGCTCTCAGGTGATCGCCTATCTGCGGGAAAAGATGACGGAGATGGGATTTTTGGAGATCCAGACCCCGATCCTGTGTGCTTCCTCTCCGGAAGGTGCCAGAGATTACATTGTACCTTCGAGAAGATATAAGGGAAAATTCTATGCCCTGCCGCAGGCGCCCCAGCAGTTCAAACAGTTGTTGATGGTGTCGGGCTTTGATAAATACTTTCAGATCGCCCCCTGCTTTCGGGATGAGGATGCCAGGGCGGACCGCTCTCCCGGCGAGTTTTATCAGCTTGACTTTGAGATGAGTTTTGCCACGCAGGAGGATGTATTCCGCGTGGGTGAGGAAGTGCTTTCTGCCACCTTCGAGAAATTTGCGCCGGAAGGCTTTGCGGTGACAAAGGCGCCTTACCCGGTCATCAGCTATCAACAGGCGATGCTAGAGTTTGGCACCGACAAGCCCGATCTGCGCAACCCTTTGCGCATTATCGATCTGACAGACTTTTTTCAGGAATGCACCTTTAAGCCTTTTATGGGCAGGACGGTGCGCGCCATCAAGGTGCACGCGGATATGTCCAAGGGCTTCCACGAAAAGCTGCTGAAATTTGCGACCGATATGGGCATGGGCGGACTCGGTTATCTGGAAGTGGCGGAGGATTTAAGCTACAAGGGTCCCATCGATAAGTTTATTCCCGATGAAAAAAAGAAAGAGCTGCTTACGCTGGCGGCGCTTTCTGTGGGAGATACCATTTTCTTCATTGCGGATAAGGAGGAACGGGCGGCATACTATGCGGGGCAGCTGCGCACACAGCTGGGAGAGAAGCTGGATCTTTTGGAGAAGAATGCTTACCGCTTCTGCTATATCAACGACTTCCCCATGTACGAGCTCGACCCTGAGACCAAGCAGATCGGTTTTACGCACAATCCCTTCTCCATGCCGCAGGGCGGTCTGGAAGCACTTAACACCAAGGATCCGCTGGATGTGCTGGCCTATCAGTACGATATCGTCTGCAACGGCGTAGAGCTGTCCTCCGGCGCGGTGCGTAACCACGATATGGAGATCATGGAAAAGGCCTTTGCCATCGCTGGTTATGACGAGGAAACCTTAAAGACGAAATTCGGCGCATTATACAATGCTTTTCAGTTTGGCGCGCCGCCGCACGCAGGCATGGCACCGGGCGTGGATCGCATGATCATGCTGCTTCGGGGAGAGGAAAATATCAGGGAGGTCATTGCCTTTCCAATGAGCGGTTCCGCGCAGGATCTGATGTGCGGCGCGCCGGGAGAAGTGACCGAGCAGCAGCTTAGGGAAGTGCATATTAAAGTGAGGGCATAATATTTTGGAAAGGAAAAAAGGATGGCAAATATCATAAGTGACGAAACAATAGAATATGTAGGCATCCTTGCCAAGCTCGAACTGTCTGACGCAGAGAAGGAACAGGCGAAGGCGGATATGGGCAGGATGCTAGACTACATCGATAAGTTGGGCGAACTGGATACCGACGGTGTGGAGCCGATGTCCCACGTGTTTTCAGTGGAAAATGTGTTTCGTGAGGATGTGGTGACGAACGGGGATGACAGGGAGCGGCTTTTGTCGAATGCACCGCAGGAGAAGGACGGGATGTTTGTGGTGCCGCCGACATTTTAATGAAAGGAAATCATGGTATGGATATTTTAGATATGACCGCATTACAGTTGTCTGCGGCAATCAAAAAGGGTGTGACCACTGCAGTCGAAGCCACGGAGCAGATGCTTTCGCGGATCGACGCGCAGGATCAGACTTATAACTGTTATGTGACAGTGGACGCCGAAGGCGCGCTGGCGCAGGCGAAAGCGGTGCAGAAGCGGATCGAGGCGGGAGAGCTTACGGGTCCTCTGGCGGGGGTACCTGTGGCCATAAAGGATAATCTCTGCACGGAGGGGCTGCGCACCACCTGTTCCTCTAAGATACTGCACAATTTTGTACCCACCTACACGGCGGAGGCGGTGAAAAATCTGCAAAGGGCGGGGGCGGTGATTCTTGGCAAGACCAATATGGATGAGTTTGCCATGGGCTCCACCACGGAGACCTCGGCTTATGGGGTGACGAGAAATCCCCATAACACGGAGCATGTGCCGGGCGGATCTTCCGGCGGTTCCGCGGCAGCAGTTGCGGCGAACGAATGCTTTTATGCCATCGGCTCCGATACGGGCGGTTCCATCAGGCAGCCTGCTTCCTACTGCGGCGTGGTGGGAATGAAACCAACTTATGGCACAGTGTCGCGTTACGGCCTGATTGCCTACGGTTCTTCTCTGGATCAGATCGGACCGCTGACCAAGGATGTGGCAGACTGTGCGGCAGTGCTAGAGGTCTTGACCTCTCATGACGAAAAGGATTCGACCTCGATCGCGAGAAAGGACACGGATTTTACGGCCGCCCTTAAAGACGATGTGAAAGGGCTTCGCATCGGCATTCCGAACGACTATCTGGGAAAGGGGCTTGACGGGGAAGTGCGGGAGGCTGTCCTTCGCGCAGCGGATGTATTAAAAGAAATAGGCGCGGTGGTGGAGCATTTTGACCTGAGTCTGGCGGAATATGCCATTCCCGCTTACTATACCATTGCGGCGGCGGAGGCCAGCTCTAATCTGGAGCGCTTCGACGGCGTCAAGTACGGCTATCGCACCGAAGAATATGCGGGCCTTCATAACATGTACAAAAAATCCCGTTCCGAAGGCTTTGGCGAGGAGGTCAAGCGCCGTATCATGCTGGGTTCCTTCGTGCTAAGTTCCGGTTACTACGATGCTTACTATCTGAAAGCTTTAAAGGTAAAGGCATTGATCAAGAAAGCCTTCGATGATGCCTTCTCCAAATATGACGTGATTTTAGGGCCTGCGGCTCCTACGACCGCGCCGAAGCTGGGGGAGAGCCTGGCGGATCCGATTCAGATGTATCTGGGTGACATTTACACGATTGCTGTGAACCTGGCAGGGTTGCCCGGCATCTGCCTGCCCTGCGGAACGGACAGCAAAGGACTGCCCATCGGATTGCAGCTGATCGGGGATTGTTTTCAGGAGAAGAAGCTGATTCGTGCGGCTTACGGATATGAGAGCGTGAGAGGAGATTCTAATGCCTGAAGCAAAGAATTTCTAAGTCTTTCGCAGGAGAATGACTGATATGCAGCCATTCTCAGGGAAATGGAGGTTATTTATGGAGAAACAATACGAAACCGTCATCGGCCTGGAAGTCCACGTTGAGCTGGCCACGAAAACGAAGATATTCTGCGGTTGTTCCACTGCCTTCGGCGCAGCGCCCAACACACAGACCTGCCCGGTCTGTACGGGAATGCCGGGTTCCCTGCCTGTGCTGAATAAGCAGGTTTTGGAGTATGCCATCGCGGTAGGGCTTGCCACAAATTGTGACATCACCAGATACGCGAAATTTGATAGGAAAAATTATTTTTATCCCGATAATCCGCAAAATTATCAAATATCACAGCTCTATCTTCCCATTTGCCGAAACGGCGGGGTGGAGATCGAGACCGAGGCGGGCGGCAAAAAGAACGTAGGCATCCACGAGATCCATATGGAGGAGGATGCGGGCAAGCTTATCCATGACGAGTGGGAGGATTGCTCGCTGGTGGACTACAACCGTTCCGGGGTACCCCTGATCGAGATCGTGTCGGAGCCTGATATGCGAAACGCCGAGGAAGTCATTGCCTATCTGGAGACGCTGCGGCAGGTGATCCAGTATCTGGGTGCTTCCGACTGTAAATTGCAGGAAGGTTCCATGCGTGCGGACGTCAACCTTTCCGTCAGGGAAGTGGGGGCCGAAGCCTTTGGCACCAGAACGGAGATGAAAAACTTAAACAGCTTCCGTGCCATCACGCGCGCCATCGAAGGGGAGCGGGAACGGCAGATCGATCTGTTGGAAGCAGGGGAAAGCGTAGTGCAGGAGACCAGAAGGTGGGACGATGCCAAGGGGGAATCCTATGCCATGCGCAGCAAGGAGGACGCTCAGGATTACCGCTATTTTCCCGATCCCGATCTTGTGCCGATCACGGTGAGCGACGAGATGCTGGCAAAAATCAAGGAGCAGCAGCCCGAATTTCGCCCTCAAAAGATGGCACGTTACAAAGCGGAATTTGACATTCCCGACTACGATATCGAGATCATTACGGGCGAAAAGCCTTTGGCTGATTTGTTTGAGGCGGCGGTAGCATTTGGCGCTGCGCCCAAAAAGGCTTCTAACTGGCTGATGGGAGAGACACTGCGGCTGATGAAAGAGCAGGAAGTGGACGCGGGAGACCTCCGGTTTTCTCCGGAAAACCTGGCAAAGCTGATTGCCCTGACGGAAAAGAAAGTGATCAACAGCTCCGTGGCCAAAGAGGTCTTTGAGGTAATGTTTGCCGAAAATGTGGATCCCGAACAGTACGTGGAGGAAAAGGGCTTAAAGACGGAAAACGACGAGGGCGCCCTCAAAAAAGTGCTGGAGGAAGTGATCGCGGCGAATCCGCAGTCTGTGGAAGATTACCGAAACGGCAAGGAGAAGGCCATCGGGTTTCTGGTGGGGCAGACCATGAAGGCCATGAAAGGAAAGGCCGATCCCGCTGCGGTCAATCAAATGCTGCGGGAACTGTTATAAGATATCCAGGAAAGAAAGAAACTGTAATGCCAGGCTTGGATCTTCTGACGACAGCGGGATGCCGAGCACTGTCTCAGAAGGGTAGCCCTGAAAACTGTACTCTCCCTCCTGTAAATAGCGGTAAAAACCCGCGTCTGCCAGTTTATTTTCCGAGGCGGGGATGCGAATGCCCACAGGGATCGGTTTTTTCATGGCGGAGGGATCGCTGTGGTCGATGACTTTTGTATAGAAAGCCCTTTGTGCGGCCTCCATCTCCTCCAGCGAGGTGCCGGTATCTTCGTCGAAGGCGGCGGCGTCCGTGTAGTAGAGAAGGTCGGCATAGGGCGCAAGTTCCTCCTCGGTAAAAATTTGCGTAAGATCATAAAAGGTCTCCACGTGAGCGTAATCCTCAAAGGTTTCTGTGTCGGCGATGATCACGTGAATGTCACCGGCGTGCATCATAGCCGCCATTTTCTGGCGGTTTGCCATCTCATACTGGGAACCGCCGGTAGAGGATTGGGTGATGGAGGTGTCGAAGCAGACCCGGTAGGTTTCCGAGTCGATTCCTGCATATTCCAGAAATTCGTTTTCCCATATGACATTAGTGTCATTACTGTCCAGACCGTTAAGAGCGTTAATAAGGACGGCGTAAAAAGCATAGGGTTTATTTTCCTGCATCTGACGGACAAAGCTGAACACAAATATGACCGCGCAGATTATGACAAGGGTATGGATTTTGTAATAGTCCCAGAAATAAGAGAGCTTTTCCTTGGGACTCATGGTTGCAAAAGCCTTTTTCTGCTGTTCTCTGATCTCGTCGTGGACTGAATTTCCTATTGCCATAGTGATTCTCCGATTTTCTCCTGAATTTGTAAGGCCGCCAATTGCAAGGCAATCGCATAACCGAATATAATTGGTATACAAACAGGATAAACCAGATCAGAAAGATATGTCAATGAAGATGAATGGAAGTTTGTGTAAATTTTTTATAAAGGGAATCTTTGCCGTCGGTGGTAAAAGTGTTTACAGACAGAGGGTTCAATGTTAGAATGGCTATATGGCACACGCGGCACGGTGGAAGCGCATTGCATGGAAAATTTAGGAGTTGGGTGGTATTGGCACTGCTATGGTGCGAAATTTGCGAGAAATTATAAAAAGTGATACGCTGTGTAGGTATGACAGGGAATATGATTGGACGTAAATTTAGAGAAGGTACAAATGATTTATGCTGGATCGGGAACACTTTTTAAAAGTAAATAATTTGAAAGATGCTTTCGAAAGGTCGGAAATTGCAGAACTGGATGACATGATTTCTACCTGTATGCAAATCGATAAAAAGCTGTTGGAGGAGTTGGGCGAGCAATTTAAGAAAGATCATTATGTTGATTGGAATAAGAGGCAGCATAATGGTAAAGTTCCCATCATAGAAGGTCATGAAAAAGCTGATACAGAAAGTAGCGCTAAAGAAATATTGGAAAATAAACTGTTATGATAATAATGGTTGAATGTTTGCATTGGGAAAGGAATCCATTATGAAAATGCAGGAAAAGAGAAATCGACGGCCAGAACAAAAAAGCGAAGGGAAGCTTTGCTGCAAGAGGGTTTAGCCGGAATAACCGTTAGGGATACATTACCCAATACGTCATTTCCGTGGACGGGAGAAGCAGAGGCAATGTATTTCAAAAGTGCGCGGGATTTTCTGAAAACTTCTTTGGCACATAATATTCTGTGTGATCATCAGGATATAGCGGATGATCACAGTTTCTTGAGGGGAAAAAGATGACTGAGAATTATGTTGAGTTGATTGAAGAAATAGGAGAAGGTGAATTTCTTACTCGATTTGCGGAACTGCAAAAACAAGTCAATGAATTTTGGAGGCTGCGGGCTATACTTCTTCGGCGGTAGAAGCGGATTGCGCGGAATGCAATGACCGGATATTGTACCATTTACTGCTAGATTATTATTCTGATATCCATCGTTTAAAACCTTTTCATGGCATTGAGTATACAAAGTCTGATAAAAATAGAGGCTTCTGGCATGATGGTGGGTACTTGACCATGCCCAATTAACAACTGCATAT
>CAJTKA010000044.1:0-2492 GCA_910576815.1 uncultured Lachnospiraceae bacterium
CCGAGATTCCATGAATATCATCGCCGTTAAGACCCTGACCTTGGTCACGCCTCAGCTTGGCATTGATTATTTGAAGAACTTCGGCTTTACCACCATCGTGGAACGCGAGGAGATCAATGGCGAAATCTTCTCGGATATCCAACAGACTACTGCACTCGGCGGCCTCACCCATGGCGTCACCAATGAGGAATTAAACGCTGCTTACGCCTGCATCGCAAACGGCGGCACCTATATCAAGCCCAAGCTCTATACAAAGGTGCTCGACCATGACGGCAACATTATTTTAGACAATACCCTGCCCAATTCCAAGCAGGTCATCAAAGAAACGACGGCCTATCTTCTGACAGATGCGATGGTGGACGTTGTCACCAGCGGAACCGGCGGTTCGGTCAACTTCGGCAACATGGCGATCGCCGGGAAGACAGGAACCACTTCCGACTACAACGACGTATGGTTTGCGGGATACACCCCTTACTTTACCGCTACTACTTGGGCTGGATTTGATAACAATGTAAAACTCTCCGGTGATGAAAAGAATCTGGCGAAAAAGCTGTGGCGGGCAGTGATGTCACAAATCCACGAGGAGCTCCCCAGCGAATCCTTTACCATTCCTTCCGGGATCGTGACTGCGACGGTCTGCTCCCGTTCCGGGAAACTGCCCGTCACCGGATTATGCGATGGCACACTGCGCACGGAATATTTTGCAGAGGGCACGGTACCTACGGAAAGCTGCGATGTGCATTATGCGGGACAGATCTGCCAATACAGTATGCTGCCGGCACGCGAGTTCTGTCCTTTCAAAGTGGAGGGCGTGCTCGAACTGACACCGGTGGAGGATGTGTCCCTGCAAAGCGGTTCTCCGAGCGCCATGACAGATGTCGTGAACGAAGACGGAACAGTCACCCAGGTACCCGCTCCCACGCAGACAACGAATCTTTGTCCTCACGACGAGGTATTCTTTGCTACACCGGGCTATGAAGATATGATCAACGCGCAGCGCGCGGAGATCAACCAAAGAAACGCGGAAGCTGCGGCGGCGGCGCAGGCAGCGGCAGAAGCGGCCGCTCAAGCACAATCGGCGCAGCAGCCTCCTGCTCAATAACGGTCTTCTGTGCCGCCATTGGCATAAAAAAGTGAAAAAAAGAGGATATCACAGCATTCCCTGCGATACCCTCTTTTTTTTATATTTGCATACGGTGATAATGTCAGATCCCCTTCACCTTTCTAATCTCTGCCTCCAATTCCTCGATGCCTTCTTTGGCATCTGCAATCGCCCAGCAGAATGTGTCATAATCTGCCTCGGGCGCCTGCCCATGCTTTTCGTAATAGAGACGTCCAAGCTCAATATAATTCTTACGGATCGTATCCTCGCAAACGGCAATCTTTCTTTTCAGCCCTGCAATATCCGCGATATCCTTTGCTTTCTCCGTTACCTCTTTTCCCTTTGTGATGACCTTGTCACTCACCTTATCAAAAATCTCCATATACTCTCCTTTCCGTGTCTGCTTTACAGACGCTCCGCTGCTTCTTATCATACAATATATCCAGTATAGCACAACTGTATCACTACTGCAAAGTATCCATTATCCCTTCCATGTGCGCTTCCTCCTGCCGCACGATTTCTGCCGCAATGTGCTCCGCCAGGATCCTGTACCCTGTCTCGTTGGCGTGCACGCCGTCGGGCATATAGTCTGTCACGATATCCGCATCGTGAGAATCCAGAAGATTCGCATTGTACAGATCGATCACATGGAAGTCATATGCTGCCGCCAGTGTCAGTATCACGTTCACCAGATCATTCTGCGACAGCAGATAGGTACGCTCCCGCATCAGATAATCATGCAAAATATTTGGAAGGGGCGTGACAAAGAAAATATCTGCATTCGGATAATTTTCTTTCAGTCCCCTCATCAACTCATCCAAATCGCCGCAAAATGTCCACGGCTTCCGCTCCGTCAACGTGCCAAACTCCTTCTGTGAAAGGCAGAAACCATCATTGGTGCCGCCCATTACAATGATGATATCCGTATCTTGGGGAATTTCCCGGTACCGCTCCACAAACGGACTCGACCAATAGCGCCCGATTGTAGAACCGCCGATTCCCAGATTGACGACTTCTTCTGCTCCCAACAGTTCCTGCAGCACAGCCGGGTAAGAACACGCAGGATAGTTTTCCTGTCCTTCCAGATTCGCCGCTGCCGTGATACTGTCCCCCAGACAGGCAATCTTTTTATCGGAGAAATCCAGGCGCCGTTCCTCCAGGCATGTCTTATCTTCCTGATTTACCAAAAGTGTCTCCTCCAAAGAACTGCATATCTGTCTGCGCTCTGCAAGGGTAATCTCGGGAGTCACCATTTCTATTTTTGGCAGCAGATCCGTCATATTTCCCGAAACAACCGCATTGGCAGACGGCGTATCATTCCCAGACAAGCTTGGCATATTGCCCGATATCGAATCACTGTCATTCCCTGAAAGGTTGACCTCATTCCCTG
>CAJTKA010000044.1:2592-28196 GCA_910576815.1 uncultured Lachnospiraceae bacterium
ATACGCTGTCACTGTCGTTCCCTGATAGGCTCACCTCATTCCCTGATACGCTGTCACTGTCGTTCCCTGATAGGCTCACCTCATTCCCTGATACGCTGTCGCTGTCGTTCCCTGATAGGCTCATCTCATCCTCAGATATCGTATCATTCTCTGCCAAATTCGGTATCATACCCGTTACTGCGTCATTTCCTGACACATTCATCATATTGTCTGACACAGTTGTCACATTCCATGACATATTTGTCGTATTTTCTACATTATTTATCAAATCATTTGCTGCAAAAACTCCATTTTCTGACACAGATGCCGTATCTATCGACGCATCTGCCATGTCCTCTGACAATAATGTCATTCCGCTTTCCAGCCGTTCACCCGTCATATCGCTTTCCGGCAGCCCACCCGTCATTCCACTTTCCGTTTCAACCATCATCGACACAGGGATGACCACCTCGGTCTCCGTTGTCCGAATCTCCTCCAAAAACTGCAACAGGCTTTCCCGATCCGCCGAAAGTTCCTCGATCTCTCGTCGCATTTCCAAGACGCGGTCATGCGCTTCCCGGTTTCTCGAAAGCACCTGCTCCTGCTCGCGCCGCTCCTGTTTCTCCTGTCTGTCGTTCATATAGCTGTCATAAGCGCGAAATACAATCGCTGCCACAAGTACCGCCGCAAGCGCCAATAAAATCACGGCCAAAATCTCATTTATTTTTTTCATAGCAGTCTCTGTCTCACGATCTCATAGGCAAGCACCCCGGCCGCCACGGAAGCATTTAAGGAGTCAATATCACCACGCATGGGAATCCGGGCACTCATATCGCACTTCTCTCTGACCAGCCTGCTCACGCCGCTTCCCTCGGCTCCAATCACCAGGCCGATCGGTCCTTTCAAATCCAGGTCATACATGGGTGTACCTTCCATATCCGCACACACAAACCATAACCCTTCCTTTTTTAATTCTTCAATGGTCTGTCCGATGTTTGTTACTTTTGCCACGGGAGTATAATTCAAAGCGCCCGCCGAAGCCTTCGCCACCGTCGCTGTCAGACCCACCGCTCGATTTTTGGGAATCACAACACCATGCGCGCCCGCCAGATTCGCCGTGCGGATGATGGCCCCAAGATTGTGCGGATCCTCAATACCATCCAAAAGCAGTAAAAAAGGCGGCTCATCCTTCGCCCTCGCCTTTTCCAGAATCTCGTCCAAATCCGTATAGCCATAAGCTGCTGCGGAAGCAATTACGCCCTGATGATGGCCCGTCTCGGACAGTTGATCCAGACGTTCCTTCGCCACATATTTGATCTGAGTCCCGTGCTTGGCCGCCTCCCGCTTGATGGAAAGGATAGGCCCGTCCTTACAGCCATCCAGAATATAAAGCCTGTCGATGGGACGGCCCGCGCGGAAAGCTTCCAGCACGGCATTCCTGCCCTCGACCGTAAATTCCTGTTGTTCCATGTTATGTAAACCTTCTTTCCCTGTGCGCATCCTTTCACTCTGTTTTAACCAATATGCGCCTTTTCTATGATATTTGTGCAATTACCGGCCTGCACTCTCACACTTCCATCCCTACACGTTCAATCGCAGTCCGGATTAGCACAAGCATCCGCTCCTGCTTCCCCGTCAGATACAAATAGCCGCACAGAGCCTCAAATCCCGTAGCCTTGCGGTAGTCGATGACAGAGGCGTTTTTCGCAGTTGTGTAGGACTTAGCGTTCCTGCCGCGCTTATAAACCGTCCTCTCCTCCTCCGAAAGCTCCTCCTGCAAAGCCTCGATCATCTGTGCCTGCGTCACCGCGTTCACGTAACGAACTGCCGTTTTATGCAGGTTGTTGGCTGAGGTATTGCCCCGCTCTACCACGATGGTGCGAATCACGAGGTCGTAGATCGCATCTCCGATATAGGCAAGCGCTAGCGGGGAGTATGTGCGGATATCGATTTCCCGACAGTCAAAATCACGCTTGATCGCCTCTAAAATCGTTATGCCTTCTTCCATTTGACTCCTTCCCTCGTATCCTCCAGAACAATGCCCTTCCCCAAAAGGATGTCGCGGATCTCGTCGGCTCTGGCAAAGTTTTTCGCCTTTCTGGCTTCCTGCCTCTCCTGAATGAGCGCCTCGATCTCCTCGTCCAAAAGCTCCTGCTTCCTCTCGACCTCCAGACCACAGATATCCGCCAGCGCGACGATCTCGTCTTTTATTGCCTGCAGAAACGCCCTGCTTGCGTCTTCCGAAGCGCAGGTATTTGCAAACTTTACCAGCTCAAAGATGGCGGAGATGGCATCCGCTGTATTAAAGTCGTCATCCATGGCCTCGTCAAACTTATGTGAAAAGCCCTCGGCCTCCTGCTTCTTAGCCAGTTCCTCAGCGCTCATCTCCCCTTCCTTTGCGTTCTCCATCAGGAAGCTTAAGTTCGACACGCAGGTCAGGATGCGCTCCAAACCGTTCTTCGCTGCTTCCATCAGTTCCGCACTAAAATTTAAAGGGCTCCTGTAGTGGGCGGAGAGCATGAAAAACCGAAACACCTGCAGATCATACTTCTCACCGATATCCCGCACCGTAAAGAAATTTCCCAGAGATTTTGACATTTTCTTATTATCAATATTCAAGAACCCATTGTGCATCCAGTATTTCGCAAAGGGCTTTCCGTTCGCCGCTTCCGACTGCGCAATCTCGTTCTCATGATGGGGAAAGATCAGATCCTCACCGCCTGCGTGAATGTCAATCTCCTCGCCCAAATATTTCTTGCTCATCACCGAGCACTCGATATGCCAGCCCGGTCTTCCCTCGCACCAGGGCGACTCCCAAAAAGGCTCCCCCTCCTTCTTCGGCTTCCAGAGCACGAAGTCGAGCGGATCCTCCTTCTGCTCCTCTCCGGAAACCAGAAGGGAACGCTCGCCGCTCCTTAAGTCATCCAGATTTTTATGGGAAAGTTTTCCGTATCCCGGAAAACTTCTGGTCTTAAAATAAACGGTGCCGTCCTGCGCCACATAAGCGTGCCCCTTATCTATGAGCGTCTGGATCATCTCGATCATGCCGTCGATCTCGCAGGTCGCCTGCGGGTGTGTGGTTGCCGGTTGCACTCGCAGCGCTTCCATGTCCTTTTTGCACTCGGCAATATAGCGCTCCGAAATCACGGAAGGATCAGCGCCTTCCTCATTGGCTTTCTTAATGATCTTATCGTCCACATCCGTGAAATTGGACACAAAGTTGACCTCATAGCCCTTGTGCTCCATATAGCGGCGCACGGTATCAAAAATGATCATCGGCCTGGCATTGCCGATGTGGATCAGGTTATAGACCGTAGGACCGCAGACATACATGCGGACCTTCCCCTCCTCCAGCGGCACAAATTCTTCCTTCTTCTTGGATAACGTGTTATAAACTTTCATAATCTCCTCTTTTCCTCTCGTCTCGCATATTATGTCAACCAACTTAGCTTTATTCTCAACGCCCAGACTTTTCCTCGTCTTTTCGCAGCCGCTTCATTTCCCGCTCTAAATCGAGCAGCCTGTTCGTCAACTCTGCATTTGCCCGCTGCAGGCCCATGATATCCTCCCGCACGGGATCGGGCAGATGGGTCTGATCCAATTCCTCCTGCGGCAGCGCCATGTTATCGCGCTTGACCACGCGCCCCGGCACACCGACCACTGTAGAGTTTGGCGGTACTTCATTCAGCACTACGCTGCCTGCGCCAATCTTGCTGTTGTCACCGATTTTAAAAGAGCCCAGCACTTTCGCACCGGTACTGATCATCACGTTATTGCCGATGGTGGGATGTCGCTTGCCCTGTTCCTTGCCCGTACCGCCCAGCGTCACTCCCTGATAGAGGGTCACGTTATCGCCGATCACTGTGGTCTCCCCGATGATGACGCCATGTCCATGGTCAATGAAAAATCCCCTGCCGATCTGTGCTCCCGGATGGATCTCGATCCCTGTCCTGCGCACCCCCTTCTGGGAAACCCATCTTGCCCAGAAATAGTGATGCCGCAGATACAGCCTGTGAGCGATCCGATAATAGCACATAACCTTAAAGCTGGGGTAGAGAAAAACTTCCATATTGGAGTGGATCGCGGGATCCCGTTCTCTGATCACGCGAATCTCCTCCTTAATATATGCGATGAAGCCCATGGTAATACTCCTTCTATTAGTATACGTATAGTATACCATATGAAAAAGCATTTTCAAGTGAAGTCATTTAGACTCCGGTTTTCATTTTTTATATCTCTTACTTTCCTTTTAGCCGCTCAATTTCAGCACGCAACTGTGCCATTTCTTCCGCCTGCTCTTTGCGGTCACGCTCGTACTCAGATAGTTTCTTTTCGTAATTACGCAAGTCTTCCTCATGTTCCTTTCGGTCCCTCTCTATCTTCTCCTCTTTCTCCGCTATTGCTCTCTCGTAATTGCGCAAGTCTTCTTCATGTTCCTTTCTATCCCTCTCTATCTTCTCCTCTTTTTCCGCTATCGCTCTCTCGTAATTGCGCAGATCCTGATAATATTCCTCTCTGTCGCGGCAACGCTTCCTGATTACTTCATCAGCACTCATACGAAAGATCGTCTGCGCTGCTTCTTTTAGATCATCGTCCTTTGATGCAATCATTTTCAATTCCTCCCATGTGGCAGCCTTAAAAAGTGATGCCCAATCATGAATATGATACCGCCTATCTTCATCCGTAGCAAGGTCAATGCGGGATAGGTCTACAACATACAATGTGAAATCATTACTGTATATCTGCTGATTCTTCACATTGATCAATTTATAAGCAGCATAAAACTCAGGATACCCGTCAAACAACGTATAATCCAAAAAGCCGATATGTACAGCCGGTCTTGCTTCCCGATAATCCTGACCGCGATGGATCTGATCATACGAACGGCATAAATACATGATCGAACGATTCTCCCGGTTTAGCTTATTGGCAATCTGCATTTCCAAATTGATCAAAACACAATTGTTCATCACTACATTGATATCCAGGCGAAATTCCTTATCTTTAACAGTATCGCCCAAAATAATGGGATTGGTGATCTCAACCGTTTTCACCTCTGACTCGGCAAGGTGAAGCAGTGAGCAGATCAACCCGCGCAGCACGTTATGGTTGGACTGCAAGACTGCACGAAACATATAATCATTTGTCATATTATAGGGAATTTCTCCACTGGCATTCTGAAATGTTTCGTCAAAAGAAGACACTGCCGTTGAACATTGTGTTTGAAGGTTCTTTTCGTTTTGTTTCATAGATGTGCTTTCCTTTCTCAGACAAAAGTGACGGAGCAGGGCTCCAAAGAAACTGTGAAATCCTTAACCGGTATGGATTTCACATAAGTACGGGCAGGGAATCACCGCCCGAATCGTTGCTATAATTCACATATAACATACGTTCTCATGGAATGCAACAGCTATGGCAGATTTGACTTGTAGAAAAATTATAAACGAAATACCAATAGTGCAATCCTCCTAAACAAGATATAGCGGAGGAGATAGTGGTCTCATCCGCTATATACAAGATATGGCATTGTGCACTTTTACTGCATCATCCTACTTTACGGCTACTTCCACGCTCTTTTTCCCTGTAAGCGCTGCCGTTCTCGCATCGGGCTGCCCTACTCCCACATAGAGAACATAACTGCCGCTGCCCTCCACAAAGGCTCCCTCCTCGTTTACGACCAGGAAGGCACTGCCGGGCACCTTAAGTTCCACTTCCTTCGCCTCACCTGCCTGCAAGGAAATGCGTGCAAAGGCACAAAGGCTGTGATTGGGCACTGCATGGGGTGAAACCTCGTCTTTCACATAGACCTGCACTACATCCTGGGTCGCCGCACTCCCGGCATTTTTGACCGACACCCGCAGCGTCACATCCCCGGATGCCCCTTCGCGCCCTGCGACCGCAGCGCTCTCCACACTGACATCCCCGTAGGTCAACCCAAAGCCGAACGGATAAAGCGGCTCGCGGTCCAGATAGCGGTAAGTCCTTCCTTTCATGCTGTAGTCTTCAAAATCAGGCATCCCTTCCAATGAGCGGTAGAACGTCACCGGCAGTTTGCCTGACGGGGAACAGTCCCCAAACAGGATATCCGCCACGGCACTGCCGCCGCGCGCGCCAGGATACCAAAGCTGCAGTACCGCCGCCGCCTTTTCCTGTGCCACGGAAAGGTCGATCGCGCTTCCTGCCAACAGGCACACCACAACAGGCGTTCCCACGGCCAGCACCGCATCCATCAATTTCCTCTGGGGCTCTGGCAGAAGCAGATCCGCCTTGTCGCCGGAAGCATAGCTGTTGCCTGTATCGCCTTCCTCGCCTTCCAGCGTCTCGTTCAAGCCCACGCAGAGCACCACCACATCGCTGTGCTTTGCCACCGCAACCGCCTCGGCAATGCGGTCGTCCTTCCAGGCCAGATTCTCGGTCCGATCCTGGAACAGGTGAGAGCCCTCCGAGAATAAAACTCTACCATCATGTCCGACTTTGTCCTGTATTCCCTCTAAAACTGTGATATATCGGGAAGAAGTACCGTGATAATTGCCGATCAGCGCCTCCCTGCTGTTGGCGTTTGGTCCGATCACACCGACAGTTTGACCCTTTTTCAGCGGCAGGATGCCGTCATTTTTCAAGAGTACCACTGACTCCTTCGTGAGGCGGTCCGCTACCGCCAGATGCTCGTCACATTCCACCTTTTCATAAGGAACCTTATCATATTCGCTCCCATCAAACAGTCCCAGCAGATATCTGGTGGTAAAGAGGCGAATCGCTGCCTCCGTGATCTCCTCCTCCGTGACAAGTCCCTGCTCTAGTGCCTTTAACAGATACTGATAGGTCACACCGCAGTTTAAGTCGCACCCCATCTTTAATGCCAGTGCCGCCGATTCTTCCATGGTACTTGTCACCATATGATTTTCATGAAAATCTTTGATCGCCCAGCAGTCCGATACATAGTGGCCCGCAAACTCCCACTCACCGCGCAGAATATCCTGCATCAGCGCCTTGCTGCCGCAGCAGGGCTCCCCGTTAGTGCGGTTGTATGCGCCCATCACTGCCTCCACACCCGCCTCCTGCACGCAGGCCTTGAAAGCAGGCAGATAGGTCTCCGCCATATCCTTTTTGGAAGCCACCGCGTTAAATTCATGGCGCACCGCCTCCGGTCCCGAATGAACGGCAAAATGTTTTGCGCAGGCAGCGCTCTTTAATACATCGCCGTCCCCCTGCAAGCCTTCCACATAAGCCACGCCCAGCCTGGAAGTCAGGTAAGGATCTTCGCCGTAGGTCTCCTGTCCTCTGCCCCATCTGGGATCTCTGAATATGTTCACATTGGGAGACCAAAAGGTCAACCCCTTGTAAATATCTCTGTCTTCTTCGGCAGCGTATGCGTTATACTTCGCCCGCCCTTCTGTCGCTGCCACATCGCCGGCCTGACGAAGCAGATCTGTATCAAAGGTTGCCGCCATGCCGATCGCCTGTGGAAAGCTTGTCGCCACGCCCTGTCTGGCCACGCCGTGCAGCGCCTCATTCCACCAGTTGTATGCGGGAACGCCCAGCCGCTCGATCGCCGGCGCGTCATAGCGCAGCTGAGAAGCTCGCTCCTCCACCGTCATCTTTCCCACCAGCTCTTTTGCTTTTTCCCTTGCCTGTGCTCTCGCCCTCTCTCGATTTTCCATTTTTTCTTTCCTTTCTGCGCCGCCCTTGCCGCCCGTATTTTCTGTTATCCTGTAACCCCTTTACGCGTGCCTGTTCCGTCTGTGCACGCTGTCTGCCCTTCCTGTTTTAAACTCAGTATAACAACTCCTGCACCCGCAATCTTTCTAATAATTGCGATTTCTATATGAAAAATTGCGTCTTTTTCCCATGTGACTTTCATCATTTTACCCTATAATCACGAAAAATCAGGTTGTTTTATCGTTATTATTATGGTTTATACCGCAAAACCGCCCTTAACTCTCCTGCCGGTCAGGGATTCCTCTATGCTTTCAGCCCGGATTATGGTATGATATAAGAATCAAAGAACGCAATTTTTAGAATCCGAATCCACTTATGTTGCTTTCACAGCAATTTTTGACCAAAACTGCAAAAGGGGAAAGGAAGAAGCGACTATGATCGAAGTGCTAAACGGCATCAAAGAGACTGTGGTCTATCAGGATATCGAAGGCTTCCGACTGCACAGCAATACAGCCTTTGAGACTTATCCCGATCACTGGCATGCGGCCATCGAAATCATCATGCCCATTGAAAACCTTTATCTTGTCTCCTGTAAAAAAGAAGTTTTTACCGTACAGGAGGGCGAACTTCTTCTCATCAATTCCGGCGTGATTCACGGTATGCCCTCCACTATTCACGGCAAACGCCTGATCCTCCAGGTAGATCTCTCTCTCCTGCACAATGTGGCAGGCATGGAATCTACCTTATCCACGATTCCCCAGGTGCTCCTCCTAACCCCTTCCACCGCGCCCGCCATCCATGCCAGACTGCGGGAACTCATGCTTGCAATCTCCCGGGAATACCACAGCAGCGCCATTCTCATCAGCGCTTCCATCTATGCCAAGCTGCTAGAGATGCTGGTTTTGGTCGGTAGAGAATATGCCGGCAAACGAAACGCTTCCGATACGGTTTCCGGAAAACGGCAGGAACACACGGAGAAGCTTTTGACCCTGTGCCGCTATATTCACGAGCACTGCACGGAAGACCTCTGTCTGGACGAAGCCGCGGCCCTGGCAGGCTTTAGCAAATATCATTTTACCCGGCTGTTCAAAAACTTCACCGGAGTTTCCTTCTATAAATATCTGAACCAAAATCGAATCGAACATGCCGAAAAGCTGCTGGTGGATCCTGAACTTTCCATCACCGAGGTCGCTTTACAGTCCGGTTTCTTAAGCTTATCCGCCTTTATCAGGATGTTTAAGCTGATCAACGACTGCACGCCCACACAGTTCAGAAATCTGCACGAGAAATGATCTTCTCCGCATAGGAATTTCGCTATTGACAAACAGATTTTATTTTGATACACTGAACAACGGTGGCGGAAGGCTAGTCCTTCCCGTCAGGCTGCTGTGGCTCAGTCGGTAGAGCGTCGCATTGGTAGTGCGGAGGTCACGGGTCCGATTCCCGTCAGCAGCTTTGTTAGAAATGTTGGAAGCCTTGTATGTTACAGGGCTTCTTTTTTCAGCAAAGTGATTTCATAAAGGGAGCCTCATGCAGGAAGATTACAGCAGTTTCAGTGACGAAGAACTCCTGATCCGTCTGCGGGACGGTGAGTCGGGCATCACGGATCACATCATGAACAAGTACAAAAATCTGGTGCGGAGCAAGGCGAAATCCATGTACATTCTGGGTGCAGACAGTGAAGATTTGATTCAGGAAGGCATGATCGGTCTGTTTAAAGCCATAAGAGACTATGACAGCGGCCGCGACGCCAGCTTTTTTACCTTTGCGGATCTGTGCGTCTCCAGACAGATGTACACGGCAGTGCAGGCTTCCAGAAGGCAAAAGCACATTCCCTTAAACAACTACATCTCCCTGTACGGAAATACTTCCGAAAGCCGCGACGGTGAGGAGGCTCTGGCCAACGTACTGGCTACCGGCTCCGGTTTAAATCCTGAGGATCTCATCATTGACAGAGAAAATGTGGACCGACTGGAAATGTTGATTGAACGGGAACTGAGCAGCTTTGAAAAGCAGGTGCTTGACCTGTATCTGACAGGCATGGGCTATCAGCAGATTGCGAAAGTATTGGGACGGGACGACAAGTCTACGGATAATGCCCTGCAGCGGATCAAGCATAAGCTTCGAAAAGCGATCCGCCCGTGAAAATTTATCTGGAAATCTACTATCATAAATGGTATAATACTGTCCATGGAAGCATAGCTCAGCTGGGATGAGCGCTCGCCTGACTAGCGGGAGGTCAAGGGTTCGAGCCCCTTTGCTTCCATTTTTTTATTTACCATTTCAGATCATCCTCCGAAAAGTCACAATATCGCATCAGATTTTTTATTCTCAGTTCGATTGCATATCTCTTTCTGTCCTCATAGGTATGACTGCACATTGACCAAAATTTACAAGTGCTCCTACGATGATTTCTTTGAGGGACTGGATTGCAGCGTTCCCAACTAAATGGCTATCTCAACAACACAATCACCAGATTGGATATCGATGTATTGGCAAGGATATGTGATACTTTGGACTGCTCCATTTCAGACTTGCTTGAATATAAGCAAACCTAACCCCTCCATTCCAAAATACGGCGCATTGCACCTAAATTCCGATTCTATGATACCCGTATTTTGATCAGAATATCAATAACATTATCAAAAAGCATGAAAAGACAGCTTACATTTCCTCTACTTTCCTACACCCGACACAGCCCTCGCAGCCTCTTGCGGTCACATCTTCACTGATCAGCTCTCTGGGGCTTGTCAGCAGGCAGACTGCCTGTGCGGAAATACCCTCACCGCTCCCGGTAAAGCCAAGCCCTTCTTCAGTGGTCGCCTTCACGTTCACCTGGCTTACCTCGATGCCGAGCGCCTTTGCAATGTTCTCCCGCATCTGCTCGATATGGGGCCGCATCTTCGGGGCCTGTGCAATGATCGTGGCATCGATGTTTTCCACCAGAAACAGATTTTCGGTAAGGAGCGCTGCCACGTGCTCCAGCAGTTTGATCGAAGAAATACCCTGATAGGCAGGATTGGTATCAGGGAAATGCTTTCCGATGTCCCCTAAGGCCGCCGCGCCCAGCAGGGCATCCATGATGGCGTGCAGCAACACATCAGCGTCAGAGTGGCCAAGAAGTCCCTTTTCGTAGGGAATCTCCACCCCGCCGATGATGCACTTTCGGTTTTCCACTAATTTGTGTACGTCGTATCCCATCCCAATCCTCATAGCGCCCTCCTGCCTTTCTCTCACTCTTATCATTCCAAATCGACCGCAGCTCTATACCGTCTGCCCAGACACATTCTACCGCCGCATCAGCCCTTCTCCGCCAGGATTCTCCTGCAAAACACCCACGACATCACCGTCGCAATGCCCCACCCCACAGGCCAGGACAGCCAGATGCCCGTCTCCTGCCAAACTCTCGAAAACACGAAGGCAAGGATCACCCGCAGGATCAGATCCGTAAAGGTAGCCGCCATAAACTGCCGCATCCGTTCCGCTCCCCGCAGCACACCGTCTGCCACCAGCTTGACTGCCACCACCAGATAAAAAGGCGACACGATCCGCAAAAACAATATGCCCGTCTGCATAGCGCCACTGCCCGTATCTTCCAGAAAAAGCCGCATCATGGTACGCCCCAAAAAGAAATAGAGGATTGAAAAAGGCAGCGCCACCAAAACCGCCAGTCTAAGTCCCGTCCGCAGGCCGTCTCTGATGCGGTCGCGTCGTCCCGCTCCCAGATTCTGTGCCGTAAAGCCTGAGACACCGTTCCCCAGCGTGGTAAAGCCCGTAATGACAAAGGTATTCAGGCGGATGGCGGCCGAGTAGCCGGCGATCACCCCCGAACCGTAGGAATTGACCAGGCCCTGAATAAAAATATTGCCCACGGACACAAAGCTCTGCTGCAAAATGCTTGGCACCGCGATCAGACCGATCTTTTTTAAAAGCGGAAAGGAGAAAAGCTGCGGTCTTCCCTCGCACGCCACCTCCCTAAGCCGCTTTGCAAAGGTGAAAAGCGCCAGCACGCAGGCGATGCCCTGCGCGATAAAGGTGGCCCAGGCAACGCCCGCCACGCCCCAAGAAAAGACGGCCACAAACAAAAGATCCAGCGCAATATTTCCCAGAGAAGAACCAATCAGAAACCAAAGCGGCGTTGTGGAGTCCCCCAGCGAATTGAACATACCCGTAGTCACATTATACAAAAAAAGAAAGACAAAGCCGCCTATATAGATCTTTAGGTAAAGTGCTCCGTCCCCAAATATATTTTCAGGCGTCCGTATCAGCCGCATCATCGCAGGCGTCGTACAAAGCCCCGCGATCGTAAGCGCCGTCGACAGGACCACTCCGGAAATCAAAATCGTAGTCACCGCCGTTCGCACTTTATCATATGCCTTCGCTCCGAAAAGCTGCGACAGCACCACGGTACAGCCGATATTGCTCCCCACTGCCACCGCCATGAAGATCATGGTGATCGGGTAAGAAGCGCCCACTGCCGCCAGCGCGTCCTCGCCCGCGAACTTTCCGGCAATCATACTGTCCGCCATATTATAAAACTGCTGAAACACCACGCTGATAAACATGGGCAGCGTGTACTTGACCAGAGTCCTTTGTGGCTCTCCCTCCGTCAAATCCTGAATCATGTCTTTGCCTCCAACGCCAACAGCCTGTCAAGCAGCCTGTCCGCCACTTCTTCCTTAGAAAGCAGGGGAAGTTCTTCCGTTTCCTCTTTCGTGAGCAGGGTCACCACATTGGTATCGGCGCCGAAACCCGCACCCTCCTGCCGCAGACTGTTGGCCACGATCATATCGATATGTTTCTTCTCAAGTTTGGCCCGCGAATTTTCCAAAAGGTGCTCTGTCTCCATGGAAAAGCCGCATAAGATCTGCCCTTCCCGTCGATGGGCTCCCAGCCAGGCCAAGATATCCTCCGTCCGCTCTAAGGCAATGGACAGCTCTCCGTCCTTCTTTTTCATCTTTTCATCCGCCACCGCCGCAGGACGGTAATCAGCCACCGCTGCCGCTTTGATGATGATATCCTGCTCGGACGCCGCTGTTTTCACAGCCTCCGCCATATCCGCCGCTGAGACGACCGGCACAAAATGCACGCCTGACGGCGTCTGTAAATTGG
This sequence comes from uncultured Lachnospiraceae bacterium, assembly GCA_910576815.1. GTDB lineage: Bacteria > Bacillota > Clostridia > Lachnospirales > Lachnospiraceae > UBA3282. The sequence continues at coordinate 15,343 of CAJTKA010000044.1, forward strand.
TTTTTCCTGACACAAGCGTCACATCTGCACCGCGTCGCACCGCCGCAAGCGCGATGGCATACCCCATCTTTCCCGTGGAATGATTGCTGATGTAGCGCACGGGGTCAAGCCGCTCCTGCGTAGGGCCCGCTGTGACCAGCACCTTTTTCCCCGTAAGATCCTTGGGGGTCAGTGCCCGCACGATCGCCTCAAACAAAACATCCGGCTCGGGCATCTTACCCTCCCCGGTATCGCCGCAGGCCAGATAACCGCTGGCGGGCGAAATCACTTCCATACCGTACTTCTCTAACACTTTGATATTATCCTGCACGACCTCATTCTGATACATTCTGGTGTTCATGGCCGGCGCAAAGATCTTCGGGCACTGGCAGGCTAAGAGCGTGGTGGTCAGCATATCGTCCGCGATCCCGTGCGCCGCCTTGGCAATCACATTGGCAGAAGCAGGCGCTACTAAGACAACGTCGGTCTGTTTCGCCAACGAAACATGCTCCACCTGAAACTCAAAATTGCGGTCAAAGGTATCCACCAGACATCTGTTGCCGGTCAGAGACTCAAAGGTGATGGGGTTGATAAAGTTCGTGGCATTCTTTGTCATAACAACCGTTATGTCCGCCTGCTGCTTCTTTAACATGCTGGCGAGGGATGCAATTTTATAGGCAGCGATGCTGCCCGTTACCCCTAATATGATATGCCTATCTCTTAATAACATATGTTACTCCTCCGCCTGTATCCCTTTTTCTATCAAGCGATTGCAAAACTTACACCACTTTAGCTATTTGCACAATTTCAATCCATGTACCAGTTTGGCACTTGCCTATTCTACGTTCTTACGATAAATCAGCCCCAGCCCCTTAAGCGTCAGCTCATTGTCACAGATGATCTCCCGTTTACAGTAAGGCACGATGCTCCCCGCAAGGCCGCCCGTCGCCACCACCGGCGCCTCGTAGCCCAGCTCATCAAATATTCTTTCTACCATGCCGTCCAGACAGGCCGCCTGTCCCATTACAATGCCGCTTTTCATACAGTCGATGGTGTTCCTGCCAACGACCTTCTTCGGCGCTTCCAGACTGATGCGCGGCAGCTGCGAAGTGCGGTTCACCAGAGAATCCAGAGAAACCTTCACTCCCGGCAGGATCATACCGCCGATATAATTTTTCTTATCATCCACCACACTGATGGTGGTGGCCGTGCCCATGTCAATCATAATGATGGGCGCGCCGTAGTAATGCAACCCCGCCACCGCATTGACAACCAGATCCGAACCAAGCTGCGCAGGGTTGTCCATCAGAATGTTTAATCCTGTTTTAAGTCCCGGTCCCACAAGCAAAGGCGCACGATGGAACAATTTCTCCAGCGCCGCCTTCACAATATTGTTGAGGGGCGGCACGACGGAGGAGATGATGCTGCCTGAGATATCCTCCACACCAATGTGATAGAGATCAAATAACGCCCGAAATTCTACCACATATTCCAGTTCCGTACTCGCCTGATTGGTGGAAACACGCTCCACGAAGCAGATTCTCTCTCCGTCCATACAACCGATGACAATATTGGTATTGCCGATGTCAACTGCTAAAATCATGCCGCTATTCCTGCTTTCTGTTCTCGTTCTTAAATCCTGTTTTGTATTGTTCTCTTTTTTATTTACTTTCTATTTACTTGTTATTTATTTAATCATTGCATGCCATGCACGCTGCAGCTTTCCTCTGTCTGCATGCGCCATGCAGTTCTCCTGTCAGACCTTCCTAGCTGCCAACAGAGCGGCATCCTCCGCTTCACGTCCTTTATCCGTGGCATACAGAGGCTTCACTTTTGCCAGCGCGAGACCCACGCCCGTCACGATGATTGCCGCTACCACGGCCTCCACCACGCCGTTAAACGCCACCACGCCCATGATGACATCCAGTACCGCGTCGCCAGCCACGCCCATCGCGTTCGCGTAAGCGTCCTTATACAGAATAAAAATGCCGCTCATCACAAAGAGCGTATTGGTAAACGCACCCGCAAGTCCCGCATAGGAGAGCGCAATGTTCGCGGAAGCTTTCTTGCTGTTGCCAACGGTCAGCACCGCCATCAGCGCCGCGCCCACAACCAGACCGATCACCGTGCAGACAACTGCGCTCAGAGCCTCCGGGAACAGCCGCATCAAAAATGCCCGCACGGAAACAAATAATATAACAGATGCTATTAAATTTACAGCAATCTTCCCCGCCTTGTTTTCGCCCTTCACGATCCTGCGAATCAGAAGCCAGACAAAGTAAGGCACTACGCCGACCAAAATACGCGGCACAAAGCAGATGTAGAGGCTCCTAAAGACGCCTGATACACCCACAACATTATAAGCTAAGACCGGCGAAAACACGAACGCCGAAGCCGTAGCCGGATTTATTGTGTTGTTGATAAAGCTGGTGAGTCCGAATGTGAATCCCAAAAATGCACCTTTCTTCGGTCCGAGAAATAGCGCTCCCAGGATCACCGGGATGTGAATGATCGTCGCGTTGATGACTACAAGCGGGATATATCCCAGTGGTGTGAATGCCATAATCACAATTATGGCGGTGAACAGTGCCGTAAGCACAAGTTCGTAGGTCTTTTCATTTTTCATGGTACAATCCTCCTGTTATTATTCTCATACGAGATACAATACGGTGGTATCATACCACATTGCTGTTTTTTTGACAATATTGTTTACAAAAACATATGTTATGTATCTAAAAAAAGACAGCCTTGCGGCTGTCTTTCAAAGTTTTAATAGTTTTCAGGCTTGACCTGGAAATACGACTGCGGATGCTTACACACAGGACACAGCTCCGGGGCCTTCTTCCCAATCACGATATGACCGCAGTTTAAGCACTGCCATACGCAGTCGCCGTCCTTGGAGAACACGACGCCGTCCTCAATGTTTTGGATCAGCTTACGATATCTCTCCTCGTGCTCCTTCTCGATCTTTGCTACGCCTTCAAAAAGCAGGGCGATCTCTTCAAACCCTTCCTTGCGGGCATCCTCCGCAAACCCCTTGTACATATCCGTCCACTCGTAGTTTTCGCCTTCTGCGGCGTCCCGCAGATTTTCCCTTGTTTCGGGAATGGCGCCGCCATGCAGATACTTGAACCAGATCTTTGCGTGCTCCTTCTCATTAGCCGCCGTCTCCGCAAAAATATTGGCCATCTGCACATAGCCGTCCTTCTTCGCCTTGGACGCATAATAAGTATACTTGGTATAAGCCTGCGACTCCCCGGCAAATGCTGCCAACAGATTTTTTTCTGTCTGTGAACCTTTTAACTCCATAACTGCCTCCTTTTTTCATTTAGTATTACCATTTTACAGCAAATCTTTCATCCTGTCACACAAAATATTACACCACGGCTTGCTGCATGGACGGTACTGCTGTCAGATCGATGACCGCCGCCTTACTTTACCGTCACCTGAAAGGTCGACACCGTTTCCTTGGACAGGGTGTTGACCGCCGTCACCTGATAGCTGCCAGAAGCCGCTGCGGTCAACACGGCCTCATAGGTAGATTTGCTTGCCTGGACCTTCAAGCCGTTTTTCGGCGACTCCTCTCCCAGCGGCGTTACCGTCCACCTCAGTTTATCCGTCTCTACTGCCCGCATCAGCCTGCTTACCTGCGCGTACAATGCGCAGCTTTCCCCGGTCCTCATCTCCACTCCGGTTTTCTGCACTTCCATCGGCCTTACATGGTCATTTTTTAACTGCTCTAAATCCGCATAATGCACCTTCAAAGATCCATCCGTAGCGATCATATCCTTCTTGGTGGTAAATATTTTCTTTACGGAAGATACAGGCTGCCCGCCGTCTCCATATTTTGCCCGCAGAACGACAGAATACTTTTTGTTTGCCGCAAGTCCTGCAATACGGAAGGTGTTGAGCAGATTCCCGTCATAGCCGACTATCGTGAGGACGCCATCCTCCTTACCCTGCTGAATCGGCAGATCAACACCCTTCACTTCGTCCCGTACCAGCACCTCGTACTGTATCTGCGCTGCCTGCGCATCCTCCAGCAGATGCGTAAAGCAGATTTGCGCCGTGGTATCTTTGGGCACAATGCTTTTGATCGTCGGTGCCGTCGGCGGCACAGTCCCCTCGGCAGTAAGCGCCGGCGCATCGTTGTCAACGCTCATCGTATTGGATGATACGCTTTCCTCGGCGGTATTCTCTGACACGCTTTCTTCCGGCGTATTCCCCGACACGCTTTCTTCCGGCGTATTCCCCGACACGCTTTCTTCCGGTGTATTCTCCGACACGCTTTCCTCCGGCGTATTCTCCGACACGCTTTCCTCCGGCGTATTCTCTGACACGCTTTCTTCGTCCTCGTCTTCCGTCAGTGCATCCTCCTCAGCCGCTGTCCCGTCCTCCGTCGATGTATCCTCCTCAGCCACATTCTCCGTATTGTTCTCCGACACACTGTTCTCAGATATCGTATTCTCAGATACACTGTTATCCGATACTGTTTCTTCGAGATCTGCTTCTTCCTTCTTCTCCGGTTCCTGCTGCTCCCGCTTCTGTATCACCGACTCCTGCGCGGCATCCACTTCTTCGAGAACATCTTCCTCTATGCCTTCTTCGTAAGCAGGAACTTTCTCTGTGCTTTCCGCAGCGATCTCCCCATCCGCGGCAGGCTCCGCAGCCTCCGCCACCGGATGAGCCGCTAAGAGCAAAACCGCTGCCATCAGACAGGCAATCCCTTGTTTATGCCGTTTTCCCATCATTGTTCTCCTAATCTTCATTCCGGATTCCTCCCGTCTGCGCACTGCCAAGATCGGACTGATAAGGCTTCACATCCACCGTAAAGCTGCAGACCACTTTCTTCGATAACGTCGATACTGCCTGTACCCTGACCGTACCGCATCTGCTCAGCGTCAGGTTGGCCGTATAACTGTCGGAAGAAGCCTTGATTGCCGCCGCTCCCTTCGGATCGGAAGTCACGCTCCACTTGATGCGGTCCGTTCCCATGACTCTGCCATAGTCTCCGATCTCCGCAAACAATACATAGGTCTGCCCGTTTTGCAATGTCACCGTCCCATCATGCGTGATCTCACTTCCCGCAGCGTTGGCATCCGCCCACAACGCTTCCATGCTTATCAGAGAAACTGTCAGGCTGTTCTCCGCCGCGATCACAGGCTTCAAAGTGGTAAACCTCTTATTCCCCGAAGCCTTCTGCACAGAAACCGCCTCGCCCAAATCCGACGGCTGCCCTGTCGGGAGATAATGCGCCGTCACCATCGCCTCATATGCCGTGGCAGACGTCAGACCGTTTATGGTACAGCGCCAGCTTGTCAATTGTCCCTTCTTGTCATATAACGGTTCGTATGCAAACGTATTTTCTGAACCTTCCTGACCTTCATTTCCACTGCTCTGTGCCCGATAGGTCTTTCCTTCACCCGTGGTTTTATTGGTCAGCGTCAGCGTGTAGTAATACTGTGTGCCGTCAATCTCCCGCACTACCGTATTTGGCTTAACTGTGATATCCACGGAAGTATCAAGCACTGCCGTCTTACTGATAGCGGGCGCCGCCATATCATTGACCTTGATGGTCACATTCTTTGTATCGACAAGTTGCCGTCCCTCTCCCGCTTTGTCATACAGCTTCACAGGTACGGTAAGGCTTGCACCTTTCTTTCGCTCGCCGCTTTTTGTATCCACGGGATAGGCAAAAGGTGTGATCACTGCCTTTTCTTTCTCCCCTGCCGGGTAGGTCACCGTAAAGCAATCCTTCCCCTCGCTCTCCAGCTCATCCACCAGCGCCGCCAGATCCACCCGATCCAGCTTAAAGGCCGAAGCGGCGCCTTTCACATCACAGCCTACCAGCTCCTGCACAGTAACGGGCTGCCCCAGCATAAGGGTCGTTGTCTTATCTTTCAGCACCTGAAGCGACTTCACCACCGTGATGCGAATCCTGTTGGATTCCCTGACTGCTCCGCCGGAATCCTTGCCTGTCACATAGATCTCTGCCGTTCCCGCCTGTCCGCCAAGGCTTATTTTCCCTCTACTGCTGACCTTGACCACCTTCGGGTCAGTGCTCTTAAAGGCAGGACCCTTATAGACATCCTTATCGTTCTCCCACGCATTTGCCGCAGACAGCTCATACCTTACCTCCGCAGGAAGCATTTCGCCTGTCGGATCCGTATAGCTGTAGCCGCCGTTTTCATCGTTGAACGCGGCCTCTTTTCCATCTGCGCCGTAAGCCGTAAGCTGTATCTTTGTGAGCACCGGCATCTTGGTGGTAATCTTTCCGCTCATCCATCCCGCATAGCTGATCTCTCCCGCCGCGTTCACGGTCATATTGCGGACATAGAACACATAGGCGGTATTCGTGCACAAACCGCCCGGCCAATCCAGTCTGCCTTCGGCAGTTTCCGCTCTCGCCGTCACGACCTTTCCCTGCACGCCCGAACACAATGCTTCGGATAACGCGGTTTCCAGCGTCTGTCTCTGCTCGTCGGTCATATCCTCCGCCATCCCGTTATCCAGACCAGCCTCCGTCAAAGCCGCTTCAACAGCCGCTTTCCAGGCTTTGGCATTGTTACCGAGAGAAGCCGTATAAGGCACGGCATACCCTTCCGTCCATCGGCTGTTCGCATTTTTCTTCCAGGTGGCGGCCGCGCGCACATCCTTCACGTCCGTGATCTTGATTCCGGCGGGTGCAGGCACCGGCTTCACCGTAATCTTTTTACTTGCGGCTACGACCTTCCCCTTTGCATCAAGTCCGGTCGCCCGTACTGTCAGCGTCACCTTGCCGGGCCGCAATGCCTTCATCTCGCCCGTCACGCGGTTCACACTCAGCACATTGCTGTCGTCTGAGACAAAACTAAGTTGCACTTCGTCCTTCTCATAAGCTCTGGTCACCTTCACATCGGCAATCTGACTCTGTCCCACATAAAGCATGGAAGAAAGTCCGTTAAAGGCAACTTTCTTCGCCACGTCCTTACCTGCTCCGTCGCCCTCCAGATAGCAGTCCTGCGACGCCCGCAGCGTAACGGTCTGCCTGCGCGTCTCCTTCCCTGCCCAAGTGATGGTAAGGATCTTATCCTTCCCTGCCTCCATCTTACAATAGCAGTCCAGATATGTTTTCTCCGCTCCCCACTTCATCGTGCAGCCATCGGACTCCGGTGTAAACGCCGCTGTCGTATTCCCCAGCGCCGCCGTTCCCAGCATGGCCTCGGGTGCGCTGATGCGCAGGGCCGCATAGTTGCCTGCCGTCTCCGCGATAGCGGTATTCTCCTTGTTGATCGAGGAAGAATAAGCCACTGCATCGTATACTGCCGTCACCTCTTTATCGCTATTTCGATAACTGATAGTCGGACTGGATATCTCGATTCCTGTCTCCGCCAAAGCGTCAGTGCGCTCTTTCACCGTGCCGCTTGGACGAACCGCAGCCCTGACCAATTTGGAAAGATCCATCGTATAATTCACAGCCTCATAACGAGAGGCGCTCTCGTCCTCCGTATCATAGTCGATCGCTATCGATATCTCTCCCTTGTCGATCGGACACAGAACATCCACATAGCCGTCCTTTAACGTAGAATTCGCCTGCGTAAAGGTCTCGCCTTCCCCTTCTTTCGCAACAAGTTTGACTGTCCCGTTTTCGTCAAGTTTCTCCGGATCAATGGTCAGCCGAAATGCCAACATCTCATTCTGTGTATCCGCTTTCGCGTCGTAGACAGGTTTCAAAGGCTGCGTTTTATCATACGGCGTTACCTGAATGACACTTCCCTTAATGGCATATTTTGCTCTCGTCCGCTCTGCGATACCTGTATAAGCACCATTTGAGACTGCTTTGATTTCTTCATCCGTCAAAGCCCTGATCGCCGTGCTGCCAAGCGTTGACTCCTGTCCCGCCACATAATCGGTATCCGCAATGTTCGCCATGTAATAGGTCTGAAAAGCCGTGGAGAGATAACGATCCTGCAGCGGCGCATGGCGGAAGCTCTTTCCTTTCAAAAATACCCCAGCCGTACAATCCAGATAATAATACTTTCCCTGAATCTTCACCAGATTATAGGTATGTGCCCCGGCATCCATGCCCATGATCACCTTGCTCTCCAAACCAAGTTCCGAAGCCAGCCGCTGGAAGGAAAGGGCGAATCCCATACAGGTCGCCTTTCCCTTACACAAACCGCCGTAGGCATAATGATAAACAGGGTCGCTGTTGTCATAGTGCATGGAGGCAGAAACATAATCATAGACTGCCTTCGCTCTGGCATACTCGCTCTTACCTTTCACCGCTGCCAGTCTGCCGCTTAAAAGCTGCTCCACCTTGGCGTCCACCGCCGCCTCCTGCTCTACAGTGGTCGTAAACTTTGGCACATCAAATACCAGTTTATAATATTCTTCTCCGTATATGTTCACCGGATATTCAAAATCAGCATAAGACTGCTGCTGACGGATCGCATAGTACGCATAGTCTCCCTCCCAGGCCTTCATGCCGGGACGGTTCTTGTTGATATCGTACACTTCCGACTCCATCCACTCCGGAATGAGGCCGCCCAAAGGATTTCCTGATGGATTATCCGACTTATCCTGTGACCGCAGCGCATTGTAAGCCTCAATGGAGGGATCGCAGGCTGATTTTTTGATATAAATCACCTGTTGATTGACACGGTCCCTCACTGCTTCGCGCAAGACCTGCAGGCCCTTCTGCAGATCGTCGAATACCACACCGCCTTCCCCGTAAGAGGGATAGTTTGCGCCTTCCTCCGCCGCCTCTATCGTCACGGGAATTATAATTTTAGTAAGGCTGCCTCCATTCCCCACATTCTGACTCACCGCATACAGATAGAGTCGTTCTCCGGCAGTCTCCTGCAAACCTTTTAGTCTGGTACAGGTCGGATTATGGAGATAGCTGTTCGGAAATCTGGCATAGGCATAGGTCACCGGATCAGGCTCGGAGCCCGGCATCACGGAATCAGACGCATAACTCTCCGGGTAGGGCCTTCCCAGCGCCCAGCAAAAACCCAAAACCTCTTTTACGTCCTCCACAAGCGTTAATCCGCCGCTCTTATCCTGCAGAGCGACGTGCAGTTCTTGACTGCTTTCTCCCACATGAAGCGTCAGGGATTTGACCTCCTGCTTATCTTTGGTCACGATCTTTGCGCTCACATAGCGGCCGCCCGTCAGCTCCGCAATCGGCCCCACATTCAGTTCGCCCTCCGCAATCTGTCTTACGGCGCTCGCCTTCACCGTCTCGCCGCCGTCATTCTCATAGACAGCATCCAGACGATAACGGCATTGCCATTTGTTTATAACATCCGCATCCGCAAACTTATCTGCCCAGGAAAAGCCCGCGTCGTCAGCCTCCTTGCGCGTAAACGTCTGTTTTATGGTAAAATCTGCCTCCGCGCTGTCCGCACGGTAGATGCGATACTCTTTTATGTCCGTATCTGCCGCACAATCCCAACGCAGAATAACAACAGTGTCATTTTCATTTTGTAAGGTAAGTTCCGGTGTGGCAGGCGCATCCAGCCATTTCGCCTTTAGGATCGTGTCCTGACTGATGGCGGAATTAAAATCAAACCGTGTGTCATTCAGATACCAACCGCCGAAATACTTTCCCGCCAGCGTCGGCGCAACGTCAGGCAGATAGACGGATGTGCTTTTCGCGCTCACCGTCACGACCGCTTTCGTCCGCTCCTCCCCGATCACCTGATAGCGCGCACTCGGCCTCGTCTCTCCGAAAGCGCCTCCGTTCGCGTCCAGCGTCACCGTATAGGATGACGCCGGGACGATACCGTCCCACTCCTCAAAGGCAATGTTATGCGCCTTTGCATCCGTTTCCGCCCGAGATCCTTTGGGGGCGTGAATCGTTTTCAACGTCGAATATTCAAAAACCGACGACGACTGCCACAGATTCAGGGAAGGGTTCGCCACATATAAATCATTCAGACTGGCGCCTAAAAATGCTTCCTCCCCGATTTTCGTCACCTTGGGCCCCATATAGATGCTGCCGATATCCGCATTGGAAAATGCCAGTTTCCCAATCGTTGTCAGATTTTCCGGTAAAACCAGCGCGCTGTAGTTTCCCGTCACCGACCAGTCCTGATACGGATCGTATACCGTAACACCCCCAAAAGCGCCGTCTCCGATGGTGGTGATCCCATCATCCAGCGTGATCCCGTACAGCATGAACCCTTCCCAGGGCGGGTGCGGCTCATACCAATATCCCGTCTGGTCGCTCACTTTTTTCAAATAATTGTCCATTGCGCCGCTGCCTGTCAGCACCAGCGCGTCCTTATCCACCCCGTCCAGATTCTTAACGGTCTGTATCTCCCATGTGATATCCGCTCCGCACTTCCCGGATCTGGCCGGTTCCTCGTAATCCTCCGCCGCCAGCGCAGTCTGTCCGATCCCCAGGCACAGAAGCGCCGCCGCCGCGAACAATCTGATTCGTTTTCTCATATTTCCTTCCATCTCTTCACCTGCCGCTTTCATCCTTCTGCGGCATCTCCCACTCTTTCTCCTGAAACAAGGCTGATAAAATGATAACTCTCCATGATCTGCATATATTTTGCCACACGGGGATAGATCGGTTCCGCCTCCTCGCCGAACCGCTCCTTCAAAAGATCAGCCAGCTCCTTAACTGTTCGCTCACCGTCAATGAGCGGCCAAAGAAAACTGCCGAATTGTTCCATATGTACTTTCGTCACCTGCGGACGCTTGAACAGTTTCTGCGCGATCCGATTAAAGACGCCTGTATTTTCGACTTCCAGGACGACGATTTCCTCGTCGTCCCGGGTCCACTCCAGACCTTCCGCCCGCACGGGAATCAGGTCCAGATAATTTTTTTGCTTATCTTTTCGCTTCATCAATTCTTACTCTTCTTCCACAAAGAGAATTTTAAGAGACACAGAACCATCACGATCATCAACACGAGACCGCCGATGTTGCCCAGATTGAGCGTTCCCGAAAGGTCCATGGTCACGCCGCAGACCGCAAGGATCGCCAGCAGGATACCCACCAGGCCTTCGCCCGCGATCATGCCCGCGCAGTACAACGTGCCGTCTGTTGCCTGACGTTCTTTCGTCTTCTCATCCACTTTCTTCCTGCCGTCCATGAACATGCGCACAACGCCGCCCACCATAATGCTGGCGTTCAAGTAGATCGGCAGATAGAGACCGATGGCAAAAGGCATGACCGGAATCCGCAGGATCTCCAAACCAAGTGCCAGGAATACGCCGATAAATACCAGGTTCCACGGCAGTTCGCCGCCCATGATGCCCTCCACGATCATCTTCATCAAAGTTGCCTGCGGCGCCGGAACCTCCGCTCCGCCGTACCCCCAGGCTGCGTTCAGCAGGTAGAGCACGCCGCCGATGGCAAGACCGGATGCGACTACACCGATCAGCTCACCGATCTGCTGCTTCTTCGGTGTCGCGCCAAGAAGATATCCCGTCTTCAAATCCTGTGAGGTATCACCCGCGATGGCAGCGATGATACAGATCACGGAACCGATGGCAATGGCACCCATCATACCCGTGATGCCGCTGTCGCCCGAAGCCTTGATGGTGATGGTCGCGATCAGCAGCGTTGCGATCGCCATGCCGGACACCGGGTTATTGGAGCTGCCGATCAGTCCCACCATACGGGAGGAGACCGTGGCAAAGAAGAAACCAAATACCACAATGAGCAGCGCACCGATAATGTTGACCGGAATCGCCGGCACCAGCCAAATGATAACGATCATTGCCACGATACCTGCAAGCACGATGCCCATCGGCAGATCCTGCGCCGTTCTCGCATCGCTGGTGTTCTTACCGCCCTTCATGCTCTTGATGGAATCGCGGAACGTCGTAACGATCAGCGGCAGTGACTTGATGAGGGAAATGATACCGCCCGTCGCGATCGCGCCCGCACCGATATATCTTACATAGGAGCCCCAGATCGCACTGGCACCGCCCTCTGCATAGAGCTGTCCGATGGTCGTCCCCACCTCTGCGGGATACATCCAGACATCCGCGCCAAACAGGCAGATCATGGGAATGATCACCATCCAGCCGACCAGTGAACCCACAAACATATAGGAAGCGATCTTCGGCCCTACAATATAGCCAACGCCCAAAAGTGCCGGGTAAACCTCCAGTCCGAGCTCACCCTTAAAGGACTTAAACTCCGCAGCGATATCCGCCGGGATCACCTTGATGCCATCCACGATGAACTTAAAGACAGCCGCCAAACCCATGCCACTGAACACGGTGGAGGCGTTGGAACCGCCCTCCTCACCAGCCAAAAGCACGTCCGCACAGGCTGTACCCTCGGGATAAAGCAGAGTCGCATGTTCCTTCACGATCAGCGCATTGCGCAGCGGGATCATGAACAACACGCCCAAAACCCCGCCGCAGAGTGCGATCAGCGTAATCTCCACCAGACTCGGCATATCACAGAGCCCATCCTTCGCCCACAGAAAAAGTGCAGGCATCGTAAAGATCGCGCCGGCAGCCAGAGACTCGCCCGCGGACCCGATGGTCTGCACCATATTGCTCTCCAAAATGGAATTTTTCTTCATGATCACGCGAATCACGCCCATGGAAATGACCGCTGCCGGAATCGAAGCCGACACCGTCATACCCACACGAAGCCCCAGATACGCATTCGCCGCGCCAAACACAATGGCCAGGACAATGCCCATGATGATCGACGTCACCGTAAATTCCGGGGTGATTTTTTCCGCAGGAATATACGGCTTAAATTCTTTGTTTTCTCCCATCTTTTTTCTCCTTCTCTGTTTACAGTTTTCTCACGTTCCTCAAAAATGAATTTTGCAGGAATTTACCTCATATAGATAAAAATAAACTCTCGGAATCTTTAAGCCAGTAAATATAAGACTTTCAGATTCCTTT
>CAJTKA010000045.1 GCA_910576815.1 uncultured Lachnospiraceae bacterium
TGCCAGCATATCGTATGCACTGTCTATCCTGAAATCAGGATAAAAGTCCTGAAAATACTCCACCAGCTCGATCACCTTCATCCCCGGCGGCAGATAAGTGCGCTCCGGCAGATAGGAAATCCGCAGCTTCGTTTCGACACCCGGACGCTGTCCACCTATCAAAACCTCTCCTGCCGTCGGTTTCAGCAGCCCGTTTATGATCTTGATCATCGTGGTCTTTCCGCTGCCGTTTGGTCCTAACAGCCCGATGATCCTCCCTCTCTCCAAATTGAGATTGATCTGGTTCAACGCTATCTTTCTTCCGTAGGTCTTCGTCAGGCCCATACACTGTACCACAGGCGCCATATCGTTCCTCTCTTTCTTCCTCTAAGATCGCCGCACTCAGGCGACCGTGATCTTGTACTGTGCCTCGAAACTTCCCCGCGAAAGGGACTGTCCCCACTCTCGATCCTGAAATTCGCCCGCAAAATCTACGCTGTCACAGCGCCCATACCATGGCTCGATACAGATAAAAGGCGCTTTCTTTTTCGGCGGTGACCAGATCCCAAAAAGCGGCGCATCAAAATCCACCGTCAGATAGGGCGTTCCGTCAGGTTTCACAAGCGAAACGCTGTGCGCCTGATCGTTCTCGACGACCAATGCATCTCCGTCAAAAAGATCCGCCGTGATGGGCAGCCGGCCGTCCCGCAGTCTGTAGGTCTTTTTATCCTTCCCTAAAAGCCCGTCCTCGATGCAGGAGGAGACGATCTGCTCCTTTTCGTCAAAGGAAAGCCGATACTGGGTCTGATCCGTCCCCGGATCGATCGGGCATAAAAAGCCCGGATGTCCACCGATCGAAAACCAAATGGGTTCTTCTTCCGGATTGCTTACCCGCCACTTTACGATCACGGTACTGCCAACAAGCTCATAGCCGATCTCCAGCAAAAACGGATAAGGATAGACAGCAAGCGTCTTTTCGTCAGAGCGCAGGGAAAACCAGATTTCCGAAGCGACCTGACTCTTTAGCTGAAACTCCATATCCCGTGCAAACCCATGCTGTCCCATGGGATATTCCTTTTCACCAATTCTATAACACCCATTCTTTAATGCACCTACAATAGGAAACAGAACAGGCGATGTCCTGCTCCAATAGGCCGGATCCCCTTGCCACAGGTACTCTCTTGCATCCGCCACCCGTTTCAGGGATTTCAGTTCCGCCCCCATACTGTCCACCTGTATGGTAATTTTATCGTTGCTGATCTGAAATAAAGCCATCGCTCTCGCCTCCATCTCATCAAGTATATCATATAAGTTCAAAAAAGGGTATCTTTATTCCCCTACGATCTCCCGATAAGCCTCCATCACTCTGTCTGCGGGAACGCCTGCAATCTCATTCTGATAGGTGCCCCCTGCCAAAAGCCCGAGCAGCCTTCCATGACCGTCAAAAATGCCGCCGCCGCTCATCCCTTCCTTGCCAAAACCGTGCCCATAGAGCATTTCTTCCTGAAAAAGTCCGATGTAGCGCGTTTCTTTCTCCAACACTGCCTCATAAAAAACAGGCTCCTGTTCTCTGCGGTCCGCCCCTACACAAAAGCCCTTGATCGGCTCCTCCCTGCTCTCAAAATCCTCATCCACCCAAACACTTCTAAGGGTCATCAGCGCATCATAGCCAAGCTCGCTGCCCTCCACCCGCAAAAAACCCACATCGCTCTCCGACGCACTTCCAATCACTGCGGCATCCACAAAATACCCCTGCGGAAACCACACCACTCCTGACGCTTCGTCCCAGTATTCCAACACGTGTCTGTTGGTGGCAATGATCACCGCATCCGCCGTCATATGAAGGATCACGCCGCTGCCATAGGCTGTCCCCATGTCAAGGCGTACCACACTGTTTTTTACATTCTCGTAGGCCTCTGCCGCATCTGCCGCCTCCAGCACCGGGCAGGTGAGCAGTTCCAGTGCGAGCATTCCCTCATAGATATCCTGCGCGTTCACCGTTTGGATCAAATGGGGCGGCAGGGACGGTTCTGCCGCCTGCACTCGGCATGCCGGAAAAACTGCGACACAGCACGTTAAAATAACACTTGCTATTATTAGGCTTTTTCTGCTCCCCTTCACTGCCTTCTCCTTATTGCCATACTTTTGTCAGGGGCACAGAAACGCCCTTTCGGCATCTCTGTACCCCTTGATGACAAACGTATGAATTTTCAAAATGTAAGCAGGACGATAAGCCGGGTTATGTCATGAATGATCATCTATCTCGACGTCCCGTCGCCGGGACGCTCCAGCAACCTACCTGAAAGCAGATCGGGCCGATCTGTCGCTTTCTGTTTGGTCTTGCTCCGGATGGGGTTTACACAGCCCGCCCCGTTACCGGGACGGCGGTAGTCTCTTACACTGCCATTCCACCCTCACTCAGTCTACAGGCTGAGCGGTTTCTTTTCTGTTGCACTGGCCTTGGAGTCGCCTCCACCGGACGTTATCCGGCATCCTGCCCTATGGAGCCCGGACTTTCCTCAGCTGTACGAATACAGCCGCGATCATTTGTCCTACTTACACGATGAAAGTCCTTCCTTTATACTTCAAAACAACTTCCGCCCACAAACTCCCTGCACAGGGAATTTTTCGGCAGCTCCTCACTGCTGACACCCAGGAAGTATTCCAGGAATTTTAAGAGCCGCTTTGCCTCATGGTACTCCGGCTCTCCCTGTTTGATCCCAAACAACAGCGGTTCCGCATACTGCTTGATCACCGCCAGCTCATAGATCAGCGCCGAGTTGAACATAGCGTCTGCCTCCTCCTGATAGGGGAATATGTACCTTTCCTCCCCCCTTCTGACAGACGACCACATGGAAATCGTGCGCGCTGCGGACGAGCCTCTGGTCCTGGCATCCCGCACGATGCGGCGCAGCAGACGGTTATCCGTGGTAGGGATCCTGTTGTGTTCATCCACATTCAGCGTTGTGAGTGCGCTGATATAGATCTTGAATTTGCTCTCCGCCGGCAGGCTGTAAGACATCTTTTCATTGAGCCCGTGGATTCCCTCGATCACCAGAATGTCATCTTCTCCGAGTTTGGTCTTCTTTCCGCTGTACTCCCGCCTTCCCGTCTTAAAGTTAAAGGTCGGCAGCTGTACCTCCTCCCCTGCCAAAAGAGCGGTCATATCCTTGTTGAACTGTTCTACATCAAGCGCTTCCAGACACTCAAAATCAGGATTGCCGTCATCATCCCTCGGTGTTTTATCATGGTTTACATAATAGTTGTCCAACCCAATGGGATGCGGTTTTAAGCCATAGGTCCTAAGCTGAATGGAAAGCCTATGAGAAAAGGTCGTCTTTCCTGACGAGGAAGGACCCGCGATCATCACAAACTTTACGCCCTCGCGCCTTGCGATATCCCTGGCGATCTCCCCGATCCGCCTTTCCTGTAACGCCTCCTGCACCAAAATCATATCGGAGATGCTGCCGCTGCAGATCTGATCGTTCAAATCGCCCACCGTGTCGATCCCCAGCTCCTCTCCCCATGCCCCGGTCGCAATCAGGGTCTGGAACAGCTTCTTGCTGGGCTTAAATTCCGGCAGGACCTCCGGGTCCTCCGGTTCCGGAAGCAGTAAGATCATGCCGTCCTCGTAGGCAAAGAGATCAAACTGATTGATATAGCCCGTACTGGGCATCATATATCCGTAAAAGTAATCGTAATAATCTCCCATGCAGTAAACATTGATATTGGAACTTCTGCGATAGCGGAACAAAGAAACTTTATCCTTCATGCCGTTCTCCGCAAACAGCGCCACCGCCTCGTCCGCCGGATACGCCTTTTTCGTCACCAAAAGGTCCATATCCACCAGCTCACCCATGCGGTCCTTCACCTTTTCGATCGTATCCGCGTCCAGTTTCAGACCATTTCGAAACGCACAGTAATATCCCGCGCCAATGGCAAATTCCACCTTGACGTTAGCCGCTGCCTCTACGCCTGCCACGTCTTTGACCGCCTTCATCATCAGCATAACGGCTGTGCGCACATAGGTCTTATGACCGATATCGTCCCTGCACGTAATGAAAGTCAGGTCGCAGTCTCTGTCCACCCGCTTCATCAGCTCGCGAATCTTTCCGTTTACCGTCACAAGCGCGATTTTGTTCAGATAGTCGTTCTGATGCGCCTCCGCAACCACTTCGTACTTGATGCCATCCTCATAGTAGTATTCCTTTCCGTCGATCCTGATGGTTACCATAGACAGTTCCCTCCTTCTCTTTACGTTCTTATGCCGTATCTTTGTCTTGTAGTACGGCTAATTCCCGCAGTCACAGCTTACCCGTTCCTTACCCGCTCATTGTCCTGTAAAAGCGCCGCCACCTGCTCACAGCGCCGCCTTCTTTTTTCTTCCTGAAGCCCCTGTGCGCGCAGATTCGTAAGGATTTCCTCATATACGGCGGCCTCCCGCTCCAAATAGGATAAAAAAACAGGCGTTCTTTTTTTTAATATGATGGGTCCATAACGGTCCTTAAGTTTACATAATTTATCATTTTTCCCGCCATTTTGCAATTCCGACTCTGTCAAAGCGTCCTCAGCATCGTCTTTCACGCCGCCTGCTCCGTCTTCCTTTCTTTGCGGCACGGCGCGCATCACCTGATAAAACTTACCGTCCTCCTCAAGTATTTCCTCGTCAACGATCCCATAACCGTTCTCCCGCAGGAACCGCCTAAAACCCTCGATTTCGGACTGCGGCTGTAAGATCAGTTCCCGAAAAGAATCTGTCTTCTCCCGTTCCGCCTTCAGGATCCGCTGCATCAGGCCGCCGCCCATCCCCGCACAGATCAGAGCGTCCGCCTCTCCCATTTTATAGTTATGTAAACCATCCGAAAGTCTTGTGGTAATCTGCCTGCTAAGACCATAGGCTTCTATATGCTCCCTGGCTGCCCGCAGAGGCCCTTCCCGCAGATCCATGGCGAGAACCTTGGGGCTTTTGCCCTGCTGCACCAAATAAATCGGCACAAAACCATGATCACAGCCGACATCACAGACGCGGTTTCCCCTCGTCACCATCTCGGCCACAGTGCGCAGCCGCTCAGATAAGACCACGGGCCGCATCAATCCAGATAATCCTTCAACTTGCGGCTCCTGCTGGGATGGCGGAGCTTTCTAAGTGCCTTGGCCTCGATCTGCCTGATCCGCTCACGGGTCACGTTGAACTCCTTGCCCACTTCTTCCAGTGTCCTCGCGCGTCCGTCATCCAGCCCGAAACGCAGTCGCAGCACCTTCTGCTCTCTCTCCGTCAAGGTACCAAGTACCTCCACAAGCTGCTCTTTTAACAAAGTAAAGGCCGCCGCATCCGCAGGCACGGGCACATTGTCGTCCTGAATAAAGTCACCTAAGTGGCTGTCTTCCTCCTCGCCGATAGGCGTCTCCAAAGACACCGGCTCCTGCGATATCTTTAAGATCTCGCGCACCCGCTCTACCGGCATATTCATCTGCTCCGCGATCTCCTCCGGGGTAGGTTCCCTGCCAAGCTCCTGCAAAAGCTGACGGCTCACGCGGATCAGTTTATTGATGGTCTCTACCATATGCACGGGAATGCGGATGGTCCTGGCCTGGTCCGCAATGGCTCTGGTGATGGCCTGACGAATCCACCAGGTCGCATAGGTGGAAAACTTATAGCCCTTGCGGTAATCAAACTTTTCCACTGCTTTGATCAGACCGAGATTTCCCTCCTGGATCAGGTCAAGAAAGAGCATACCACGCCCCACATAGCGCTTGGCGATGCTGACCACCAGACGAAGGTTGGCTTCCGCCAGACGCTGTTTGGCCTCCAGATCTCCCATCTCCATCTTCTTTGCCAGCTCGATCTCCTCCTCTGCGGAGAGCAGGGGCACCTTACCGATCTCTTTCAGATACATTCTGACGGGATCCTCAATGCTGATGCCGTCGGGCACAGAGAGATCGATGTCCTCCACATCCACCTCGTCCTCCTCCGTCAGGATGATTTCCTCATCGTCGACGTCGTCCTCCTCCGTGATGCGCAGCACATCTACATTATTCTGCTCCAGCATCTCCAGGATCTTATCGAACTGCTCCTCCTCCAGCGCCATGTCGGAAAAGAAATCGTTGATCTCCTGGTACTCCAGCACATTTTTCTTTTTCTTTGCAATAGCCAGAAGCTCCTTCAGACGCTCCTCAAACTTTGCTTGTACATTTTCATCCATGAATCGCTCCATCCTTCCTATGTTTAGCTGCTTTTTACTAAGCCGCCGCGTACACTATGTCTGTTCCCCTAAAGTCTTTTTTCGATTAGCTTACCCTGATCCCAGCGAAATATGCGTTGTCTTCAGCGCCTCCAGCTCCTTTTTCCCCAAAATCACATAGGAAAGCGCCTCCATGTCCGATCCCATCAGTGCCGAATAATGGTCAAAACTGTTTTGTTTCACCGAAAGCAGCACATCCCGCAGCGCTTTCTCCTTCTCCTGGATCGTCTCTAAGCGCGGCAGCTTTGTGTTGAAAATCTTTGCCACCTCACGCTGCTCCTCCTCGTCCTCAAAGGCACTGATAATGGAGGCCGGCTGAAAGCCTTCTTCGTCAAACCCCGCAAACAGCTTGTCTGCCACCTGCCCGATCAGCTCGTCCGTAAAGTCCGCCTTTGAAATATAGGCCTTGATCTTCGGGTAGACCTCCGGCTCCTCCACGAGCCAAGTAAGCAGGATCCTCTGGGATTTTCTGCTTTGTTCCTCGGGCGAGGTCCTCTCCTTCGTTGTGGCCTTTGGTCTCTCCACCGGTTTTACGAGCCCCGTACGGGCGGCATAGCCGCTCACCAGTTTTCGCAGATTATCATAGCCGATATGATAGCGCTGCGCCACCGATTCGATATAGTTTTCCCGCTCGACCTCCTCCTCGAAACCGCAGAGTTTCTTGGCGATTTCCCGATGAAATGCCGTCTTCGATTCCGGATCCTCCAGACGGTAATCTCGCTCCAACACCTTCAGTTCAAAGAAGAAACCGTTCTCCGCCTGATCGATCCGCTCCTGAAAAGCTTCCGCTCCCAGATTCTTCACAAACTCATCGGGATCCTTGTAGGGCTGCATGTCGATCACTCTGGCCCGCAGCCCCGCCTCTTTGAGGATGCCGATTGCGCGAAGGGCCGCGTTCGTGCCGGCGCCGTCGCTGTCGTAAGCTAAGAGGATCTCCTCGGCATAGCGTTTCAACAGCCCCGCCTGTCCCACGGTAAAGGCTGTCCCCAAGGACGCCACAGCCTGTCCAAAGCCCGCCTGATGCATGGCGATCACATCCATGTACCCCTCACAGAGGATGATATTGCCCGTGCGCGACGTTCTGGCAAAATTCAGGCCGTATAAATTGCGGCTCTTGTCAAAAACTGCCGTCTCCGGCGAATTTAAGTACTTTGGCTTAGCGTCCCCCATGACCCGGCCGCCGAAACCAATCACGCGATGGTTGGCATCCTGGATCGGAAACATGACCCGGTTCCAGAATTTATCATGCACACCGCGCTTTTCATCGAAGGCCGCCAGTCCCGACTCCGTGATCAGGTCGTCCGCATACCCTTTGGAGCGCAGATAGGCCGACAGATCAGAACGCGCTCCATCCGCAAACCCCAGACCGAATTTCTTCATGGTCTCCTCGGAAAGCCGGCGGCCTGCCAGATAACGATGACCTGTCTGCCCTTTGGGGGAACGCAGCAGGAAATAATAGTACTTAGCCGCTTCCTTGTTGACCTCCAAAAGTCTGGCCCGCCTGCTCTCTTTCTGACGCATCTCCTCGGAGTATTCCACCTCCGGCAGGGAAACACCTGCCCGGTCCGCCAGCATCTTGACTGCCTCCTGAAAGGTGGCGTTCTCGTATTCCATCAAAAAGGTGATCACATTCCCGCCCGCGCCGCAGCCAAAACAGTAATACATCTGCTTGACCGGAGAGACCGAGAAGGAGGGCGATTTCTCATTGTGAAACGGACAAAGCCCGAAATAGCTGCTCCCCTTCTTCTGCAGGCGCACACTGCCGGAGATCACATCCACAATATCATTTTTTGTCCTGATCTCCTCGATCAATTCTTCAGAATAACGCATGTTATTCCCCTTTTCATCTATGCCACGTTTTAGGGATAAATATCCTCTCATACTGCGCGATGGCAAAGCGGTCCGTCATGGAACTGATATAGTCGCAGACAATCTTTTCCAGCGGCTCCCCCGCATCCAGAAGCTTAAACAGGAAATTGGGAAGCTGTTCGGTATGCACCAGATAATGCTCATAGAGGGTAATGATAAGATTCTCTGCCTTGCCCTCCTCACTTTTAGCGATGGGATTGCGGTACACATGCCGAAACATGAACTCCCGCATCTTCTGCATGGCATCCTCCACCTCCGGGGACATCGTGATATCGTCCCTGTCGCGGCTGTTTGTCACAATATTATGGATGAAACAATCCAGACGCTGCCCGCAGCTGTAGCCAATCACGCTCCCGATCTCTCTGGGCACATCCGCCTCTTTCAGGATGCCTGCCCGCACCGCATCGTCCATATCATGATGGATGTAGGCGATCTTATCCGCCAGACGCACGATCCTGCCCTCCAGCGTCGCCGGCATCCCGGAAGTTTGGTGGTTTAAGATGCCGTCCCGCACCTCCATCGTCAGGTTGATGCCCTGACCGTCCTTCTCCAGAAGGTCCACCGTGCGCACGCTCTGTTCATTGTGCTTAAAGCCATAAGGGCACACCCTGTCAAGCGCCCGTTCGCCTGCATGACCAAAGGGCGTATGTCCCAGATCGTGGCCCAGGGCGATGGCCTCCACCAGGTCTTCGTTGAGCTTTAGGGCTTTGGCGATCGTCCGCGCAGTCTGGCTGACCTCCAGCGTGTGCGTGAGCCTGGTGCGGTAGTGGTCCCCTTCCGGCGTCAGAAACACCTGCGTCTTGTCCTTTAAGCGGCGAAACGACTTGCTATGTATGATGCGATCCCTGTCTCTTTGAAACACCGGGCGGATATCGCACTGCTCCTCATCCTTGAGCCGCCCCTTAGAAGCCATGCTGAGCATGGCGTATGGGCTAAGGTATTCCTTCTCCCACTGTTCCAAACGTTCCCGAATATTCATAATTCCTCCATGTCAGAGCAGTTTACTGCGATGACACGCGTCGAGAATATCAAAGTTTTCCGAAGGAATACTTTTCTCGACATGCGATTACCGACTTTGTGATTCTTTTACAAAAAGTCGCGATAGGAAAACCAGCACATCAGTGTGATTTTTCTATCTTGAAACCTCTTTACTACTATTATTCGCCCCAAATTCCCGAAATCCTTCTTTTATTTATAAAAAACATCATTCTCTCCGAGTTTGCGAAGCAAATCTCGCGTAGTTACATTTACTACCGGCAAATGTCGTAAATAAATTCCGCATTCTGATCCATCGCCTCATAAGCGGTCCTAAACGGCGACATCTGGAACACATGCCACATCCCCTTAAAAACATCCATCTTCACGCTCACATTGGCTTTTAAGAGCTTTTTGTAGAGCATCACCGCATCGTCCTGCAAGATCTCGTTGCTCCCCACCTGGATATAGGTGGGCGGAAAGCCCTCATAATCCCCAAACAGAGGAGAAATATAGGGATCCTCCAGATCCTGCCCTCCGGCATAATTTTGGATCATCTGCTCCAGATAGGCCGCATTCAGCACCGGATCAATCTGCGCTTTCGTCACATGGGACTTTCCCGAAGACGTCAGATCCGTCCACGGCGACATCAGCAGCAGTCCCCGGGGAAGCAGCCTGTTCTCGCTTTTTAGTCGAAGGACCAGAGAAAGCGCCAGATTCCCGCCTGCGGAGTCCCCCGCGATCATCACATCCCGCGCACCATACCCTAAAAGCATCAGATAGTTCCACACCGCCATCGCGTCCTCCGTGGCCGCAGGATAAGGATGCTCCGGAGCCAGTCTGTAATCGAAGGACAGCACATCCATGGATGTGGATGCCGCAAGTTTCGTGGTCAATGTTCTGGCATAGAGACTGCTTCCGGTAGAGTACCCGCCGCCGTGACAGTAAAGAATGATATACTTTTTCATATGCGCTCGGTTTACATAACACCATTCCCCGTGAAGGATCCTGCCTTCCTGTCCTGACGGGATCTCCACATCCTCCGTGATCACATCCCTGCTGTTTCCGAGCAGTGCACCAAAATGATCTTGAGATTGGCGATGTTTCTCAATGTCCACATTCTCCACCACACCATGCACCCGCTTGATCAGATTCATCAGATTGGCGTTCTTTTTATTCGTTCTTTCCATCCTGTCTCCCCTCATTTGTACTTTTTCTCATATTTTACCATATCCTTGTCATTCTGTGGTATACTATTCAAAGACAAGCTAAAAGCCTGTCGTAAAAAGGAATGAGGATTCTTTATGAAAGCGAAACCCTCCAACCGACAAATTAATCCGCCCGCAGGCCGAAACAAAAAGGATATCTGGTATAAGCTCGACCTGTCCGCTACGGTCTATCCTACTTTACAGAGACGAGACTTTTCTTCCGTATACCGCTTAAGCGTCACTCTTAAAGAAGAAATCGACCCCTCCCTGCTGCAGCAGGCACTGGATCGTACCCTTCCCCGCTTTCCCACCTACAAAGTGGCGATCCGCAAAGGACTGTTCTGGCGGTATTTAGAGCCCAACAACCGACCGGGACCGTTTGTGCAAGGAGATATCAAAAACCCTTGTATGCCCATGCGTTTCAAAGCTAACAACCGTTATTTAATTAGAATATACTACTATGGAAGGCGCATCTCACTGGAAGCCCACCACTGTCTGGGAGACGGCACCGGCGGCATGTGCCTGTTACAGACACTGACAGCCGTTTATCTTGGCCTTCGGGGACACGAAATCACTCCCTCGGGGTTTGTGGTGAAGCTTGACGAAACGCCCGATCCTGAGGAGTTGGAAGATGCCTACATGCGCTATGCCACAGCGAAGGTAAAGCCACCCAGACCCGCGGAAAAAACCTATCGCATCCGCGGCACCAAAGAGCCCTTCTACACCTTGAACATCGTCGATGGCGTGCTGTCCGTAAAGGAGGTGATGGCCGTTGCCAAGCGTTACGGCGCCACCATCACCGAGTACTTGAATGCGGTGCTGCTCTACGCCCTCTTACAAAAACAGAAGGCGGAGTTTCACCTCAAGTACAAGCCCGTGCGGATCGCCATGCCCGTCAATCTGCGCCGTTTCTTCCCTTCAAAGACGCTGCGCAACTTTATCACCATGGTGTACCCTTCTATTGACCCGAGGCTTGGCGATTACAGCTTTGAGGAGATCGTGACCGAAGTCCACAATTACATGCGTTATTATATTAACGTAAAATTTCTTTGCGGCGACATCACCACCAACGCCGCCACTAAACATAACTTTTTGATCCGCATCGTACCGCTCTTTTTAAAAGATTTGGTGGTCCGCACCTTCTACACCAGAGTGCAGGATAAAAACTCTTCTGCGGGTCTTACCAACATGGGAGCGCTGCAGGTGCCGCAGGATATGAAGCCCTTCATCGATCGCTTCGATATCTACATGGGACAGCCTTTTTCTTCCCGCACCAACTGCGCCATCATCAGCTTTGAGGATATCCTGACCATCAATTTTGCCAGCAGCATCGTAGAAGCCGACGTGGAACGCTATTTCTTCCGCAAGCTGGTACAGGACGGCATTCATGTAAAAATCGAGAGCAACCGCGAAGGCAGTCTCCCATAACCGGGAAATGCACTTTTATTTTTAAGGAGAAATCATTATGTCATATTGCGTAAACTGTGGTGTGGAACTGGAGGCTTCCCTGCGGGAATGTCCGCTGTGCCACACCCCCGTCATTAACTTAAAAGAAATGGGCAAAGAAGTTCCGCCCTCCCCTTATCCTGAGAACAGGGGACAGGTAGAAGAAGTGAAACGAAAGGACCTTGGCATCCTGCTTTCGGTAGTGCTGACCGCCACGGGCGGTACCTGCCTGCTCCTCAATCTGCTGGTATTCAACCGCTCCCTCTGGTCCCTGCTGGTGATTGGTATCTGCATCTGCTTGTTTGTATTCACCTTTCCGCTTGTCTACTACCGTAAAATGCCGCCCTCGCTCTCCCTTCTCGCAGACGGCGCGGCAGTAGCCGTCTATCTGTATATGATCGCCTACCTGACTCCCTCTACCACCTGGTTCTGGCGGCTGGGGCTTCCCATTGTGGCGATCTTCTTCCTCTGCGTAGAGATCTTTGTTTTCCTGCTGCGCAAGATTCCCCTTTCCATGCTCTCGGGCGCACTGTGTCTGTTTGTGGAAATACCGCTGTTCTGTGCCTCGCTGGAGCTTTTGATCCGCCATATGCTCGCACGCACCCTGCGCCTTTCCTGGTCCGCAGTCGTACTGACCGTCTGCGTCATCATCGATATGGCCCTTGTTACGATCCTCGTCAAAAAACGCCTGCGCAACGAGGTGCGCAGGCGCTTACATTTTTGACGTAAGCAGAAGGGAAACAAGCGGCTGCGCAGCAGACATTTGTTTCCCTTGCGTCGTCGTACGAGCAAAGGTCCGATGCAATCGGACAAGGAGTGCGTCAGCACGGCTTTGCGAGTCCTGCTCAGCTGTACCTGGCCTCCGCATCCTCCAAGGATCGGTAGCCGTAAAACGCGGTCTCATTGGCGATGGTCTGCTGTAACAGGCTCTCGCCTTTTTCCTTTGCTTCCTTCGTCTCTTTCCAAATCAATTCTAACGTCCTCATGGAATAGGTGTAAAGCTCGCCGCGCAAATAACTCTCCATCGAGGATCCGGCCATGATGCCGTCCTGTGCCGTGGTAGCAACCCTGCCCCGCTTCCTTAAGTTCGGGTATTCTGCGGCCATTTTTGCATCCCACTCCAAATTGACCGCTATGATCTGCTCTGCGAGTTCCTTCTTTTCCGACACATCGGGCAGATGCCCTTTGATCTCCTCATATTCTTCCGGGTAGGTGCTCTCCATCATAAAGCCATACTTTTCAAAAATGGGATTTCTCCCCTCCGCCACGGCATCCCTTACGTCCTGCTGATAGCTTAACAGCACCTCGTCGGAGTAGACCATCCACTGGCTCATGCGCATTTTAAAAAAGGTGTCGGGATCATCCTGACAGGAAGCCCTGCCGCCTGTGTTGTAAACCAGCTGAAAAAGCTCCCACTCCATCTGCGCTATGTCAAAAATCAACTGTTCCCGCTCGCTGACCTGTGCCATGATATCCTGCCCCTTTCCTTACCCGTTACGCATCTTACGATTCCATCCGCACCATTGTCGGATGCTTTCTTAGAACCGTTTCATTTTATCATACCGCAACGGAAAAGTAAATTGACATTTGCCGACTTCACTGCGCACTTTTGACCACGCGTCCCGACTTGATCACCTCAAGCAGGGCAAAGTCCCGATCCGCCAGCAGGATATCCGCCCGCCTACCCGCAAGGAGCATACCACATTCCTTTTCAAGGCCGACAGCCTGCGCCGGGTTCGCCGTGGCCGCACGTACCGCTTCCTCCTTGGAAACGCCCATCCGGATCGCCGTTCTCATGCAGTCATAGAGATTGGTAGCGCTGCCCGCAATGGTGCCGTCTTGTAATAACGCCAGATTTCCTTTGACAGTCACAGGCTGACCACCCAGCGCGTACTCCCCGTCCTCCATGCCGGTCGCCATCATGCTGTCGCTGATCAAAACCATCCGCTCTGCTCCGAAGATCTTAAAGGTAACTTTCACGGCACAGGCGTGCACGTGGATTCCATCACAAATCAACTCAACCTTCGTTTCTTTATTCTCCGCTGCCGCACCGATCACGCCCGGTTTCCTGTGGGTAAAGGGCGGCATTGCGTTGTACAGGTGGGTCACATGATGCGCACCCGCTTCCATTGCCGCCTTGGCTGTCTCGTAGTCCGTGCAGGTATGGGCAATGGAAAACCGAAACGCTCCCGTGCTCTCTTTGATCAGCTCCATCGCACCATCTTCTTCCGGCGCGATCGCCACCATGCGAATCATCCCTTTCGCCGCCTGCTGCAGCTTCTCAAGTATCTCTTTATCCGGTTTGCGTATATAAGCCGGATTCTGCGCGCCCTTTTTCTCCTCGGAGATAAAGGGTCCTTCCAGATAAATGCCCCGCATAACATCCTTTAAGGCAATCCCTTCTGTCAGCACTTCCTTCTCCGCCGCCTCTGCGCCTGCCGCGCAGATCCCCAGAAGCTGCTCCTCGGAAAGCGTCATGGTCGCCGGACAGATCGTGGTGGTGCCGTGTGTCATCTCATAAGAAGCGATGGCACGCACTGCCTCCGCTGTGCCGTCACAGAAGTCATAGCCCGCACAGCCGTGAAAGTGAATATCAACCAGCCCCGGCAGGATGTATGTCTGCGCTTCTTTCTCCGTAAGCACATCTGATTCACAGCGCGCCACATTCTCGATCCGTTCGCCGTCTATCACGACCTCGCCGGGTTCAAAGTACATCCTGTCGGTATAAACCATCCCTCGTATGATACGCATCCCGCTGTCTCCTTTCCCTTACTCTCTCGCCACAAACCGATTCAAGACGCTTATAGCACAAAACCCGCCAGGGCCGCCTCGTCGCCCACCAGGATCACATCATTGTGAAGCTGTAAGACGGACGCCGGCACCTCCGGAGTGATCGGCCCGCAGAAGGCTTTCTTAACGATTTCCTTTTTGCCCTCCCCGCTGACGATCACCATGATCTTCTTTGCCTGCATTATTGACTTGATGCCCATGGTATAAGCTTCTGTCGGTACTTCCTCCATGGAGGCAAAGAAACGGGCATTGGCCTGTCTGGTCGTCTCCGAAAGCTTCACGCAATGGGTCTCCTTCTCAAAAGCACTGCCCGGCTCATTAAAGCCGATATGCCCGTTATGCCCGAGGCCAAGAATCTGCAGATCTACGCCGCCGTGCGCATGTATGATCTCATCGTAGTCCCGGCATGCCTTTTCCGAATCCGGCTCCAGCCCGTTCGGGACATAAGTATTCTTTTTATCGATATTGATCTTATCAAACAGATGCGTATTCATAAAATAACGGTAACTCTGGTCATTTTCCGGCGAAAGGCCCCGGTACTCATCCAGATTGATGCTGTGCACCTGTGAAAAATCCAGATCTCCCTTCTCATACCAGCGGATGAGCTGCTCATAAGTGCCGATCGGCGTAGAACCTGTCGCCAGCCCCAGCACACAGTCAGGCTTCATGATCACCTGCGCCGATATAATGTTCGCCGCCACGCGGCTTGCATGATAATAGTCTGCTGCACGATATACTCTCATAATCTTTCCTCCATCCCCACCTCGGTCCTGTTCTCAATGTGTATTTCGATACTCCCCGGCCGACATCCCCTCCATCTTCTTGAAAACACGTGAGAAATGCGCCAGATCCTGAAATCCCACCATTTCCGCCACATCACAGATCCGCAGGGCAGGATCTTTTAACAGTTCCTTCGAGCGGTCCATGCGCGCGCC
This sequence comes from uncultured Lachnospiraceae bacterium, assembly GCA_910576815.1. GTDB lineage: Bacteria > Bacillota > Clostridia > Lachnospirales > Lachnospiraceae > UBA3282. Next base: position 15,445 of record CAJTKA010000045.1, read on the forward strand.
GTTCAAGAGATCGGAAAAGGTCTTGCCTGTATGCTTATTCAACAGTTTCGACAGATGCCACTGACTGACATACACCTGATCCGCCACATCGGAGAGCCGCAGCTTCTCCTGCGAATTGCTGCGAATATACTCCAGCGCATTGTTGACAATAAAGCTGTTGGCCTCGCTGTTTTCCTCGGCTTCCTCCTGTATGTCGGCATCTTCCCCGTCTTCCGCCTTCTCAGGCTCTACATGAAAGTTTGGCTCCCGCATCAGATCCAGCTTCTTTGTCACGGTATCTACCGCTTCCTCCAGCTCGTTCATCTTAGAAGGCTTTAACAGAAATCTGGACACGCCAAGCGAAATCGCCTGTCTCGCGTACTCAAACTCCCGATACCCCGTCAGGATAATGAGCTGCATGTCGGGAAACTCGGATTTTAGGCCCGCGATCATTTTCAATCCGTCCATCTTCGGCATACAGATATCCGTGATCACGATATCCGGTCTGATTTCGCGGATCAAATCCATCCCTGCCTTTCCGTCTCCGGCAGTCCCCGCCACCTGACAGTTCCATTTTTCCCAGGCCATTGTCTTGGACAATCCCTCCACGATCAACGGTTCATCATCGATTATTGCCACTTTGTACATTTCCATCCCCCACATAGAATGTAACTACCCTAATGATACCGAACCCCTATCCAAATGTCTATTCGTTTCTTTCTCATCTCTGTCCAATGTCCTATGCATCGCAGAGAATGCCGTTTTTGGGCATTCTCTCAGGTGAAACTTAGTGCTTCGAAAGCAGCTATGCTGCTTTTGCGAATGCAGCCTCTGCTGCGAGTGGCTAGAAGCACTTTTCACCTACCCTTTAACAGCCCCCGCAATCATACCCTTGATGATCTGCTTCTGCAGGCAGCAGTACACGACGATAACGGGAACGATGATGAGCGCCACCACAGCCGCCATCATGCCGTAGTCGGTTCCCTCCTTGGCGCTGATGTTATTTAACATCATGGTGATACTGTACATATCCGGCCTTCTCAGGAAGAAGGACTGCGTGAACAGGTCATTGTAGCTCCACAGGAAGGAGAAGATCGCCACCGTCGCAAAGGAAGGTTTCGTCAGCGGCATGACCACCTTAAAGTAGATCTGAAACGCATTGCAGCCTTCCATATAAGCCGCCTCCTCAAGCTCTATGGGCAGTCCCTTGATATAACCTGTCAAAACCACCATCGCAAAGGCCATATTGCCTGCCACCTGCGGTAAAATGACGGACAGCATGTTAAGGAACCAGCTTCCCGTACCGGCAATGCCCCATCGAAATTCCAACCGGAATACCGAAATGACCGTAGCAAAGGCCGGGAACATCATAGCGCCGACTACCAGGGAATTGATGAAACTCGACCCCGGAAACTTATATCTGGCAAGAGCATAAGCTCCCATACCTGCAAGCAGTACCACCATCAGCGCCACCATGGTGGAGATAAACAGACTGTTTTTATAAGCGCCGAAAATATCCGTCGTCTCGAAAGCTTTGCGGAAGTTCGCCGTCGTGAACAGATCACCGACCGGCAGGGCAAAGGAGTTTGAAAGGATCTTATCCTTGGCCTTGAAGGAGTTTTGCAGCACCCAGATGATCGGATAGACCGTTGTGATCGCCCACATAATCAAAATCGCATACACCACGGCCAATCCGGGTGAAAACATTTTTTTCTTAGTCATAGCGCATCCCTCCTTCTAATAATCTTTTTCTTTGAAAATCGCGTTGACAACTTTTGCCAGCACCACACCAAGCACTACGATCAGCACCGCCAGCGCCGCACCGTAATCCACGTTCTTGGTCTCCATCGTCTGATAGTACATGTACGTACCGGTCAGGAACGTCGTCTTCAGCGGCATCCCTTTCGGGAACATTACCCAGGGCAGATCGAATACCTTGAGTGCTCCGGTAACTGCCAAAACACTACAGGTGCAGATCACGTTGTGAAGCAGGGGTATCGATATGTAGCGCACCCGCTGCAGGGTCGTTGCCCCGTCAATCCTGGCTGCCTCATAGAGTTCATCTGAAATATTATTAAGCCCCGTGACCAGGATCACAAAATAAAATCCCACATACTGCCACATGACAGGCGCCATCATCGTAATCAGGGCGATCCCCTCTGCCTTCCAGTCTGTCAGGTTCTGTTTCCCCAGCGCCTCCAAAAACTGATTGACCATGCCCTTGTCGTAGAGAAAGATCAGATTGAACATCAGACCCAAGGCTGTGGCGGAGATCACGATGGGGAAGAAAAACACGGTTCTGAAAAACTGCTTTCCTCTACTGATATTGTCCACCATCAGCGCCAGCACAATGGCGATTCCCACCTGTCCTACCAACGTCACAAGCATCATAATGATTGTATTCTTTACGGAGGTCCACACATGCGGATCGTGCAGCATCTCCTCGTAATTCGTATACCATGGCGTGTTAAATTCCGTTGCTGCCGCCCCCAGCTGTTTCAGCTGCATAAAGCTGTTGATGATATTCTTGAAAAACGGATAGTAAAGCAGCACTACCATGAACAGAAATGCCGGAAACAAAAACACCAGCGCCGGCTTTTTATTGCGATAAATATTTGCTCCCATAAGCCACCTCCTTGCACCTTTCAAACATTGTTTTCAAAAGAGGCAGGGTGATCCCCTGCCCCTTTCAAATACTCCCCTGTATCATTTACTGATTGTGATAAATCTCAAGTCCTTCCGCTACTGCATCCTCAGCTGCCACTCTGCCTGTCACGATCTCAGGCATACCGTCGAAGGTCGATACGCGGCAGTCGCCTGAAAAGATATCCTGCATCACGCCTGTAAGAGATGTTGCACCTGCCATCATGTCCATTGCCTTGACCTGCAGGATGTTAAACTGTGCGGGATCAACATCCGGCGCATTCTTGAGTGCGGATGCACCGTGCTGCGCAAACTTGGGAACCAGCTCGTCAGAAGTCATATGCTGTACAAAGTCCACTGCTGCTGCTCTCTTTTCCGGGTCGTCCCATGCCTTTCTTGTAATAAAGTAGCCGGAGGTAAGACCGCCGATCAGATCGGTTGCCTTTCTGTCACCCTTGCCGGGTACATAGGTCACGTCAAACTTATCCAGTTTTTCCACATCCAGTGTTGCCGGATCGTTGGGGTCAGACTGGCACGCGCCCACGATACCGCCTACTTTCCAGGAACCGTCAAGCAGGAATGCTGCCTTGCCTTCCGTGAACATTGCGAAGGTCTCGTCGTCCGTCGCGGAGAGTGTATTCTCCGGGAAGTAACCCAGCTCATACAGCTCCTTAATGTCGTTCATACCTGCTACCCATGTCTGACCGATCTCGTCACCCGCGTTCTCCGGGATTTCCAGATGAGTTGCCGGGGACTGGTTGTTAAAGATCGCGAACTCCCACCAGTAATGCGGGATGTTGCCAAGCGCTGCTGCAATCGGTGCATAGCCTGCTGCCTTGATTTTTTCGCAGTCCGCCTTGAACTGATCCATGGTATAGTCAGCGCCGGGCTTTGCTACGCCTGCTGCTTCCAGGACCTCCATGTTTACAAACATCGCTTCCCAGATCCCGTTTGCCGGTACTGCGTATCTCTTGCCATCCACCAAAGATGCGGGAATCAGATCGTCGTTCATGTTGGAAGCGTAATCCGGATACTCTGCTCTGATCTCATCGATGGGAACTACCTTGCCCGCCTCGATGAAGCTGTTGGAGTCTGCCCCGTTGAAGAAGAACAGTACATCCGGCTCAGAACCGGTCTCAAAGTCTGTTGCCACTCTCGCCTTGAAGGTTTCATCCGCTGTTGCGGAGGTATCAACGATCGAATTGCCTGTTTTGGCCTCCCAATCTTTGACTGCATCCTTGTAGTTTTGTGCGTTGGTGTCCTCACCGGCAAATGTGGTGGTCACTACCAGCTCTACAGGACCTGCCGATGCTGCCGGTTCTGCCGCAGGAGCATCCTGTCCTGCATCGGCTGCAGGCGCCTCTTCTTTTGTTGCCGTCGACCCTGCCGCGTTATCGCTGCTTCCGGTGTTTCCTGTGTTTCCACTGTTACCGCATGCGGTCATGGATAATACCATGGCGCCTGCCAGCATTGCTGCCATCATTCTTTTTTTCATCATACCCTTATCCTCCCTTTCGTTTTCCGTACAGATCGTTTTCGTCTGTGGTTGTTGTTTATGTACTTATCATACTCCGTAAGGGAGAAAGCGAAAATTGTTGGGATTGTTCTTTTTTGCCTTTTATTGTTCGCTTGGCACAGCCATTTTGAGCAAAATTGTGCTGACCGTGTATTCTGTCTCATTTCCGCTTATATATAATCCACAATCCGATCCGTATAACATCTTTATTCTTCGGTCAACATTACGGATTCCCAGACTGACACGTGTCTCTTTTGACAACTCGACGTCCTGTGACAGGATCCTGTCGATCCTCTCCCTGTCCTCCTTCGTCAAATGTCCGTTATCCTCCACCTCAATGCAAAGATAGCCGTCCTCCCGCCTGGACAGTCTGAGTTCCAGTCTGCCCTGCTCGGTGATATCCATGCCATGCTCCACCGCGTTCTCCACAATGGGCTGGATGATCAGCCTGGGCACCTGCACCCGCAAAAGCCTCTCGTCGATCTGCTTCGTACAACTGAATTTGGAACCAAACCGCTGAGAAATAATATACAAATAGGCATCCGCATAGACCATTTCATCTGCAACCGTATGAAACTGCTCCTCCTTACGGTTCATGGTTGCCTCGAGCATGGTGGAAAGCGCCTCGATCATCCCGCTCACCTTTTGGTTTCCATTCAAGCGTGCCTCCCAATTGATGGCTTCCAGCGTATTATTCAAAAAATGCGGGTTGATCTGGGACTGCAGCGCCATGATCTTTGCGTCCCGCAAGGCGATCTCCTCCAGATATATCCTGTCAAACTGGCTCTTGAGCCGGCTGGACATGTGGTTGAAAGAGTCTTTCATATGATAAAATTCCTCGTTATCCTCCTCGTTCACGATCTGTATACCAAGATTACCTTCCCTGACCGCATTGGCCGCCGCCATCAGCTCGCGTAAGGGAACCGTTACCTTTTTATGGAAGAAACGCATCATCTGAACGATCAGCGGTATCATAAAAATAAGCAGGATCAAAAAGACATACTGCATGGCCTCCATCTCGGCATACGTCACATGATTGTCAAGGGACACCAGAAGCACCATCGTCCCACCATACATCTGAACTTTACGATAAGCATGAGAATATCCGCCGCGCCTGAACTCATAAACCGTGCTGCGCTCTCCCATTACCTCCTCGATGTGCGCATAACTGTGTGCTTGGGAATTTTGTACCTCCGCCCGGTTACCGGGCACAAGCAGTTCTCCGTTCCAGTAGAGAGCGGCGTCCGCATAGCCCCAGATTCCCCGATAACTTTTCATCAGTGACTCCTGATCCAGTTCCAAAGCCAGTACCGCGTAGGGGACAAACTTGGAAGTCACCAGATTCCTGACCATATAGATCCTGCCCTCGATCCCTACCAGCGTCGTTCCCGTATCGAGCGTCTTTGCCACTTCCAATATTTTTTCCTGTGCGCCTGCGCGGAAGAAACGGATATCCTGATAGGTGCCGCCGTTACTCTCGTTCAAGGCATAATAACAGCTCGCCGGCTCATTTAACACAATCAGCTCCGCGGTCCTGCAGTTGTCATCGTAAGCATACTGCTGCCGCAGGAATTTCTCCACATTGTTGCGAAACTCCGTGCGGTCCTCCTCCCCCAAATACTGCCTGTAATACTTCGATATCATTGCCATATAGGAAGCATTCTTGGAGGCTGTCTCACAGTCCTTGAGCTGGATCTGCATGATCTCCAATGTCTTGTCCACCGAAGATTGAATGGTCTGCTCTACCTGGCTGAGCGCATTTTTCGTCATCAGCACAATGACGAAAAGAATCATGATAAGTAACGGCAAAAACCACCCAAACACGAGCCGCCTTATCATGCTCCATCTGAGTGATTTTTTCCGTCTGTGTTTTTCCACAGCCTTATTTGTCATACAGTTTATGATACCCTCCGTTTTTTCTTATCTTATCATAAGCCCAGATAATCCTCAAACACCTTGCAGAACGCCGCTGCATCCTGTTTCTCCTTCATTTCGCAAAAGATGCGCAGGAGCGGTTCCGTGCCGGAGAATCTGACGGAGATCCAGCCGCCGTCCTTTAAGTAAACCTTTAAGCCGTCCAGATAGGAAACCTTTTCCACCTCGCAGGGAATCTGCGGCAGTTCCTTATCCACCAGCAGCTGTTTCAGAATAGCCTCTTTCTTCTGGGGACTGAAGCGGTAATCCCGCTCCTCCAGCGCCATACCGCCAAACTCTTTGCGAATGGTCTCCATGATCTCGGAAAGCTTCATGCCGGTCACCGCGATCATCTCCACCAAAAGCGCGGAGGCGTAAATGCCGTCCTTACCCTTGATGTGTCCTCTCACTGCCATGCCGCCGGAGGACTCGCCGCCGATGATGGCTTCTTCCTCAAACATCTTGGCCGAGATATGTTTGAAGCCCACAGGCACCTCGTAGCACTGTTCCCCGAAGCTCTCCGCCACCCTATCAAGCAGATGGGTGGTACAGATATTTCTCACTGCCGGGCCGTGCCAGCCCTTATATTTCACCAGATAGTAGTACAGCAGCACCAGAATATCGTTGGGATGCAGGAAATTCCCCTGGTCGTCGATCACGCCGATCCGGTCCGCGTCGCCGTCCGTGGCAAGACCCAGGTCGCAGCGTCTGTCGATCACATAATTTTGCAGCGCACGCAGCGTCTCCGCCGTAGGCGCGGGAAGCTTGCCCCCGAAAAGCGTATCGTGCCTCTCATGGATGGTCTCCACCTCGCATCTTGCCGTCATCAGGATCGTTTTTAAGGAAGTCTCACTCACCCCGTACATGGGGTCAAGCACAATGCGAAGCCCCCGCTTTTTGATCTGATCCATATCCACCGTGTCGATGATACTGTCCAGATATTCGTTGAGCGGGTAGATCTCCTCGATCAGCCCCTTCTCAATACCTTCCGCGTAGCTCATCTCGTCCACGGGAATGTCCGTCACCTCGTTGATGTAGCGCTCGATATCCGCCGTCTGCACCTCGTCCGCGTCGCGCCCGCCAAAGGTGAATACCTTAATGCCGTTGTAGATTGCCGGATTATGGCTTGCGGTGATCATCATGCCGTAGTGGTACTCATGCTTCATCACATAGAACATGACAAGCGGCGTGGGCGCCGATTTGTTGATGAGGCCGGCCTTGATCCCTTCCGCCGCAAAGACCTGCGCCGCCCACTGCATCGCCTCCTTGGAAAGGAAGCGCCTGTCATAACCGAGCACAATGCCCTCCTTTTCTACCTTTTCTTCCCGCATCTTATCGCAGATTGCCCTCGATAAAATTTGGATGTTTTCTTTTGTAAACTCATCTCCGATCACGGCTCTCCAGCCGCCCGTTCCAAACTTGATCATAGGATACCCTCCTTTTTCCTGTCGCGGCTCAAACCCGCCTGTTTCTCCTTCCAGCCCGCCGCATCCTCTGTTTCTATCTATTTCACTCCCATCGTTACCTCAACTACATGCCTGCTGCCCGCTTCCATAGGCAGAATCTTGTCTGTCGCCGCGCCGTCCACTTTGATTTCCTTCACGCCCTTCATCACGCCGTCCGGATTGCTCACCTTGATTTCATATACCGCACCGCGCCATACCCGAACCGCTTCAAAGTCCTTCCAGTCCGCCGGGATACAGGGGTCAACGGTCAGGCTGTCATAGTCGGGCCGTATTCCCAGTATGAACCTTGTCGCCGAGAAATAGGACCAGCCGCCGGAGCCTGTCATAAAGGGATGTCTCGCCCTGCCGTATGCGCTGTGGTCCCTGCCCATGACAAACTGACAGTAGGAATACGGCTCCGACTCTCTCATCTCTATCCGGTCATTCTGGTGATAAGGACAAAGCGCGTCGTAAAATTTCATTGCCAGATCGCCCCTGCCTCTCATGCAGGCTGCCGCCCATGCCCAGGGATTCGAATGGGAGAAGATCGCCCCATTTTCCTTCACGCCCGGATATACCCTGGTGACAAAGCCGATATCGTCATCCGGCACCGTATAGGAAGGAGTGTTTAGTAAAAGTCCGTAAGGCGTATAGAGATACTTGTCGATGGCGGCAAGCGCCTGATCCGCCTTCTCCTCGTCCGCCGCACCCGACAGCACTGCCCAAGCGTTAGATTCCAGATGCACCCTGCCTTCCGCATCCGCCTGTGTGCCGATCTTTTTGCCGTTTGCCGTGATGCCTCTGATAAACCATTCGCCATCCCAAAGCTGTGTATTGCATACTTCCCGTACCTGCGCCGCGATTTTCTCGCATTTCTCCATATCCTCTGTCCTGCCAAGCTGCTTCGCCAAACCAATAAACTGCGTCAGCGCCCAGTAGTGCAGGAAACTTACCATGGCGCTTTCGCCGCCGCCCAGATTCAGGCAGTCGTTCCAATCGGCACGCAGCCCCTTGCAGATGCCTGTCTGCCCCACCTGTTCCGTGGAAAAGTCCAGAATCCGTTTCAGATGCTCATAGACTGACTCCGTCTCCTTTTTCCCTTCCAGAAATGTGTCCGCATAAGGCAGCTGCAAAGAAGCAAAATCCTGATCACCCGTCTCCTTGATGTATTCCGTCACCGCAGCCACAAGCCAAAGGGCGTCGTCTGAGCAAGCATCCTTCAGTCCGTGTATGATGCTGTTTTTATCAGGCTCCGGAATCACCGTCGGAGACTTAAAAGGCTTTGCGCCCGTATCTTCCATTAACCATTCCGACTGGAACAGGTGCAGCCCGTAACCCGCGCTCGTAAGCCCTCTGAGAAGCTGCTCGATCCGCTCCCTGCACTTTTCAGGATTCGAGTGAGGAATCGTCATGGCATCCTGCGCCGTGTCCCGGTAACCCAGCCCCACTCTGCCGCCCACCTCGATGAAGGAGGCGAAGCGGGAGAACATCACATTGATCTCCGACTGGTACAGCGTCCAGGTATTAAGCAGAGTGTTCATCCCCTCGTTTGGCGTCTGCACCTGTAACTTGGAGCACTTTTCCTCCCAGAAGTTCTTAAGATCCTCGCGTGCCGCATCCACCGCCGCGTGATCGGCGTATTTTGCGCGGACGCGCCTGCCCTCGTCCCTTCTGCCCTCCCCGAGCATAAAGACGAAGCGCACTTCCTCTCCCGACTGCAGGGTCACGTTCTTTTGCAGGCTGCCACAGTGGTTTCCGCCCTTTTCATAGGAAGAAAAGCACTTGCCGAAGGTCACCGCTGCCGGATTTGTCTCCGTATTGTAAGTACCAAGGAATTTATCCCGCATACAGTCGAAACCATCCGGCGTAAAGTCCGCCGTGAAGTACTGATAGCCTTCCTCCTCGTAGAATAAGTCTTCCTCAATGATCCCGTCCTCGTAAGACACGCCCGCGCAGTACAGGCTCATCTGATAATTTTGATTATCAATCATAATATGATGGAACGAAAATTCCAGATAGGAGAACAGGCTTAGGTTTCTCGCCTTGTCTCCCGTATTTTTCACTTTCACATCCCAGAGCTGTACCGCCTCGCCTCTGGGGATGAACATGGTCTGAGACGCTTGTATTCCCGCATACTTACACTCGTAGACCGTGTATGACATCCCGTGACGGCAGCTGTACTTTGCCTGATCCAAAGGCTTGCCCACCGGCTGCCATGATACCGACCAGTAGTCGGCGCTGTCATTGTCACGCAGATAGACATAGAATCCCGGCCTGTCCATGGGCACCGCGTTGCCCCGGAAACGGCTGATCCTGTGGTACTCCGGCGTCTTGTAAAACAGATAGCCGCCTGCCGTGTGGTTGACCACCGCCGCCATATCCTCCACGCCGAGATAATTCGTCCAGGAACAGGGCAGATCTACCCTGTCAATCACATACTCCCTCTTTTCATTGTCAAAATATCCGTATTTCATGTTTCCTCCATTCCGAAGTGTGTTTCTCACACTCCCCTATTCCGGAGCATTTATGCGACGGGGCGACGCAAATCTCCAATTTGCGTATGAAAAATCAGCACATCAGTGTGATTTTTCATACTCCCCTCCCCATCCTTTCACCTTCTTAACTTTCATTATAGAGAGGAACGCTTTGTCTGAAAATAGACCAAGATGTGATAATTTGCCTTTTCTTGTTGCCTTCTTTGCTTATGCGCATAAGCAGATTCGAGATGCTTCGCCAAAAAACTTATGCGCGAAAAAAGACACCGCCGAAGCGATGTCTTTCATGCGTGCAGGAAAAGAGACTTGAACTCTCATGGTATTGCTACCACACGGACCTGAACCGTGCGCGTCTGCCAATTCCGCCATTCCTGCGAACAAATGTTATTCTAACTTCTTTTTCACACTCTGTCAAGCCCATTTCACAATCTTTCTCATGCAATTTTATCTTTTAGAAAAACTTTGTAAAAAACGGTGCAAAATCTCTTGACTTTTGGGAGGTCAGATAGTAAGATATTACTTGCGTTGTAAACGTATGCGGAAGTGCTGGAATTGGCAGACAGGCATGACTAAGGATCATGTGTCAGCAGACGTGTGGGTTCAAGTCCCATCTTCCGCAGTCTTGTCAGAGAGCTGAAAGCGTTGATTTATCAGGGTTTTCGGCTCTTTTTATTTTTGCGAATGGAATGATGTTTTGGTCACTTTGATCCCTTTTTGCATATTTTTGTGGGTCTAAAGCACTCAGCACCTTGTGATCTGTCTCCGTACTGTCCTCGATATTATAGATGTAATGTTTCAAGGTGGTGGACTCATCCGCATGACCCAACATATCCTTTACAATGCTGAGATTCACGCCATTATGCAGCAAAGTGGAGGCGTATGTCTTTCTAATCTTGTGCATTGTCTTCACAGGAATCCCGATATGCTCGCACCCTCTCTTTATTTGGGTGTCCACGGCAACTGGCGTAAGGCACTTTCCATCCCGCACAAATAGAAAATCTTTATATTGATGACCATACTCCTCATTGATTATCTCGACCCTTTTGATGAGATTCTTCGCCCGATCAGTCAAAGGCAGCCATCTGTCACCATCCTCTGACTTGGTATAGTCCACAACACGAAAACCCATACTTTTCATATGACTGAGATCGGTTGTATCAAATTCCTCTACAAGCTGTCTATGTATGTGAACCCTGTTGCCGACAATATCGGATTTACAGATTGCAAGGATTTCTCCTTTTCGTGTACCAAGTTCAAAATCAAGCATGACTGCTAATGGCGCGGTATTTGATGGATTGTTTTTCAACCTTCTCTCCATTTCATCAAGAAGCCGTTCTTTTTCGTCAGACTGAAAAACTTCTTTTTCACTCGGTTTCTTACTGCTGTTAGCAAATTTTTTCTTATTGACTTTGACACGATACGGATTCTTTTCAATATATTCAGCATCAACGGCATATTCCAAAGTCTGCTTTAAGATACCGCACATATTATAAAATGCCTTCTTTTTCAGGTTATGTCGCTCCAATACCGCATTGAAGAAATCGTCAATATTGATTTTGGTAAGATTCAGCACCGATATCGCGATAAACTCCCGATCAGGCTCATAAAACCTTGCCCAGTCTGCCATCATCCGTTTCACCGTGCCACTACCGACTATACTTGCCTTATGCTTCATGAACTCATAGAACATATTTTCTATTGAAAAATCTTTTTGTGCCATGTCCTCATATTCATTCTGCTCGGATAAATAAAAATCGCAAATGACATCCTCCAAGTCCCTTTTCCGCTTTCTCTTTATCTTCTTACGGTTATTTGGCTTAGAATCGTCTGGCAGATAACTGTACCATACATCTTCCTTATCGCTATGCCATATTGAATATTGGTGTCGCTTTAATGTCTCCTCTCTCTTTTTCATTTCAATCTGCTCTTGCACATATGATAAATCAATCATATCGTTTTCTGCTATATATTTCAATAAGTCATTTATATTACACCACTTTACAACTTTTGAGCTAAGCTGTTTCTCCCAGGCATAGTCTTCGT
>CAJTKA010000046.1 GCA_910576815.1 uncultured Lachnospiraceae bacterium
TGGAGCCGAAGGTGCTCTATGATCTTCTGGAGAAAGATTTCCTGCCCATCGTGGCTCCCATCGGACTGGACGATCAGTTTCTGACTTATAATATCAATGCGGACGACGCGGCTTGCGCAATCGCCAAGGCGGTGGGTGCGGACAAGCTGGTGTTCCTGACGGATATCGAAGGGCTCTACAGAGATATCAATGACAAAGGAAGCTTCATTTCCAGACTGACAGCCACACAGGCGGAGGAGCTGATCGACAGTGGCTGCATCGGCGGCGGGATGCTGCCGAAACTGGGAAACTGCACGGATGCCATCAGGGAGGGCGTAAACAGAGTGCATATCCTGGACGGACGGATCGCACACTGTCTGCTTTTGGAGATTTTTACAGATCACGGTATTGGCACGGCCATTATTGCAGATCAGGATAAAGAAACCCTGTTTGATTGAGAAATGATGATTGTGCTGAAAACCGTACATGGAAGCGACAGACAAAGAGGAACAGAAAGAAGGCAGAAAAATGAGTGCAGAGATGCAAAGTTATATAGACGAGGCGGAGCAGGCGCTGCTCCATACCTACAACCGCTATCAGGTGGTGTTTGACAAAGGAGAGGGCGTATACCTCTACGATATGGACGGGAAAATATATCTGGATTTTGTGTCCGGTATCGCCGTGTTTGCGCTGGGCTACCAGAACAAAGAGTACAATGATGCCCTAAAGGCGCAGATCGACAAGATCATCCATACCTCAAACTATTATTACAATGCACCAGCCATCGAGGCGGCCAAAAAATTAAAAGAAATCTCGGGCATGGATCGCGTGTTCTTTACCAACAGTGGTGCGGAAGCCATCGAGGGCGCTATCAAGACGGCGCGCAAATACGGATTTTTGAAGGACGGGAAAACGGATCACGAGATCATTGCCATGAACCATTCCTTCCATGGGCGCACCATGGGAGCGCTCTCGGTGACGGGAAATCCTCACTATCGGGACGCTTTCGAGCCGATGATCGGCAACATTCGCTTTGCCAACTTAAACGATTTTGACAGCGTGATGGCACAGGTGACGGATAAAACCTGTGCGATCCTTTTTGAGACCGTGCAGGGCGAGGGCGGCATTTACCCTGCCACGGAAGAATTTATGAAAAAGGTCAGGGCACTGTGCGATGAGCGGGATATCCTGCTGATGTTAGACGAGATCCAGTGTGGCATGGGACGCACGGGAACCATGTTTGCCTGGCAGCGCTATGGCGTAAAGCCGGATGTGATGACCACGGCCAAAGCACTTGGCTGCGGCGTACCGGTGGGTGCCTTTTTGATGACGGAAAAGGTGGGTGCCAATTCGCTTGTTGCCGGAGATCACGGCACGACCTACGGCGGCAACCCTTTGGCTTGTGCGGCGATCTGTAAGGTGATCGAACTTTTTGAAAAGCAGGATGTGCTTGAAAATGTGCGCGAAGTGGGCGCTTATCTGGAAAAGCGTCTTGACGAGATGGTTACAGAATTTGCCTGCGTGGAGACAAGGCGCGGTGTGGGCTTGATGCAGGGACTTGTATTTGACAGACCCGTGGGGGACATCATCACGGAGGCGATGGAGAGAGGCCTGGTTCTGATCAATGCCGGCACGAGTATCATTCGTTTTGTGCCTTCGCTTGTGATCACAAAGGAGCATGTGGATGATATGATCGCGATCCTGCGCGAATGTATCAAGTGTAAGTGTTGAATTTTGCGTAGGTGAATGCTGGGAGAGCAGCATTTTCCGTATGGATTATGATTTATTATAAGGAGAACAGAAGTGACATTTCAAAAAAGATTGGTCATGATTCTGGCCATTGCCCTGTGCGCAGGTGGTCTCTATGCGGCGGGAAGGCTTGGCATGACAGTGCACCGCGAGGAAACGGAAGAACCGGTGGAGGAATCCTTTTTTGGGCACAGGGAGACTTTGTATCTGTGGTATGCAGATGAGGCGCTCACGGATTACCTGAACAGCGTGGCAGTTTCTTACAGCGAGTATCAGGACAGCGTGCGGGTCGTTCCCGTTTATACGCAGGGGCTTGAATATCTGGAGACCATTAACAAGGCTTCCCTGCAGACACAGGAAGGCCCCGATCTCTATCTTGTCAGCAATGATTCCCTGGAGAAGGCGTATCTGGCAGGACTTGCCTGTGAGGTGCAGCTTCCGGAGGGCACCCCTCCCATGGCAGATATTCTGCCGCAGACGGCGATCCGTGCGGTGACCTATCATGACAAACAGATCGGTTATCCCTATTATTTTGAGACGAGCTGTCTTCTTTACAACAAAACGTATCTGGAGGATTGGGCAAGGGCACAAATCGAATCGGAGCGGGATCAGGCGCTGGCGGAAGATGCGCAGGAACAGGCGGAGAACGGCGATGTGGAGGAGGAGATCAATGAATCCACGGAGGCGGTAGAGATTACGGAGGAGGAACTTTTGGCGAAGTTGGAAGAAGCCCTCCCCGAAAACATAGACGAGATCCTGGCGCTGGCGGATGTCTATGATGCGCCGGAGCAGGTAGAGGCTGTCTTTAAGTGGGATGTGTCGGATATTTTCTATAATTATTTTATGGTCGGGGGCTGTATCGATGTGGGCGGCATCAATGGTGATAATGCCGAATCCATCCATATCTATAACGAAGATGCGATCCGGGCGCTGAGAGTTTATCAGAACCTGAACCAGTTTTTCTCCATCGACACCAAAGAAATCAGTTATGACGGGGTGCTGCAGGACTTTTTGGACGGCAAGATCGTCTATACGGTGGCAACGTCAGACGCGCTTTCCAAGTTGCAAAAGGCGAAGGAAGATGGGGATTTTGCTTACGAGTTTGGCGTATCCCGGGTGCCGAATGTAAGCGGAGAGCTTTCATCCGCCTCCCTGTCGGTGACGCAGTGTGTGGCAGTCAACGGTTATTCGTCAAAAAAGGAGATGGCGAACGAATTTGCGGTGTATCTGACACAGCATACGACGGACGAGCTTTATACAAGGACGGGAAAACTGCCGGTATACAGGGACAGTACCTATGAAGATCCGAATGCGGCCGCCTTTTTGATGGAGTATGAAAACGCGGTCCCCATGCCGAAGATGATAGAGACCAGCAATTTCTGGGTTGAGATGGAAATCGCCTTTGCCAAGATCTGGGAGGGAGCCGACGCCAACGATGTGTTGAAGGCATTGTCAGAGCAGATCATGAGCCAGGTGCTCGGAGAGAGCTACACGGAGGAGTATATAGATGTGCCGATCCCCGTGGAGGAGACTGAGGAGGAGCTGGAGGAAGAAGACGGCACGCAGGAACAAGGCGGGAACTGATAAAGCAGCCTGTAAGTAAAGTCAGGAATAAATATCGAATATATGGTTCAAAATAAGACAAGACGGTTCGCGCTGCCTTGTCTTTTTTGCGCATGGCAGTAAACTGCTCCGGCATGGAGGGAATTATGCTTGGTCTTTTGATTGCAATTTTATCAGGGGCGCTGATGAGCGTACAGGGAGTCTTTAACACGCAGGTCACCAAACAGTCGGGAATCTGGGTGGCGAATGCCTTTGTGCAGTTGACGGCGCTGCTGGTCTGTCTGGCGGTTTGGCTTTTTTCCGACCGCGCTTCCTTTGCCTCGCTCTTAAAGGTAGAACCGAAATATATGCTGCTCGGCGGTGCGATCGGTACGTTTATCACCTACACCGTGATCAAGAGCATGGAGCAGCTCGGACCTGCGCGGTCAGTTATGTTTATTGTGGTATCGCAGCTCATCATCGCTTATGTCATTGAGATCTTCGGGCTTTTCGGGGTGGAGAAGCAGCCCTTTGAGATGAAAAAACTGCTGGGCGCAGGGGTCATGATCGTCGGAATCATTATTTTTAAGTGGACATAGGGCAAAATTTATCTTACAATAAAAATACAGCGCATAGCGGGGTCCTCCCGGATCACGGCAGAAGCCGGAAAGGGAGACTATGCAAAGAAAAAACAGAATAGAACATACCAAATGGTTATGCCTTGCGGGTGCGCTTGTGACAGTGTGCTTTTTGTGCGGTTGTACGAGAAAGGAAGAACTGCTCATCCTGACGGAGGAAAAAACGGCGCAGGAAACCATATCGGAGGCAGCGCAAAACGGAGAGGCAAAGAACACAGACTTAGGCGATGCGCCGACTTTGATGCAGGAAGATACTGTGATCTCTCATAGGACGGAAGCGCCTGCGGAGGGGAAAGCGCAGCAGGAGTCTGCGGAGAGCAGTATCCTCTACGTTCATGTCTGCGGGGCCGTGGAGGCGCCGGGAGTTTATGAGCTGCCTGCGGGAAGCCGTGTCTATGAGGCGGTACAGGCGGCGGGCGGTTTCAGCGAGGATGCGGAGCAAAGTTATGTAAACCAAGCACAAGTACTCTCAGATGGGGTGAAACTGGTGATCCCAACCGTTGAGGAAGCGTCGGCAGCAAAAGGGGCTGTATCGGTTGAGCATGGAAAATTGGAATCTGACGCTGCGGCGGGAGATAAAAAGGAAACGGCTTTGCAGATAGGCATCATTGGAGAAGGTGATGCAGCAGGAAAAGAATCCCCGGGGCAGACGGAGGCAAAGAGTGCAAAACAGGCGGACGACAGAATCAATATCAATACCGCCACAAAGCAGGAGTTGTGCAGCATCCCGGGTGTGGGTGAGACCCGCGCGGCGGCGATCATCTCCTACAGAGAGTCCCACGGCGGCTTTGCAAAGCCCGAGGACATCATGAAGGTGAACGGCATCAAAGAGGGTATGTACGAAAAAATAAAGGACAGTATCAGCGTGGAATAAAAGAACAGGCAACGGTATCAGCACAGAACATAAGACAGCGACAGCATAGATCAGAGGCAGGACAGAAAAGATGGCACAGAGAGTTTTGGTGGTGGATGATGAAAAATTGATCGTAAAGGGGATCCGGTTCAGTCTGGAGCAGGACGGCATGGAAGTGGACTGCGCCTATGACGGCGAGGAAGCCCTCCGTCTGGCGGGAGAAAACAATTACGATATGATATTGTTGGATGTGATGCTGCCTAAGATGACGGGGTTTGAGGTATGTCAGCAGATCCGCGGGTTTTCCAGTGTGCCAATCGTTATGCTGACTGCGAAGGGCGACGACATGGATAAGATTTTGGGGCTTGATAACGGCGCGGACGATTACATCACGAAACCCTTTAATATTCTGGAGGTAAAGGCACGGATCAAGGCGATCATGCGCAGGACGAACCGTCGGGCTCCACAGCGGGAAGAAGCGGTCAAAATGGTGGAACGGGGGGAAATGCGGCTTGACTGCGAGGGCAGACGGGTCTACATCAAAGACCGGGAAATCAATCTGACGGCAAAAGAATTTGAGGTGCTGGAGCTTCTGATGAAGAACCACGGCAAAGTTTACGGCCGAGAAGAACTCCTCAAGCTGGTTTGGGGGAGCGACTATCCCGGCGACGTGAGGACTGTTGACGTACATATCAGAAGGCTGCGCGAAAAGATAGAGGAGATTCCCGGCGAACCCATGTATGTGCGTACTAAGTGGGGGGTTGGATATTACTTTGCCTAAATTTCGATTTCGTAAAATTACATTCTTAAGAAGCCTGAAAGTACGCATTTTTCTGATTTTACTCATCGTCGGGCTGATTCCCTGTTTTGTTATGCGCCGTGCGATCCTGCAAAACTATGAGCAGCGTGCGATCAGCGTGAGGACCTCCAATATCGCTACGCAGATCAAGATCCTTGCCAATCATCTGATTGCCCGTCATTATCTGGAAGACACCTCGTCGGAGGTGATCAATGCGGAACTGGAACAGTTATCGAATCTCTATGACGGCCGCGTACTCATCATCAATACGGAACTGAAGATCATCAAGGATACCTACGGCATCAGCGAGGGCAAAACCATCATTTCGGAGGAGGTTATCCGCTGTTTGCGAGGAGAGAGTACGGAAGGGTACGACAAAGAAAATGGCTATATCGAAATGACGATACCAATCATGGAGACAAGGTCGGCGGACCTGCCGGTGGGAGCGGGGGATTCGTTTGAACTGGTGAGGGGTGTCATGCTGGTGAGCGCCTCAAATGACAGTGTGATTACCACCATGGACAGTCTGGACAGACAGGCGATGGTGGTGGAGTCGATCGTAAGCGTGATCATTTTTGTGGTGACGCTGTTGGTTTCAAAATTCCTTTTCCAGCCCTTTAAGAAGATGATCGAAGCGCTGGATCAGGTGCAGGAGGGTTACACAAACGACCCCATCTCGGTAACGGACTGTCTGGAGACGGAGCACATTGGAGACGCATTCAACAGAGTACTGGGAAGAATGAAAATGCTGGATGATTCCAGACAGGACTTTGTATCAAATGTCTCCCATGAACTGAGGACGCCGATCACTTCCATGAAAGTGCTGGCGGATTCGCTGATCACGCAAAAGGACGTGCCTTTGGAAGTCTATCAGGAATTTATGATGGACATTGCCGCTGAGATCGAGCGTGAGGATAAGATCATAAACGATTTGCTCTCCCTGGTAAAGATGGACAGAAAGGCGTCTGATCTGAATATCTCAGAGGTGGACATCAACGCATTGGTAGAGCTGATCATGAAAAGACTTCGTCCAATCGCCATGCGCAGGGATGTGCAGCTTGTCTATGAGAGCCTGCGCCCGGTGACGGCTTCGGTGGACGAGGTGAAACTGACGCTTGCGCTGTCTAATCTGATAGAGAATGCAATCAAGTACAATAAAGAGCACGGATTTGTAAAAGTGACGCTGGACGCGGACCATCAGTATTTTATGGTACAGGTGGAAGATTCCGGCGTGGGCATTCCGGAGGATGAACTGGAACATATTTTTGAGCGTTTTTATCGTGTGGATAAATCGCGTTCCAGAGAGGTCGGCGGTACGGGGCTTGGTCTTGCGATCACCCAGAGCGCCATTCGTATGCACCGCGGTTCCATCAAGGTGTCCAGTTTGGAAGGAGAAGGCACGGACTTTACGGTAAAGATACCGCTGAAATATATCGCGACGCAGCCCGGTGAGCGGCGGGCTAAGAGAAAGGCTTAGAGATTGAGAAATATGGTTAGGAAAGAGAAAAGAGGAAAGCTTTTTTGGCTGGGAATCCTTTTGGCAGGGATGCTCTGTCTGCTTAGCGCCTGTGCAAACGGGACGGGCGGACAGAGCGGAACGGTCTATTACTTATATTATATCAACAATGATGAGACGAAGATCATTTCCAGGGAATATCGGAGCGAGACGACGGACGAGGCCCTTCTTTTGGAGGAACTTTTGGAGGAGCTTTCCGTGATTTCGGAACGGTTGGAGTATGAGACGCCGCTTGCCAAAGAATTTGCACTGGTGGGGCACACGCTGGACAATGGTCTGCTCACGCTAGATTTTGACGAGCGATACCGGGAACTGCGGGGCGCAAGAGAGGTGCTGGTGCGGGCATCGATCGTGCGGACGGTGATCCAGCTCAAGCAGATAGAGCGCGTGACTTTCACGGTCAAGGGAGAACCGCTTGTGGATCAGGCAGGGGTAGCCGTCGGTGTGATGAACGAGGAGAGTTTTATCGAGAATGCCGGCAATGAGATCAACGCATATGAAAAGGTGGATCTGCGTCTCTATTTTGCCAATGAGACGGGCGACTATCTGGTGGAGGAAAACCGCCTGAACGTGGTGTATAACAGCAATATTTCGTTGGAGAAGCTGGTGGTGGAAAAGCTGGTGGAGGGACCTGCCGCCAAGGACGCCTACCCGACCATCAATCCGGATACCAAGGTGATCAGTGTGACGGTGCAAGATGGGATATGTTATGTAAACCTAAGCGGTGATTTTTTGAACCAGCCTTACAATGTAACGACAGACGTGACGATCTACTCCATCACGAACTCTTTGGTAGAGCTGTCCAACGTGAATAAGGTGCAGATCTCCGTGGATGGCGAGACCAATATTTCCTATCGGGAGAAGCTGAGTTTGAACAATCTGTTCGAGAGGAATCTGGATATGCTGGAATCCACGGGCAGCAGATAGTGACAATTTTATAAAAGGAGATGATGCTTTATGCGCAGACCCCTGTGCCTGCTTGGGCTGGCATTTGTGGCGGTGCTGCTATTGGGAAGCGTTCTGATCCCGCAGGAGAAAAAAGACTGCGGCGCATGGGATCGGGAGAGACTTACGATCCTTGGTATCGTTGAGGGAAAGGAACGCAAGCTTTCACAGGAGAAAGAAGTATCGGTACTGTCTTTGGGACAGGTCATTGTCCTGAAATCGGATCAGGTGGAAAACCTGAGACAAATTCTGAATCATTCAAAAAAGGATCGATCCCCGGCTGTCGGGGACTATTCCACAGAACAAATTAGGACTTATTGTAACAAGAATCGGGATGCGCTGTGCCTTTTCGGAACGGAGGAGATAGAGGGCATACTTTGTTATATGGAAGGCGAGGAGCCTGCCATGGGCAGCCTTGTCCTGATGGAGGGAAAGTTTTTTGCCTTTACCAGCGCTACGAATCCGGGAGAGTTTGACGCTGCAAAGTATTATCGCACGCTGGGGCAGCAGGGCAGGCTGATGAATGCGAAGCTGTTAGCGTCTGACGGCGAAAAGGATCCCTTTTTGGAAAGCCTTTATCAGTGCAGATGTTATTTATCCCTCCTTCTGCGGGCGTGCTGTCCCAAACGGGAGGCGGCCGTTTTGGGGGCAATGCTTTTGGGAGAGAAGGGGCTTTTGGACGGGGAGATCAAGGATATGTATCAGCAAAACGGGATCATCCATATCCTGGCCATCAGCGGACTGCATCTCTCCCTTCTCGGCATGGGCTTCTACAAGATATTAGAGCGTCTGCGCGTTCCAAAAGTGGTTAACATAATGTTAACAATCACGTGGATGTACTGTTACGGTATGATGACGGGCATGGGTGTATCCATCGTAAGGGCGTTTATCATGTTTTCCATGAAGCTTGTCGCCGGGCTGCTTAAAAGGAGCTATGATCTGTTCACTGCGATGACGACGGCAGCGCTTTTGATTTTGATCAGGCAGCCGCTTTACCTTTTCCACAGCGGCTTTCTCTTTTCTTTTGGCGCCATCTGCGGCATCGGTTTTCTGCCGGCGGTGTCCGCGCATTTTCCGTCTAAGCCCAAATGCCTGAAAGCGCTTTTTACGGGAACTTGGATAACCCTGTCCACCCTGCCTGTGTATTTGTGCTTTTATTATGAATTTCCGCCCTATTGTGTCCTGCTCAATCTGCTCGTGATCCCCTGCATGGGAATCGTTTTGGGAAGCGGTGTTTTGACGCTTGCGGCAGCAGCCGTGTTCCTTCCGCTTGGGCGGGCGGCGGTCCTTCCGGGGATCGCGGTTTTATCTTTCTATGAAAAGTGCTGTGAAATCTGCGCGCGGCTGCCGGGCAAAAAATGGATCGCAGGGCATCCTGCGGGCATTCAGGTCGTTCTCTTTTTGGCGATCTTAGCGGCGTTTACATATTTTGCCAAAAAAATGAACCGGCGCCTGTTTATTGCGGGAATCACAGCTGCGCTTGTGATCCTTTTTCTGCGCGTGCCGACGGGGCTGGAGCTTACCTTTGTGGACGTGGGACAGGGAGACTGTATCTATCTGAGTGCGCCTGACGGGAGACGTATCCTCATCGACGGCGGCAGTTCCGACAAGAGCGATGTGGCAAATTATCAGATACTTCCCTTCCTAAAATACAGAAGCGTATCTTCGCTGGACGCGGTGTTTGTCACCCATCCGGACAGCGATCACGAAAACGGAATCAGAGAGATGATGGAGACTTACGAGGAAAACGGCATTTGTATCAAAATGCTGGTCATGCCGGACGTGGCGGCTGAAAGCCGAAACGAGAATTATCTGACGCTTGTGGCGCTTGCAAAGACGAAAGACATACCGGTGCGTTTTATCTCATATAGGGACAGCCTTTCCTTTGGGGAAGTTATGTTAACCTGCATGCATCCACAGAGCGGATACGAAAATCAGGATACGAATGCCTATTCCACAGTACTGTACCTGACTTATGGGAATTTTTCTGCCCTTTTTACGGGAGATCTGGAAGGGGAGGGCGAGGAGTTGGTGACCGAACGGTTGAGCCGGGAAACAGGGCGGCAGTCTCTGCGCGTGCAGGCTGGTACGCCGACAGAGCGTGTCACACTCTTAAAAGTAGCGCACCACGGCTCCAAAAATTCCACGTCCGACAAGTTCCTTACCCTCATAAACCCGCAGATCGCCCTGATCTCTGCGGGGCGCGACAATTCCTACGGGCATCCCCACAGGGAAACTTTGGAGAGACTGCAGGAGCAGGGCAGCCGCATCTATCAGACGCCTGAAAGCGGAGCAGTCACCTTTCGCATCAGGCGGGGGAGGGTGCAGGTGGAGGAATTTTTAAGTCAAAGATAACTACAAAACATCTGCGGCAATTAAGAGCATAGAAAACAGAAGATATTTTGAAAATCAGATTGAGCCGCCGTCTTTGATGGAGTATACTGTTATTTATGAAGAAGTTAAACGAGGAGATCAGAACGGGACAATTAAAACAGGTCTACCTTCTGTGCGGGGAGGAAGCATACCTTCGCAGGCAGTACAGGGAGAGGATCAAAAAGGCGCTTATGGGGGATGGCGACCTCATGAATCTGCATTGTTTTGAGGGAAAGGGCATCGTCTCCGGTGAAGTGATCGATCTGGCCCAGACCATGCCGTTTCTTGCCGAGAGGCGGGTACTGGTGATTGAGAACAGCGGGTTTTTTAAGAAGGGCGGTGAGGAACTTGCAGCCTATCTGGAAGAACCTTCTCTCAGCGCCTTCTTTCTGTTCGTGGAGCCTGAGATCGATAAAAGGAGCAAGCTCTACAAGACGGTGAGTACAAAAGGGCGTATCATCGAGTGTAAGACCCCCGACGAAGCCACATTAAAGCGCTGGGTGGTGGAACTGCTCGCAAAGGACGGCAAACGGATCACGGGACGGGATCTGGACCATTTTTTTGATAAGACCGGGGCGGATATGGAAAATATCCGCGGCGAAGTGGAGAAGCTGGTCTGCTACTGCATGGATAGGGAGGCGGTCACGGCGCAGGATATCGATCAGGTCTGCGTCAGACAGATCAGCAGCCGTATCTTTGAGATGGTGGAAGCGGTGGCGGATAAGCGGCAGAAACAGGCGATGGAGCTTTACTACGATCTTTTGACTTTGAAAGAACCGCCCATGCGGATCCTTTTTCTGATCGCCAGACAGTTTAACCTCCTTTTGCAGGTCAAGGAACTGAAAAATAAAGGATATGACACAAACACCATCGGCACGAAGACAGGACTTGCCGGCTTTATTGCCAAAAAATATGTGGCGCAGGCGTCGAAGTTTCGGGAAGCGGAGCTAAGGAAGGCACTTGAGGACTGCGTGGAGACCGAGGAGGCTGTCAAGACAGGCAGGATGAACGACGTCATGAGCGTGGAGCTTTTGATCGTGAAGCGTAGCATCAAAAATGCTTGATAGAAAAACTTTCGGTTGCGCGCAGGGTTATTCATACAGTACAATAGAAAAAGGGAATGATGTTTGAACATTGTTTCTTAGATTAGAACTTTTGGAGGAATCACATGAGTATGAATATTGTTTGTCTGGATCTGGAGGGTGTTCTCGTGCCGGAGATTTGGATTGCTTTTGCGAAGGAGAGCGGCATTCCGGAGCTGACCAGGACGACCAGAGACGAGCCGGATTACGATAAGCTGATGAACTGGAGGCTTGGCATTTTGAAAGAACATGGTCTGGGGCTTCGCCAGATTCAGGAGACGATCGCCAGGATCGATCCGCTGCCGGGAGCAAAGGCATTTCTGGACGAACTCAGAAGCATTACGCAGGTCATTATCATCAGCGACACCTTCACGCAGTTTGCGGGACCTTTGATGGAAAAGCTGGGATGGCCCACGATTTTCTGCAATTCACTGGAAGTGGCGCCGGATGGAGAAATCACAGGATTTCATATGCGAATCAAGGATTCCAAGCTCACTACGGTGAAGGCGCTGCAGTCCATCGGCTATGATACCATCGCTGCCGGGGACAGTCACAACGACCTGGCTATGATCCAGGCGAGTAAGGCAGGATTTTTGTTCAAGAGTACGGAACAGATCAAGAAAGACCATCCGCAGCTTCCCGCATTCGAAACCTACGGAGAGTTGATGGAAGCAATCAAAAGAGCACTTTAATATCAATAATAAAAATGCAAATGAACATGAGAGAAAAAGAAGAGGAGGTATGAGTTTTATGAAATGTATGCGCGTGTCTTTTGAGGCAAATATAGAAAAGTATGAGGTCGGTAAAGGGTTGGAGGATGGCTTTGAGCTCTGGACGGATGTGGTGACAAGGGGATGGTTTGTCACGGATTCCCTGGTGCAGGTAAAGAAGGAAAACGGCGCCATCGTCTGTCCTTATATCCTTCATAAGAGAGGCAAGACCTTTATCGGCGAGGGCGACTATATCATCACGGAGACGGACGGTTCCCGTCATGTATGTGGCGGCGACAAGGTCTTTGACAGATACAAGCCTATCGACGAGTAAAGGATTTGCCAATCAAAGTTATAGAAACGAAACATAAAACAGGAGAATCATATCAATCTGCAGAGTGATATGACTCTCCTGTTTTTGCATATATGAGTCCTGTTTATGGGACTTGTAAAGTGCTAAAGTAATCTCAACAAGTTTTCATTGATTGCCTAATTTCGACAAGGAGGTGCAGCAGATGAGATGGGGTTTTGGCATGATCACGGCGTTATTGATTTTGGTGTCTGCAATGAGCGTGAGTATAACAGTAATGTAAAGCATTTTGGAAGCGGGGTTGACATTGCAGAACATTTGTTCTATAATCAGGAAAAGAACAAATGTTCTGCATCTTCCAAGGCGAGAAAGGAATGACAATTTGGCATTTTGGGATTATACTAATAGAGAACGATTGAGAAAAGGAGATTTCTATGAGACATAATCCCAGACCACAGGAAATGTACAGGCATTTTAAGGGTAAGCAGTATCAGATCAGGTGTCTTGCGAAGCACAGCGAGACGGGAGAAATGATGGTAGTTTACCAGCAGATGTATGAGCCTTTCGAGACATATGTGCGTCCTCTCTCCATGTTTATGGAGGAGGTAGACCGAGAGAAATATCCTGACGCCGGACAGAAATACCGCTTTGCCCTTCTTGGCGGCGAAGAAGATGAGGCGGAAAAATTCGAGACCGTAACGGAACAGCGGAAAGAAAACGATTCCGAAGCGGTGACGGTTTTGTCGGCAGCGGATGATAGTCCCGCTGAGCCGGGTGAACAACTAAATATCGATCCTCTGGTGTTGGAGTTTCTTGATGCGAGTTCCTATGAGGAGCGGCTGACGATCCTTGATTCCCTCCATAACAGGATCACGGATGACATGATAAACATGATGGCAGTGTCTGTGGATCTGGAGATCAAGGAAGGCGATATAGAAGACAGATATGCGGAGCTTAGGAACTGTCTGCTTACGTTCAAAAAATATGAATGCAGCAGGCTGAGACAGTAGTTGGAAGCCCCTTGCCGGAGTGATCACGGATGGGGGTGCTTTATGGCTTACGATTTGGAAAATAAACTTGTGGTGGGTGTTTCGTCCCGCACATTGTTTGATCTTACCCGGGAAAACAAAATATTCGAGGAAGAGGGCATGGAGGCGTACAGCCGTTACCAGGTGGCACATGAGGACGAGCTGCTTCGTCCGGGGCCGGGGTTTCCGCTGGTGCGGGCGCTCCTTAATTTGAATGAACTGCCGGGCAGGGAAGGTTCCGTAGAGGTCATTATTATGTCCAGAAACAGTCCGGATACATCTCTGCGGGTCTTTAAGGCGATCGAGCATTACGGCCTGCGCATTACCAGGGCGGTGCTGGCGGGTGGTTCTTCCCTCGCGCCTTATCTCTCGGCGTTTAAGACAGATCTCTTTCTCTCGGCCTGTGAGGACGATGTGCAGCGGGCGATCGACTCGAATATTGCGGCAGGCATCATCTGCACGGAGGGCATAACGACCTATGACTGCGAACATCAGATCAGGCAGATCAGGATCGCTTTTGATGGTGACGCAGTGCTTTTTTCCGACGAGTCAGAGCGGATCTTTCAGGAGCAGGGACTGGAGGCCTTTGAGGAGAATGAGAGACGGAATGCAGATAATCCTCTGCAGGCGGGACCTTTCGCAAAATTCTTAAAAACACTCTCAAATCTGCAAAAGGACTATCCCGGGGAGGAGACGCCGATCAGGACGGCTCTGGTCACGACCAGATGTGCGCCCACGCACGAGCGCGTCATTCGTACGCTGCGGGCATGGGATGTCCGCATTGATGAAGTATTCTTTCTGGGCGGAATTAGAAAGCGGGATGTATTGCAGGCATTTGGTGCGCATATTTTCTTTGATGATCAGCCGGCACATACACTCCCGGCATCCGAGGTGGTTCCGGCAGCCAGAGTTCCCTATCGGAACAGAGAGTGTGCGGAGGAGATCGAGGAGAAGGACAGCAGTTAAAGGACAGTTGGCGTATGAGACATGAAAAGACGGCAGAGACAGATACAGCGTCAGATGAGAAAATGATGGCGGAGCTGTCAGACAGCATTGTGGAGCCGCTCCTTGCCTGGTATGATCGGGGCAGGCGTATTCTGCCCTGGCGGGAGGACCCTGCACCCTATCATGTGTGGCTTTCGGAGATCATGCTGCAGCAGACCAGAGTGGAGGCGGTCAAACCTTACTACGACCGATTTTTGCAGGCGCTTCCCGATATTGGCAGTCTGGCGCATGTGGAGGAAGACCGGCTTTTGAAACTATGGGAGGGCTTGGGCTATTATAATCGCGCCAGAAAT
Organism: uncultured Lachnospiraceae bacterium; assembly: GCA_910576815.1. Lineage (GTDB taxonomy): Bacteria > Bacillota > Clostridia > Lachnospirales > Lachnospiraceae > UBA3282. Next base: position 14,823 of record CAJTKA010000046.1, read on the forward strand.
CTGAAAAAGGCGGCGCAGATCGTGACGGAGAATTATGGAGGTCGAATGCCGGAGGAGTATGAGGCGATTTTGTCCCTGCCGGGGATCGGCAGCTATACAGCGGGTGCGATCGCGTCCATTGCTTTTGGAAAAGCATATCCTGCGGTAGACGGCAATGTGCTGCGCATCCTGTCCAGGCTGCGTGCGGACGGCAGGGATATCCTGGATGCCAAAGTGAAGAAAGCTGTGGAAGAAGAACTTGCCCGCGTGATGCCCAAAGACCGTCCCGGCGATTTTAATCAGGCATTGATGGAGCTTGGGGCTACGGTTTGTATTCCTAACGGTGCGCCCAAATGTCAAAGTTGTCCTTGGGAAACGTTGTGTCAAGCAGGACAGGAAGGGCGGACGGCAGAATTTCCGAAGAAGGCAAAAAAGAAGCCAAGGCGCATCGAGGAGAGGACGATTCTGGTCATACAGGATGCGGATCGGGTGGCGCTTCGCAAAAGGCCGGATCGGGGGCTGCTTGCGGGAATGTATGAGTTTCCTTCTCTGGAAGGGCACTGTAAGGAGAGACAGGTATCTGCTTATTTGAAGGAACTTGGATTTTCACCCATCAGGATCAGGGAGCTTCCGCCGGCAAAGCATGTCTTTACGCATAAAGAATGGCATATGATCGGTTATCTGGTCAGGGTGGACGAACTTGCCAATCTGGAGGCGGGAAAAACGGCACAGGCGTTTGTCTTTGTTGAACCGGAGGAAACTAAGTCTGCCTATCCGATCCCTTCCGCGTTTGCTGCCTATGCCGAACAGGTTGAGATGGGAAGAAAGGCGGAAAATCATAGAAAAAACGGGGAGAAAGCATAGAAGAAACAGAGCGATAGCAGATCAATAAAGATAGAATATTGAAATATAAAAGAGAAAAAATAAGAAAAACATAAGAAAAAAGGTCAACATTTCAGAGCATGATTGTGATAGAATGACAGGGTGGGTTAACAAAGATCATTTTGAGAAAGGCATGGACGGTTTGGCATGAAATTGTTATCTGTGGCAGTACCCTGTTACAATTCACAGGCATATATGGAAAAGTGCATTGAATCGCTGCTTGTGGGCGGCGAGGATGTGGAGATTTTAATTGTGGATGACGGATCTTCGGACAGGACAGGAGAGATCGCGGATTCGTATGAGAGGCGTTATCCGTCCATTGTCAAAGTGATTCACAAAGAAAACGGTGGACATGGCTCCGCCGTTAACGTAGGACTCGATCATGCCGAGGGACTTTATTATAAAGTAGTGGACAGTGACGATTGGGTGAAGGAAAGTGCATATCAGAAGATTCTTGAAACGCTGCGGGATATCGTTGCAGGCGGAGAAAAACTGGATATGCTCATCAGTAACTTCGTCTATGAAAAGGAGGGCGCTAAAAAGCATAAGGTGATGAAATATCACCATGCCCTGCCGCAGGATCGGATATTCGGCTGGAACGAAGTGAAACACTTTCACAAGGGACAGTATATTCTCATGCACTCCGTGATTTTTCGTACCAAGCTTTTGCGTGAATGTGGGCTAAGACTGCCGGAGCACACCTTTTATGTGGACAACCTTTTTGTATTTGAGCCGCTTCCCTTTGTGAAGAATATGTATTATCTGGATGTGAATTTGTATCGTTATTATATTGGCAGGGAGGGACAGTCGGTCAACGAGGAGGTCATGATAGGCAGGATCGACCAGCAGATCAGCGTCAATATGCGCATGATCGATTATCTCGTGGAAAAGAAGTCAAAGATTTACGCCAAGCGAAAGCTCAAGCGGTACATGATAAACTATTTGGAGATCATCACCGTGATATCTTCCATTATGCTGATTCGTTCCGGCACAGAGGAGAATCTGGAGAAAAAGGCGCAGCTTTGGCAGTATATCAGGCAGAAGGATCTGGGATTATTCATGAGGCTGCGCTATGGCGTCTTAGGAAATTCCATGAATCTTCCCGGCAAGGGAGGGCGGAAGATATCGGTGGAAGGATATCGGATCTGCAGGCGGTTCTTTCAGTTTAACTGACGAATGTTGTGCATAAAAAAGAGAGGTCTCTGCATGGATTCCTCTCTTTTCTATTTTTACACCAGTGTACCCGGCTTGCGTTTATGCTTACGTCTCAAACTGTGATAGAAATTGATGAGCACGTCGGAGCGGTATACCACACCGTACATCACAGCCGCCATGATAAAGGCTGTGGTCACATCGAATACGGAGTGCTGCTTGATGAACACGGTCGATAAAATAATGGAGGTGCACAGGATCAACGATCCGATGCGGATGCCCCGTTTCTTTTCCAGCCTCGCGCTTTTCATAATGGCAATGTGGCAGCCAAGCGAATTGTACACATGGATGCTCGGCCAGAGATTTGTCGGTGTGTCAGTCCTGTAGAGCGCAGCCACCAGCCCGGTGAAAATGTTGTCACGCGGCATTACGGCAGGACGTAGGTCGTGGCCGTTTGGCCAGAGCGTGCTGATGATCAAAAAGACCGTCATTCCGATAAACAGGAAGGTACAGGCTCTGAAATAGTCGTCTCTGTCTTTAAAAAAGAAGTAAAGGATGACCACTGCCACATAGGCGAACCACAAAAGATAGGGAACAACGAAAATCTCGCAGAAGGGGATGTAGTCATCAGGTTTTACATGGATCAGGTGGTAGCGGCTCGTTACCGTTACATTTCGCTCAAGCCAGGCAAACCACTGCATATAGATGATTCCATAGAGCAGCAGCGGCAGCGCGTGCCTGTATTTGTTATAATAAAAGTGGCAGACCCGGGAAAATTGCCGCGGTGCCTTTTTTCCGTTGATCATCTGTTTTTCCATCAATGTTGTATCCTCACTGAGAATTTCGTTTATACGTATGACATATCGTATATGATCTGTTTCTTTTACTTCACTATATCTTATCAGATTAGCGGGAAAAGTCAAAATAAGATTTCCATAAAGTTTTCTTAAAATTCCATTAAAAACTGTCCATTATGACAAAGATATACCGCTGCCAAAGCTATCCGGCAAGACATCCCTAAGAAATGTCATAAATTTTAATTGCAATACATAGCATAATACTTTATAATATTGTTTTGAAATTGTTCCTATATTATTCGTACAAATATATAATATAGAAGGAAATATTTGAAAGAAACGAGAGAAGAACGAGAGAGAATCGAGAGAGTAACGGCATGAAAATGATCAGAAAGGCAGGAGGAGAGGAATGTATTCATTGGATGAGGTAAGAAATGTTGATCCCGAAATCGCGCAGGCGATCGTGGACGAGCAGAACAGACAGAATTCCCATATCGAGCTGATTGCGTCTGAGAACTGGGTGAGCAAGGCGGTTATGGCGGCTATGGGCAGCCCTCTGACAAATAAGTATGCAGAAGGGTATCCCGGTAAGAGATACTATGGCGGCTGCGAGTGTGTGGATGTGGTGGAGGATCTTGCCAGAGACCGCGCGAAAGAGCTTTTCGGCTGCGAATATGTCAATGTACAGCCCCATTCCGGCGCACAGGCGAATATGGCAGTCTTCTTTGCGGTGATGGAGCCGGGCGATACCTTTATGGGTATGAATCTGGATCACGGCGGGCATCTCTCCCACGGTTCACCGGTCAATATGTCTGGCAAATATTTCAAATGCGTACCTTACGGCGTCAATGATGAAGGGTTCCTCGATTACGATAATGTTCGAAAGATTGCATTGGAGTGCAAGCCTAAGATGATCGTGGCGGGTGCTTCGGCTTATGCAAGAACCATTGACTTCAAGAAATTCAGAGAGATTGCAGACGAGGTCGGCGCGGTGCTGATGGTGGATATTGCCCATATCGCAGGCCTTGTGGCGGCGGGGCTTCATCCGAGCCCGATCCCTTATGCGCATGTGACGACGACCACCACCCACAAGACCCTGCGCGGTCCCAGAGGCGGCATGATCATGTCCAGCCAGGAGGTGGCGGATCAGTATAACTTCAATAAGGCTATTTTCCCCGGTATCCAGGGCGGCCCGCTGATGCATGTGATTGCGGCCAAGGCAGTGTGCTTTAAGGAGGCGCTGTCCGATGACTTTAAGGTTTATATGAAGAATGTGGCGGATAATGCGCAGGCGCTCTGCAAGGCTCTGCAGGCGAGAGACATTAAGATCGTTTCCGGTGGCACGGACAACCACCTGATGTTAGTTGATCTGACAAACTATGATTTGACAGGGAAGGCTGTGGAGAAGCTGCTTGACGAGGCGCATATCACGGCCAATAAGAATACCATTCCCAACGATCCGAAGTCACCTTTTGTGACCAGCGGCATCCGCCTGGGAACCCCGGCAGCTACTTCCCGCGGTTTAAACACGGCGGATATGGAGCAGGTGGCGGAGGCCATTTCCATTGTCATCAAGGAAGGCGAGGCAGGCATCGGTAAGGCGCAGGCCATCATCAAGACACTGACGGATAAGTATCCTTTGGTGTAAAATACACTCAGGCATGGAGACAGATTGATAAATCACACTGATGTGCTGATTTATCAATCGCGAGTTTGTGATAGGACCACAAACTCGGAATCGCGGTCGAGAATTTGAAATTCTCGACGCGTGCCATCGTAAAATACACTCAGGCATGGAGGTAGATATGATTCAAATCGCGGTTTTGGGATACGGCACTGTGGGCAGCGGCGTCGTGGAAGTGATCGAGACAAATAAAGCTGATATCAATAAAAAGGCAGGCGAGGATCTGGCGGTAAAGTATATTCTGGATCTGCGGGATTTCCCAGGCGACCCTTATGAAAAGAAGGTAGTGCATGACTTTGACGTCATTTTAAAGGATGCCGAAGTGACGGTTATCTGCGAGACCATGGGCGGTACCACATATGCCTACGATTATACCAAGAAAGCCCTTCTTGCCGGAAAGAGCGTGTGTACCTCCAACAAGGAGCTGGTGGCAGCGCACGGACCGGAACTTCTGCGGCTTGCCAGAGAGAATCATTGCAATTATCTCTTTGAGGCCAGCGTCGGCGGCGGTATTCCCATTATCCGTCCCTTGAATTATTCTCTGACGGCGGAGCATATCGATGGCATTACGGGTATTTTAAACGGCACCACGAATTATATCCTCACCAAGATGGATCAGGATGGCGCTGATTTTGAGGATGTGTTAAAGGAAGCGCAGGATAAAGGCTATGCAGAGAGGAATCCCGAGGCCGATGTGGAAGGATATGATGCCTGCAGAAAAATTGCCATCCTGTCTTCTCTGATGACGGGAAAAAGTGTGGATTATGAGGATATCTATACGGAGGGCATCACAAAGATCACGGCGGCTGATTTCAAGTATGCCAAGCAGATGAATAAATCCGTTAAGCTGCTGGCTTTCAGTCAGGATACGGAGGACGGCTTTTTTGCGATGGTCGCGCCTTTTATGATTTCCAAGGATCATCCGCTCTACATTGTGAGGGATGTTTTCAACGCTGTGTATGTGCACGGCAATATGCTGGGTGATTCCATGTATTACGGACGCGGAGCGGGAAAACTCCCCACGGCCAGCGCGGTGGTCTCCGATGTGGTGGACTGTGCGAGACATCAGGGCAAGACGATCATGTGCTTTTGGGATGAGGAACGGGTGAAAGTGACCGATATCGGCTTGGCGAAGCGGAAGTTCTTCGTCAGAGTGTCTGCGGACAAGCGGGAGGCGGCGATGGCAGCTTTCGGTGCACTGGCGGAGATCAATGTTGGAATCAAAGAGGAATTTGCCTTTATGACGCAGATCATGTCCGAGAAAGAGTTTGCGGAAAACATCGAGAAGCTGGGCGGATGTATCAACAGGATCCGCATCATGGCGTAATCAGGTAAGAGTAAGAGGGATAAAAGGATGAATAAGGTAGTTAAATTTGGCGGCAGTTCTCTGGCGAGCGCAGAACAGTTTCAGAAAGTGGGAGCGATCATTCGTTCCGACAAGGAGCGAAGATTTGTGGTACCTTCCGCACCCGGGAAGCGCTCGTCGGATGATACGAAAGTCACAGATATGCTTTACGCCTGCTATGCGCAGGCGGATCAGGGTGAAGATTTCTCTGAGACGCTTGGAAAAATCAAGGAGAGATATCAGGAGATCATAGAGGGACTGGAGTTAAAGCTTTCTCTGGATAAGGAATTTCAATCCATAGAAAAGAATTTTAAGCAGAAAGCCGGATCGGATTATGCGGCTTCCCGCGGAGAATACTTGAACGGCATCATCATGGCCAAGTATCTGGGCTACACTTTCGTGGATGCGGCTGAGGTGATCCGCTTTAAGGAAGACGGGGAGCATGACGCTGAGGAGACAAACCGTCTGATGCGGGAGCGCCTTGCAGGAGTGGAATCGGCGGTGATTCCGGGCTTTTATGGCGCATATGCGGACGGCAGGGTCAAGACCTTCTCCAGAGGAGGCTCCGATATCACCGGCTCCATTGTGGCGCGGGCAATCAAAGCGAACGTATATGAGAACTGGACGGATGTCTCAGGCGTTCTGGTGGCGGATCCGCGAATCATCTTCAAACCCCAGGGCATTGAGACCATTACCTATAGAGAGCTGCGGGAGTTGTGCTACATGGGCTTTAACGTTCTGCACGAGGATGCGATCTTTCCTGTCAGGAGCGAAGGGATCCCCATCAACATCCGCAATACCAACGCGCCGGAGGATAACGGTACCTGGATCGTGGAGAGTACCTGTCAGAAGCCGAAGTATGTGATTACGGGTATTGCGGGCAAGAAGGGCTTCTGTGCGGTCAACATCGAAAAGGATATGATGAACTCAGAGATCGGTTTTGGGCGTAAGGTTCTGCAGGCCTTTGAAGAAAATGAGATCTCCTTTGAGCATGTGCCTTCCGGTATTGACACGATGACCGTTTTTGTCCACCAGGATGAATTTATGCATAAGGAGCAGAAGGTGGTATCAGGCATTCACAGACTGGCGGATCCGGACTCGATCGATATTGAGGCAGATCTGGCGCTGATTGCCGTGGTGGGGCGCGGTATGAAGTCCACCCGAGGTACGGCAGGCAGGATTTTTTCCGCCCTTGCTCACGCCAATGTCAATGTCAAGATGATCGACCAGGGCTCCAGCGAGTTAAACATTATCATCGGTGTGGCCAACGCCGATTTCGAGACGGCGATCAAGGCAATTTATGATATATTTGTACTTTCCCAGATTTAGCAGCCGGATTCTTGTTTGATTTTTCTGTCACCATGTGGTAAAATAGTACCGGCGTTATACAAAAGTAACAAAAAAGCGACAGAAAAATCGAATAAAATGGAGGATATGATGGGGAATCAACCGTTGAACGCACTGGTGTATACCAATGATAATTGCGTTGGCTGCAACAAATGTATTTCGGTCTGTCCGGTCCTGACGGCGAATCGGGCAGTGGAAGAGAATGGAAGAAATAAGATTATTGTAGATGGTGATCAGTGTGTGAGCTGTGGCGCCTGCTTTGATGTTTGTGCGCATGGGGCCAGAAGCTACAACGATGATACGGAACGATTTTTTGAAGATCTGAAAAAGGGCGAGAAGATATCGATTCTGCTCGCGCCTGCATTTCTGGCAAACTACCCCAGGGAGTATGCGACAGTTCTTGGCGGTCTGAAAAAACTTGGCGTGAATCGCATCATCAGCATCAGCTTTGGTGCAGATATCACGACTTGGGGCTATGTCAAATATATCACGGAACATAATTTCAAAGGTGCGATTTCCCAACCCTGTCCTGCGGTGGTAGGTTACATAGAAAAGTATATCCCGGAGCTGATCCCGAGCCTGATGCCGGTTCATTCGCCTATGATGTGCGGCGCGATCTATGTGAAAAAATACATGAAAGTGCCTGATAAGCTGGCCTTTATCAGTCCCTGTATCGCAAAGAAAAATGAGATCGACGACCCCAACTGCGGCGGCTATGTCTCCTATAATGTGACCTTCGATCATCTGATGCAGTATGTGAGGGTGCACGGAGTTTCGGGACCGGCTGTGACGGATGAGATCGAGTACGGCCTGGGTTCCATCTATCCGATGCCCGGCGGTTTGAAAGAAAATGTTTACTGGTTCTGCGGAGAGGATATTTTTATCCGCCAGATCGAAGGCGAAAAGCACGCCTATGAGTTTTTGGAGGATTATAAAAAGAGGGTACTGGGCAAGAAGGAACTGCCGTTTATGGTGGATGCTTTAAATTGTGCGAAAGGCTGCATCTATGGTCCGGGCGTGGAGGAGGAAAAGGTGCACTCCGACGATACGCTTTATGAACTCCAAAAGATTCGGGAGGCCAGCAAAAAGAGTGACAGGCGGCACGCTTTCAGCAGGAACCTGACGCCGAAACAGAGGCTTGACAGGCTCAACAGGCAGTTTGCGAACCTGGATATCAACGATTTTATCAGGCATTATACTGACAAGTCAAAGGGACTGAAGCAGAGAGTGCCGAGTGTTTCGGAGATGAACGATATCTTTACGTCCATGGATAAGAGGACGGAAACGGAGCGCACGATGAACTGCTCCGCCTGCGGGTATGCAACCTGTGAAGACATGGTCACGGCGATTCACAATGGCTGTAACCATAAGGATAATTGTATCCAGTATGTCAAGAACAGGGTGGAGCAGGAGAGCGAAGCGGCGAGGCAGATGGCTGCCGAAGTTGAGAACAAAAACGCGCTGCTGCAGGAAAAAAATGAAAAGATCGCGGAGCTGATTGCCGAAGTGCAGGTTGACTTTGACAGTCTGGATATTTCGATCAGCGAGATGTCTGAGGGCAATAACAGCAATGCGGAGGAGAGCACGGGTATCTCGGCTTCCATGAGTGATGTGGTACAGTTCTGTGATCAGTTGAATCAGGCGCTGGCAAAGATTCAGGAACTTTTGGTGAAACTGGAAGAAAATAACGAGGAGATCACGAATGTGGCGGAGGAGACGAACCTTCTTGCCTTAAATGCCAGCATTGAGGCGGCGAGAGCGGGAGAGTCCGGCAGAGGCTTTGCCATCATTGCTGAAAATATTAAGAAACTGGCGGATTCCTCCAAGGATACGGCCAGTGACAGCGACTCCAATAAAGAACAGATTCAGGCGGCGATCAAGAATCTTTTGGCAGATGCCGAAAGACTGATCAACGTTATCGACGGAGTCAATCTGCGGGTGACGAACCTGGCGGCGGCGACGGAGGAGATCGCGGCATCTGCGGATATGGTGAGCACGATTTCGGCGGATCTGAAGGACAAGCTTGCAGAACTCAATTCCTAATATTATCAAAGCCGGAACCTTTCGCGTTCCGGCTTTTTCTAGTTTGCCCAGCATGGGCGAGTTCTAACGGGTGAAAGTCCCGAGTGCGCATA
>CAJTKA010000047.1 GCA_910576815.1 uncultured Lachnospiraceae bacterium
ATTTATGCCTTGTACAGAAGCATACAGAGAACACATCATGTATACTTTCAATGGCTATTGCAAGACTGTCGTACGCTTTGCGGCTAACACCGCATGGCGTGACAGGGACAGGCGGCGGCAAAAAGAAATATCTTCTGAATACCTCACCGAAGAAAAGTTTTACCCATTCAGTACAACAGATAAATATTTTATAGACCCCTGTAAGCAATACCCGGTTACGATATGCGGTCAGAGGGTTATCCTTACGAACAGGGAACTTGCCGAAGCCCTGTCCTCTCTGCCGGAGAAAAAGAGAGAAATCATTTACCTTTACTTTTTCGGGCGTTACACACAGCCGGAAATCGGGGAGTTATACGGACGCTGCCAGATTACGGCACGGCATCATATGCGCAGTGCCTTGCAAATGTTACATGAAGCAATGGAGGTGATTTTCCGTGAGGAATCCTAAACTTGTGCCGTATGAAACCATTGTCATAGCGACCAGCGGAGAGCCGGAAGCGGTGGACGAGGTTTTACGGCATTACGGCAAGCGAATCCGGCTTGCTACCCTTGAAAACGGACAGGTCAACAAGGACACCGAGGGCAACATCAAACGGCGGCTTATCGCTGCCCTGTTACAATTCCGTTTTGATGAACAGGCTACCTAACAGGAGGTGAGATTTGTCGGGAAAATACTCATACTTACATTCAAAAACACAGAAGAAAAAGCGGTTGAAAAAGCCATAGCTGTCCTTGCCGATATGATACCGCTGGAAGCCATACAGCCGCCGCAATCCCCCGCACTGGTTTTTCCGGGATTGGAAATAAGGCTGCACCAACGCCGGGTATTAAAAAACGGGGCAGACATATACCTCACACGTTTGGAATACGGCGCACTCTGCTACCTTGCCGCCAGTCCGGGGCGGGTATTCACAAAGGCGCAAATCTTTGAAGCCGTGTGGAGCATGGAAAGCGAAAGCTGCCAGTCAAGCGTTGCCAGCGTGATATGTAATTTACGGAAAAAGATAGAGCCGGACAGCAAAAACCCCACCTACATAAAGACCATTTTAGGCATAGGCTACAAGTTTGCTTCCGTGGAATAACAACCGAATAACCGCCGCCGTTTTAGGCAGTCAGAAAACAGGAAATCAAGAAAAGGTTTCCTGTTTTTTGTGCCTGTTTTTGTCAAATCCTGTTCCGAAAACACGAAAAAATTTCTCGGGGAATTTTGCCAAATTTTCCTTCCGGTGCGTAGTAATAATGACGGGAAAAATACCGCCGCAAAATTGGCAGAAGCCCCGCCCTCTCCCAAGAAGTGCGAGCCGCCATAGCGGAGCTTGCCGCCTTGAAGTTTGAAGTCTTGCAGAAAGTAGGTGAAGCCGTTGGCAACGTTCAAACATATCAGCTCTAAAAATGCCGATTACGGGGCTGTCCTCGTTGGTGATTGCGTTGAAGTCTTTGTTGAAGATCTTGGTATCCTTGAACAGTCTCTGCGTCTCAGTCAGAGTAGCTACGAAATTAGGATCCTCGAAGTTGCCTGTGCCTGCGTATCAGCTGCAGGTGCCTCTGCCGCGGGTGTCTCAGCTGCGGGTGCAGGCGTAGCTTTGTCGCCGCCGCAGCCCGCCATGGTAATTACCATAGCGGTTGTAAGTAAAACGCTTACGATTTTTTTCATTTTAAATCCTCCCTTTTAAATAAGAAGGGAGTGCAAAATTGATCAAAACCACTCGTTTCAGTTCAGTTTGCGGGAATGCCGCAGATCATGGAGACGGATTTCTTTTACGCCCTCCTTTGCACAACCTGATTTTAATTCTCTGGTCAGGTAATATTTGCTCACGGGAAACAGCCTTTTGCTGCAGCGGCAGGCGGGCTGCTAGACATATAGATTTGGATATCGTCGCATAGCAAAGCAGGCAGGGAAATGGTCCGCATACTGCCCGCAGTTTTTGGAGTAAGCAGTAAGTCCAGTCCTTGAAAACGGCAGTAATTCTGAGTAATATGCAGTAGACACTTCTTATAATCAAAGTTATCAACGGACAGGGCAAGCAGTTCCCCGGAACGTATTCCCGTCCAGAAGTTCATAACTGTGGCTTTTTTGTGACCTATACTTCCACATAAGGCAACGTGGTTAGAAGGCGAGTTGTAGTATCTCGTGTCGTAATTCATTATGGCGAAAAACTGAACATGAATGGATTTACGTAGTATCGGAATATGCAGTTCCATTTCTTTTGCATTGAGACAATATTTCGTTTTGCCAGGATCTCACGGTGGAAATTTTAATTTCGTTTACGGACGTTTCTTTGAAATAAAGTAGGATCTTTGTTGTGATCAGATGATTTTTGGTATAAAACGAGGTGGGCTTGCAGTGATTTTTGCAATCTTCCAGATAGAGTTTTACAAGCGTTTCAAATATCATGTCGCAGCTTCCCTGTCGCTGCATGAGAAAGGTAGTCTCATAGTCTCCAGCCTCCTTACGGGATAGAAATCCCTCCTTCTTTTTTCGTTTTCTTTTACGGGTCCAGTCAGTGTAGTAAAAACTGCAGAACCAACTGTTTCGTGCTTTGTTTCGATAAACTGTCATAAAAACACATCCTTTCTTTTTTTGAAATATTATACAAAAAAGAAAGGTCGCAAAACAGTACACTTATGGTACTGCAATATAGCGAGGCGAGGCCCACAAGGTACGGAGGCAAGTGCCTTTTGGCATTTAGAAAAAAATGTCACTGAAAACGATTAAGTTACCGCAATAATTTGAAATATACTAAATTACTTTGGATTTAAAACGAAAGGTTGTGCAGTTTCTCCATAATACTGGGAATGAACAAAAGAAGGAAAAAATTCAGAAATTAGAAAACAATAAAATTATTGTCGAAATCGTAAAAATGGAATTGACCAAATATGTGAAAGATTGCCAAATCCCAAAAAATTGCATAAAAAAACTTGATTTCCTATTGCAATAATACTAATATTGATATATTATTAAAGCACGAAAACGTTTAAGTATTATATAATCGTAAGAGCGAGGCATTTACGGAAGCTTGCTTCCGAAAATATATAAATGCAAAAAATCATTCAAAGGGAGGAATTAAAAAATGAAGAAAAAATTGCTCAGTGCACTACTTTCCGCTGCAATGCTTACCGGAATCTTAGCAGGATGCGGAAACGACGCAACAACGCCTGCGGCCGATAGCAGCACAACAGAAGCGCCTGCGGCCGACACGCAGACAGAAGCACCTGCTACCGATGATGCGGCAGAGGAACCCGCTGCCGATGATGCAGCAGAGACAGCACCCGCTGCTGATGAAGGCAAAGTACTCAACATCTACTGCTGGAACGAGGAGTTCAAGTCCCGTATCACAGATCACTATCCTGATTATACGGAAGTTGATGCTACCTCCGGCACAATCGGCGATGTATCCGTTAAGTGGAACATCACCCCTAACGCCGACAACGCTTACCAGAACAACCTGGACGAAACGCTGTTAAAGCAGGCAGATGCTGCTGCGGACGACAAAATCGACCTGTTCCTGATCGAGGCAGACTATGCGCTCAAGTATGTAGATTCCGAGTACACGATGCCCATTGCTGATCTCGGTATTACGGACGCGGATCTTTCCAAGCAGTTCCAGTACACCAAGGACGTCGTAACCGACTCCAACGGCGTACTCAAGGGTCTTTCCTGGCAGGGTTGCCCCGGCGTTTTGTTCTACAACCGTGAAGCGGCAAAGGAAGTGTTCGGCACGGATGAACCTTCCGAGATTCAGAATTACGTAAAGGATTGGGATACCTTCAATGCGACAGCAACTACGCTTAAGGATGCAGGCTACAGCATCATGTCTTCCGTAAACGACAGCTACCGCGTATATTCCAACAACGTTTCTAAAAAATGGGTCAACGACAACATGATCACCATCGATGATAACATCATGAAGTGGGTCGATGACTCCAAGACACTTGTAGACGCAGGCGCAACCGGTACGCATGATCTGTGGAGCGATGACTGGAGCAAAGGCTTCTATCCGGAAGGTAAGGTATTCGCTTACTTTGGTCCCGCATGGCTTGTAAACTTCTCCATGGCGGCTGATACGGAAGGCAGTATCGGTAACCAGGGCGGCTGGGGCGCAACCGAGGGTCCTCAGGGCTTCTTCTGGGGCGGCACCTGGATCTGTGCAGCAACAGGCACCGACAATGCAGGCATCATTAAGGATATCATGTTAAAGATGACAACCGATGACACGATCATGAAAGACATCGTTGTTGCGGATGACGATTTCGTAAACAACAGCACCGTTATGGATGCAATGGCTCAGGATAGTTCCTATTCCAGCAAGATCCTTGGCGGTCAGAATCCTCTTGGCATGTACGCTAACGGTGTATCCTCACTCGACTTAAGCAACCTTTCCTCTTATGATCAGGGTTGTAACGAAGAATTCCAGCACGCTATGAAGAATTACTTTGAGGGCACGGCAACCAAAGAGGAGGCACTGGATCTGTTCTACAAAGCAGTTGTAGAGAAATATCCTGAACTGTCCTACTAAGCGACAGAGGCTGACAGACGGCAACTTTGCTTACAAACGGTTCTCGATGACTCAGGACCTTGTAGGAGTCATTCCTACAAGGTCCATTTTTATCAGAAAGGTTGCGAATCTATGAAAAAAAAATCAAAAGCCGTTCGTTATAATAAATGGGGCTACATATTCTTATTACCCTTTATCATCGTCTATGTTATATTTCAGCTGATTCCGATGTTTACAACGATTTACAACAGCTTCTATGAAAATTATATGTCGGGGCTAAAACAAATCGGACCGAATTTCGTAGGTCTAAAGAATTATAATACCTTGTTTTCTCAGGGAGATATCTGGACCTATACCAAAAACACATTGGTTTTATGGATCATGTGTTTCGTGCCGCAGATCATCCTCTCTCTGCTTCTCGGCGCATGGTTTTCCGATACCCGCCTGCGCTTAAAAGGGCAGCGCTTTTTCAAGACCGTTATCTACCTGCCGAATCTGATCATGGCATCCGCATTCTCGATGCTGTTCTTTACACTGTTTTCAGACGGCGGCCCGATCAATTCCCTTTTGATGCAGATCGGCTTCATCTCAGAGCCATACAAATTTCTCTCCAATACCGGAAGCGCCAGAGGTTTGATCGCTGCCATGAACTGTCTGATGTGGTTTGGTAATACGACGATTCTTCTGATGGCAGGCATGATGGGAATCGACACCTCACTCTTTGAGGCATCGGAAGTGGACGGCGCTACCTCCACACAGGTCTTCTTTAAGATCACGCTGCCGCTCTTGCGGCCAATCCTGATCTACGTTATGATCACATCCCTGATTGGTGGTTTGCAGTTGTTCGATGTACCGCAGATCCTGACCAACGGAACCGGCGATCCCATGCGTACCACCATGACGCTGATCATGTTCTTAAATAAGCATCTGTTCAGCAAGAACTACGGAATGGCCGGCGCCTTATCCGTACTGCTGTTTATCATAACTGCTGTTTTGAGCCTGATCATCTTTAAGGTGACAGGCAATGACAAGAGAAAGGGGTGATTCTATGCTGAGCGATCACAATGAACCAAATAAAGGATTGGGACTGCACACCAGACGCGTGATAGCCTATATCGTACTTGTTGTCGTCTCATTTTTCTGCCTGTTCTGGTTTTATGTGCTGTTTATCAACGCCACCAGATCAAACGGAGAACTACAGTCCGGATTTACCGCAGTTCCGAGCGGCAATCTTATAAAAAACTGGACGAACCTGGTACACGGCACGCTCCCCGTATGGAACGGACTGTTCAACAGCCTGCTGATTTCAGCGCTGTGCGCTGTACTGTGCGTGTACTTCTCCACCATGACCGCTTACGCCATCCACGCTTACGACTTTGCCTTAAAGAAATTTATTTACCCGTTCATCCTGATGATCATGATGATACCCACACAGGTAACGGCACTCGGTTTCATCAAGCTGGTTTCGCGCATGAAACTGGAAGATTCGTTTATTCCGCTGATCGTTCCTGCTGTTGCTGCACCGGTAACTTTCTTCTATATGAAACAGTACATGGAAAGTTCCCTTCCGCTTTCTCTGATCGAAGCGGCAAGAATAGACGGTTCGGGCGAGTTCCATACCTTTAACATGATCGTTCTGCCGCTTATGAAACCGGCGATCGCTGTACAGGCTATCTTTACTTTCGTAAGCAACTGGAACAATTACTTCACACCGGCGCTGATCTTACATGAGGACAAAAAGAAAACGCTCCCCATCCTGATCGCGCAACTGCGCGCGGCTGACTGGTTAAAGTTTGATATGGGGCAGGTATATGTGATGATCGCCTTCTCCATCTTCCCTGTTATCGTCGTCTATCTGATCCTGTCCAGATACATCGTGCAGGGCGTAGCGCTCGGAAGCGTGAAGGGCTGATCGGGCAGCCAAACAAAGTACAAAAAAACAAACCGATCTAATGTACAAAATAAGGGCAGTCCCAAAATCCGGGAACTGCCCTTTTATATCTCTTCTCACCTTATCGCAACAACCAGAAGCGGGCTGCTCATGGTCTTATCTGTCATCTGTATCAGCCGCCGCGTTTTCTGTCGCCGTACTTTCCTGCTCTACCCCGTCAGCGTTCCGCTCACGGTAAAAAGCCAGCTGGTTCTTGCCACGTTTCTTAGCCTTATAGACTCCCTGATCCGCCGCTTTGTAAAGGGTCTCAAAATCCGCACCCTCCTGCGGATAAATGGCTACACCAATGCTGGCGGTCGCCTTATACTTCACATATTCGCCGGCTTGGAAATTCTTGAAAAATGTCTCCATCTTGGCCGCTTCTTTGAGAATATTCTCCTCAGTGGCGATTCCCTTCAGAAATACCATGAACTCGTCACCGCCCACGCGCCCTACGATGTCGCTGGCGCGGAAGATGCCGCCGATCTGCTTACCAAGAGAGCGCAGCACCTCGTCGCCGAAAGCGTGCCCCATGGTGTCGTTTACCTTCTTAAAGTTATCCACATCCACCATGAAAAGCATGGACTGGGTATCGGGATTATGCGCCATAAAGTCTTTGATCTTGCGCTCGGTCGCCAGTTTGTTGTTGAGGCCGGTCAGCAGATCCGTATCCGCCTTATCTTCCAGCTCTTTCTTTTTCGCGTTGCTGCGGAACTTACCTGTAATATTGATTACCATGACGACAATAAAGAATACTGCAATCGCTATCAACAGGGACATCGCCATGTTGCTTGTATTTTTCCGCAGATACCGTATCTGTCTGTCCATATAGTCATTGCCGACAAAAAGAACCACATCCCAGCGATTTGTCCCCAGCGGCGCAAAAATAAGGACATCTTTTTCTTTTCCCTTCTCGATATAGACATTGCCGCGGGAACCATTGTTCATACGACCACGAAGGGATCTGGCCGCCGCCTTATCCACCTTATCCACCGCAGTCAAAAGATTACCGTCTTTCACATACTCATGACTCGTGGTGCCGCTCATGCCCAGAATCTTTCCTTCCGTATTTACCAGGACGAGAAAACTGCCATTATCATAGCCTGACTTATACAGCATATTGGAAAACCGTTCCATGGGATAAAACATCAGCAGATATCCCTGCGCTGCATCGGAGCTGACCCGCTCCATCACAACGATCGAATTTCCTTCTTCTACATAAATATAAGGAGAAGCTGCTCCCGAAAGCTGCTCAAAATAAGCAGTCTGAGACAAATCGACCGACTGGCCGGACAGATTGATTGCCTGCCCATTTATATCACAGTAAAGCGCCTCATCCACTCCCGCGCTTTCCGCAGCGATTTGAAGCAGCTCCGTCACCCGCGCCACATCTTTTGTGCCTTCTTTTGCCAGCATCGCAACAATGGGTAATTCGATGCTGTCGATCTTTTCAAGGCTATGTAAAAAATTGCTGCCATAACTCTCTACATTTGAAACCAGCGTCTTCGAGACCGTATTTTCCGCCTCTTTATTCGCTTTGTGCGTAAAACTGATGAGCATGATAATAACGACCACCATCATAGCGGTCGTCGGCATCAACCACTGTAATACGCTTGATTTGTTCTGATTATCCATCTGCTTCTTCGTTCCCCTCATCAAGCTGTAGAGAAAAGCTCATATCATCTGCAATTTCCTCTGTCTCCGGCTCCAACTTCTTAAAAACGCCGCTATAGAGCCAAGCCGCACCATAGGCGGGCGCCGAAATGCCAAACAAAATAACAAAAAGAAACGCATAGCCGGAAAAGTAACAAAGCACCAGCGGCAGTGCATAAAGCACCAGCATCAAAATCGTTTTCGGCAAATTAACAAGCGACAAAATCAACGCATTCTTCAATGTATTCTTAATCGGATTTTCAAAGCGCGCCTGCAAGGGAAATACATAAATCGCCGCCATCAATAATATAATCGCCACCGCCAGCACAGCGACTATGACCGGTTTCGGGAACACCATGCCCGAATAGTTAAAAATCAGAATATCGCCCACATAAACGGCGATCACCAATAGCATTAAAAGCCACTGTATCGTGGCCTGCCTGAAATTTTGCACAAAAGACTTAAAGAAACCGCGAACCAGATAGCCTTCCCTGTCGCGTACTATCTTCAAGAGAACATAGTGCAGACCCGTAAAAGCCGCTCCCGCCGTAATCACGGGGATGCAGCAGATTATCATTATAAAGTTTAAAATCATCAAATCCCCCACGCGATTTAGGACGCGCATTAAGGGACTATCCATATCTAAAAATCTGCCCAAAAAAATTCCTCCCAATATTTCAATTTCCAGTATATCACAAAAACGTGTAAAAGTCTATATTTTATATTTTGCCGCTACCTGCTGGTACTGTGCATTCAAGGTCTGATACATCTTTAGGATTCTGGCAGTTTCCGTCTTAACACGTGCCATGATCTCGTCATAAGAGTCCATAATGATCTGCGCCGGCTGCCTTTTGAACCGTTTCTTCGAGACCTCGTCATTCAGATAGCGCAGAATTTGCTCCTTGGGATAAGCGTCCCTGTAACTCCTTTTACTCACAAGGGCGCTGACAACATCAGCAACCTGCAAAACGCTCTGCTGCAGGCTGATCTGTTGATCCTTTAAACGTTTGGGATAGCCGCTTCCGTCTCCCCGCTCATGATGTGCCGCCGCAATGCTGACAATTTCCGCATTCATCTTCTTGCTAAGCTTTTCTTCGGTGACTGCCACATGGGTCCGAACGTGCTTGATCTCCTCCGGCTTTAACTTTCTGGGCGCCATGAGCACATCTTTTGAAATGGCAATCATCCCCAGATCGTGCAGCAGCGCCGCATAGTAGATCATCTCCCGCTCATTATCGGGCAAAAACAATCTTGACGAGATCTCCTCGCAAAAACAGATCGTGGTTACTGTATCCAGCACGGTTTCTTCCCTGACAAAACCGAGACAATAGATGAGCATATCCAAAAACTGCTTTTTCTGTTCATTATTAAAGATCATGTACTCGGCAATTTCGTCAAGTTCCTGCTTGTAGTCGCCTGACTTTATCTTATCAACGAGACCGTATTTTGCATCACACTGGTAAAAACGCTCCAGCCCTGCGGCAGAAAGCTTCGTATCCGCCTGTTTCTGGAACATGCGCGTATCAAACTGCGCGCCCATCGTATTTGAATAAATGTCCATCTTTTCCGCGATATTGACATAGGCGGCCACTTCCTTATAATCATAATCGACCGTCTTTAGCTTATCATAATCCCTGCAATGGTACATAATGATCTTTGCAAGCTCCGGCACGGGCGAGAGATACTTAAAGAAAAGATAGCCGTAAATGGAATGCGCCATGCTGTCTCTGGTCTCGTACTGCAACATGTCGTTAATCCGGGATTTCTCCGTTTTATAGGCACCGATATCGTGCATGGTCGCCACCATGACAATGTCCGCCAGCTCAAACTCCTCGTATTTGTTCTCCTCCTGTAGCATTTTATAGACTATGTATGCCACCCTTGAGCCATGCTCCATCAGAGTAGGATTGATCAGCTTCATCACATCCCGCATCAATAAATAGATATCTTTGCTCCTAATATACTCCATACCGTTCTCCTATCTCAAATCCTTCCTAAGCACAAACTCCATAGGGGTATAGATGATACCGTCCTTCTGCTCCTGCGGACGCACATCCCGAAAACCCAATTTATGATAAAATTCTACGCCATAAGGGGAGGCATTTACCGTCATACGCAATGCCCGCGACCCGGACACCAAAAAATCATTGACATATCGCACCAGCGCGCTCCCGATTCCCTTTCTGTGGTATTTTTCATCCACAAACAACAAGGAAATGTGTGAGGCATCCCGCAGGGTGATCATCCCCACGAGCTTTGTGCCCGCATATGCCACAAACAAATGATAGGAGCCGATAATAAACATCCGATAAATCGTCTGGTCCGAGACAAAGCGTTCAAAATTCCGCACGCCCTCCGGCGGATAGTCCTTTGCTTCAAACTGTAAAAAGGTCCGCCACGCAAGGGCCATGGCGTCTTCCCATTCGTCTCTGTGTGCAGTTCTGATCTGATACGGTGTCTCCAAAACGGCAAGCGGCTCCTTTTCCGTTTTCTTTTTATTTTATCGTATTTGCTATAAAATTACAACCGCAAAACAACGGAGTATAAAGAAACGGCGGAACTTTCGTTCCGCCGCCGGTTTATCCGCCTGATCAAAAATCAATTCCCGGAATTTCTTTTCTTTCTCACAGACATCACCACACTCTGTACCAACAGGAACAGGCAGAGCATAGCCGCCTTTGTGATACCGGTCCACCATGCTTCGTCAAATCCAATGGAGGATACAATATTCTGGATCGTACTCAAGGAAAGTACGCCAAAGAAGGTACCGACCACGTTACCGACACCGCCTGTCAGCATCGTGCCGCCGATGATAGAGGAAGCGATCGCGTCCATTTCGGCGCCTGCCGCATTGGAGGGGGAGCCGGAGCCCACATGCAGGAAGTAAACAAAACCGCCGATTCCTGCCAGAAGGCCGCAAATCAAATGGGAGAGGAATTTCGTCCTCTTTACGTTGATACCAAGCATCAATGCGCTCTGTTTGTTACCGCCGACCGCGTAGAAATTACGGCCCAGCTTGGTCCAGCGCAGCACCATAAACATCACGATCACGATCAGGATCGCAACCACTACGCCGATTTCCACATACGCGGGTACATAGATTCCTTTTTTATTGACAGAGCCAAGTCCCGGCACATTGATACGTGTTGCCTTGAGCGCTACGAACGCTTCGTTCGCCACGTTAAAGGGCGAGGAGTTGACCACTGTCGTCATACCCTTTGCAAAAAACATACCCGCCAGCGTGACGATAAAAGGCTGGATATCCAGATACGCCACCATTAAGCCCTGAACGATGCCGAATGCCAAACCGATCGCCAGTGCGATCAGGATCGCGCCAAAGACGTTACCACCCTTATAATCCAGATAGACCGCACAGCACATACTCACCAGAGCGGTCACGCCGCCCACGGAAATATCGATCCCGCCGGTGATCATCACAAGGCTCATGCCGCAGGCCAGGATAATGAGCGCCGCATTGCTGTTTAAGATCAGGAAAAAGGTCTGCGGCTTTAAGAAGCCGCCACGCAGAAATGCTACCGCGCATATATACATCAGGAAAAATACAATGACCGTAATCGTAAGGAGCAGGTTGGTATCGGTCATACCCATCAATTTTGCGCTAAGGCCCTTACCAGCAGACGTCGTATTCTTATCTGTCTTTGCCATCTTACGCCACCTCCCCTTTCAGTTTCATCTTTTTAATAACGTTGGATACATATTCTCTCACAGTCGGTGCGCTGACGATGACCAGCATGATAACAACGACTGCCTTATAAGCGGGGAGTGCCGTCGCCGGAACGCCATATTTATAGAGAGTGGTCGTCAGACACTGGATCACAAAAGCGCCAATGATGGAAGCCGCCATGCTGAACTTACCGCCGGAAAGCGCGTTGCCGCCCAAAGCCACCGCAAGGATCGCATCCATCTCGATATCCTTCGCGATAACGGAATAGTTGATGGAGGATACACGGCTTACCTTGATCAGTCCCGCAACCGCTACACACAAACCCAGAATCACGAAAGTCATCACCTTGATCAGCTCCGGATTGAGGCCGTTTAGCCTGGCGGAACTCTGATTGATGCCAACCGCCTGCGTATAAAGTCTTAAGTTTGTAAATTTCAGTGCCAACCCAATTACGATCATACATGCTACCGCGATAAAGAACGGCGTCGGAATCGGTATCCCCGGAATAAATCCGCCGAAATATGCAAACTTCGGATCGCTGATCACAGGAAGCTCATTGTTATTAATCCACGCCGCAATGGAACGTCCCGCCGTATACAAGATCAATGTCGCGATCATGGGCTGGATCTTAAAGTAAGCAACAAGCACGCCGTTAAACACGCCAAAGAGCATCGCAACTACGCAAGCCACCAAAAACGCCACAATGATAGGAGTCTGCAGGGTCTCGGGACGCGCATTTCCGCCGCACAGCACCCGCAGAATCACGCTGCCCGCGATAGCGATCGCCGCACCTACACTGATATCCTGACCGCCGGAAGCCGCCGTCACCAACGTCATACCGATCGCCAGAATCGCCAGTTCGGAACCGTTATTGATAATATCAATAATAGCACCAGATAGCACCGGATTCCCAGAACTGTTATAGCCGAACGTAATCCTAAAGAAAGTAGGATCAACGATCATGTTAAATACCGCCAGCAAAAGCAGCGCCGCGATCGGAATAAAGCACTGATTTCTGAGCAAATTCTTCCAAGAACTCGCGCTCGATGTTTTTACATTTTCACTGTTTGCCATTTATTTGTCACCTCCCGCGATCGTATTCATAATCGTACTCTGGTTCAGCTCATCGCCTGTCAGTTCGCCGACCGCTTTACGGTCTCGCATGACGATCAGACGGGAACAGGTCCTGATCATCTCGTCAAGCTCCGAGGAGATAAAGGTTACACTCATGCCCTCGGACGCCAGCTTTAAGACAAGCTTCTGGATATCGACCTTCGTACCAACGTCGATACCTCTGGTCGGCTCATCCAGGATCAGATATTCGGGATGAGTAAACAGCCATCTCGCCAGAATCACCTTCTGCTGATTACCGCCGGAAAGCGACTTGATCGGTGTATCCTTTGATGCCGTCTTAATATTCAAAAGTTTTATGTATTCATCCGCAACCTTATTAGCCTCCGCCTTGGAGAAGGGCTTAAAGAAGCCTTTGAGTACCTGCTGCGCCAGAATAATATTGTCTCGCACGGAAAGGTCGCCTACGATACCGTCCACCTTACGATCTTCGGGCAAATAAGCGATACCGTTCTTCATCGCGTCAAGCGGCTTTGCGATCTTTACGTCCTTGCCCTTCATCTTTACCTTGCCGCCTGTCACCCTGTCGGCACCGAAAATAGCACGCACACACTCGCTTCGGCCGGAACCGAGAAGGCCGGTGAAACCGTTCACTTCACCCTTATTGATATGGAAGTCAAAAGGCTTGATACCCGCATTGCTGACAAGGCCTTCCGCCTCCAGCACGGGAGCTGCGCCCTTATCCGCCTCATAAGCCTTCGCCTCACTCTTGATATCCGAAAGATCATCCACCTCTTTACCCAGCATCTTAGACACAAGCTGTACGCGGGGCAGATTCTCGATCTCATATTCTCCAACCAGTTTACCGTCTCTCATAACGGTGATCCTGTCGCAGACCTCATAAACCTGCTCCAGGAAATGTGTTACAAAGATAATGCCTACGCCTTTGGCACGCAGATCCCGCATCAGCTTAAAGAGTTTCTCAACTTCCTGCTCATCCAGAGAGGAAGTGGGCTCATCCAGGATCAGGACCTTACATTCCATATCCACCGCGCGGGCAATGGCGATCATCTGCTGCACCGCCAAAGAACAGGTCCCAAGCTGCTGCGTCGCCTTCGCCGGAACTTCCAGAGACTGTAAGATCCTGTCCGTATCGGCATTCATTTTCTTCCAGTTCTGCACCGTACCCTTGGTTCGGCCAATGAACATATTCTCAGCCACCGTCAGATTCGGGCAGAGCGTGATTTCCTGGTATACGGTACTGATGCCCATATTCTGCGCATCCTGCGGCGAGTGGATCGCCACCGGACCTTCCGTACCTTCCAGAAAGATGTCTCCCTCCTCCTTGCCGTAAACACCGGTAAGGACCTTGATCAGCGTCGATTTCCCGGCGCCGTTTTCCCCCATAAGTGCATGGATCTCGCCCTTGCGCAGTGTAAAGTCCACACCCTGTAAGGCTCGTACTCCGGGGAAGATCTTGTGGATGTTTCTCATTTTTAATACGATGTTGTCTTCCACTTCCAACCCACCTCCCAATTTATTGATTTACCTTCTCTTAACACCTAAAGATGTTTAGAAAAAGAGCGCGGGCAGGCTTTACGCTGCGCCGCGCTCGTTAGAAACATTATAGCATATTTCTATTGACTTTTCAAACGTACAGATTAGATGCCGTAATTCTCTACATCTTCCTGTGTGATGGTGGTTGCATCAAAGCCCTTCTCCTCCATGATGATCACCTTCTCAGCAGGCGTGCCGCCGCTCTCGAGGGTCTTGATAACATCATCGATGTAAGAAGACTGGAAAGGATTGCACTGACCATCGTAGTTCCAGTTGCCTGCAAGCAGCTCCTCAAGAGCCCACTTATTGCAGTCAAAGCCCATTATGATAACGTCCTTGCCAACGCCGTGAGAAATATTAGCTGCATCCAGAGCTGCAACTGCGCCCTTAGCCATATCGTCGTTCTCAGCGTAGATTACGTTGAACTCCTTACCGGAGCTGATCACGGACTGCACGATCTGCTGTGCATTCTCTGCGTTCCAGGAAGCGGTCTGCTGCTCAACCATGTTCCAGTTAGCTTCTGCTGCTACCTTCTCATCCAGAGCCTTGGTACGACCCTGCTGAGCCGCGGAACCCATCTGACCCTGAAGGTGGATGATGTTGTAGGTCTCAAGATTCTGGCTTGCAAGCCAATCTACTGCGGTCTGACCCTCTTTGTCCATGTCAGATACGATGGATGCTGCGTAAAGACCTTCGTCAGCGTCGATGGTACGGTCAAACAGGATAACCTCAACGCCTGCTGCCTGCGCATCCTGTAAAACGGTATCCCAACCAGCGGTATCCGCTGCGGAGAGGAGCAGGTAGTCAACTTCGTCCTGAATGAACTGCTGAGCTGCCTTTACCTGATCCTCGTTTGCATTACCTACAGCAGGGTTGCCGTATGCAAACTGTGCGGAGTAACCGTTCTCCTCGGTGAAAGCTGCCTTCAGATCTGCGTCGTTCGCGGTACGATAACCAGACTCACTGGGATCGTTGTTGATGATACCAACCTTGATCAGGTCGCCGCTTGCTGCGGGTGCCTCTGCCTCTGCCTCAGGCTCTGCCTCTGCCTCAGGTGCTGCTTCAGGCTCTGCCTCTGCCTCAGGTGCTGCTTCGGGCTCCGCAGGTGCCTCTGCCTCTGCTTCCGGTGCTGCAGGTGCTGCTGCAGGTTCTGCAGTGTCGCCGCCGCAGCCTGCCAGAGTCGCCATAACCATAGCGCCAGTCAGTAATACTGCTAATCTTTTCTTCATTGTTAGTTTCCTCCCTTTCTGAATTACCCCATCCATATGAGACAGGGAATTGAAATAAATTTTCGGGATAAGAAGATGCTTTGTTCTCCGTCCCTGAAAACACTTTAGCAAAATAACCATATAACTGCAACTCCCAAATTATGTATTTTGTGCAATTTGGATGGGTTCAACAATACAAATTTATGATATAATCATTATGGATAGTACAAATTTGAAATTCTGGTATAATTTTTTATGATTTTAGTCTTCTTTTATAGAATTTAACGAAAAACTTTCCTCTTCGTCCTTAATTGGTTTACAGTAATTTTTCCAACAAATGGTTGAGGATGGCACTTTTTTTCTTATCAAGCACTTTTTTATGAATAAATATGGTGTAATTTGTAAACAAACCATGAACAAAAAAGGGATTTTTTTCAGATGAACAAGTACGAAACACTTTCGCAACAACTTACGGATCAGATTGCACGCAATCTGGAGCAGGGCATCACCTTACTTCCCACAGAGGCAAAGCTGTGTGCCGATTATGGTGTCAGCCGCCAGACTGTTCGGGCAGCCCTCACCCTGCTGCGGCAGCAGGGGCTGATTGAGAGTCGGCAGGGAAGCGGTTCTTTTGCCACGGGACGATCCCCCATCGTTTCCGAAAACCGCATCCCTATCCTGGTCGCCAGCAGTCAGGAATATATTTATCCTCATCTGCTTGCAGATATCCGCGCCGTCTTAAGCGAAAAAGGGTATCAGCTCGACGTCCTTCCCACAGGCAACCGCATTGATATAGAAAGAACGCATTTGCTCTCGCTTTTGGATCACCCGCCCCGCGGGCTGATCGTGGAAGGCACAAAAAGCGCCCTGCCCTCTCCCAACTTCGATCTCTACGAGCGGCTGAAATCCATGGGCACACGCCTGCTTTTTCTTCATGGCTGCTGTTCCACCCTCTCCGGCGAGATCTGCATCAAGGACGACAACTACTATGGCGGCTATCTGCTTGCCGGGCATCTGGCGGATCTGGGTCACACCCGCATCGCCGGGCTGTTTAAACTGGACGACGCGCAGGGACCCGAACGTTATCTGGGCGCCGCCTGCTGCCTGCGCGACCTGGGTCTGACGTTAAAAGATGAGAATGTCGGCTGGTTTTCCTCCTCCGACCTGGATGCACTGCAAAAAAAGCAGGACACCCGTTTCCTTGCCTCTTATAGCAAAGAACAGTTGTCCGGCTGCACTGCTGCCATCTGTTATAACGATGAGATTGCCTACTGGCTGGTCAAGGAGCTCTCTTATGCAGGGATTCGCGTGCCGAGAGATGTTTCCATCGTCTGCTTTGACAATAGTTACTTAAGCGACTTGAGCAGGGTACGCATCACTACCTTGACCCATCGTCCGCACGAGATGGGCCGACGCGTGGCCGACACGATGGTGCAGCTCTTAAAGGGTGTCCCCGCCATATCTCAAGAGCTTCCCTGGGAATTGGTCCGCAAGGAAAGCGATGCGCCGCCCGGCGGCACCAACTGAATCTCTTTTTGCGTTTCAATCAGGATTTTGCACCCGCACGATACTCTCTGGGGGTGCAGCCCTGCGTTTTCTTAAATACAAAGCTGAAATAATGCGGATCTTTGTATCCGACTTCCTGCGCAATCTCCCCTGTGTGCATCTGCGTCTGCCGAAGGAGCTTCTTCGCCTTTTCCATCCGTTTTCCCGTCACATACTCCACAAAGGTCACCTGCTTCTCCCGAGAGAAAATCGCACTGAAATAGCTGGGGCTGACGTTCACTTCTCCGGCAACGGAGTTTAAAGAAAGAGTCTCTTGCGAAAAGTTTTCTTCTATATAAGAAAGCGCTCTCTTTAAAATGCGTTTGCTCTGATCATCCGATTCCCTGTCGCGCAGCATCATTGCCTTTTCCAAAAGACTGCAAAAGTATGTAGAAAGTTTTTCCGCACTGTTCACACTCTCCGGCGTTGCCTCTCCCATCAGGCGCAAAAATTCTTCGCGCCCGCAGCCGAGATCCTCAGCATAAGAAAGCGTCGCAAAATAAATGTGCAGCGTCAGATAATTCTGGAACATGACCGTCTGCATGGCTTCCATCATCTCTGACAGATAATTTTCCACAAAATCCATGATTTCGTCCTTTGCGCCCCGCAGCAAAAAATCGCGGATCAGCTCGGGATCCATCCTGCCCGCATCGATGCCGTCTATCCTGCCTCCCGCTTCCTGCGGCGCATTTTTGCCGATAAGTTCCCCGGTAAAAATATGCTCCTGCGGCATCAGAAAGCGATAGGCAAACAGATGGTTCACCTTGCTGTAACACTCCGCAAGCAGACTTAGACGCTCCACCGGCTCCCCCACGGCCACGTACCATTGCAGACTCTCCTCCGCAGGTTTACAAATCCGCTCTACATTTTCCAAGCTCCTTCCGCAAAGCGCAGGCATATGTTCTGCGCTGCTCTGGATCAGTACGCCGTAAGTATTTACATTCCAGCGAAAGACCAAATTTTCCGGATAACGGATAAAGTAATGTAAGAGTTCCTCCCGCTTTCTGGCAAATTCCTCGGACTCCACGCCTACATTTTCCCCGACGCGCCGTTCCTGCAGATTAAACATCAACAGATTATAGCAGGGCGCGTTGATCCGCAGAGAAAGTTTCGCCGCCTCCTCATAGATATCCTGTACCGGCATCCTGCCTTCAAAAATACGCACAAAAAAATCCGTGCGGGAAAACTGCTCGTACTCCCTGACCTCGTTTTGAAATTTCTCCTGATAACTTTTCTGCTCACGCTCCGTCTCGATCTTCGTTTTCAGTTCCGCTAACGTCTTTTGCAGCGCTGCTCTGGTGATGGGCTTTAAGAGATATTGCTCCGCGCCCACCTGAATGGCGCCTCTGGCATACTCGAAATCATCATAACCGCTGATAATGATGATCTTCATGTCCGGAAACTCCTGATGCACCAGGCGGCTTAGAGAAAGACCGTCCATAAAGGGCATCTTGATATCTGTCAGCAGTACGTCCGGCTTTGTCTGCTGGATCAACGGCAGCGCCATCTCCCCGTCGCCTGCTTCGCCCACGAACTGATACCCCCACTGCTCCCAGGGAATGTTATCCCGCAGCCCCTCCCTGACAATGCTTTCATCTTCTACCAGAAACACCTTTAACATCGCGCTCTCCTCTTTAATAACATGTGTTGTTTAATAACTTCTCTCCCGCAGGAGTTCCTCTGTCACGTTCTCCTGCGTATAGATATTTTCCTCCACATAATACTGCTTCTCCACCGCTTTGCCGGCTTCCAGATCATCAATGACCCGCAGAAGGTACTCGCCCTGATTGGGATTACATTCGATATCCACGTTGATGACACCCTCCTCAACCATCTCCAAAGCACTTTTCACCGCATCAAAGGAGACTATAATAATGTCACCGTTTACGCCCACACTCCTGCCCGACTCCTGAATCGCCTCGATCGCCCCGAAGGTCATATCGTCATTTTGGGATATTACCACATCAATGTCGTCATAGCGCCGCAGGAAACCGCGCATAACCTCCTTGCCCTTGGTAGAGGTAAACTCCGCGTCCGCCTGTTCCATAATATACCAGTTCTTGTGTTTAGAGGCCACAGAAGCAAAACCTGCCGTTCTGCCAATCGTGGCGGAAGACCCCTCCGTACCAAGCAGCATCACGATATTGATGATTTTCCCTGCACTTCCCCGTTTGACCAGTTCTGTCTCCAACCAGTGTCCCGCCTTCTCCCCTTCCTCCACAAAATCGCTGCCCACGCAGGTCACATAGAGGCTGTCGTCTTCTACATCCACCTGCCTGTCCATCAGGATTACAGGGATATCCGCTATTCTGGCCTCCTGCAGCACGGTATCCCAGCCTGTCTCCACCACGGGTGAAAACACAATGTAATCCACTCTCTGAGAGATAAAGCTGCGGATCGCTTTGAGCTGGTTTTCCTGCTTCTGTCTGGCGTTGTGGTAGATCAAAAAACAGCCGTTCTTCTGGGTAAAGGCATTCTGCACAGACTCGGTGTTCGCCGTCCGCCAACCTGATTCACTTCCCAGCTGGGACACACCCACCACGATCTGATCCACCTTTTCCTGCGGCATCGATTCTTCCGCAATATTTCCAAAAATTTCAAATCTGCCGCCCACGGTCACGGCCAGCAGCAGGAGCATCGGCAAAAACAAAAGCGCAATGCTGTTGATGATGCGGTTTTGATATTTTCTGATCTTCTCTCTCATACCGCTTCCTCCGTCCCAGAAGTTTCCTGCTCGTATGGCTCCGCAGGGATCGTCACCGTCACAGTCGTGCCATCTCCCGGCGCGGACCAGATAGTCATGCCGTACTCCGTGCCGAAATTCATACGGATGCGCTCGTTGACATTGGCTAGGCCAAAGCCCTTGCCCGTATCTTTACAGGGTTTATTGATCTCGTTGATCAGGTTTTGCAGTTCTTCTTTTTCCATCCCCACGCCGTCGTCCGTCACCGTGAGAATAATGCGCTCCTCCAACAGCCTTCCCGTCACGCGGATGCTTCCTTTTGCACGCTTATACTTGATGCCGTGGTAAAGGGAGTTTTCCACCAGCGGCTGCAAGGTCAGCTTTAAGATCTTATACTGATAAAGGGCCGGGTCTAAGTCGATCTCATAATCCAGGATATCACGGTAACGCACCTGCTGAATCTCCAGATAACTGCGAATGTGCATTTCCTCCTCACGGATGGTGATGTATTCTCTGCCCTTACTGAGAACCAGTCTGAAAAAGTCCGACAGAGACATGACCATGTTCACCGCTTTGTCCGGATCGCCGCCCTCGATCAGCCACACGATGGTGTCCAGCGTATTATAGAGGAAGTGGGGATTGATCTGCTCCTGCAAAAGCCGCAGATCCGCGTGACGCATCTTACGCTCATCCTCCTTTATCTTTTGCACAAACCGTTCAATACTTTCTGTCATGCCGTTTACGCTATCTGCAAGTGTCTCCAACTCATCATCCGTGTACACCTTTACGCGGCCGGAAAAATCTCCCTGGGAGACGCGCTCCGTCACGCGGGACAGCTCCCCGATCGGTCTGATGATACCCGACACGATGAGCACCGTCAGCGCCACCACCAAAAGCAGCACCAGGATCAGCATCGCCGCGCAGAAAATCGTAAAAGCGTGCACCCTGTCGTTCAAGCGCTCCGTCAAATGCTCCATACTCTGTGTCTGGTAATAAATATAGGACTGGATATTGTCCTGAATGAGCTCTGTCAGGATGTAAATGTTATTGTCCAGCATCTCGATATTCGTGTCATAACTCTCCTCCGTCTCCAGATTCGTGCGAATATCATCCACCCTGTCCTCCAGTGTGTCAAGGTTGCGCATCAAAATCTGGAGCCAGCTCCTGCTCTCCTCGTCGGTCGTAATACGCACAAGCTTTTCAAACTCATCCCGCAGCTCTGCGATCAAAACGTAAGGGTCCCGCAGACTCTTATCCTCCGCAATCGTCTCAAAACTGGCGGACCCTACCACCAGCTTATAAAGGCTCTCATCCATTTCCTCCTTAAATTCCCGGTTATAATTGTTCGCCACGGTCAGATTGCTCACAATTTCATCATAGGCGCCACTGTAGCTGTGAAGCGCATAAATCAGGTAGATGACCATGGTAAAAAAGGGAACCGCCACGACCACGGAGAGCACGATCAGCTTATATTTGATGGAATATTTTGCCTTTTGAGTCTGCATCTGTCTTTCTCCTCTGTTTCTTATTCTACCATCTTCCTTAGCGCCAAGCTACCAAAACTTCCAGAAATAAGAAACTGCTACTTTATAATGTTTGCAATAATTTCTACAAAGGTGTAATATAGATATGTATATACTCTTTTGAACCATTTTGAAAATCCTCATAAGAGAAACCGCTTACAGGAAACTATTTTAGGAAAGAGCTACGGATGAAAGAAAATTCTATCTTCTCCACCATCTATGAAAATATCTGCCGGGACACCGGAAAGCAGAATGAATCCGCAAAATTGATTGCTGTCGTCAGGATTCTCACACTCACCATGCTGATTCATTCGTTTGTATGCTGCATTTTGATCTCCTTTACGGGACATATTGGCCGTCTGGTCCTGGCCCTGCTGTCTCTGGTGCTGTTTTTGACGGTTTTTGTACTGTCTTATCGTTACAGCACCTTTACTTCCTATTGTATCCTGAACGTCTGTATTCTGATTTTTACGGTCGTAAACGTATATTATCTGGGCTGGGACATCGGCGTACAGCATTTTTTGACAGTGCTCCTGGTTTTTGTTTTCTTTTCAAAATACAAACACGAGACAGCCAAACTCCTCTTTGCGCTATTCCTGTTTGCCCTGCGGCTGATCCTCTACTTTTACTGTAAGATCAATGATCCTGTTGTAAGTTTGAACTCGGATCTAAGCGGCGCCATGCAGATTGTTAATTCCTTTTTCATCTTCCTGTCGCTCGGACTGATTGCCTACCTGTTCAGTACCACCACGCAAGAGATGGAAGGAAAACTGATCGAATATAACAGAAAGCTGATGAAACAGGCAAATACGGACACATTGACCGGACTCTACAACCGCCGCCGCACCATGGAGTATCTGGAACAGCTTCTAAAGACCCCGGATACCCAGATCAGCATCTGCCTTTGCGATATTGACTTTTTTAAGCGGGTCAATGACACCTATGGCCATGACATCGGCGACGTAGTCTTAAAAAAGATTTCAGAGACGTTTCAAAAAAGGCTGCCCCCCGACACCTTTATCTCCCGCTGGGGCGGCGAAGAATTTCTGTTGATCTTTCCTCGCTTGAACGGAGATGAAACCATTATCGCTCTGGAAACGCTCAGGCAAAAGATCAAGGAGATCGTCTTCGACGGCGGCATAGAAACTTTTTCCATTACCCTCACGTACGGATTGGTGGAATATGATTATCACAGTGACATTACAACGCTCTTAAAGGAAGCCGACGAAAAACTCTATCTCGGCAAAGAGAGCGGACGCGACCGAATCGTTTTCTAATGGGAGCTCTGACAGAGTCAGAGCTCCTGTCATTCTTTTTCTTTCTTCGGCATATAGTACTACAAAACTATTCTTGCGGGTGTCCTCTTGAAACGATCCCTTTCCTTGAAACAATGGAGCCTCTTTCTTGCTCTCCTTGCTCTTGCAAGCATCCTCACACTGCATCTGTATGGTAAAGCCCATCAGGATACGCGGTTTCGCACCTTTGCGCAAAATTTCTTTCTGGAGGAGGTGCAGGCAAATCCCATTCACCTTCATTACACGATAGACGACCCTGCTGCCTACGGCATTGATGAGGCTTCCCTTTCGCTGCCCATTTATCAGGCTGGCAGCGCTGCAGAAGAAATCTATGTAATCTCCCGAGCGCGGGAAGAACTTTCCCACATAGATCCGAACGCCCTACAGGAAAATAACCGCCGCCTCTATGAGCAGCTGGAAAGCTACCTGACCACTGCGGCAAATGTCGCCGCTTATCCCTATTTCTCGGAGCCTCTCTCCCCGTCTTCAGGCACGCCTTCGGAATTTCCCATTCTTTTTGCGGAATACCGCCTGGACGATATCGCAGACGTAGAAAACTATCTGCGCACTCTTGAGCAGGTCCCTGCCTATTTTGACGGACTCATTCTCTACGAACAGGAAAAGGCTGCCGCAGGGCTGTTTATGTCCGATACGACCGCCGACCGCATGATTGCGCAGTGCACTGCGCTCCTTGACGTCGATTCTCTGGAGGATGGCTCTCATTTTCTGGAAACCACCTTTGCCGATCGGCTGCAGCGGCTGGTGGATCTGGGCAGTCTGACGTCCGAGTCAGCTTCCTCCTACGAAGCAGAACATAAACGTATATTGACCACATTGGTCGCTCCCGCTTACGATCACCTTGCAGATGCACTCACGCTCCTCAAGGGACAGGGCGGTGAACTTTGCGGACTGGCCGGCCGGGAAAACGGACGGGACTACTACCTGGCCCTGCTTCGTCTACGCACGGGTTCCTACCGTGATATATCGGAGATCAAACGCCTATTGGCCGAGGATTTGAAACTCAATTATGAAACGCTGGTTTCCATTCTCAGAAGGAATCCCGGCCTACAGTCGATGATCCTTCAGACTCCTGATCTGCTGCCGAAAATGACGCCGGAGGAAGTGTTAAGCGATTTGCGGAAAGAAATCGGCACAAGCTACCCTTCCATACCCAAGGGCAGGGACAATGCGCCCATTCATTCCACCATCAAATATGTGGATGACAGCCTTGCTGCCTACAGCGCTCCTGCTTTTTACATGACGCCTCCCATTGACAATATCTGCGAAAACCTGATCTGCCTGAATCCGAAAGATACCAGCGACGACCTCTCGCTCTA
>CAJTKA010000048.1 GCA_910576815.1 uncultured Lachnospiraceae bacterium
TTACCTAAAGATAAGAAGCCATTGACTGAACTGCCACACAATTAAACTAAGGCGCATAAACAATTCTTAGTGTACGGACTCGGAGTACCACTTATTTGTGCTTGAAAAGGCAGAACTTACACTGATTTTTATGCTGTCTAAAACGAGAAGGTTTTTACAACTCCTCCTCCCGTGCTTTGTAGTATAGCTTCTTACAAGATATTTTACGGCACAACGTGGAGAGTTGAAATACTTTCATTGCTATTTGTGCCGCCAGCCAAAGGCGGCGGAATGGAGATTTTTATGAATGAACTGTGCCAGATTATAAAAAATATGGTGATTCCCAATTTTATCAACATGGAAACAGCAATCAGAACTTATGACAGAAATGCTGATTGTTGCGGAGCGCCTGCCTGGAGATCTGTTTATCACGCATTACATTCGGCAGATAAGTGGTTTTTTAATCCTTTTGATTATCAAGAACCTGTTTTTCATCAAGATGGAATGGATAATTAGAATTGGTATTAAGACAATTTAGGCATTTTTCTTTTCATACGGGAATGTTAAACGGTCAGGCGGCGGAACATGCAGGCAAATTTCCGATATACGTTTCGGAGGACAGTATTTTTCCGGAAGACGGTTCCCTGTTTGGCAGATATGTGACGAAAAAGAAAGTTTTGGAGAGATACTTTGACCGGTTAGAAGGGTGGAATTTCTATCTCTTTTATGGGTCAACCCCTTGCGGGAGGCTGTTTCCCTTGTGCGGAAACGCCGATGCGGTGTCGTTCCTAATATGGCAGGAAAAGTCAGTAGTGCTTAACGCAAGGTTTCGGTAATGTTAATTTGCGTTGCTTGCCGCAACGGGGTTTCTTTCGTATCATGTCAGTAAAAAAAGGAGGTAATCCGTTATGCTAAACGAAAACATCAAAACAATCAGAAAATCCAAAGGGCTCTCTCAGGAGGAACTTGCAATCAAGTTGAATGTGGTGAGGCAAACGATTTCTAAATGGGAACAAGGTTTGTCGGTTCCGGATGCCGATATGCTGATTTCTCTATCAGAGGTATTGGAAGTACCCGTAAGCACATTGCTTGGAGAAACCGTTGACGGGACGAGGGCTGACGACCTGAAAGTGATTTGCGAGAAACTTGAGGTCATAAACCTACAGCTTGCGCGCGGGAAAGCGGCAAGGCAAAAAGCGGTGCATTGGCTCTTTATCTTACTATGCGTGGGTATCGCGGCTGTTTTTACAGTGTTGATTGTATGGAACAGTCCTTACTTGGGGTGGGATTATAGTGATCCTGAAACCGCCATTGCCGGAACGCTGTTTCACGCATTTGAGTGGCTGTTCGTGCGAAGCGCGCCGGTTGCTTTTATGGGAGCAATGATCGGGGCTTGTTTATCACGGAAAAAAGTGTGATAATATAGATGGACAAATCGGGATTTTTGTGCCGAGAAATAGGCTTACGGCTAAAATAAAATGTTAGAAAGGGAATTATTATAATGGAGAAAAAATTGAAAATCGTAGTGGAAAACTGCCCTCAAAATCACAAGTGCCCGGCGGTAAAAGTTTGCCCGGTGGGGGCGTTGAGCCAGAAAGATTTTGAAGCGCCGCAAATAGATTATGAAAAATGTATCGCCTGCGGCAAATGTTCCAGCTTTTGTCCGAAAAAGGCATTAGTATTGTAAAGAGCTGGGAGTGTTTTATGACTGATATAAAGGACAAAACATATTGCCCTACCTTGGAAGAAATAGGGGAATGTGCCCGGATCAAGACGGCGTATCATTGCACAGAAAAGATAGAGTTTAGCTCGTGCAGTTGGGAAAACGGCTGGAATGTAAAATTCAAAAAATCAGGGAAAAGCCTTAGCACCGTATACCCAAGGGACGGCTATTTTACGGTGCTGGTGGTTATTGGTGAAAAACAGAAAAAGGCATTGATGATTTTGTTTGCAGAAGCGAAGGCGATGATTGGTCGGAATAACGGAGGTGCCATATGAGAACAGAAACTGAAATGTACGACCTTATTTTACAGATCGCGAAAAGTGACGACAGGATCAAAGCGGTCTATATGAACGGTTCCAGAACCAATAAAAATGTGCCGAAGGACAGATTTCAGGATTACGATATCGTCTATGTTGCGGAAGAAACTGAAAGCTTTATCGAAGACAAAGACTGGATCAGGCGTTTCGGGGATATCCTCTATATGCAGTATCCGGATGAAAATCCTTTTTATCCCAATGATAAAGAAAATTCCTATGGCTGGCTGATGCAGTTTACGGACGGAAACAGGCTTGACTTGACGGTGCAGACGGTCAGCTACGCATTGCAGCACATTCAGGAGGACAAGCTTTGTAAGATTTTGCTGGATAAAGAGCAGATATTACCTGACATGGAGGAGGCGACAGACTGTCAGCGTTGGGTAAAAAAGCCAACGGAAGAACAGTATCATGCAGTCTGCAATGATTTTTGGTGGTGCACGAATAATATCGCGAAGGGCCTGTGGCGGGAAGAATTTCCCTATGTGCAGGATATGACCGGTCAGGTGGTGAGACAGCAGCTGATCATGATGTTGGATTGGAAAGTTGGCATTTTGACAGACTGGTCGGTCAGTACGGGAAAGTCGTCGAAGTATTTGTATCGGTGGCTTTCGAAGGACGAATGGGAAATGTTTTTGGCTACCTGGTTTGACTGTGATGTTGAACACGCCTGGCACTCCGTCTTTGAGATGTGCAGCCTGTTTGAACGTACGGCGCGGTATGTCGGCGAAAAGCTGGGATGGGAGTATCATCAGGACGAGGGCAAAGCTGCGTTGTCTTATCTGGAATCGGTGCACCAGACGGTCAAAAGCCCGTTGTGAAAACGGAACGCGGCAGCATGATCTTAGTCCGGTTTAGAAAAAGCGGCGTAGGAATGGAGTAAATAATGGAAATCAGAGAATGATGGCACATTTTTCTATGATGTTGGCAAAGAAATCGAACCAAGCTATTGTACGATTGAAAAGGGAAAATGGAATGATGACAGCGCCTACGGTGTGGTTCATCGACTGGCAGGCGACGGATCCGTAAAAGGCATAGGCAGATTTTGTTGGGAATGGGCGTACGGACAGTGTGGGCATCTGCGGGTGGATACGCACGGAGATAACCTTGTTATGCAGGGGTTGTTGACAAAAATGGGATTCTGTTACTGCGGGATCATTTATGTTGCGGCAGATAATGATCCGAGACTGGCTTATGAAAGGGTATGAGAAATGCAGGTAATTGAGTATCATAACTGCGGCCGCCGGGAGCATTGGCTGGAACAGATCAAAAAGAGCGATTGGTCAGCGGGGCAGTTTCTGTATCAATTATTAAAGGAAAATAAGTTCTTTGAAATGGTGGGAGAAAAGTCACGGGTGATGCTGCTCGTGGACGGGGATGATTTGATCTCGTTTTGCACCTATGCGGAAAAAGACGATATCCAGCCGACGGAATTGACGCCGTGGATCGGTTTTGTCTATACCTTTCCTCAGTACAGGGGACATCGCTATCAGGGAAAACTGTTTCAAGAAATCGAAAAACTGGCGAAGGCGGAGTCGGTGCGGGAAATTTATATCTCAACAGACCATATTGGTTTATATGAAAAGTATGGCTGTGAATTTTTCCAGACGATGTATGACAGAAGGAACGGAGAGCCTTGCAGAGTTTACAGAATGCGGGTTGAATGAGAGGAGTGGAGGGAAAGGCATGGAGCATGGCAACTGCAAAATCATAGAATTACCGAAGGAAAACTGGAAAGGGGTAACCATACCGCTTGTGACCAGAAGCGACAGTTTCTATGATGTGATCATTGATCCGCTGGACCATAGTGGATGTACGATTTCATTGGTAAGAAAGAAGGCGGAAACAGAAATCATCCATACCCCTGAGGAATATGATTTTCCTGATTCCTTATATCAGGATCACTGGGAGAAAGCGCAGGCCTGGGGTGTGGTAGACGATAGCGGTAATTTGCAGGCGTGCATAGAGGTATGCCCTGAGGAATGGTCAAACAGGCTTATGGTAACAGAATTGTGGGTGGCGGATGCGCTCCGTGGTCAGGGGGTCGGGAAAAGATTGATGGACAAGGCAAAAGAGATTGCCGTCAGCCAGAAAAGGCGGGCCCTGATTTTGGAAACCCAATCGTGTAATACGAATGCGATCGGTTTTTATCTGCACGAAGGATTTGAATTGATTGGTTTTGATACATGCTGTTACACAAATAATGATATTGGAAGACGGGAAGTAAGAATCAATCTGGGATACTTCTTTCACAGAGAGGCACGGAGACGGTAGTTTTCTTTTATCAGGATGCAGAGGGTAAATAAAGCTTAAGAAGGATAGTTATGGAATTTATTGAAAAAAGGATATTAAGGAACTGGTCAATCCCGGAGTCGTTTCAAGGCAGTTGTTAAATCCTGAAAATTCCACGAGCCAGCGGGTAACGATCACGGAGGTGCATTTGAAAGCGGGAGCAAGCCAGCCAAGACATACGCATGACGCTTCGGAGCAGATCTGGTATGCCGCGCAGGGGACGGGAAAACTTCTGCTGGCGGATGATCGGGAAAAAGAGTTTAAGGCAGGCGATGCCGTTCGCTTTGCGGATGGTGATGTTCACGGGCTGCTTAATGACGGGAAGGATGAGTTTGTATATGTTTCCGTGACCGCGCCGCCGATCCATTTCGGGTATGCGTATCAGGAGAAAAGATAGGAGAAACGAAATAGGGATGAGCCCAGGCTCATCCCTTCGCTGCCTCCATCAAAATCCTGACACACTGATCGATTCCCAGATTTCCGGCGTTCATGTACAAATCATAATTTTTCGGATCGCCCCATTCATGGGTGGTAAGCGCATTGTAAAAATTCTTTCTGCGTTTGTCATTTTTCTTCATGGCGCTTTCCGCTTCCGATTTCTGAATCCCTTCCCGTTCAATAGCGCGCTGCAGCCGTTTTTCGTGATCGGCATAGATAAAGACGTGCAGGCTGTTTGCTCTATCCTTTAAGATATAGCCGGAGGCCCTGCCCACGATCACGCAGTTTCCTTCCTCGGCAGCCTTTTCGACGATGCGTTTTTCTTCCAGAAACAGCTGATCCGCCAGCGGCAGATTTTTATTCCCCGAAAGCCCGCCCAAAGGCGTTTTGGAAAGGTTCATCAGGATATTGCCGGAACTGCTCTCCTCAAGCGCTTCGATGTTGTAGAACGGTATTTCAAGCGTCTGCGCCGCCTGCAGCAGGATATTGCGGTCATACAGTTTATAACCCAGCGCTTCGGCAAGCTTTTTTCCGATTTCATGGCCGCCGCTTGCGTAGCGCCGC
The DNA here is from genome assembly GCA_910576815.1 of uncultured Lachnospiraceae bacterium. Taxonomy (GTDB): domain Bacteria; phylum Bacillota; class Clostridia; order Lachnospirales; family Lachnospiraceae; genus UBA3282. The sequence continues at coordinate 5,311 of CAJTKA010000048.1, forward strand.
TCTATGGTAATGACATCATACATAAGTGTGTCCCCCTTTCTGCGATATGCGATTGCTTATTTCTATTATAAACAATGTTCTGACATTTCTCAATTCATTTTTGCATTTGACTGACAATTTTACCGTAATAACAGTTTCGCCGTTTATGGCACTGTCACGTATAGAGCATCTTGCCTATTCTTTTTACATTTGCTAAGATAAGTCTACGAAGTTACGGAAATTTGCGCGATATAATATACAGGGCAATATAGGAGGAAACGAGATGGCGAATCAGAAGAAATCCGCGTCAGCGGCGGATTATTTACAGCAGGACATACTTGAGAAAATGGCGGGCTTCCTGTTGGAAAATGCCAATCCGTCCATTGTTTTTCATGTGAAGAACGATATCCTGAAACATATCACGGAGGAAGAAAAGGCAGCTTTGCAGGAGCAGGTCATGGGCGAGAAGATCATTCAGGGTATCATTGCGTGCCAGAAGGAAAACGGTTGGCTGGGAAACGGGTTTCATGGACAGAACAAGGAAGCGGGTCCTTATGAAAATCAGGAAGTAGGGGTGAAATACCTCGGAGAGAAGCTGATTTACCGCGATACACCCGTATTAAAGAACGCGATAGAAGCGTTTCGCACTGTGAAGTCGGATTTGTTTGGCAGCAAAGATACCGACTGCGATCAGTATGCGGCAGCAGGTTCTGACATTATCATGGCGGCCTGCGTTGCCAGAGCGGGGTATGAGGCGTCATTTGATATCTCCAAAGAAATAGCGATATCATTGGATTCCTTTCGCAGGGTGACGGAGGTCGATTCGGTGACAGACATTGTGAAGATCAGAAAAAGGCGTCCTGAGCGGGTGAATCCCCAGGGGATTGTCTACGTTTTTCTCAAACAGGAAAAATGGCCCTGCCGCTATCATCTGGACATTTTGGCACATACAGAAAGCTGGCGCAGCGAAGAAAACAGGTCCATGCTGGCGGCAGCGTTTCGTAAGCTTCTAAAAGACAACGGATTGGACTATTCCCCTGCCTATTGTGTGGATATCGGGCATTTGGTGGGGTGCTGCGGCGCGTTTCGGGAGGGGATGGTGCTGGCAGGTGAGAAAAACGGTACGCATCAGGTGTATCTGGATCTGGTAGAGTATATGTGTCGGTGCGGCCTGTACGGGCTGGTGCCGGAGTTACAGGAAGAAGTGGACAGGATTTACGATTCCATTGATGAACAGGGCATTTGCCGCATAGACTTTTGCGAGAATACGTTGAAGGGCATGGGGACTTATTCCGGCGGGCAGTTGGAAGAAGACTGGAAAAGCAAGACCAGGAAACTGTGCGACGTTACCTACAGGGCGATGGTGATACTGTATCATGCGGGGAGGATATAAAAAGATGAAAGAACGTAAGATATTGACGAAGCTCCTGAAAGGCGGGATCGGAGATATCGCCGCCGAGGAAGCCGCCGATATCGGAAGTCCACCAGGGGATGCCCGCGATGCCCATATTAAGGCCTGCCTGTAGCTGCTCGCGCATGGAGCGGAAGGAGGAATAAATGTCTCCCGATCAGGTAAGGACGGCATCGTAAAAGACGGTATTTCCCATCCGGGTCATGTGGTTGGAATTGCCCCTGTCAGCGGTGACAAGGTAGTCCATATCGCTCATCTTGCCGAAGTTTTCACTGCGCTCGTCGATGGTGGGCCAGACGGAAACAACGGTCTCGATACCAAGCTCCTTTAATTCCTTTACCATCTGCTCGGGATCGGGCCAGTCGCGGGGCTCGAATTTGAAATCTCCCTGCATCGTCCAGTGGAAAAAGTCAACTGCGATGGCATCCATGGGGAGACCGCGCCGTTTATGTTCTCTTGCCACGGCAAGCAGTTCTTCCTGATTGCGGTAGCGCAGCTTACACTGCCAGTACCTGAGGCCATATTCTGGCATCATCGGTGTCCTGCCCGTAGCGAGGGAGTAGTGTGCTTCTAATTCCGCGGGGGTGTCTCCCGCAGTGATGAAATAGTCCGGTTTTTTGGTGCTCTTGGCGTGCCATTCCGTCTTGTTGGCGGCGAAGGTGGCGGTGCCGATGGCCGGGTTGTTCCAGAGGAAGCCGTAGCCCCTGTTGGAGATCATGAAAGGAACGCTGGCCTGACTGTTGCGGTGTGCCAGTTCCAGGCAGGCGCCTTTTTTGTTGAGATTCTTTTCCTGATACTGTCCCATGCCGAAGATCTTTTCGTCGTCAAAGGCTTCAAAGCGGGCGGTCAGCTCAAAATCCGTACTGCCCTGTATGGGCTTTAATTCCCTTGCGTCCACCCGCAGGGGTACGCAACAGCAGTTGATGCGGTTGCGGTTTCGCCAGTATTCTTCCGTCAAAAGCTCGCCCTTTTGGTTGCAAAAGCTGATCTAGCCCTCATGGGAAACCCTTGCGGTGATTTTTTCGTTGACCAGTTTTGCCTGCGTCGCCATCTGGTGATATTTGGCAAATTCCTCGCCCGGATACCAGGGGTCGGTGACGTCGACGGTCTCAAAGGAAATAGCCACAGGGATCTTCTCCAACGTTTCTGTGAGCGCCCAGTCGTTTTCGTCCGTCTTCAGTGCGCAGCTCATGCGCACGCGCAGGGAATCCGGTCCCCACGGTTCGATCAAGACCTGGGACCGGCCGTCCGCGATGGTCAGTTTGTTATTTTCTCATATATTCGCATTGCTCATCCTTCTATTTGCTTATTATATTAGGCATTTGCGAAACTTATCGGCTCCCCATACAGCACCCCGTTCGACCCTGTGGCCAGATAAAAGCGCCCGAACACCCGACAGTCGCCGTCAATGCTGTTGATCTCGCCGTACATCTGGTTTTCGGTATTGATGCGGGCAAAGCTGTTTCCTTCATCTAACGTGCGGTAAAACCCGTAAACGCCGTCCAGCTTGGCACTGCAGTAAAGGGCTTTTGGATCCTTATAATAATCTCCGCCAGGAGAACCGAGGCCAAGGCCGACGCGGTAGACTTCATCGCCTTCTTTGGTCAGGCGTTTGACCGTGACCTGATCGGCTGCTTTATCATAGATCAGTTTCCACAGTCCGCCGCGGCCTGTCGCGATGTAAAAGACGCCGCTCTTTCCCGTCTCGCCGCGCACCTCCGTTTTGTTGGCGCAGTCGATGCGGCCAAAATCCGTCTCAGGAAATTCGGCTGGCTGCAGGGATTCGGAAAAGGTCTTGCCGCCGTCCTTACTGATATAAAGGTCGGAATGCTCTCCGAAGCCGTAAAAGAGACTGCTGTCCATGCGGTCGGCATATACTTTGACGCAGCCCTGTGTTTTTAGTGCGCCTGTTTTGTCGTAGACCTGACAGCGGCAAAAGGTCTTTCCGCCGTCGGCGCTTACGATCATTTTGCTGATTGGAAGCAGGATCCCGTCGGCGATCGACCAGACGATGTTGTGGCAGTCGGGGGAGAGCGCCGCCCAGCCGGAGTTGACGTTAGGCTGCTCGATTAGATGGAGCGCCTCGTCAAGTTCCGCCGACAGGCCAAAAGGCATGGGCAGCCTTGTAAAGGTCTTGCCGTAATCATGCGAAAAGATCAGGCCGCCCTTGGTCTTTCCCGTCCAGTTGCCGCGGGGCGTGACCAGGATGTGTGCAGGATCTTCGTCCGAAAAGTCGGCGTTGATGCAGGTGATATAGCGGTTTCCGTTTTCGTCGGCAAAGGAATTGCCGCAGGGGGTGTCCAGATCAGTAAAGGCAAAGCCGCCAAGATCGCCTAAGATATCGATGACCTTTGTGGGGCCCTTTGGCAGGCTGTAAACGTTTAAGTGTACGGTCTCCTCGATGCCGTCGCACCAGTCCGTAAAGAGGGGATGTTCGGTTGTTAGTTGGTTTACATAAAATATTCCCGTCCCGGAATTGAACCACGCTTCATTCGGGTCAAAGGGATCGATCTTGATATCGCTGATCCAGTGCAGGAGCGAGTGGCCGCCGTTGCACTCGGGGCGCATATAAGGCGCGCGGAAGCGCAGGTCGCCCTCGTCCAGATCGTAAAGGATCTGCTGCCAGCTTGCGCCGTAGTCGCGGGAGAGGAAGATGCTGTCACCGTCGTCCTTGACGATCGTGGCGGCAAGCAGCATCCCCGGAACCTGCGGGGAGGCGGATATGGCGGAAAAGCCGTAATCCAGAATCTGTCCCGACGTGATCTTTTCCTGTCCAATGCCGTTTACTTTGGCATAGCTGCCGGGCGTGATGTTTTCAGGCTCGCCGATATGCCCTTCCGCATCGATGGGATAGCGGAGGATATTGCCGTCGATCGTATCGCCCGAGTCGCAGCTGTAGCCATTTTCCAGCACATAGGAGCGGCGTCCCGTGGAGGCAAAGGTGACATAGAGGTACTTTTGATCCACGCAAAAACGCTGGGCGACCTGACCGTTTAGGCGGCAGCCTTCTATTTCATGACTTGCAGGCGCTTTTAGTGCCGCAAACGTCTGTCCTTTGTCATAACTGACGTAGAGGCAGTGCCCGCGTAAGGTAGCGCTCTTTTTCGTGGTCACGCCCGCGCTGCCCACAAGCAGGGCCTTCCCGACCTGCGTCACAAAGGTCAGATGATCCTCGGGGAGCGTCCGGCATTTTAGCCAAGTTTTTCCGCGATCGGTACTGAGATACAGCCCTTCCTGCTGGCTGGCAAAATAGAGGGTGTCAGGAGCTTCTTTGTCCACAAAAAGGCGGTCCGCAGTCCCTCTGCCGTTGAGATTCCCGTGGATCAGTACGGGGATGCACTCATAATAAAACGTCTCACCGTAGTCTTCGGAGATGGCAAGCACGCCCTTTCCCGGTTTGTTCTCGCCGCAGGCGATATAGAGCACATTTGGCCGTTCATCATCCAGAGCAAGCGCGATGGGAAAGGTCTCGCTTAAGTCCTCTGCCGTCACATGGGAAATCAGGCTGACCCATTTTCTTTTTTCAAAATCAAAGCGGTAGGTGCCGCCGATATCCGTCCTGGCATAGAGGACGTTTTTTTGTTTGGGATGAAATAAAAAGCCTGTCACATAACCGCCTCCCGGGATGGGCAGATTGCGGTATTGATATGGGATTTGCTGCATCGTCAGGCCGCCTCCTTTGGTTGTTTTAGTTAAGCATACATGGTCATGAAAAAAAGGACAACAGGAAAAATTAGAGATAGTAGTTGTAAAAATCAGTCAGGGCAGGCATAATGGAAGGAAAGACTGACGGGTGGGGCAAAAAGGAGAATAGTATGAGAAAAGAAAATGGAATCATTCCGGTACCGAAGTGGGATGCAAAAGAGATCCCGGCCAACGAAGCACTGGCATTTGTGGAGAAACTGCGGCTTGGATGGAATCTGGGGAATACCTTTGATGCAACAAATTGTAATGTGAGTGATGAGCTGGAATATGAGTCCTCGTGGGTGGGTGTCGCGACAACGAGAGAAATGATCCATACGATTGCGGATGCAGGATTTCAAACGATCCGCATTCCCGTTTCCTGGCACAACCATGTGGATGAAAAGGATCGGATCAGCAAAGCGTGGATGGACAGGGTGCAGGAGGTCGTGGACTGGGCTCTGGAGGAGGGGCTGTACGTGATCTTGAATATTCACCATGATAACGAGAAAGGCTTTATGTACCCTTCTTATGAGCAGCTGGAGCGGTCCAAGGCGTATGTGCAGGCAGTCTGGGAGCAGATCGCGGAGCGCTTTGCCGAATATGATGAAAGATTGGTTTTCGAGACCATGAATGAGCCCAGACACGTGGAAACAGATCACGAATGGCACATCGACGAACAGTCTGCACTCGGAAAAGAATGTATCGATTGTGTCAATCAGTTGAATCAGGCTGTCGTGGATACCATTCGGGCCAATGGAAAGGGATATAATTCCAAAAGGTATATTATGACACCCGGATACTGCGCGGCGCCGGAGTATGCACTGACGGACGGTTTTGTCCTGCCTGTCGATGGCGGAAAGGCCGAAAACAGGATCCTGGTATCGGTCCATGCCTATACGCCCTATCTTTTTGCACTGGCCGGGAAAGAAATCGAGGGCAGTACGGAGCACTTTTCCATTGCAAAACAGGATGGAACGGCGGATATCGACGCATTTATGGGAAAATTATACGATAAATACATTTCCAAGGGAATCGGCGTGGTAATCGGAGAGTTTGGCGCGCAGGTAAAGGGTGACAATGCACAGGCGCGTACCGAGTTCGCTGCTTATTATACGGCGCGGGCAAGAGACTGTGGCATGACGGCCTGCTGGTGGGATAACAACGCCTTTGGCGGAGAAGGCGAGAATTTCGGCCTGTTGGACAGAAAGGAGAATCAGATCCGGTATCCGCAGATCGTAGAGCAGATGGCTTACTACAGTAGCAGAGAAGAATGGGGGTCAGCAGATAGAAGCGGAGAACAGCCTGCTTGAGAGAGTCCCGGATGCCTATATCCTGCGGCCCGCCTATCTGTACGGGCCGATGAACAATGTGTACAGGGAGGCCTTTGTCTTTGACTGTGCAAAGGCGGACAGACCCTTTTCCTGCCAAAAGACGGGGAGATGGAGCTGCAGTTTTTTCATGTGAAAGATTTATGCGGTTTGATGGAGGCAGTTATGGACTCGATGCCCGCCGCGCATATAATAAATGTAGGAAACCTACAGACAGTTTCGGTCAGGGAGTGGGTGACGCAGTGCTATGCCTGCTTTGACAGGGTCCCTTCCTTTGTGAATGTTGAAAAAAAAGTGGAGCAGAGGAAGTATTTTCCTTTTTATGACTATGAGTACTGTCTGGATGTGCAAAGGCAGCAGGAAATTTGCCCGCAGATCACGCCATTACAGGAGGGGTTACAGGAAGCTGCGGCGTGGTATCTTTCGCACGAGAATGAGGTTAATAAGAAGCCGTATCCGGCTTATATCGATGACAATTTGGTATGACTTTTACAGATTCAATTTAGAAAATCATAGTCAAGCTGAGAGGAAAGCGGCACGGAAATGGAGGAAAAGATGAACGAGATTGACGATGTCATTAAAATGCTGGACGATTTGACGCAGGACGGGGTCAGCCGTATCAAAGTGGAGACCTCGGAGGCGCTTCCGGGCGGCGAACGCAAGAAAGCTTACCATCACGGCCGCTGCGACGTGGGCAGCCCCTTTGCCACCGGAAAGTTGTTTGACGCGGAAGATTCTGACTGTGGATGAATCTGGCATAAGGATTTTACGGAAATGATTGCAAACAAACAACGACTATGTTACAATTTATTCATATGATTCCGACTCTGTTTTATGGAAGGATAACCTTAATATGGCTATGTACCCATAAAGGGAGGTCGGAATTTTGTAACTTATTTCCGTTTTTAATATCAGGCATCGAACATACAGAATACATAGTAAAGGAGAAATGAAGATGCGGAAGAGTATCAAGGTCATGGCGGGCACCCGGATCGTGGCGGCGGTGCTGGCGGTAGTGCTGTTCAGTTTACTGACTACCAAAAATATCTTTAGTATGGAGGCTTCCGAAGCGGCGAATCTATCGGTAAACGCAGTGCTGCAGAGAGCACAGAAAGCGGAGACGGCCCACTACAAATGGTCTTCTAATTTGAGCAATGCGCTTTACAGCGGCTCGGAGTTTACGGGCAGCACAGACCCGACGGGTTGTGTGCTGGGCCAGTGGCTTTACGGAGAGGCTGGAACGGAGGATCAGGAAATTCTTGATCTGCGCAGTCAGATGGAACCTCTGCATAAGCAGCTGCACGAGTCGGCGATCTATGTGCTGGATCTTTATGCGACCGATCCCACAGCGGCGCAGGCTTATTATCAGGAAACCATCATGAGCAACTTAAGCGTTCTGGTGGGACTTTTGGAACAGGTCGTGGAGCGCGGCGGCACATTGAATGAAATCAGTCAGGCCAATATGAAGAAAACGGTGTCTACCATGCACATCGTCACGGGCGTTGGACTTTTGCTGACGTTGTTCTTCCTTGCCAGTCTGATACTCTATATTATGAAGCGGGTGGTAAAGCCGATCCTGCTCCTTACGGAAAAGACGAAGCCGCTGCAGGAAGGCTGCATGAGGCTGGAGCTTACCTATAACGCCAATGACGAAATCGGTGATCTGACGAAGACACTGCGGCAGTCCATAGATCAGACGAACAGCTATATTCAGGATATCAACCGCATCATGGCAGAAGTGTCTGCGGGCAATTTTGACGTTTCCGTCTCCGTTCCCTTTATTGGAGACTTTAAATCGATTTCCGATTCGATCAACAGCTTTACGGATTCCCTTTCGGCGGTGATGAGGAATATCCATCAGGTAGAAAATTCGGTGTATGAGCACGCAAGGACGCTCTCTAACGGTTCTCAGTCTCTTGCGCAGGGCACGACGGAACAGGCAGCAGCTGTGGAGGAGCTTTCCACCACGCTTGATGAGCTTGCCAAGAGTGCAAAGATCAATATCCAGAAATCTTCTGAGGTACGGGAAAATGCACATCAGACCGGAGATCAGGTGAATTTGAGCAGCGGGCAGATGGAGCTTTTGGTCAATGCCATGGCGGATATCAGCAGGACGTCCGAGCAGATCGAGAACATTATTTCTACGATTGAAAACATTGCTTTCCAGACCAATATCCTGGCACTGAACGCTTCCGTGGAGGCAAGCCGGGCAGGAGAAGCAGGAAAAGGCTTTGCCGTGGTTGCCAACGAAGTGCGCACATTGGCGGCAAAATCCGATCAGGCAGCCAAAGCGACGAAGGAGCTGATCGAAAATTCTGTGCAGGCGACGGCGAAGGGCAGCGCAATTGTGCAGGAAGTCTCCGAAACGCTGCATAAGACGCTCAGCCTGGTTACGGCATCCAACAGTGCGATCGACGAGATCACGGACGCGGTGCAGGAGGAGGCAGAAGCGGTATCACAGGTGGCAGAAGGAATCGGCCAGATTGCCAGTGTGGTACAGACGAACAGCGCCAACAGCGAAGAATCTGCGGCAGTCAGCGCAGAGCTGTTTGAGCAGGTGAACCAGATGAAAACACAGACCAACAATTTCCGATTGAAATAAGATATGTCCTTTCAGATGATCCATATGGAAATTGCATACAGACTATTACCATATCTTCCGCAGGTGAAACACCCTGCGGAATTTATTCTGGGTTCCGTGGCGCCGGATGCGGTGCACATGGCCTTGCATTATGAGGTGGGCAGAAAGGTAAAGTCCCACCTGTTCGAGGGCTGCGGGCCATGGGGCGACACGCAGGATTACGGACAGTGGCGGCGCAACATTGCCGCTTTTTATGAAGAATCTGTGGCGAAAGTGGCAGAGTCTGCGCGTAGGGAGTTTGCGCTCGGTATCTGCGTGCACTGTCTGACGGATCACGGGAACGATCTCAAGATCTGGCGAAAGGCGCAGAGCGTGTACCTGCCGTCGATGCCGTTAGAGGACTTTAAGGATGCTTTTTATCGGGAGTACCGAAGCATCGACCGGTGGTTGTATCAGAACAGCGAACATACGGCGGCGATCCGGGAACTGCTTGCAGCAGCAGAGGCCTTTGTCTTTGAAGGGCTGACAGACAGGGAGGAACTGGAGCGGATGCGAAAGCATCTTCTTGAGGAACAGTATGACACGGATGCGGTTAACATAACTTTAAACCGTTTTTTCACAGAGGAGAGGATCGAGGATTTTATGGCGTTTGTGGTAGATGATATTCGGGAGACACTTGCGGCTTGGGACGGGATGGCGGTGCCAAAGCATTTGGGCCAATGACGTTCCAAAGACTGTTTTTGGAAAAGGATTTGCCTAACGGGAAAAATGATGGTAAGATAGACGCGAAGGTAAATGGAAGGTTTTTGATGAGATCCTGCGGGAGAGGCAGAAACGATACTGCAGGGAAGACAGGGAGAATCATATGAAGAAAAGTAAGTACGAAAGAAAATTCAGAAACGGGGCCAGGGCAGCAGCGGCCCTTCTTTTATTGACTGTTATGGTCATTGTCTGCGGCAGTAAGGCGCAGGCAGCGGGCAGGCCGGTAGCGATCCACTGTCAGATCGCAGGCGGAAACGTGAACTGCACGCTGACGGCAGGCAGTGTCCCTTCGAGTGACGACGGGAAATATTATATTTTTGCGGATGAAGTATTTCAGGACGGGCCGACGGGCCGAATCGTGGCCAGCGTTGATGCGGGTTCTTCCGTGACGGCGGTATTTCCTTTGAATTACAATACGGCGGAGTCAAACTTAAGCTGTAAGTTCATTGCGGCGGTGAAGCGGGGCGGCCAGATGATCCAGGTCAGCGACGAGCGCTATATCACCAATCCCGAGGCGAATGCCCCCTACACGACAGGGCGCATGACCCGCGGCATCAAGGGCATCCTGCCCGAGGTTTCCGCGATCAACAGCGGGGAACTGAAGGACCTTGGGATCCAGCAGGTGGTCTACAACATGTACTTAAATGAGATCTGTGCAGCACCCGGTGAAGAAGGAACACTTCCTTTTGACTATAATGGTCAAACTTATTATTTCAGCAACGGCCGTATCACGCATTACGATCAGATGGTCAAGGGCTTTAACGCACAGGGAATGCAGGTGACGATGGTTCTTTTAAACGGAGAGGCGAGCGCAGGATCGCAGGATCTGATCCATCCCAATGCCAGAGGAGCCCAGTGCCCCAGCTATGCACTGAATGTCGCGGAAGCGGGCGGTGTGAATCACCTGAAAGCGGTATGCGCCTTTTTGGGGCAGCGTTATTCGGGAAAGACAGGAAATGGGCAGATCGACAACTGGATCCTCGGCAATGAGGTCAATGCCAGAACATCCTGGTGGTACATGGATTCCGCCAATCTGGATGTGAACGTGAGCGCTTATGTTAAGGCGTTCCGCATCTTTTATAATGAGTTAAAGGCCATGAATGCCAACATCTGGGTTTATAACTCCATCGATCAGGAATGGGGGAGAAAGTCGAATCCGGGAAGCTTTCTGGCAAAAGATTATCTGGATCAGTTTAATTACTATATGAACCGTGAGGGGAATGTTGACTGGAGCCTTTCCTATCATCCCTATAATTCGCCCCTTTATGACCCCTATGCTTGGAACGGACCGGCGGTCTGGGTGAAACAGGGGCTCTCTACCCCTTACATTACCATGCAGAACATTGATATTCTCATCAATTATATGCACCAGCCGCAGTTCTTGAATCCTGCGGGACAGGTGCGCAGTATCTCGCTGGCGGAGATCGGCTACACTTCCTATTTTGGGACGGAGAATCAGGAGGCGTCGGTGGCCTACGGGTATCTGAAAGCGGCGAGCCTTCCCGATGTGGACGCGTTCATGCTTTTCCGTTTTAAGGATGACGCGCACGAGATGGAGAGCAAGCTGAACCTGGGGATCACGAATTTGGACGGCAGCCATAAGCCTGCCTACAATATCTATAAGAACCTTGGCACCGCGAATGCGGGAGCCGCCAAGGCGCGCGCCTCGGAGATCATCGGCATGGACATCGACCAGATGATCAGCCAGAACATTATTTGGACCAGAGGCGGCGACGGCGTGGTGCAGTAGAATAGAATAGCCGCCAAAGAAAAACAAGCCGGACAAATTCCGATGATGGAAGTTGTCCGGCTTTTACAGTCACTCAGATATCTAATTCCGGCGGGACATCCAGTTCATGGGGAACCGGCGCCCCGTTCTTTTTGCGCTGGCGCACGCATTCTGTCAGCAGATACTCTATCTGGCCATTCACAGATCGAAAATCATCTTCCGCCCAGGCAGCGATGGCGTCGTAGAGCTTTGCTGACAGGCGCAGCGGCACCTGTTTCTTGCTGTTGTCCGCCATTTAGTAGATGCTGCCGGAGTTGACAATGGGCTGGGCGTCCCGATTACCGCACAGTACCACCAGCAGATTGGATACCATGGCTGCTTTCCGTTCTTCATCCAGCGTGACGACCTGTTTTTCGGAAAGGCGATCAAGCGCCATTTCCACCATGCCGACCGCGCCGTCCACGATCATCTTGCGGGCGTCGATAATGGCTGATGCCTGCTGTCTCTGGAGCATGACGGCGGCGATCTCAGGCGCGTAAGCCAGATAAGTGATTCTTGCTTCAATGACCTCGAGGCCTGCCTTTTCTACCTTGTTCTGAATCTCCTCGCGAATCCGCTCAGCCACGACCTCACTGGACCCCCGAAGGCTACCCTCGTCTGCCCGGCCGTCGCCGGTGGTGTCCACGTTTTCCGCCACGTCGTAGGGGTAGATGCGTACGATGTTACGGAGTGCGCTGTCGCATTGGAGGGAGAGATATTCCTTATAATTGTCTACGTTGAACACGGCTTTGGCGGTGTTCGTTACCCGCCACATCACGGCGATGCCGATCTCGATGGGATTGCCTAGGCAGTCGTTGATTTTCTGACGGCTGTTGTTTAGGGTCATGATCTTTAAGGAGATTTTTTTACTGCCCCCTGCGTTCACCTGTGCGCTGGCTGACTGGCCATCTGTGGTCAGCTGGAAAATGCTGCCTGCGGACGCACCGCCCACATCACCGCTCTGCTTAAGTTTCGTATTTGCCGCAGGGTTTATGGCGCTGCAGAAGGGATTGACCCAATAGAAGCCTTCCTCCTTCAAGGTGCCGATATAGTTACCAAACAGTGTCAAAACCAGGGCTTCCTGGGGCTGTAAGACCTTGAGCCCGCATAACAGGATCCAGCCGGTGAAAACATAGATCAGACCGATCACAAAGAGGGCGATTCCCAGCGGACTGTGCGGGCCGGTTTCATTCAGGCCCGTGATACCGCCGTAGATCATGGCGGCGATCGCCACCAGATAGAGCAGGAGCACCAAAAGGAGCATCCCCATTCCGTTCTTGTTTGCGCTCAATACTTTTTCTTCTACGATTTGTTCTTTCATAAGCCTTTCCTTTCTTGCGCATGACCGCGCAGGCGTCTTTTGTGCTACCTTCGCCTGATTTGCCTGTAAAAACGGCCGGACAGGCAGTTGTGTTTATTTCTGATACATTCATGATATCAAATTGATATCAAAATGTCAATTAAAATTTTAGAATCGAAATGAGAAACGGACGGAGATTTATGATATAATGTACGGGAAGGCAATGAGCAGTGCACAGCGGAGATAGCCCGCGAGCGAGGAAAACCGTAGGTTTTTCGAGCTTGCACTGCGAATCCGAGTTTTGAGATATAAGGGGTAAGGGAGTATAAAAATGAAAAGACAAAAAAAGACAGCGGCACTCGCGGTGGGGCTTCTTACGGCAGTTCTTCTTTCAGGGTGCGGAACCAAGGACTATGATAAGCTTTTGAACAGGAAGGCGCCGGTCTCCATCACCATCTGGCACTACTATAACGGGGTTCAGCAGACGCAGTTTGACGAGATGGTGGAGGCATTTAACAATTCGGTGGGAAACGAGAAGGGTATTTACGTGGAATCCTACTCGAAAAATTCCGTAGACGAGCTGGCGGAGAGTGTGCTTGCTTCCCTGAATGGGGAGCCGGGAGCTGAGGATGCGCCGGATATTTTCGGCACTTATGCGGAAACCGCCTATCAGATCGACAAGATGGGGAAGCTGGCCGATTTGAGCAAGTATGTGACGCAGGAGGAAAAGGCGGAGTACGTCGAGGAATATCTGCTGGAAGGCTCCTTTGGAGGGGAGGAGAGTCTGAAAATCTTTCCCACGGCAAAGAGCACGGAAGTGATGATGGTGAACCTGACGGACTGGCAGAAGTTTGCGGATGCGGCAGGGGTCTCTCTCGATGAGCTGAAAACGTGGGAAGGGCTGAACGCTGTAGCACAGCAGTATTATCAGTACACCGACGATTTGACGCCCGATGTACCGGGGGACGGTAAGGCCTTTTTCGGCAGGGATTCCGTGGCGAATTATCTGACGGTGGGCGCAAAGCAGCTGGGAAAGCCTTTTGCGGAGGAGGCTTCAGACGGTACGTATAAAGCCTCCCTTGACAAAGATACGGTGCGCCGACTGTGGGAACAGTTTTATGTGCCTTATGTGAAAGGGTATTTTACCTCTGAGAATCGGTTCCGCAGCGACGATGCCAAGGTTGGAGCCATCATTGCGCTGGTCGGCTCCACGACAGGTGCAGCTTACTATCCGGCGGAAGTCACGATCGATGATGAGTATACCTATCCGATCGAGAATGTGGTACTGCCTGTCCCCAATTTTGAGGGCTGCGATCCTTATCTGGTGCAGCAGGGGGCGGGGATGTCGGTGATCGCTTCCGACGAGAAAAAGGAATATGCCTGTACCCTGTTTTTGAAATGGTTTACGGAAGCGGAGCGCAATATCAGCTTTTCAGTCCGCTCCGGTTATTTGCCCGTGAAGAAAGCTGCCAACGATTACAGTGCGCTTGTGGAAAGCGGCGGTACGGCGCAGATCAATGATACGATGTTGAATACCTTGAAGACTGCCATCGACGAGGTCAATTCCTACACGCTCTATACCAGCCCGCCCTACGACGCTTCCGCACAGGTGAGGACTTATCTGGGCGCGGCCTTTGAGAATACGGCAAAGGAAGCGCAGGCAGCGGTGAAGGAGCGGATCGCAGCGGGTGAGGACAGAGAGGCTCTGCTGCAGGAGTATACGGACGAGACTGCCTTTGAGAGTTGGTATGCGGCGTTTGAGAAAGGTTTTTATGAGACGATAGGAGAGTGACGTCTATGCGGCGAAGAGGCGGAACAAAGCGGAATGTGGGAATCAAAAGCGTACCGATGCTTACTAAGATATTGTGGCCAATGCTCGTGCTGACACTGCTTCAAATTGTGATCTTTCTGGTGGTGCTGGCGTTGACGGGCGGGTTTTCCCGCATCAAAAATTATTCCTATAATATCATTTTTGAAAAGACAGAAAACCGCAAGGGATACGTTGAGTCGATGATGAATCAAAAAACCGACCTCGTGTATGAGACGGCGGGTGAGATCAATGCGCTCTTTGAGAAGATGCTGGCGGAGGAGGACAGAAAGGCCTCGGAGCTAAAGACGGATAAGGAGTTTAGCAAGCGTTTGTTGAGCCGGTGCTCTGACGAACTGATTTCTCTGCTTCGGCGCGATATGGTGAACGATGTGTTTCTGATCCTGGATTCCGGCACGCTTTTTGATGACGGGGAGGAGCACCTTTTCCCCGGAATTTGTCTGCGGGATACGGATGTGATGGAAAACAGCATATCGGACAATAAGGATATCTTTATGGAAGTGGGGAGTTCGGCGGTGGCGAAAGCGCATGGCCTTACGCTGGATTCCGGCTGGACGCTGCATGTGGATGTGACGGATAAAGAACGGGCGGATTTTGTCTTCCGACCCATGGAAACTTATCAGACTTACGCCGATTCGCCGCTCTATAATCTGGGATTTTGGAGCGTCCTTTCCAATATTTCGGATAACAGAGAGGGGAGCGTGAAGTACAGCCTGCCGCTGGTGACGGAGACGGGAGAGGTTTATGGCGTGCTGGGAATCGGCCTGCTGTCAAAGACCATCGCGCAGAATATTCCCGCCAACGATTTTTCTGCCGGAAGCGCGAGCTACATTCTGTCTGCAGACAAGGACGGCAGCGGGCGCTATGTGCCCATGCTGTATACGGGATCGGCGTATGGGAGACTCGTCACAGAAGACACTGTTTTCAGTGAGGCGGCCCCTGTGGAGCATAATCTTTATGATTTTTCGGTCAAAGGAGCAACTTCCTGTTTGGGAAGCATCCAAAAAATAAATCTGTACCGTTCCGGTTCACCGTATCGGAATCACCGCTGGGTGCTGATCTCGGTGGTGGACAGGGAACAGAGCCTGAGCCTTTATAATGTGTTGATGCAGACCATGCTTTTGTCCGTGGCGGTGACGCTGTGCCTGTGCATTGTCTTTGCAATGGTGGCCAGTCAGAGCATCAATCGGCCTGTGCAGCGCATTGTGAAGGAATTGGAGGAGAGCGGGCAGGGAATGGTGCAGTTTTCCTCCTCCGGCATCGAGGAGATGGATGTGCTGGCTTCGGCGATCACCGAGCTGCAAAAGCAGGTGGCGAAGTTGAAGGACGATGAGTACACGGCCAAGCTTCTGGAGGCAAACGAGGCTCTGCAGGAAGCGTATGCGGCCGCTACCAGCGCGAATATGGCCAAGACGGATTTCCTTTCCCGCATGAGCCACGACATCCGCACGCCCATGAATGCCATCATCGGCATGACAACCATTGCCAAAAATAACCTGGAGGACAAGGAAAAGCTCTCCGGCTGCCTTTCTAAGATCAGTATGTCCAGCCATTATCTGCTGGGCTTGATCAACGAGGTGCTGGATATGAGTAAGATCGAAGCAGGGAAATTTACGTTGACGCTGGAAAATGTGAATCTTTTGCGGTTGGTGGACAGTCTTCTGGAGATGATAGGGCCTTCCGTGCGGGAGAAGAAGCATGAGCTGACGGTGGAGATCGGCGAAGTGGCACATGAGAACGTGAGCTGCGACAGTGTTAGACTACAACAAATCTTCATGAATATGATGAGCAATGCCGTCAAGTATACGCCGCCCGGTGGAAAGCTTCGCTTTGCGGTTTCCGAGAAGCCTTCGGAGCGTGAAAATATCGGGTGTTATGAATTTGTTTTTGAGGATAACGGCAGGGGAATGTCGGAGGCCTTTCAGGAAAAGCTGTTCGAGCCGTTTGAGCGGGAGGAGGACGTGCGTGTCAATAAAGAACAGGGCACGGGCCTTGGAATGTCGATCACGCTGAATATCGTGAAACTGATGGACGGCGATATCCAAGTGGAGAGTGAGGCAGGCAAAGGCACGAAATTTACGGTCACAGTCTATCTGCCGTTCGTTGAGACACAGGCGGGCGAAGAAGCGGGCGAGCAGGGGATCAGCGCTGAGGAAGCAATGCAGGGCGAACGCTTCGCGGGACACAGGATCCTGGTGGCGGAGGACAACGAACTGAATCGTGAGATCGCGGGAGAGATATTCGCGATGGCGGGCCTTGTGGTAGAGATGGCGGAGAATGGCAGGGAGGCCGTGGAGAAATTCAAGGCTTCTGCGCCCGGTGAATTTGAGATGATCTTTATGGATATCCAGATGCCGGAGTTAAACGGCTACGAGGCAGCCGGGGAGATCCGCGCCCTGCCCAGAGAGGATGCTGAGAGCATCCCCATTGTGGCAATGACGGCAAACGCTTTCGCGGAGGATATCCAGAATGCCAGGGTGGCCGGCATGAACGATCATGTGGCCAAGCCGCTGGAGCTGGATAAACTCTTTGGTACGATGGCGCGGTATTTATAGACTGTGTCCGGTAAGCAGTTCGTAGCCCTGCAGATATTTGTCAATGGTCTTTTGGACAATGTCGTCGGGCAGCTTCCAGTCGTGCCCTTCGTTGGCTTTCAGCCAGTCTCTGGCGAACTGCTTGTCAAAGGAGGGCTGGCTGTGGCCGGGTTCATACCCTTCCGCAGGCCAGAACCTGGAACTGTCGGGGGTGAGCATTTCATCGCCGACTACAATATTGCCATCTTCGTCGAGACCGAACTCAAATTTCGTGTCTGCGATGATGATGCCGCGGGTCAGCGCGTATTCTGCACATTTTTGATAAAGAGCAATGGTGTAGTCTCTGAGCTTTTCCGCGTATTCGGCGCCCTTTCCAGGGTAATGCTTTTCCAGATAATCGACGCTCTGTTCAAAGGAGATGTTCTCGTCGTGGTCGCCGATCTCCGCCTTGGTGGAGGGGGTGTAGATGGCCTCAGGCAGCTTGTCCGATTCTTTCAGGCCTTCGGGCAGCGTGATGCCGCAGACCGTGCCGTCCTTCTGATAGCTTGCCCAGCCGCTGCCGGTGATGTAACCGCGGACGATGCACTCGATGGGAAGCATGTCCAGTTTCTTACAGAGCATACTGTTGCCGGTAAACTGTTCCTGTCTGAAAAATTCGGGCATATCCTTTACATCCACGGAAATCATGTGGTTGGGCAGGATATCGCTTGTCATATCGAACCAGAATTTTGACATCTGTGTCAGAACTGTTCCCTTCTTTGTCACCTGATTCTTTAAGATCACGTCAAAGCAGCTGATGCGGTCGGTCGCGACCATGATCAGGCTGTCGCCGTTGTCATAAATTTCGCGTACTTTTCCTTCTTTGATTGGTTTCATGGCATTCCTTCCTTTAACATAGTAGTTACTACCATACTAAACTAACAGGGAGAGATTGACAACAAAAATTTTGCGGAATCGTCTCAAGCGGGTATGGGAGCGGCAAAAAGAGCTTGTAAATCCTTCTGCGGTTCAGTATAATTTTATAATCTCTCGGAATCCTGAGTGATTATATCCAGCACAGTTGGTAATGAACATT
>CAJTKA010000049.1:0-2496 GCA_910576815.1 uncultured Lachnospiraceae bacterium
ATTCGGTATTCGGTTTTGAGGGTATGTAAAAAGTTGATCCTGACGGATTAACTTCGCGGGGATCTTCGATCCTCGGAAGAGGAATAAAAATGACCCTATTTACAAAAAATTGTATTTAGTGTTTTTTTTTTTATTTGTTTGTGATATAATAAGATAGATCTGAGATTGCGTCAGGATTTAACTGCAATTTGTGAAATGTATGGGCAATCTAAGAGAAGGCATTTTCTAAATATATAACGTGAGGTGGATTGCATGGATACAAAGATTCTGCTGGAAAATGGAACAAATGAGTTAGAAGTGCTGGAGTTTAAGCTGGACGGGAATGCGTATGGCATCAATGTGGCGAAGATCAAGGAGATCATCAATTATATGGAAGTAACGCCGGTGCCGAATGCCCATCCGAGTATTGAAGGCATATTTATGCCGCGTGATGCGATGATCACGGCGATTGACTTGAAAAACTGCTTACAGAGAGGTGTGTCTGAGCCGGGTGGTCTGTTCATTGTGACGAACTTTAACAAACTGGATATTGCGTTCCATGTAGATTCTGTAGTCGGTATCCATCGTGTATCCTGGAGAGAAATCATTAAGCCGGGCTCCACGGTATCAACTTCAGAGGATGGCGTTTCTACAGGTATCATTAAGTTTGAAGACCGCCTGATTATTATTCTTGATTTTGAAAAGATTGTCACGGATATCAATCCTGAGACGGGACTTAAGCTTGCAGATATTGAAGAACTGGGTGAGAGACATAGAATTGATGTGCCGATTTTGATTGCCGAGGATTCACCGCTCTTGAATAAATTGATCGTAGACTCTTTACATAAAGCGGGCTACGTAAACCTGATTCACACAGAGAACGGCCAGCAGGCCTATGATGTGATTCAGGAGTGCAGAAAAGAAGGCACGCTGAAAGAGCATGTGCAGTGTATCATTACAGATATTGAGATGCCGATCATGGATGGACATAGACTGACTAAGCTGGTCAAGTCAAATGATGAGACGAAGGATATTCCGGTAGTTATCTTCTCCTCTTTGGTCAATGAAGATATGAAACGAAAGGGCGAAGCGCTGGGAGCGAATGCGCAGCTTTCCAAACCGGAAATCGGTAATTTGGTGCGCGTGGTTGATGAACTGGTTCTGGATAATAAATAGGATTCAAGGATGAAATAGGTGGGGCCGGGTTTTTCCCGGTCCTATTTATGCGTAAAGGAAAAGCGTTTTAGCGAGATGGGAATAAGGAGGCTGTATTGCAGACGATTAGAGAGAGATGGGAGGACGCGGAACTGGTCCTTGTGGGATTGGGAGAGGAGTTTCAATACGATTGGGGCGCTCTTTTGGAGGACGGCAGGTATCATGAAATTGCACAGGAGATCGGGGAAGACGAGAGATATATATGGATCGTTCCTTTTTTGCAGAAGATGATTCTGCGCAGAGGATATGAGGAGCGATGGAACAATGCTTATCAGACGCTGGGGATGCTGTTGAAAAACAAAAATTATTTTGTGGTTTCAGTCAGTATGGACGATTATCTCTATGGTGCAGGACTTGATGAAAAGAGGCTGGTGACGCCTTGCGGGGGATTTCGGAAAATGCAGTGCGATCAAAACTGTGCAGGGAAACTCTATGATATGCCGGAGGAAAGTTACGAGGCAGTCCTACAATATTATAGAGGAGAACGGCCACTTTCTGAGTTAGAAGAACCGCGCTGTGAAAATTGTGGCGGGAAACTTCGGTTTAATCAATTGGGAGTGCAGCGTTATGCTGAGGAAGGTTATCTGGAACAGTGGAATGTCTATACAAAGTGGCTGCAGGGTACTGTAAATAAAAAACTTTTTATCCTTGAACTGGGGGCGGGTATGAGCTACCCCGGTATCATCCGCTTCCCTTTTGAAAAGATGGTTTATTATAATCGCAAGGCTTTCTTGTGCCGTGTTCATCCGCAGCTTTATCAGTTGGGGGAGGAAATTGGTGACAGAGGGCAGGGAATCGCAGAAGCCCCTGTGGATTTTCTGGAAAAGGATTTGTTAATTAGAGGAATATGTGATAAAATGTGAGGTAGTGTGACATAAAAAGCAAATTAAATTGAAGAGCTAGATTGAAAATTAAAAATTTTCAATCGCGAGATTTGTGTCTGCGCATTGCTTGACACAAACTCGTTTATGCGCAGAAATGGAGAGACTATGAGCTCAAGTGAAGAATACTTAGATAGTTTATTGGATTCCATTTTAAGTGGCGATCAGGCGGGCGATGGACCGGATGACAAAGACGCGCAGGGATCGGCTGGCGAGACCCGAACCAATGCAGATGCCGGGAAGGCAATGTCAACGGCTGAAATCGAGGAGATGCTTGTCTCTATGGGGTCGCTTGGGAATGAGGACGAAGTGGCAGTCGATGAAATGACAGACTTGTCAGATATGTCACTAGACGAGCTGTCATTGGATGATATTTCTCTGGAGGAGAGTGCGGCGGAGGATGCTGTTGATTTGGGAGAGG
>CAJTKA010000049.1:2596-23341 GCA_910576815.1 uncultured Lachnospiraceae bacterium
GAGAACTCTCACAGGATGAGATGGCGATGGATGATCTGTCACTGGATGACCTCTCCTTAGATGATCTTTCTTTAGATAATCTTTCCCTGGAGGAGAATGCAGTGGAGGAGACTGTTGACTTGGGAGAGGGAGAACTCTCACAGGATGAGATGGCGATGGATGATCTGTCACTGGATGACCTCTCTTTCGATGATCTTTCTTTAGATAATCTTTCCCTGGAGGAGAGTGCGGCAACGGAGGATGCTGCTGACTTGGGAGAGGGAGAACTTTCTCAGGACGAGATGGCACTGGATGATTTGGTTTTGGATGATTTGAATCTTGACGATTTGGCGTTGGAGGAGAGCGGGGAAGAAGGCGTCGGAGAAGATGAGCCGGAGAGCGCCATGGAGATAGAGGAACTGGATCTGGACACAGATGATGGCATGGAAGGTCTCGCACTGGAAGAACATATGCTGGATGAGATGGAGGTATCTGATGATACGGATGGACTGATGTCGGAGGAGGATATCGACCGTCTTTTGAGCGGCGAGGATAGCTTGGATTCAGTGGGAGATTTTGCACTGGAGGAGTCAGAAGAAGGCGCTGATGATCTTTCGGATCTGCTTGCCGGGATGGATCACGACGAGGAACTGTCGGAAATCAATGATCTTTTGGAGGCTTCGGATCAGGGTGTTTCCGCAGATGATGATATTCTGGCAATGTTGGAGGGAACGGAAGATAATAGCGATTCCTTTGACTTTTTTGAGAATGATGATGCAGCCAGAGAAGCGGGGAGCATTAGAGAGCTTTCGCCGGAGGAGGCAGCGGCGAGAGAAGGCGATGGGAAAAAGCCGAAGAAGGAGAAAAAGAAGCGCAAGAAGCTGTTTGGAAAAAAGAAAAAGGAAGCTGAAGAAGGAGAGTCTGCGGAAACGGAAAGTGAAAGGACAGAGCTGGAAGACCTTCTCGGGACGGAAGACGAGGAGACGGAGGCACCCGCAGAGGACAAAAAGCCCGGTGTGTTTACAAGGATCATGAATTTCCTTCTGGAGAGCGACGAGGAGGAAGATCCTCTGGCTGCTGAGATCCTTGCAGATAACGAAGGCGAGACGGGAACCATTACGGACGAGAATAAGGAACTTCTTGCAGAACTGAGCGAGGAAGATAAGAAAGGGAAAAAGAAGAAAAAGAAAGATAAGAAGGGTAAAAAAGGAAAAGACGGAGAAGGCGCTGAGGGCGAAGAAGGCGCGGAAGATAAGAAAGCCAAAAAGAAAAAGAAGAAAGAAAAGAAAAAGCAAGAGGACGTCGATCTTCTTGCACCGCCCGAGAAAAAACTCTCCAAAAAGAAGGTTATGACGGTATTCCTGTTCTGTGCAACGCTGGCAGCTTGTATCATCATGGTTACTACCGTTTTGCCGAATTATATGCAGAAGCGTGAGGCACATATGGCATACGACCAAAAGGACTATGGAGAGGTCTTTACGCTGTTATATGATCAGAAGCGCAGCGAGGAGGATGAAATACTGTTCCAGCGCAGCAACCTTGTTTTGCAGATGGAGCGCAAGCTGGATTCGTATGATAATTATAGTAAGCTAAACATGAGATTGGAGGCTTTAAATGCGCTGATCAGCGGTGTTTCGCGATACCAGGCCATCTTGCCCGAGGCGGAGAAATATAATGTAGTGGGAGAGGTCAGCGACAGTTATGCGCAAATTTTGGAGAGACTGTCGGCGGACTTTGGCGTTTCGGAAGAACAGGCTTATGAGATTATCGCATCGGAAGATGATGTGACATACTCACAGAAATTGGAAGCAATCATAAACGGCGCGTTATACGGGGAGGATATTCCCGCGGGCAGGCAGGATGTGCTGCCGGAGGAAGAAGAAATCATCGAGAGAATTGAAGGGCTGGATGATTGAAAAAATAAGTCTGATGACCTTATCCTCGCAGTAAACTGCTCTGACAGGGAGGAAATGATGGTAGCGATCATCGATTATGATGCCGGCAATATAAAAAGTGTGGAAAAAGCAGTGGCGCTGCTTGGACATGAAGCCATGCTGACAAGAGACAGGGAAGAAATTTTCGCTGCGGACCATGTGATCCTGCCCGGTGTGGGCGCGTTTGGCGACGCCATGGAAAAACTGCACAGCTATGGTTTGGTTTCCGTGATTCGGGAAGCGGTGGACAAAAAGATTCCGTTTCTGGGGATATGCCTTGGGCTGCAGTTGATGTTTGACAGCAGCGAGGAAGCGCCCGGGGTGGAAGGACTTGGACTTTTACCGGGAAGAATCATACGGATTCCCGAGGGTGAGGGGCTGAAAATACCTCATATCGGCTGGAATTCTCTGTCTTTTCCGAATCAGGGAAGGCTGTTTCAGGGGATTGAGGAAGGCGCCTATGTGTATTTTGTGCATTCCTTTTATCTGAAAGCGGACGATCCGCAGATCGTAAAGGCGGCTACGGAGTACGGAACGACCATTCACGCCTCGGTGGAGCTGGACAACGTGTTTGCTTGTCAGTTTCACCCGGAGAAAAGCTCGGAGACAGGACTTAAGATATTGCAGAACTTTTTGAGAATATAAGAGTAAATTTTTTCGAAAATGAGTTCCGGAGATTCTTTGATTCTTTATAGAAAGGAGCGGCAATGCACACAAAACGGATCATTCCCTGTCTGGACGTAAAAAACGGCAGGGTTGTCAAGGGCGTTAATTTCATCAACTTTAAGGATGCGGGTGACCCGGCGGAGGTCGGCGCGGCATATGACAAGTCGGGAGCGGACGAGCTTGTTTTTCTGGATATCACGGCTTCCTCTGATGCGAGGGAGACGGCTGTGGAAATGGTGAGAAAGGTCGCCGAGAAGGTATTTATCCCCTTTACCGTGGGTGGCGGCATCCGCACGGTAGATGATTTTAAGGCGATCCTGCGGGAGGGTGCGGATAAGGTTTCCGTCAATTCGGCGGCGATCATGAATCCTAATCTGATCAGCGAAGCGGCGGATAAATTCGGCAGTCAGTGCGTAGTCGTAGCGATCGACGCTAAAAGGCGTGCCGACGGGACAGGCTTTACCATCTACAAAAACGGCGGTCGCGTGGATATGGAAATGGACGCCGTGGAATGGGCCATGAAAGCGGAAAAGCTGGGCGCGGGAGAAATTCTTTTGACGAGTATGGACGGCGACGGCACCAAGGCGGGATATGATCTGGAGCTGACAAGAGCCATTGCGGAGAATGTGTCGATTCCGGTGATCGCATCCGGCGGCGCAGGAACCATGGAACATTTTTACGAGGCCTTTACGGAAGGAAAGGCGGAGGCGGCGCTGGCGGCATCCCTCTTTCACTTTAAGGAGATGGAAATAAGGGACTTGAAGAAATATTTGAGGCAGAAAGGTATCTCGGTACGATTATAGCCGGTAAAAGCAGTATTTTTGCATTGAGCAGAAGGATATAGACATATTCCGAGGATCGAAGATCCTCGCATAGTTAATGCCAACGGCATTTACTATTTGAGGATGCGGGTATGCAAAGGGGCATAGGAACAGGACAGGAGTGGTTCTATGCCTTTTTATGCGCAGATTCGTATATGGGAGCTGCAATGAAAGAGAAAGGAAGAACATACCATGGCGATGCTGGCAAACGACTGGGCGCAGGCACTGGACAGCGAATTTCATAAGCCTTATTATAAAAACCTTTACATGTTCGTAAAAGAGGAGTACAGTAAACGGGTGGTATATCCGCCCTCAGAGGATATTTTCAATGCCTTTCATTTTACGCCTTTGAGTCAGGTAAAGGTATTGCTTCTGGGGCAGGATCCCTATCATAATGAGCATCAGGCGCATGGCATGAGCTTTTCCGTGCTGCCCGACCAGAAGGAGATTCCACCGTCTCTGCAAAATATCTATAAGGAGCTGCAGGATGATCTGGGATGTTATATACCCGATAACGGGTATTTGCAGAAGTGGGCGGATCAGGGTGTGCTTTTGCTGAACACCGTGTTGACTGTGCGGGCGCATCAGGCAAATTCCCATCAGGGAAAAGGCTGGGAGGAGTTCACGGACGCGGTGATCCGGGCGGTGAATGAGCAGGATCGGCCGATCGTGTATCTTTTGTGGGGAAAACCTGCACAGAGCAAAATCCCGATGCTGACGAATCCCAGGCACCTGATCTTAAAGGCGCCGCATCCAAGTCCCTTATCGGCGTATCGGGGATTTTTCGGCTGCAGACACTTTAGCCAGTGCAACGCCTTTTTAGAAAAGAATGGGGTAGAACCGATCGATTGGCAGATCGAGAATTTAAGTTGAGGTTTTCCGCAAATAAAAGAGTGCAAAAGAGAGAATGATATACGAGAGAGGAGTATGGTTATCCGATGGAAAAGACAACATTTGTGACGAAAGAACAGATAGAGGAAATCGTAAAGACGTATCCGACGCCCTTTCATATTTATGACGAGAAGGGCATTCGGGAGAACGCAAAAGCGGTACAGGAAGCATTTTCCTGGAATAAGGGCTTTAAGGAATATTTTGCGGTAAAGGCTTGCCCGAATCCGTTCCTGATCCAGATATTGCATGAGTACGGCGCTGGCTGCGACTGTTCCTCCATAACGGAGCTGATGCTTAGTAATGCTTTGGGGATCAATGGAGACGATATTATGTTTTCATCCAACGACACGCCGGCACAGGAGTATGAATACTGTGCGAAGGTGGGCGGCATCATCAATCTGGATGACATTACCCATATTGAATTTGTGGAAAATATTTTAGGAAAATTGCCGGAAACCATGAGCTGCCGTTACAATCCCGGCGGTGTGTTCCAGCTGAGCAACGGCATTATGGATAATCCGGGCGATTCCAAGTACGGTTTTACGCCCGAGCAGCTTTTTGAAGGCTATCGCATTTTGAAGGAAAAAGGGGTGAAGCGTTTCGGGCTCCATGCCTTCCTTGCCAGCAATACCGTGACCAATGAATACTATCCCCAGCTTGCAAAGCAGCTCTTTGAACTGGCGGTGCAGATCAAGGAGAAGGTAGGTGTGCAGCTTTCCTTTATCAACTTATCGGGCGGTGTGGGGATTGCTTATAAACCGGATCAGACGGCAAATGATATCAGAGCCATCGGCGAGGGCGTGCATAAGGTGTTTGACGAAGTGCTTGTGCCTGCCGGCATGGGAGATACCGCGATTTATACAGAGATGGGGCGCTTTATGACGGGGCCTTACGGAGCGCTGGTGACACAGGCGATCCATGAGAAGCACACCCATAAGGAATATATCGGAGTGGATGCCTGCGCGGTGAATTTGATGCGTCCCGCCATGTACGGTGCTTATCATCACATTACGGTACTAGGAAAGGAAAATGCGCCCTGCGACCATAAGTATGATGTGACGGGGTCTCTTTGCGAGAACAATGATAAGTTTGCCATTGACAGAATGCTCCCGGAAATTGAGATGGGAGATTATCTGGTAATCCATGATACGGGCGCGCACGGCTACGCCATGGGTTATAACTATAACGGCAAGTTAAAGTCGGCGGAACTTTTGCTGAAAGAAGACGGCAGTGTGCAGCTGATCAGAAGGGCGGAGACGCCGAAGGATTACTTCGCGACGCTGGATGGGTTTGAGGTGTATGGGAAGTTGGGGGTGTAGGTTTTTGTACAGAAAGAAGCAAATTCATTCTTGTACTTGCCTGTGGATGGATATATAATGGATTTACGGAAGCTAACAAATTTTGTACCTTTCGCGTGATATCATATTCAAGGAAATGCGAAGGGGGTGTTGTTTGCTATGAAAAAGGATAAAGGAGAGAGAGTTACAAAAGAAAAGAAGGGTGAGGTTGTTATGCAGATTGCGATGCACGAAAAAGTAACCGCACTAAGAGAACGCGCATTGCAAAGGCGCGATTCTTTTCCTGTTCAAAAAGATGAGAAAAGTATTGAAGTGGAAGAAGATCTTTTTGAGGAGATGAAAGATGAAATGTATAGGCAAATTGCGGAGGATAAAAAATGGAATTGAAGCGAGGAGAAATATATTATTTGACATTTCCTTATACTTTGGACCCAAAGTATCCGGATGGGAAACCTAAATTTGTATTAGTTTTGCAAGAAGGGGAATACTTTTCAAAATATAATACGGTTGAGATTATGCTGATTACTTCTGACAAACAATATAAACCGAGAGAGAAGTATGCGACGGATGTTGAGATAGAGGTAGGGACAACGAAATTAAAAGAGAAATCATGGTTGCTCTGTTCACAACCGTATCCTATTGAAAAGAAGTTGTTTGAGCGAGAAGGTGTTTGGTGTGCCGGCAAATTATCACCTGAGAAAATGGATGAGATTGATGAGGCTACATATATAGGCTTGTGCATGGGATTGCAGCATGATTTGGCAATGGAGCCGGCTGACGAAGAATTAGTGGGATAGAATCTCTTGGCTTTTGTCGTGTTAGGGTGAATGAAGGAAAAGGTGGTGGTTAGCCGCCTTTTCTTTGTCATACTTTGTGACTTCAATGTCAAAGGATATATTTTTATATCGTAAGAAGTAAAATAAAAAGTTTTCAAAATACTTAATTATCAAAAATCGCTAAATCCCTAATCTAGCAGAGATTCAGCGATTTTAGTGACTGCTGGTGGTGGGACTTGAACCCACACGTGGTTGCCCACAACAGATTTTGAGTCTGCCTCGTCTGCCATTCCGACACACCAGCTCATTTTCTTGGTGAGGTTTACGACCTGCGACCAAGCTATATATTACCATATTACAAGCCGGTTGGCAAGGTTTATTCTTGGGAATCATATTGTTTTTTTAGAATCAATTTGCTGTGGGATCCTGAAAAATGACCGTATTCGGCGCATGATAAGTAAACCGCAGAAAACAGAGGAAAAGAACGCATACCGAGAGTCCTAAAACAAAAGTATGGTTTTCAAGTTTGTGTGACAGTGTAAGCTGATATGAGAGCCAAAAGCTGATGACAATGCTCAGGATAAAGACACCGATATCTAAAATGAGATAATTGATACCGAGGATAGAAGTGTAAGCATAGTAAAGAAGCGGGATTAGGATTGTACCCATTATGATACCGAAAAACAGTGCGGCGACGATATGAGGATATCGCTGCCTGAATTTTAAATTCATCAGGAGAGAATAGAGCAGCATGGGAAAGAACAGTAATTTCATATGTTCCCAGACGGATTCATTGATCGGCGTGAAAAGACCGATGACAGGGCTTTGTCCGGACCAGTCGTACAGGAAGTGAGACAGTGTTCCTGTTACCAAAACAAAAAGAATACCAATTATGGTGTAGCGTCTTAAATATTTCATAGAAGATCCCCTGTAAATAGTATATGCAGCTATTTACGGAGAATTCGTTATGGAGGTAATACGTGTAAAAACTATCACCTTTAGTGCAGATGAAATAGCTTCCTTTTTTGCATAATTATGATGTAAATTTAAGGCAAAGTAAGTAATATATGCAATATCTAGGAAATCAAATGCGCATGTGCAATATAAATACAGTGTATTGACGAGATTCTTTCTGGATAATATAATATGGTAAAGGAAGGAGTTGATTTTATTCAAAAATTAGCGAGAGAGGAACAATTACCAGAAAAAATAAGGATCATTCACTTAGTGGAGAGCATTTGGAAATAAAATCCCAGATGCTCTTTTTGTGTTTCATAGAAAATTCGCGTAAAAATTATGTCCTATCGTAGCAATCTTTGTGTAAATTTTTGGTGATTTAAGGTGGTCCCCAATATGAGTCGTTAATCCCCCACCTCATTATCCCTCACCCACATCTTCAAAGACTCCACAGTAACAGAAATCTTCTCAAGCTGATCCTGGATTTTCCGAAAATCGGCAGTCTCATCCGGTGCGATTTTCCCATCCTCCGTAATCTCAATCAGCCGCTCTTTACATTTATCCAGTGCATTCAGAGAAGAAAGCAGACCGAGGGTGATTTCGGGGAGCCCTTTGATCTGCACCTCAGGGACATAGTCCTGCCCGATGCGGCACTCATGGGTGCAGTAATAATTGCAGAGGCGGGGATTTTTGTACGCATCTGCCATGAGAACGACGTCTTCCGGCTGTGGGGAGGTCATCCCATTCTCTATTTTCTCGATTTTGCTTTCGGAAATGCAGCCGATGAGTTCGCTTGCCTGAGCCCTTGTCAGCCCGGCGTTTTCCCTGCTCTGAAAGTATATATTTTTGTTCTCTTTTGTAGATTTTTTACCCATGAAGTGCGTTCCTTTCCAAGCGAAAATGTATATGATTATTATAGCGAATGGCATGATAGGAAGCAAGATGAATTACAAGTAGGAGAAAACAAGAGTTATTTCGCAAAAACGGATGAAATAGAGATTGTCTTTCTGTGTTAATAAGGGTTTATACGATTATGTTCACTTATTACAATATACTTATAACAGGTGTGAACGGAAATGCAGAAGGAGAACGCGCATGACAACAGCTGAAAGAATTTCCCTATGCCGCCTTCTGGAAAAAATCGAAGAACAGGAAGCATACTGCGCCGCCATGGGCGTGCGGGATATATCAAAATTCCGCAGTAAGGAGTTGGCGCAGGGCACAGGGAACACAGAGAGCAATAAAAAACATAGCTAACGGTAAAAGTCATTTCGAGGGAGGAAAAAGGATGATCACATTTTTATTCTGTATTTTGATGTTGGCGGTATTTGGCAAACTGGCGGTATTTGCTTTTCGCGCCGCATGGGGCGTTACGAAGATAGTAGTCTGCTTTGTCTTTGCACCGTTGTTTTTGCTGATTCTTTTGATATCGGGATTGGTTTATCTTGCATTTCCGATTTTGATCATTGTAGGAATTGTCGGTCTTTTGTCATCAAGGGCATAGATTGGCGCAGCAGAGCGCTTTTTGCATAATCCGTTTGCAATTTCCGTTCCGCGGGTATATCATCACAGTATCAGTTAAAACGAAACGGGATGAGAAGGAGATCGGACTTATGGAATTTGAACAGGCATGGCTTGATTATTCACGAAAATGTTCCTGTGAGGGAACGGATGGGATCGAAGCGGTATTTGTCGGGATCGCGGATGACAGACAGGATATTTTGATCAAAAACAGCGTGGCGGAACTGCAGCGGGCTTTCGTGGGACTGTTTGGCAGGGAGCTTGCCGTACATACGGGAGCTCCGGTTGGAGACGGCATTTGCCTTGCGCTGCGGGAAGGAATGCAGGCGGAAGCTTATCACATTTATGAGGATGGCGGGAAGATCAGCATCGAGGCGTCTGATTCCCGTGGTATATTATATGGGGTATTTGCGCTGCTGCGTCATATGCAGACGGAGAACAGTCTGCGGGGACTGAATCTGACGAAGGCGCCCGTCATGCCGATGCGGATGCTCGATCATTGGGATAATATGGACGGCAGTATCGAGCGGGGATATTCCGGAAAATCCTTTTTCTTTGAGGACAATGAAATATTAGTAAATGACAGGACTGTCACTTATGCAAGACTGGCGGCGAGCGTGGGGATCAACGCCGTCGTAATCAATAATGTAAACGTAAAAGATGCCGCCACATGGCTGATCACGGAGCGGTATACGGACAAGGTCAGAGCGCTCTCGGAGGTCTTTGCGGGATATGGCATCAAGATGTATCTGTGTCTGAATTATGCGGCGCCGATGGAGCTGGGGGAGCTGGCAAGCGCGGATCCGCTGGCGGAAGAAGTGCGCGGCTGGTGGAAGAAACAGATGGCCTTTGTGTTCCGTGAGGTCCCCAATCTGGGCGGTTTTCTGATCAAGGCGGATTCGGAGGGACGCCCCGGACCTTTTACCTATGGAAGGACGCATGCGGACGGCGCCAATATGCTGGCGGAAGCCGTCGCACCTTACGGCGGAAAGATCATCTGGAGATGCTTTGTCTATAACTGTCAGCAGGACTGGCGGGATGAAAAGACAGATCGCGCCAGGTCGGGGTATGATAATTTCATCGGTCTGGATGGAACGTTTTTGGACAATGTCATTTTACAGATCAAGAACGGGCCCATGGATTTTCAGGTCAGGGAGCCTGTGCATCCTCTTTTTGGCGGGCTGACGAAGACGAATCAGATGTTGGAAGTGCAGATCGCGCAGGAGTATACGGGGCAGCAGCGGCATGTGTGTTATCTGATCCCGATGTTTCGCGAGATCCTGGCATTTCATACCTATGTGGCAAAGGAATGTGATACGGTCGAGGATATTGTCTGCGGGAGAACCTTCGGACAGAAAAACTGCGGCATGGCGGCCGTGGCCAACACGGGGAACGATGAGAACTGGACGGGGCACGATATGGCGGCGGCTAACTGGTACGGCTTTGGCAGGCTGGCCTTTGAACCGGAACTGTCTGCGGAGGAGATCGCCAGGGAGTGGATCAGGCTTACCTTCGGCAGGGAGGAGCAGGTGGAGGAAACGCTGCTCTATATCCTGATGACTTCGTGGAGAGCATATGAGAACTACAATGCGCCTCTGGGAATCGGCTGGATGGTCAATCCGAACGAGCATTACGGGCCGAGTGTAGACGGTTATGAATACAGCAGATGGGGAACCTATCACCGCGCGGATCATTTGGGGATCGGCGTGGACCGAAGCGGCGCGGGAACAGGCTATGCGCTTCTTTACAGGGAACCGAATGCTTCCATCTATAATGACAAGGAGCGCTGTCCGGATAAGCTGCTTCTTTTCTTCCATCATATGCCGTACACCTGGAAATTAAAGTCAGGTAAAACCGTGATCCAGCATATCTACGATACGCATTTTGAGGGCGTGGAGATGGTGGATGAAATGGTGGAGCGGTTCAGGAAGCTTCAGGGGAAACTGCCCAAGAAACCCTATCAGCGTATGCTGGAGCGGTTTTTACACCAAAAGGAACATGCGAGAGAGTGGCGCGATCAGATCAATACCTATTTTTACAGGAAATCGGGGATCGCGGATGAAAGGGGAAGAAAGATTTATTGATGTGTGAAAATGCATGATGACAGGCGCAATAGAGCGGGAAGCGGTGAACAATCGCTTCCCGCTTTTTTTGTATCATACGCAGTCCTTTTTGCAGAAAATCATGGAAAAAATACAGAGTATGTCGAAAAAAAGAGTGAAAACAGTTGGTAGTCCCTTTCGTTGTATGCTGTCATAAAGATTTTATATTTACTTTTTTGCTGCAGATTTCTCTTTTGTAATAAAGGAGGGATTTACTATGATCTGTAGTCTGCTAGAGAAAGCACAGCAAGGAGACAACACGGCAATGATGGAATTGATAGACAAGTTTCAACCTCTGCTTAAAAAGTATGCAAGAAAACTGAATTATGATGATGCTTATGAGGATTGTTTATTATTTTTTATTGAATTAGTGAAGACTATGGATTTGAAAAAGCTGAATGATCGGAAGGACCAGGCGGCGGTTGCATATATCAAAGTTTCCGTCACACATTTCTACGGTAAGAAGATTTGTAAGGTACTTGAGAGAAATCGCGAAATTGCCTTTTCCGATCTGTCAAAAGAGCAGAAATATTATGTTGAGGCAAAAGCGTCAAGACCGGATGAAACAGATGTTTTTGTAGAATTAGGAATAGATAATCGCCTAAATCCGAACGAAAAGATGGTCATTTATTTTGTCTACGTAAAAGGTTATACAACTACTGAACTGGCCAGGAAATTATTGAAATCAAAACAAACGGTCAATCAAATGAAGCACAGGGCATTAAAAAAACTTAGAGATATTGAGAGATAGCCGGGAAAGGAGGGAGAGGGCAGATGAAAAAAAGAGTGAAACACTGGATAGGAGCTGCCGGAATCAGAGCGGTCAAAACCATGGCACAGACTGCGATAGCGACGATTGGTACGTCGGTATTGCTGGATGATGTGGACTGGATCAGACTGGTTTCAACGGTAACTTTGGCAGGATTGCTTTCTGTTCTGACATCATTGGCAGGTTTGCCGGAATTACAGATGAAATAGGAGGTCATTATGATTATTGGAATTAACTGTGGACACACCAAAGAAGGTGCAGGAACGGGGGCGGAGGGCATCATAAGAGAATCCGTACATACCAGGCTCGTTGGAAATGCTTTGATGAAAAGGTTTGCGGATGCAGGCGTGACGGTAATAAACTGTACGGTAGACAGGGCGGTATCTCAGGAGGCGTATCTTGAGAAAACGGTAAAGATTGCCAACCAATCAGAACTGGAGCTTTTTATCAGTATTCATTTTAATGCCTCAAGGCAGCACACAGCGCAGGGAGTCGAAGTCTATACCTATAGAGGGCAGAAACATAGGGAAGCAGAAGCTATTTGTTCCCACATGGAAAAGTTGGGATTTCGAAATCGCGGGATCAAGGATGGGAGCGGTCTGTATGTCATTCGCAAGACAAGGGCAAAAGCAATTCTTGTTGAAGTTTGCTTTTGTGATAATGAGAAAGATGTGGAGATCTATCGGTGCGCCGGTGCAGAATATGCCGTGGCTGACGCAATTTTTACAGCGATTTGTGAAACAGTGCCGAAAGGAGGGGAGGAAATCGTAGATAAAAAAGAGCAGTTTATCAATTTTGTGGGAGAAATAGCATATAGAGATTGGGACAAGCGCAGGATCATGCTGCCTTCTGTAGTTGTGGCGCAGGCAATCAAGGAATCGGCATGGGGGACATCTGAACTTGCCACAAATGCAAATGCTCTGTTTGGGATCAAAAGAAACGGGTGGGATGGCAGGATATATGTAAAGGATGCTTTTGAACAAAGGGCGGATGGAAGCTATTACACGGTTGCACAGACACAGTGGCGTGCTTATGACAGTTGGGAGCAGTCTATTTTGGATCATAATGATTATATCGCAACAAGAAGCATGGATGGTGGGAGCACGCTGCGATATGCGCCGGTCATAGGATGTACCGATTACAGGCTTGCTGCACGGTATTTACAGGAGTGCGGTTATGCAACAGCGCATGGATATGCAGAATCTTTGATCCGTGATTATATTGAAAAATATCAGCTCACAAGATTCGACAGATTGGAGAATACGCTTCAATGATCTACCGTTTATTTACGAGAATATGTTGTTTACTTTTTTGATGAAATCTCCTTTTTATATGATAGCCGGCTAAAAACTATCAAAATGAAAAGGAGATTTTATTATGGCAACGATTCCAAGTACAGATATTAAGTTAAACCTGACCCTAAATACAAACGGTTCGATTACGGCAAACTGGATTATCCTTCCGGGGACCGTAAAACAGAAAGTATACGTTTCGCAGGTGGGTAAAGGTCATGCTGTTGAAAGAAATGATGACTGGAGTGGTAATTCCTATACGACCAAACCCAATCTGGCGGCAAATGCACAGTATGATGTATTGGTGACGCTGATTGGAGAACATGTAAGTGTTGGCAGTGGCTCGAAAAGGATATTGATTCCTTATGATTTTTATGACAATCAGCCGATTGATGTGCCGCAGAATATAAAGATCACGCCGGCGCCAACGCAGATCACAGTCAGCTTCAGTGCTGTAGCACGGGCAAGAAGCTATGATATTTTGTTTGACAATAAAGTTTACAATGTGACTACGACTTCCAAGACGTTTACGGGACTTTCACCTAAGACCAGCCATACGATCGCCGTGAGGGCAAGAGGCGCTAAGCTGACAAGTGCGTACAGTGCGACGCAGACGGTCAGGACGCTGCCTGTCAGTCCCGCAGTCCCGCTGGGGGTCCAAAAGACGGCTACGGAGACATCGGCAACGCTTAAGTGGAATGCGGTGAGCGGCGCAGTAAGCTATGATGTGCTGTTTGACGGACGGATCTATACTACGACTACGAACAGCAAGACAATTACGGGACTGACTGCGGGGAGGAGTTATTCTTTTCAGGTGCGGGCTAAAAATGCCGATCTGGCGGGGGAATACAGCAGTCAGATGACAGTAGCCACGCCGCCAAAGCCGCCCACGTCCGTAACGGCAACCAGCACGGCGGATTCCGTGACCATAAGTTGGAACAAAGTGGCGGGAGCATCAGGGTACCAGATCAAATGTAATAATGACGAGACGCATGGTCTTGAATTCACTACTTCCATTGAGTATGGCGGCTTAAAGCCGAAAACATCCTATACCTATCAGGTGGCTTGCAGGACACTGGATGGTATCGGCAGTTACAGTGCGGCGAAATCAATCATGACGCTTGCAAAAATGCCTGATATTCCGCTCGGCATTATCGGTGAGACGACAGATACTTCCGTGACCGTAAAATGGGATCCCGTAAGCGACGCGACCGGCTATGATATTCAGTTTAACGGAAGCACCTACAGTACTACGACACCTTCCAGAACATTTACGGGTTTGAGGGAGGATACGGAATATGCCTATAAGGTGCGCTCTAAAAATGCAGATGGCGTCAGTGATTACGGCGAGGAGAAGAAGGTAAGGACAACACCGAAGGCTCCTGCGGGCGCAACGGTATCTTCGGATGAAAACTCGGTCACGGTCAGCTGGGCTCCCGTAAAAGGAGCGACCAGTTATGATCTGATGCTTGACGATAAAGTCTATCGCACGACGGGAACATCTCATAAAGTGACAGGACTTAAGCCCAATACCAGTCACAGTTATCGGATCAGAGTCAATAATGCGCACGGTTCCAGCGCCTACAGCAGTGCGAAAACACTGCAAACGACGCCGAATCCTCCTGAAACAGTCAGGGAGACAGCGTCACAAACAAATATTACGCTGCGCTGGGATTCCGTAAGCGGGGCTACAAGTTATGATGTGCTCTTTCATGGAAATACCTATCGGGTAACGGGTACGAGTAAGACGATCAGCGGTCTGACGGCAAATACATCTTATAACTATCAGGTCCGCAGTAATAATGCCAACGGCTCGAGTTCCTACAGTCAGGCAAAAACAATCAAAACATTACCTTATGCGCCAAGCACCTATCCGACGGTCAAAGCGACGGCTTCCACAGATTCTGTTACCTTGACATGGAATGCAGTGACAGGAGCGACCGATTATGAGTTGTACTTTAACGGTAAAACCACAACGGTACAGGGAACTTCCTATAAGGCAACGGGTCTTTCGGATGACACCAGCTACAGTTACAGGATCCGTTCCCACAATGAAGGCGGTTATAGCGGATATTCTTCGTATATGACGGTGAGAACCGCGTTAAAAGCGCCGGGCGTGCCGACAGGCTTAAGAGCGACGTCAGGTTCTGACTATGTTTCCGTAAGCTGGAATTCTGTGTCAAAAGCACAAAGCTATGATCTCTATTTTAACGGTGTGATCTATAATACGACATCGACCTATCGCACGATCACGGGATTGCGGCCGGAAACCACATATCAGTGTCAGGTCAGAGCTAAAAACGCTGCCGGTTCCAGTCCGTATTCTGCAGCATGTTCGGTAAGGACCCAGGTCGCACCACCCGGGACACCGGCTAATGTCCGCGCGGAAGCCGGTACGGATTCGGTTACAGTCTCATGGGGCAGTGTAAGCGGCGCTACGGGATATAAGCTTCTTTTCAATGGGGCGCTTTATATTGTGACAGGCAATTCCAAGACCATTTCAGGATTGAAGCCCGGTACGGAGTATGTCTATTCTGTTTGCGCGAGCAATGCCGGCGGAAACAGCGCCTTTTCGGCAGAGCAGACGGTGAAAACGATTGCGGTAGGACCGGCAGTTCCTTCCGATGTCACTGCGAGAGCGGAGCATAACAGAGTCATGGTAAGCTTTTCTCCCGTGGAGAATGCTTCGGACTATGATATCACATTTGACGGCAAGTCTGTTCATGTGGACGGGACAGTCGATGCGGCATCGGGAAAGATTCATAAAACCTTTTCCGGTCTTCAGCCGAACACGGAGCATACATACTGCGCAAGAGCAAATAATGCCGATGGATCCAGTCAGTTCAGTCCGCTGCAAACTGTCAGAATTGCGGTCAATAAGCAGAATGGACGGCCTGAGCGTTTGCCTGATAGAACGTATACAGACGGGAAACCGTCCTATACGGGAAATGATCCCATCAATGTGCTGTCAGGCGCTTTTCTGTGGGATTATACCTGCCTGGAAGATTACGGAAAAGATCGGCTGAACTTTACGCTTCTGTACGATTCTGACAGACCGGCATTCGGAAGAGCCATCGGTGAAAAGTGGTCTTATCAGTTGTATTATCTGTTGTGCATGGATGAGGAGTATGCGTATTTCTGTACGCCTTACGGGGCAGTTATTCCCTTTAGCAGGGCGGCGGACAATACCTTTGACCCTGTCGAAGGCACAGGCGCAGCCTATACAATGGAGCTGGGAGCTGATGGGTCCTATGCGGTGACGGCAGCGGATGGAACGGAGTATGTGTTTGACAGCAGCCTCGTGCTCAACAGAATCGTGGAGAACGGACTGGTTAAGTATCGATTTGAAAAAGATCAGGCAGGAAATATCACGCGTATTATGGGGCGCCATGGCAGCAGTCTGACATTTACCTATGCGGGGCAGTATCTGACGAGTGTAAAGGATGCGGCGGATCATTCCATATCATTGTCTTATGAGTCTCGTCACCTCTCGGCAGTTACCAATCAGGCGGGCAGACCGATATCGTTCACCTATGATGATAATGACGGACTGCTGACGATCGCGGACCTGGCCGGACAGATTTATCTGGAGAATACCTACGATGTGTTTGGCAGAGTAACGGGACAGAATGTGGCAGGCCGTGGAGAAAGCAGCGTCGTCTATGACGAGGCAAGCAGAAAAACTGTCTTTACGGACGAACTCGGAAACACCACAACCTATCAGTACGATGAGAACGGAAACGTTACGGATGTGGAGCTGGCGGAGAGCGGCATACACAACAGTTATAATGAGAACGGTATGCTGGTTGAGCAGACTGACGCACTCGGGAACAGTACGAAGATGACCTACGATGTGCAGGGACGGATGAACGGCGTCACCTATCCGGATGGCACGCAGGAACAGGTCTATTACAATGACAACAATATGCCTGTCAGGATCGTGAACCGGGATGGAACGGAAAGCAAGTTCGGCTACGATGAAAAGAATAACCTGATCAGCGTGGAGGATGAGCGCGGAAACAGCGGGACATACGGTTATGATGAGAATGATAACCTGACTTCATGGACAGATAAGGAGGGGAACGAATGGCATTATCTCTATGATGAGGCGGGGTATTTAAGACAGGCGGAGGATCCGGAGGGCAACATTTATCAGTATGTCCATGATGCCGCAGGCAGACTGATTTCTTACACGTCTCCGGAGGGAAGAAACGTAACCTATAGTTATAACATGCTGGGAGAACTGTATAAGATCAAGGATGCTGACGGAGAAGTGCTGTTTGGGCATGACGTTCACGGTAACTGCACCGAGATCACAGACAGGCGCGGTCATAAGCAGACCCTGGAGTATAACGGGATGGGGCAGCTCTCGTCTGCTACGGATTTCCTGGGGAATAAATATCTGTTTACTTATGATGCAGGCGGCAGACTGGTTAAAGAGAAAGATCCTTTGGGTGCGGAGACAAACTATACTTATGACGCCAGAGGAAATTTGACTGCCCATGCAGACAAAAACGGTAACGTGACAGCGTATGCGTTTGACGCGGCAAACAGACTGACGCAGATCACTGACGCTGCGGGCGGCATTTTACGGTATGCTTATGACGCGATGGGACGCATTGGCAAGGTCACAGATCCACTGGAGCGTCAGACGACGTATCTTTATGATGCAATGGGACGCCTGCTATGTGAGACGGATGCGCTGGGGCATAGCGTGAGCTACACCTATGATCAGGCAGGAAATCTCCTTACCAGAACGGATGAGGACGGCAATGAGACGACCTATACCTATGATGGGGAAAACAGACTGCTCACGGAGACGACGGCAGCCGGAACGACCGGTTATACCTACGATAAGCTGGGAAGGGTGACAGAGGTAACGTTACCCGATGAGACAAAGGAAAAGGCGGTTTATGACGCGGACGGCAATCCGCTTGAGATTTCTGATCCGGAAGAGAATAAGACGGCTTATGTTTATGACGATGCCGGGCATCTGACGGAGATGATTTCTCCCGACGGCAGTAAAACGACTTATCAGTATGATAAGAACGGCAATTGCAAAAAGGTCACGGATGCAGAGGGCAACAGCCGCAGTTATGTGTTTGATGCAAATAACAGGATCACGGCGGTGACAGACGCGTTAGGAAAGACGACTGCCTGCGAATATGATGAGGCGGGGCGGCTTATCGCAGTGACGGATGCCGGAGGAGGAAGGAGTGTTCTGGCTTATGATGCAGGCGGCAATCTAATCAGTGAGACCGATCCTCTGGGAGGTATCAAAGCATACACCTATGACAGCATGAACCGTGTAATCAAAATCGTGGATGAAGAAGGTCATGTGAGAAGCTGCACCTATGATGCAGCGGGCAATATGTCGTCCTTTACCGATGCAAACGATAACAGCTTCCATTACGATTATGACGCGCTGAACCGTTTGATTCGTGTGACAGACGAAAACAACGGCACTGTGACAATGGAATACACAAACACAGGAAAAGTTGCAAAGATAACGGATCAGGAAGGCGCGGTGACAACCTATCAGTATGACGGTTTGGGGCGTCTTTTAAAGATGACGGATGCCTCGGACCACAGCCTCGCATTTACCTATGACAGCATGGGAAGGGTGCTGACACAGACAGATGCCTGCGGCAGCGTGACCGCATATACCTACTCGCCTGCGGGCAATCTGATCAGTACCAAGGATCCGGAGGGCAATGTCACCTCCTATACTTACAACGGCGAAGGACAGATCACGAAAGTGATTGATGCGCTGGGGAACGCGACGACCTATACCCGCGATGCGCTGGGGCAGGTAACGGAGATCACGGATCCGGCAGGAGAGAAACGGACTTTTACCTATACGGCAAACGGGCAGATTAAGACCGTGACGGATGCCTGCGGCAATGTAACGACATATACTTACGATGCCTGCGGCAATCTGATCAAAATCAAGGATCCGCTGGAACAGATTACAACGTTTACTTACGATGCCATGAATCACTGCATCAGAGAATGCATATCGGAGGCGGGACAGACGACTTGTGAGACCATCTATCAGTACGATAAGAGAGGCTGCATGATTCGGCAGATCAATCCCGTGGAGGAAGAGAGGAGCTATACCTACGACGGCAACGGGAACCTTACGGGAATCACGGATGAAGAAGGCAATGTGACCACGGTGACATATGATCTCAACAATCTGCCCGCAAAGATGTGTTACAGTGACGGCAGGGAAGCAGCATTCCGTTATAACAAACGCGGCGAACTGGTGGAAATGACGGACTGGAACGGCACGATGAGCGTGGAGAGGGATGTGCTGGGCAGAGTGACCGGCGTGACAGACCACGACGGGCATGTGACAGGATATTCCTATGATCCCGCAGGAAACAAAACTGCGATTCGCTATCCGGACGAAAGTGTGGTAAACTATACGTATGACGGCAGCCACCGACTGACCGGGGTAACAGACGCGGAGGGACGGGGCACACAGTACAGCTATGATGCAGTGGGGAATCTCCTCTCCATGGTACAGCCGGGCGGCGAAGCCTCCTATACATACAACGCAGTCGGGTTACCGGTCACGGCAGGATATCAGACAGATGACGGCGGCGCTAAGAACTGGAGCCTTACGTACGATGCCATGGGCCGCATCACCGGACTGAACAGACGGGGGCGGGAGACGGAACCTGCGGAAAACAGCAGCTATGCCTACGATGCTTTGGGACGCCTGCTCTCCTATACGGAGGGAGCCGTTCAGGAAGCCTACAGCTATGATATGCGTGGGAACCGTACCAAATGCAGCGTCAGTGGCACAGACAGCGCCACCTGTCTCTATGACGCCATGAACAGGCTGACCAAAAGGGTGCAGGACGGGACAGTCTACGGCTATACCTACGACAAAAGGGGGAATCTGACAGAAGAAAGACAGGACGGCAGCCTGATCCGCCAGTATGTATATGACACGGCCAACCGTATGGTGACGGGTAAGGATCTTCTGAGCGGAGCGCAGACGGATTATACCTACAATGCCCTGAACATGCGGATCGCGAACACGCTGACCCTTCCGGGG
This sequence comes from uncultured Lachnospiraceae bacterium, assembly GCA_910576815.1. Taxonomy (GTDB): domain Bacteria; phylum Bacillota; class Clostridia; order Lachnospirales; family Lachnospiraceae; genus UBA3282. The sequence goes on from CAJTKA010000049.1 coordinate 22,672, forward strand.
ACGGAAGCGCCGCAGATCAGGACGACAGCCTATGTGCCTGACTTTTTAAGCGGCACGGATAATGACCTGATGGCATACCACAGCGGAGGAGCCGTCACAAAGACCGTATACGGCAGGACATACGAACGCCTGGGCAGTATCACCGCAGCAGGGCAGAAGTATGAGATGCCCGATCTCTGGGGAAGTCCCATATATACGGCTGATGCGCAGGGCAATGCCGAATGGCGTGCCGGGCATGACATCTGGGGCAGACCGTCCGCGGCGGAGACTGACGCAGACATACGCTTTACCAACTACCTTTATGATTCAGTGATCGGGAAATACTTCGCACAGGCGAGATTCTACGACAGCGGACAGGGCAGGATGCTCTCACCCGACCCCATAAAGAGAAGGATCAATCCTTACCCGTACTGTGACAACGATCCAGTCAATTACAACGATCCGACGGGAGAAATACCGAGCATCCTCTTGGGAGCAAGCCTCGGAGGAATGATCGGCGGCGCATCGGGCTTTATCGGGAGTGCGGCATCCCAGCTTGCGGGCGGCGAAAAGATCAACTGGAGAAAGGCGGCAGGAGCGGCAGCCAACGGTGCGGTGGTAGGAGCGGCAAAAGGAGCGCTGATAGGAAGCGGAGCGGGGATACCGCTTGCCTTTGCCACGGACTTTGCGG
>CAJTKA010000050.1 GCA_910576815.1 uncultured Lachnospiraceae bacterium
TGCCGCTGTTATACTTTGATGACTTTTACCCCTCTTTACCCCATTTACCCCACCCCATTCGACAAACAGGATTTGACAAAATCCATACTTTTCAATGCGGCGCAATCGCATTAGAGTAGCCTTAAAAGCTGTACCAGCTCATGCGACTCCTCCGTATCCGATACGGTCTGCCTGGTATCAAACTGCGAAAAACGGTTGTTCCGATAAAATGACAACAGCTTTTCCTCATTTTCCGCTTCCAGAAATGTCACTATGCCTCCGCCCATGTACTGTATCTCTTTAATCTTGTCCCATGCCAGTGCGAGTAATTCTTCACCAGTTATTTTTTTGTCTGCACCATTGGTAAAATTTTTGCCAAGTTGGGCAATAAGGTATGCAGACATGGTATAAGTATCTGACTTTTCATCCCATTCACTGACACGTAGCAACTTTTTCTTTACGGTATTGCTTACTGTTGCTCCCCTTACTGTTAAAGGTTTCAATGCAAGGGTAAAATAACCTACCAGCACCATGCTGCTTATGTCAAATACAAGATATGTAACCGACTGATTCTTTTTCGTAAACTCTACTGAACTTTTTTTCAAAAAACGCTCGACATCCGGATTCCGCAGACAAGAAAAACCGGAGAGAACTTGAAGAAGCCTGCTCTCTCCGAGTTTTGGATTATCACTATTAAGATAGCGCCGAATGTTGACAACTGAATACCTATTTGTTTCCAACATTTGCTTTCTCCCATTTTGCCATAAATTCCACCAGTTCTGCTTCGTCTGTTATCTCTCTCGCAGCCACAGGTATATGAACAGGACGGTTTTTGGCAGATTCTTCAATCGCATTGACAAACATCTCCACCTGTTCTTTGCCGGAAATGACAAAATTTTTCGTGATGCTTGAAGTTGCCATAATAAACACCTCCTTTGTTAGTATGGTTCTTCCGCTTCAATTCATACTTTTCTATTTCTATTTTATTATTTTATATCGGCTAATGCAACAAAACTTTTATGAATTTTTTATAACTGATTTTTCTACTTGCTAACCCGCCAAAAGAGAGGTAAGATACGACACCACGGAAGGAGGGATTGGATGGAAAAAGAATCTGCATTGTACCAACTCATGGACACCCGCATGAACGGCATCATGAATGGCATCGTGAGCAGTGATGGGGAATACCAAGCAATCATCCGCAAATCAGACGAATATTCCGACAAACTGGATGGGATGGAACTGCCGAAGGAAATCCGGCTGCTGATTGACGGCTACGTCAGCGAGCAGAACGCACTTGGCTCCCGGTATGGGATGCTCGCCTACTTGTTAGGCTTTTCCGACTGCAAGGCCATGTTTTTGGGAAAATGCCTGTTTACAGAACCGCAACAAATGTCCTAAAGAAGTAAATCCAAACACCTAATCACGGAAAAAGGGCTTAAAAATGCAGGCTCTTTTTTCGTTTCCTCACTCGTAGTAAAACCGTAGTAACTCACTTTCCCAACTGCCGCAGTTTGCCCCGTTTTGCCCCACAAGTGCCGCTAATTCCCGGCTACCCGGCGTGCTGCCGTGGCACACGAATAGTATTTTAACCATAGTTTTCAAACTCCTTAATATGCCGTGAAATGCCCTATTTTGCAAGGAATTCTGGCAATTCTCTATTTTTCATTTTTGTGTGTCAGCTGGGCAAATTATAGCATATTTTTGCAAGTTGTGACTACCTGTTAGTAGTAAAATTAGTAGTAACCTAAATTGCAAAAGTAAATTCTACCCTTTGTTTCTTCAATAGAAGTTACCTATGCACAAGTTGAATTTAATCCTGCACATGCTTTATGATGTCTATGTCCCTGACAGCAGTGGAAGGAGACATCATGAGTAAATATATTCCAGGTAACCATAAGCATCTTACTGCTGCAGACAGACTTTATATTGAACGTCAGCTGAATGTCGGTTCCTCTTTTAAAGACATTGCCCGTTATCTCTGCAAGGATCCCAGTACCATTTCAAAAGAGATCCGTGCACACCGTCTGTCTGACTTCTATCCCGGCAGGGGGCTCTTTCTGAATGCCAAAAACTTCTGCATCCACCGCTTCCACTGCCAGAAAAAGAATGTCTGTGGCAAGATCATTCTCTGCGACATTAAGTGTGCTTCCTGCCCCTCATGCAACCAGCACTGTAAGGATTTCGTGAAAGAACGCTGCCAAAGACTTGACAGGGCACCTTATGTCTGCAACGGGTGCGATAAGGGGCATGCCCGCTGTACCATTCCCCATAAATACCACTATGACGCCCTCTTTGCTGACCGCAGGTACAGGGAGACCCTCCGTGATTCCAGATCCGGCATCAACCTCTCAAGGGAAAATCTCCACCGCATTGATGCAGTCATTACCCCTTTGATCTGGCAGGGTCATTCCCCCTATCAGATCGTTGTGGAACATCCCGAGCTCGGTCTTTCTGTCCGTTCCATCTGCCAGTACATAGAACTCGGACTGCTTACCGGCCGCAACATCGACCTGAAACGCAAGGTTAAGTTCAAAGCGCGTAAATGCCATAAAACACAGATCACTGACAGGCAGGTGTTTTCCGGCAGGCTTTACAGCGATTTCCAAAAGCTCCCTCCTACACATGTAGTCGAAATGGATACCGTCAAATCCTCAAGGGATTCTAAAAAATGTATCCTGACTTTCTATTTCCGGGATGAGAAGCTGTTCCTTGCCTATCTTTTGAACCGCTGTACCAAGGGCGCTGTCCGGGCTGTCTTTGACCGTCTGGAAAAACGGCTTGGCACTGTGACTTTCAGCATCCTTTTCGAAACAATCCTGACTGACAGGGGCGGTGAATTCGGCGATCCCGAGGCCCTTGAAACTGGTATGGATGATTACCGGCGTACCAGCATTTATTACTGCGATCCCATGCGCAGCGGTCAGAAAGGCGGCATTGAAAATGCCCACACAAAACTGCGCGAGATCCTTCCCAAAGGCACCGGCTTTGAATATCTGACCCAGTGGGATCTGAACCTGATTGTTAATAACATCAATTCCGTCCCGCGCCAGAGCCTTCTTGGCCTTACTCCATACCGGGCGGCAAAAGAAAACTTCGACATGGATGTCCTGTTAGCACTTCAGCTCAGGCCGGTCGATCCCGATCAGATCAACCTGACACCTGAGCTGATAAAGTAACCTTTAAATCCAGGCAAAAATCTGTTGCCAGGAGACGCTGCTTTTAAATCTTCATAAAAACCAGACATCACTGGCAGAATTTAGTCCTGCACACGACGTTTTCTGCCGGTCTGTTTGCTATGCCCTGTTTTAGAAAATCTGCCCGGATTTAGATTTATTATAATTCAATTTCCAACTTTATGGCTTCAAAAAATTGAAAAAGACAATAGATTTGAAAGGGCAGTAGAATTTACTCCTGCACTGGAATTTACTTTTGCAATTAAGCGGCAGACTCGAAATGCTCCGCATTTCTCGTTCGCGTTGCTCGTCATAAGCCATCAACGGCAGATTCGTATGCAAGCCTACATCTGCCGTTGTCGCCTACTGACTCTGCTTATACACGCAAAAGATGGGAGAGACCGCATCGCGATCCCTCCCGTCTGCCATACAGGTAATACAAAATCAGTTTCCGTCCGCTTCACAACCGCAGGTAGAACCGTTCCCATTAAAGGGCCTCTGCTCAAAACGGGGCTCAAACCGGGAATCCTCACAAGGGCAGGGCGCAGGTTCGGGTCCCCTGCAGGGCGGTTCCGGTCTCGGACAAGGTATTACCGGCTCATCACAACCGCAGCCGTTCCTGCCGTCGTTTCCGTTACATCCACAGCCGATTCCCCTGCCGTTCTGTCCACAGAAAAACAGTAACAGTATGATCCAACAACAGTTCATAGGGTTTCATCTCCTTTTTCTCTCATACCCTATCGTATGCGGGAAAAGGGAGTTGGTTCTCACTTGACGTCACGGACAAGAATCTTTTTTCGGATATAACGAAACGTCTTTTCCTCCCCCTGCTTAGCAAGCATCTGCAAAAGAAACTCCAACAGCCGCTTTGTCTTCTTATGCAGGGGCGGCGGCGTCTTCGCCGACTGATAATAACGCAGGGGATCCTCATCGCTGTAGGCTGCTCCATGATAGACTTTACAGGCCGCTACGCGGTCCATAAACATCTCCACCACATAACGGGTCGGCATGGGTGCAGGTGCCATACCGCCTTCGATATCCTTGGCACTATAATCGATCCAATATTCATAATGGTGTTTGTTCCGTCCTTTGTGATGGAGCCATGCCGAAGAATAACCGATATCTTCTCTTTCTGCATTGTTGGGGCTCCTGTCGCCCTGATAATATTTTGCTCCCACAAAGAACTCTGTCGGGCTGTACTTGGAGAGATCATGCAACAGTCCCTGCCTGAAAAGCCCTACCCGGAAACAGCCGTCCATAACCAGCAGCTTGTGACGGGTAATGGTCTTGAAATGTTCCCATGCTTTGCTCATTTTTTCTGTGTCCTTCTCTGCTTTCTGCGCACAGTCTTTTCCGGCTCCGCCAGTATATCCTCCGTACTGTAGAATGCAACCGTCCTTGCCGGAAGACAGATTTCTTGAGAATTTCCTTTTTCTTCCACATCCGGCAATTCCTCACCCGTAACGGTATGATAGATCCATCGCTTCCCCTTGGGAAGGGAGGGCAGTCCCAGATAATTTACCTCCCAGTGCATATTGATGCCAATATAAACGAACCTTGCCTCCGCCTCCTTTTTCTCTTTACCGGAGCCGCTGCAGTAAAGGATCCCCAAACTGCGGCTTACGGGATCCGTATCGGGTTTCCAGGCATCCCTGCCATGGAAGGATATCCCGGGATATCCGGAGGTATCCGCTTCATAAAGGGGGCTGCCATACTGAATAGGATATTGTTTGCGCAGATAGATCAAATGTTTTGTATAAGCTAAAAGCTCCTTCCCAAGCTCTGTATGATTCCACTTGACCCAAGTGATCTCATTGTCCTGACAATAGGGATTGTTATTCCCCTCCTGGGTATTTGCAAACTCGTCTCCACTGTAGAGAAGGGGCTGCCCCTGTGAAATAAAGAGAAAGGTAAGCGCATTTTTCATCTGCCGCAGGCGCAGCCGCTGTATGCTTTTTTTGCGGCTTTTTCCCTCCACGCCGCAGTTCCAACTGCAATTATAATTCGTGCCGTCCTGATTATCTTCGCCATTCTGTTCATTGTGCTTGCGGTCATACGAAACCAGATCGAAAAGCCGCATACCATCCCATCTGGCAATGCTGTTGACCGCATACGCCTCCTGCGCACTTTCCCGCACATAATAGACAAAGCGATTGAGCAGATTATCGTCTCCCTTGAGGAAACGGCGCATATCGTAGAGGAAGCTGTCACTTAAATAAGCAAGCTGTTCCGACTGATTTCTCTCATTTTTATACTCCCCTTCTCCAATAAGAAGCAGGGTATCCGCAAGCAGCGGTTCCTGCGCAATCAGCGAAACCGGCAGGGCAGCCCCCATCAGATGAAAGCCGTCAATATGATATTCCAACACCCAGTAACGCAGGATGTCCAAAATCTCCACGGCGCCCAGCTCCGGCGGAAAATAAAACTGCATCGTCACGCTGATGCCCGCCGCATGAAAGGCGCGCACCATATCTTTAAATTCGGTTGCCGCGTCTTTGTCGGCAGCATATGCGCCCTTGGGCACATAATAAAGCCCCTTCTGGTATCCCCAGTAGTTGATCCTGGGAGGCTTTTTCTCCTCTGTTCCGAGCGCGGGGAGCTCCTTTTTATAGTCAAGCACCGCCTGCTCCATGGTCTGCGCCGTGTTTTCAGGCATGACTTCCTCAAATTCATAAGCCGGCATAAGAAGTACCGTATTGATTCCCAGATCCTGCAAATAAGGCAGTTTTTCCACCATGCCCGCATAGGTCCCCTTATGCTTTACCCCCGAGGAGTGGTGCTTTGTAAATCCCCGCACATGCAGGGCATAAATGATTCTGTCCCGAGAGGCGATACGGACATTTCTGTCATCGCCCCAGTCATAGCTGCTTTTGACCGGCAGACAACGCGCCGCGCCATCCTTTGGCATACCGTAATGACCGACTCTCTCCACCGCTTTGCAGCAGGGGTCCTGCCAAACCTTCTCCCCGCTGTAAAAAAGATAGCGGCAGCTCTTATCCTGATAGCCGGCAAGCAGCATGGTACAGACTGTTCCCACACGACAATCATCAGGAAAAGCAACCCGCATACCGTCCTGATGCCTTCTGTCATAGAGGATAATCCCCGTATCACGGTCTTCCCCGCATACCGCAGAGACACGAAGCCCTTCTTCCTCAAAGGATACGCCCAGCGGATACATTCGTGTTCTGTCCACACACTTTATTTTAAATGATTTTTGCATCAAGCCCTCCGTCCATGCAAGTCACATTCCCGTCATTCAGCCTGTCGGCTTCGGGAATACACGTTAAGTCAGTTTATATTATATAAAAAATTGGAAAAATTTTCAATCTTATTTCCAGTTTTCCACCAAAATATCCAACTAATACGTCCTTCTGAATTGACTGTGCCGCCCATCTATTATATGATGACAATAGATAACGATAGGAAACGACATAGCAATCGCTGCGAGAACGGAGGCGCCCATGAACAAACAGGACAAAAACAATACATCAGAAGAACTCGAAAAGGAAGAAATGACCGTGGAGCTGGAACTGGATGACGGCACAAAGGTCACCTGCGCCGTGGTCACGATCCTGACCGTGGCAGGAAAGGACTACATCGCACTCCTGCCCCTTACGGAAAGCGGCGATAACACGGACGGTGAGGTCTGGTTCTACCGCTACAGCGAAAATGCGAAGGACCCGAACGAGGAACCGGAGCTTGGCTATATCGAGGACGATGAAGAGTACGAAGCCGTGGCGGACGCCTTCGACGAATTTCTGGACGCCGCCGAGTTTGACGAGCTAGTCTGAATAATAAGTTTCAAAAATCGGGAGGGCGCATCCTTCCCGGTTTTTCCGTTGTAGTAAAATAAGCAGAGTTTCTGCTTTGCCCGGGTCATCGCCACATAGAACATCCTTCTCTCCTCCTCCACCGCCTCCTTCGTCTTTGACTTATCCAGCGGGATCTTGCCCTCGTTGCAGTCGGGTATATAGACATACGGAAACTCCAGACCCTTGGCGGCGTGCATGGTTAGGATCTGAGCGCCTTCTTTTTCCGGAGTCTCCTTTCTGATGACTTCCCGATATTGACTAATGTAGTTATTCATATCCTGTAAGGTGGCAAACTGCCTGGAAAACTGTGCAAACTCCTCCCCCACCTTCTGAAACGCCTCCGCCTTTTCGGAACCATATTTTTCCCGCAGCCAAGCATCGTACCCCATCACATTGCGGATATAATGAATCTGCAGATGCAGCCGCTTTCCCGCCAGATGATCCAGATCACGGTACAATCTTTTCACGCTGTCCTGAATTTTTGGCACATTTGTATAATAAGCGATCAAGGCTTCCCGCTCCACCTGTTCCCCCGGCAGACTGTCCCGTTTCATATACCGCAGAGGTCTGTTCATGATGCGCAGGAAATACCGTCTTTTTTGATCGCCTGCCGCCAATGCCAGATATGCCCTGATATCCTGAATCACAAAATGCGCAAAACGGTCTCTGGGCTTTTCTCTGAGGGTATAGGGCAGTTTCGCCTCATAAAGTGTCCGAGCCCACATTCCGCAGTCAAAATTTGTACGGCAGATCAGAGCGCAGTCTGAAAGCCGCCCTATCTTCTGTTCTTCTGCGAGCGCAGCAATCACTGCCTTTCCCACGTCTGCCTCCGTCTCCTCATGAAAAATACGGATCCCCACTCCTTCCTCATGGCTTGCCCTGATTTCCTTTGGCAGACGATTCTCATTCTCGGATACGACCTTTCCCGCCGCTGCAACGACCTTTTCATGGCAGCGGAAATTGACATCCAAAAGAATCCGTTTCGCATCCCCATAATCCCTGAAAAACTGCTGCATACTGTCAGGCGTTGCCCCACGGAAACCGTAGATTGCCTGGTCATCGTCCCCCACGATAAAAAGATTATCTTCCGGCGCAGCGAGCAGTTTCACGATTTGATACTGTTTAGGAGAAATGTCCTGAAATTCGTCCACCAGAATATAACGAAACTGTGTCTGCCACTCCTTTCGTACCTTGCCATCCTCAAGCAAAAGATTAAGGCAGACTTCCACCAGATCATCAAAATCAAACTTGGAAAACTCCCGCAGCCAGCTCTGATATTCCTCTGCCAAATACAGAAAATCCTCCTCGCTCAGCTTTTGGATGGAAAGTGCTTCCTGATTTCCTCCTGTCTTACGTCTGCCAATTTCCGCCAAAAGTTCCTCGATATCTTCCTCCTGTAATCCCAAAAACCGCTTGTGCGTATGTATGATGTCCCTGACAAGTTTTCGTCTCTCCGTCTCTGTAATGATGGTATAACCGCGATACTGCGCCGACTGTCGTAAGATATAATAGAATACTGCGTGAAAGGTGCCGAAATGTACGGGTGGTCTCTCGTTTTCCATCAGCCGAAAGAATCTCTCCTGCATTTCCAGTGCGGCCGCCTTCGTGAACGTAATGACTAAGATCTGTGCGGGCTCTGCGCCCTGTGATGTGATGAGTCTGTGGATACGGTGCGTGGTGACAAAGGTTTTACCGCTGCCGGGCCCGGCCAAAACAGCCGCAGGCCCGTCAACGTGTTCTATGGCTTCCTTTTGCCTTACGGTACAGGAAACATCAAGTCTGCTCAAGCAGCTCAATCCCTTTTCGAATCCTTGCAAGGGATTCTTCCTTTCCCAAAACCTCCATCAGCTCCGTTGCCCCGCCCGGCGTCATCTGCTTGCCGGAAACGGCGGTCCTCACAGGCCACATCACATAGCCGTTTTTATAGCCCTTCTCCTCCACATAGGCGGAAAGAGCCGCATAAAGCGCATCGTTCGTGTAATCCTCCTGCGCCTCCAGGATCGGCAGCAATTCCTTTAACACCGCCAGGGAGGTCTCCGCATTCGTCTTCATCTTTTTATGCGTGTACATCGCCACGTCATAGTCCGGAAGCGCATCGAAAAAGTCCACATGCTCTTTGATGTCCGGGAAGATCTCGATCCTGGTCTTGACCATGGCCGCGATCTTTTTTAGGTCGTAGTCCTTCGTTACCGCCTCCTTGAGATAAGGCTCTGCCATCTCGTAAAAGCGGTCGAAATCCATGGCCTTCAAATATTCCCCGTTCATCCATTTCAACTTCATATAATCGAACACCGCAGGGGACTTACTGATCCTGTGATAATCAAACTCCCGGATCAGTTCGTCAAGGGAGAATATCTCTCTGTTGTCTTCCGGACTCCAGCCTAACAGCGCGATATAGTTCACGACCGCCTCCGCAAGGAAACCGTTCTTGATCATTTCCTCAAAAATATAGGAGGCATTTCCGCTTCTCTTTGCCAGTTTCTTGTGATCCTCACCCGTAATCAACGGCAGATGCACATATACAGGACTTTCCCAGCCAAACGCATCATACAGCCGCTGGTATTTGGGTGTGGATGAAATATACTCATTTCCCCTTACCACATGAGTGATGTTCATCGTATGGTCATCCACAATGTTGGCAAAATTATAGGTGGGATAGCCGTCCGACTTGATCAATATCATATCGTCCAGCTCAGCATTATCCACCGTAATGTCCCCATACAGCTCGTCATGAAAGGTAGTGGACCCTTCAGTCGGGTTATTCTGACGGATGACAAAGGGCTTGCCCGCCGCCAGGTTTGCCTCCACTTCCTCCTTGGAAAGGTGCAGACAATGCTTATCATAAATACTGATTTCCTTGCCTTCCACCACTTCCGTCTTTAAAGATGCAAGCCTCTCCTTATCGCAAAAGCAATAATAGGCTTCTCCTTTTTCTATCAATTTCTTTGCATGTTCCATATAGATGCCGGTTTTCACGCGCTCACTCTGCACATAAGGCCCATAGCCGCCGTCCTTGTCCGGTCCTTCGTCGTGGATCAGCCCCGTACTGTCCAGCGTGCGGTATATCATTTCCGTCGCGCCCTCGACAAAACGCTCCTGATCCGTATCCTCGATGCGGAGCATGAACACGCCGCCCTCATGCTTGGCAATCAAAAATTCATACAGCGCCGTCCGCAGGTTACCCACGTGCATCATGCCCGTAGGACTGGGCGCATATCTTGTTCTAATCTTTTCCATCGTTTCCTGTTCCCTCTCATTCTATTCGTTTCTGGTGCATACTCGGATCGGGTATCTTCTCCGCCGCCGCATCCTGAAAAGAGGCCACCGCCTTTGCCGCCGCAGGAATGGCAATGTTCGTACCCGCGCCTGCCACACAACCGCCGGGACACGCCATGCCTTCAATCAGACATCCCGTCTTCTTTCCTGCCTTAGCAAGCATCAATATCTTTTTACACTCAGACAGGCTTTCCGCATGCTCAATGTGCACCTCCACATCAGGATAGTACTCTCTTACGCACTCCTCAATGGCGCTTGCCACACCGCCTGCCACACCATAGCCGCGTCCTGCACCGGTCGCACCGTTTAACTCGTCCATAGCCTGAATCTGGTCTAGCAGGATCCCCTTTGCTTCAAAGATGCCCGTCAATTCCTCGAAAGTGATCACAAAATCAACATCCGAACGAATGGTTCTGCGGGAAGCTTCCAGCTTCTTGGATGCACAAGGACCGATAAAGACCACTCTCGCATCCGGGTGTTCCGCCTTAATGACTCTTGCCGTCGCCACCATGGGCGTCAACGCGTTTGAAATCTTGTCAATGGTCTCCGGAAAAAATTTCTTTGCCAGAACAGACCAGGACGGACAACAGGAAGTCAGGCTGAATGGAAGCTTTCCCGTAGCGACTTCCTTCGCGTAGTGCTCCGCTTCTGCGATGGCACCCATATCCGCACCCACCGCCGTCTCATATACATCGTAAAAACCCAACTCCTTCAAGGCTGTTTTCAGCATATCCGGCGTCACATCCGGACCAAACTGCCCGACAAAAGCCGGCGCCACCTGCGCAATGATCTTCTCGCCTGTCTGTAACGCGCGAATCAACTGGAATATCTGCGACTTGTCAGCAATCGCGCCAAAGGGACAGTTGACCATGCACTGTCCGCAGGAAACACAGAGATCGTTGTCAATCACTGCCCGTCCTTTCTCATCATTTCTGATTGCGTTTACGCCGCAGGCGCCCGCGCAGGGTCTCACCTGATGAGAAATCGCATCATACGGACAGACAGCCTTGCACTTACCGCATTTGATACATTTTTCCGGATCGATCACGGAATGACCGTTCACCATGGAAATGGCGCCTCTGGGACAAACCTCGCGACAGGGATGCGCCACACAGCCCATGCAGCGATTTGTCACAAAGTAGCTGTTTTCCGGACAGGCATTACAGGCCGAAGGAATGACCTGCATCAGCGGCGGCTCATAATACTTTTCGGAAATATTGCTCTCCTCAAGCCCCTGTGTCAGATGCACGGGAACATTCTCCGGTCGCAGGGACAGTCCCATCGCCAATCGGATCCGTTCGCGCACAATGGCGCGGTCTCTGTAGATACTCTCATATTTGGACTCGTCATAGTCCACGATCTTGTAGGGCAGCGCCTCGATATCATCCTTCAAATTTTCAGAATGATAGGCAAGCTGCGCTACCTCCTTAAAAATACGTCTTCTATTCTTACGAACCTGCGTATCGATTCCTCTCATATTGCCTCCATGCCGTGATGCTGCGCTTTTGACCCGCAGTGCACACTCGATAAGCCTTCGCGTATATTGTGTCATAATATTTACAAGAAGTCAATATTTTACGCCCGCACACCCTTATGAGGAATCGATATCCCGTGCTTATTTCCTTCTTCTACGCAGCCAAATCACAAGCCCTGTGACAAGCGCTGCCAGCGGAAGAACGATCACGCAGAGAACCGATACGACCAATATGGTCTGCGCCTTAAATACCAGATTCGTCATCATAAGGCTCTTGACCGGCACAGCCACGGGCGACTCATGATCTGCCAGTGCACTGATCATGCCCGCAAAAAGTTTAACATTATTTCCCGGCGCCACATCGTCCGCAACTGTGGTAAAAAGGCTCTCTCCACCCACCACACAGGCACTTGAGATCCCGTCGTCCGCCACAGATTTCTCCACTTCTAACGCAATCGCAAAGGGCCCGTCAATATCGCCTTCCTCTTTCTCATAACCAGTGCTTTCATTGACAAGACTCTTGGAAAAAGCGCTGTCGCTTGTGGTCAAAAGCGGCTTATAGATGATCTTTGTATCTTCCTCATCATAGAGCAGCCCCCTCGCAAAAGGTGCAAAAACCAGCCCGTTTTCCAGAGGGGCTGTCACATCGCTCTGCTTGATCATCGGCACCAGATAATAGGGATTCTGATAATAATACTCTCTGTCCGTTTCCACAATGGTACCGCCTGCATCTTCTATGCCATAAAAGTCAAGAATACCCTGGAAATTCGTCATCTCCCCATCCGTCAAAGTAGTAACGATCAGTGCATTTCCCCCTTTTTCCAGATAAGAGATCACCTTATCGACATCCTCTTTGGAAAAATCGCTTGTGGGAGCATTAAGGATCAATCCCTGCGCATCCTCCGGAATTTCATCGACCGAATACAGCATGAGCTGTTCACGGGAGATATTCTCCTTCTCGATCGCCTTTACAAACTTATCCTCTAACGCCAGTTCTCCATGACCTCCCACCTCATAAAACTTCGGAGGATCGTCCGATGTGACAAAAGCAAGAGCAGAAATGATCTGTCCTTCTCCGTCATAGCCCGTGACATCGTAACTGTAGGTGGAATAATTCATTTCATAAACATAAATATCTCCGTAATCCACCACCGTGCTCCGCTTTGCCCCCTCCACGATGAGGCTGCCCGAGGACGGATTCTGTGTCGTATACTGCTGATAAAAATTCGGATTTTTAGAAGGACTGACATACTTGACCTTCACGTGCCCTGTCTGATCCTCCATTCGCTCCAACGTCTTTTGCAGATCTGCGTCCCCCTTGTCTTCCTCAGCAAGCACATAAATCGTCGCATCCTCCGTCATACCCGCCAAAAAAGTCTTCGTCTCCTCCATCAGCGTATAGCGTTTATTCTCTGTCAAATCGAAGGAGGAATACTGCTCCGGTACATAGTTCAAGCCAAGATTGACAGCTACAGTCAAAGCAATTGCCAAAATGATCCCTGATACGCTGTATGCCCCCAGACGGATTCCGCCTCCCGCAATACGATAGCGGCGTTTCTGAATGGACTGTATCGTACAAAAGAGAGCAAGCGCTACGGCTGACAGATAGTAAACCACTGCCTCCACCTCAAGATAACCGTACGATAACGTTTCAAACCGTCCTACCATATCGAAACAGGACAAAATACGCGCCAGCACCGTCGTAAACGTCGTCGTTCCCATGCCGGTAAGAAGATTTGAAATCCCTGACATAATGTAACCTAAAAACAAAGCGCCAAAGGAAAGTACCGCCGCAATCACCACGCTCTCCGTTAGCGAAGAAAGAAAAAGTCCCACGGAAAGCGCAAGGGAACCGTACAGATAAAAGCCCAAAAGGGAAGCGTAAGACATCCCAAACTGCACCTCGCCGCCCCGAGTAAGAAAAAGCGGTAAGATTCCCATAAACGCCGTCGGCACCAGTAGTACGGTCTCCAGCGCCAAAAATTTTCCCAGCACGATTCCACCCACCGAGACGGGCGCTGTCAGCAACAGTTGATCCGTCTTATTCTTCCGTTCCTCTGAGAGCGTGCGCATGGTAAGCACCGGCGCAGTCAACAGAAAAATAAAAATAATACTCTGGAGCACGTAAGATATCGTCGGATAACCCATAATAATATTGTAAACCTGAAAATAAAGCCCCATAAAGCAAAAATTCACTGCTATGAAAAGCCAGCCTGTGAAAGAGCAAAAGTAAGATCTCAGCTCTCTTTTATAAATCGCTCTCATCGCTCTCTCCACCCTCCGTCTCTGATTCATCTTCTATTTCATCTTCATTTTCTGCTCCCATATCATTCGTCTGTATGTTATCATTGCCTAAGTCACTTTCCGCCTCATCCTGTACTTCATCTTCCTCAATCGTCTCAGCCTCCGCAGCTGTCAGTTCCAGGAAAATATCCTCCAGCGATCGCTCCGAACGGCTCATGGACAGGATCGGCATGCCTGCTCCGGCAAGTGCAACGGATAATGCTTTTCGAATATCCGTATCTTCCTTTGTCTCTATGCGGATCACGATACTGCCTTCTTCTTCGCCTGCGTCAAACTGATACTGCTCGACCTCCTCCATCTGCGCAAGCACTGCCTTTGCCTGTTCCTGCTCTCCGATTACCGTCACGGATAACGTCGTCCCGCCCTGCATCATCCGCTGCAGCTCCTCAGGTGAACCGCTTGCCATCAGTTTTCCCCTTGAAAGAATCAAAATATGATCGCAGACCGCGCTGACTTCCGAGAGAATGTGGGAACTCAAAATGACCGTATGCTCCCCCGCAAGTGACTTGATCAGTTCACGCATCTCTATGATCTGCTTCGGATCAAGGCCAACCATGGGTTCGTCTAAGATCAGAACTTTCGGATTTCCCACCAGCGCCTGCGCCAGTCCAACCCTCTGTTTGTATCCTTTAGAAAGATTACGGATCAGGCGGCCGCTCACTTCCGAGAGAGAAAGCTTCTCCAAAAGCGTCTCCACCTGCTCTTTTCTCTCCCGCTTAGGCACCAGTTTCAACTGTGCCGCAAACAGCAAAAACTCCCGCACGGTCATGTCCGTATAAAGCGGCGGCACCTCCGGCAGATAACCGATACAGGACTTTGCTGCGATCGGATTACGCAAAATATCATGGCCGTCGATAACGACTCTGCCCCCGTCAGCCGCTACATAGCCTGTCATCACATTCATCGTTGTGGATTTTCCTGCGCCGTTAGGTCCCAAAAAACCGTATATCCCGCCCGGCTCCAAAGTAAACGTCAGATCTTCTACCGCCGTGCGCCCGCCGTATCGTTTTACCAAATGCTCTACCTGTATCAATGACAATTCCTCCCTTACTCATGCTGCCTTCATCAAATCTATGCGGAGAATGCCTCTTTTCAGGCATTCTCTTGCGTGAGACATAGAACTTCTTCTCACGTTACTATACTGGAAAAATGTGTCTGTTATCCGTTCAAATTGTGAAAATTCTGTGTCCTTTTCACCCTAACACTTAGATGATTATAACATACTATATTACTAAAAAATACAAAAATTCGTGTGGACACGATTTTACCACACGCCAGAAAGGAAGCGTATGAAAGATTATCTTTTCAGGGAGCCCTGCGACGAATTCCCTGTCGCGATGGCATATGTACCCTGGCAGCACTTTAAAGGGATCTGCGAGAATCTGGAAAAAGGATACCATGACGGCACCATCTTCCCGGAGCTCGATAAACCATTTACGGGAAGGAGATGTTGCAAACAATGAACACACAATTTGCAAATGAACAGGAAAAACTGCTTCATGATATCGGTGTCTTAAGCTTTGTAGTCATCGAACTGTCCCTCTATCTGGACACTCATCCCACGGACCGCAATGCAATGGAATATTACAATCATTACAATCGCCTGGCAAACCAGGCAAGGCAGGAGTATTCTGCTAAATATACGCCCCTCACGCTTTCCTGTGTGGATGCGTCGGCGTGCAATGACTGGCAGTGGGCACTTGCTCCCATGCCGTGGGAAGGAGGTTGTAACTAAATGTGGAATTATGAAAGAAGACTACAGTTTCCGGTGAACATCAAAAAGGCCAATGCCGATATCGCGCAGGCTATCATCAGCCAGTACGGCGGCCCCGACGGTGAAATGGGCGCATCCATGCGCTATCTGTCTCAGCGGTACGCCTGCCCTTACAGGGAAGTTTCGGCCGTTTTAACTGATATCGGTGTATCTGTAACTTTATTGCACATTTAGAATCTCCATTTTTAAGACTTCTGTTGTATAGTTTTCCCTTCGGCCAAAGGATCTGATTGTCAATCGTACTGCAAAAGGCAAGCGTTTCAGATAAATGTCAACGACATTACCTGAGATCACCATTCTGTCAAGCACGCTTCGATAGATTTCACAGCTATCTTCGTCAAAACGCATGATTTCATTCAGCGCATCTATAAAACCCTCAGTTGCTGCAATCTGTCTTTCCCTGATCATATCCTCCTGCTCCGCAGTTTCCAAAGCCGCCTCCAGATCTCTGATCTGCTCATCGTACCATTTCCCCTGATCACACAGATCCTCTTTGGATAATGTCCCTTCCAAGGCAAGATCGATCATCTTTCTTTTCTTTGCCCGCAGCTCCTCCATCTGTTTCCGAATCGGATTCAAGCCACAGACTGAATACCCCTGAACCGCTTTGATCTCATTTATGATCTCATCTTTAAACGAAACATAATTTACCTTAATGCTTCCAATCACATACTTCATGCAGGAAAGCAGCGCTCGATCGTTGATGGAAGAATTATCGCATCCAACCGTTTCTCCCCCTTGTTCCTTCTTGTGTCCGAAATAAGCTGCCTCGTGGCATCGCCAGGCCTTATACTGTACGCCGTCCTTCAGCATCTTTGTCCGACTCACATAGTGGGATCCACAGAGACCACAGCAAAGTTTTCCGCTGCACCAATATCTGTTACAATGCTTCAGT
Organism: uncultured Lachnospiraceae bacterium; assembly: GCA_910576815.1. Classification (GTDB taxonomy): domain Bacteria; phylum Bacillota; class Clostridia; order Lachnospirales; family Lachnospiraceae; genus UBA3282. The sequence goes on from CAJTKA010000050.1 coordinate 16,691, forward strand.
TTCTGTTCATCTGATGGAGATCTTTTCTCTAATTCGGCCTGCGTCCTTTCCCAAAGGTCCCGGTCAATGATCGGTTGGTGATGGTCTCTGATATAAACCATCTCTTCCTCTCCATGGTTATATTTTTTATTATGAGTCAGATAATCCGGAGTGATCGTCTTTTTCTGACACAGATCTCCTACATATTTTTCGTTACGCAGCGCTCTCAATATCACTGTATTCGACCAACGTTGCATTCTTTTGGGTCGCAAACCTTCTTCCAACAGCTCCCGCGCAATCACTGTCGTTCCTTTCCCTTCCTCTGTATATTTAAAGAAGATGGCTCTTACGATCTTAGCCTCCTCCTCATTGACAAAAAGCTTTCCATTCTTTACAGTGTAGCCCAAAAGATCGCGTCCAAAAACAACTCCTTGCTCCATGCGTCGTTTTTGTCCCCACTTGACACGTTCCGAGGTCTTACGGCTCTCCTCCTGTGCAATGCTGGCCATGATCGTCAGCCTGAGTTCTCCGTCGCAGTCTCTTGTATCAATGTTATCAATCGTAAAGACCACGCCAACCCCGGCGGCCTTCAGCTTCCGCGTATAGGAAAGCGTGTCCACGGTATTTCTTGCAAAACGGCTCACCTCCTTCGTAAGAATGAGATCGATCTGGCCATGAAGCGCATCTTCGATCATCCTGTTGAATCCCGTGCGGTTCTTTGTCTGTGTGCCGCTTATTCCTTCATCATAATAAATATTGACCAGGCTCCAATTCTCATGCGCCTGTATGTACTCCCTAAAATACTTGCGCTGGCTTTCCAGAGAATTGACCTGATCCGCCTTATCGGTGGACACACGGCCATACGCACCTACTTTTAACTTATCCATTGTCATTCTCCTTCTCAGGAAATGACACATCACCACATCCATCTTAACAGATATTAGTGGTGACGTGCAATCATCATGCTATGTGAAGCAGTCGGTTTAACTGTATCTTTGTCAGCAGCTCCCGCTGATACAATTCTTGGAAGATCCCCTGCTTCAGCTGATTGCGAAACGCTTTTTCCTCATCCTCCGTAAGTTGGATATTTATTCTTTGTGTCTTCTCCGGCATGATTACACCTCCTCCTGTTTTCAATATATGTCCTAAACCGGCTGTCCTATTATCCCAATTGGTTATAACAAAAAAGGCACCCATTCCTAAAGAATGAATACCTTATCTCTCATGCTCCTGTTTATCTTTCCTAATTCAAAACCTACATTCACTATCTTGATTCTTGGTTAGGCTCTCTTTCTGTCTTTTCACGTCTCGTCACTCTATCGTTTTCATCTTTTTCTTTAACCTGCTCCTGATATCCTGACAATTTCTCTAAAACGGAACCTTTTACCGGCATCTGATTGATTCGCTCCTGTTCCTCGCAGCTTAACTTCTTCAAAAATTCTTCTAACGCGGTACTGTCATTATTCCCAATCATTTCAAAATACGTGCTTCTCTGCTCTTTTGGAATTACAACGGGAGCCAGATTATTTTTTATAAGCTCATAATTAAGCAACAATCTTCCCGTTCTACCATTCCCGTCCTCAAAAGGATGGATCCGCTCAAACTGAAGGTGCATTTGTGCCAGTTTCTGATATATGCTATCAAACTCAGTATGATTGTAATTATATACAAAATACATCATCCTATATTTATCTTTTTTATCAGAATGATACTTTCTGTGATTCACATAATCAACAGCGTTAAATATGATGTGATTATGGATATGCTCTTTATCAATGTGCGTTGAAACAACAAATTCATACTTTCCTCCAGTGACCCTTTTTGCATACTCTATTCCCAGTTCAAGAGCCTTTTCCGGAGTGATATCATCATCCGGAGCAAAGGACTGGATCAAATGGTAAGCGATCCGATCTCCTCTCCCGGTTCCCTGTTTCGCTGTCAGTTCCATCTCAAGATCAGCAGTCTCAACAGAGCAACCGTTTGTATAAACAAGTGTACCATCTTATGTTTTTTCGGGATTGACTATATAGTCTATTGCTTTTCTGAGTGTCTTTGTAATCGTTCCTAATTTTGACGTCGCCATATTTTTCTCCCAAAAAAAGGATGCCCTTCAGCATCCTTTCTCACAACAAATATTTATATACGTTCCTGTTGGTCTCTACTATTTCCTACTGTTTTTGCTTCTGTATCCGTTCTACTGCCAATCTCTTGCTTATTATGCTCCAGTTTCTTCAGAACAGAATCCTTGGAAAGCTTATCACCAGAAATATACACCGTATCTCTGGATAAGTGATTTAATACATAATCAAGGATCCGCTCCTTCCTGGAAGAAAGCATTGTCGAATAGAACTCTCTTTGCAAATCACTGATATAAGAAGTTTCTTCAATAATTGATAGCACCTTCTTCATATCGATTTTGGGAACTGTTCGCTTTATGGCGCGATTGCAATCTTCGTATTGTAAAGATGACATAAAGTCAAAATATTTTATTTTTCTTCCATTCAGTAAGATTGCAGATGTCGGCTTCTCATAAATTCTGAGATTTCGTTCGTTATGATCAGAAAGGATCAATTTCATCATCCTTTCGTCCGCTTGCGGATAAAGGCTACTGCCACAATCAAATACCGGTGCAAGTTTCATCTGATCAGTGCGGGTATCATACAGGAATCCCCAATTCCCATTATGACGATCCCAATTCCCAATAAACGCATCTACCACAAACATATCCCAAAAACGATCTGAAAGAGAAACTTTATCAACTGCTGTCTGGTCTTCAATTGTATACAAAATGTCTGCCAGCTCTGTGCCGTATCCATTCCGTTCTGAATCTATCATACGGTTTTTCAAAGATGCAAAATCTTGCAACGTAATACCCGGTTCCGTAAAATCGCGGCAGGCAACAACAATCTTTTCTCGGTCTTTTACCCTGTATATCCCCAGAATCGTTTTTTGTACGGGTATGCCGGCACATTCATATATCTTACACCCAAGGTATTCTGAAAAGCAGCTGTTACTATAACTCAAATCTTTATTCTTAGTTGGAATCGAAGGAAATTTGATCATATACTGTTCATTTTCATAAATGACTGCAATTTTACTCCCGCTTGCTCCAGCATATGTTTTATTACGCTTTGGCATATCAGTAAAATCTATTCCCTTCATCATATCCCATACCTCTCAATCCTTAAATATTTCTCACGCAGATGCCAGGCTTGTTCCTCGCTGATCATTAAATTGACCTCTGCATTATTGATATCGGTCTGTAGTTCGCAATAATCGCAGTCCCACTGTAAATATTCTTCCCCACTGTCTATCTTAGTCCATGCTCTTTTCATCTGCTCTAATGATTCCTCTAAAAATGGGGGCAAATCACATTCCAAATAGCTCTTATCTATTGGATATCCCGTTTCCTGATCATATAAACCTTCCATAGTATCTCCTCCTGATAAGACGAGATTACACAATACGGCAAACGATGTCAAACTGTTTTTACGGGATCTGAGAAAACTTTGCCCGCAGAAGCTTCCAAATCATGCTTACATCCTCATGCACGTCCTCGATCTGCTTTCTATACACAAGACCTTCGCTGTTTATCTTGTGT
>CAJTKA010000051.1 GCA_910576815.1 uncultured Lachnospiraceae bacterium
CGTCACGCAGGGAGGAAAGTCCTCTGTATTCCTCGCCGTACCAGTTGGCAACAGGACGGCCGTTTGCATAGTTGAAAGGCGCGTCGTTTAAGACATAGGCAAGGGAAAGTCCTGCGCTGTCCAGAGCCGGCGCGTAAGCGGATAATACTTTAAAAGTGGAACCGGGCTGTCTGGTGGTATCGGTAGCACGGTTTAGGGTACGGCTGGCAGTCTTGGCGCCGCGGCCGCCCACCATGGCTACGATGCAGCCTGTTTTCTGATCTTCCACCACCAGCGAAACCTGAGGCTGCGGTGTCAGATTGATATTTTCGGCGAACACTTCGTCGCCATTGTTCAGTACAGCTGCTTTATAGTCCTCAATATCCTGATAAGCTTCCTCCTGAGAGGCGTAGATCAGATTATATTTGGAGGAGCGGTTTTCTTTCCAATAGCTGCGGAACATTTCCGTACTGACATTTTCCCTGTCACCGTTCTCGCGTTCAATGGTCAGCTCGTAGTTTAAGTACCACTTGACGTTCGCGGGGAAATTACTCTCATCCGCAAAGGCATTGTCGCAGATCCGCTGGATCTTCGGGTCCTGCGTGGAAAAGATCTGCAGACCGCCGCTGTAGAGTTGGGTGTACGCCTGTGTTTCATTGTAACCGATTGCAATCAGATCTTCCATTACATCGTCTGTCAACGCATCGACAAAGTATGTATTGATGGCGTTGTCTTCATTATTCTCGGAGTTAGCGGTCTGGATACGGGAATAGACGTCGTCAGCCAGAGCCTCCTCGCGCTCCTCGGCAGAGATATAGCCCTGATCCATCATGTTCTTAAGAACTTTTTCCCGCCGTTTCGCGTTGTCCTCAGGATGGGTAATGGGGTTGAGGCGGGACGGGTTCTGCGTAATGGCCGCAATGACTGCACTTTCGGATAAAGTCAATTCGTTTACGTGTTTGGAAAAATAGCGTCTGGAGGCCGCTTCCACACCCAGGGTATTGGAACCCAGGTTGATGGTGTTCATATAGTTGATCAGGATGGAGTCCTTATCCATGACCTTTTCCAGTTCCAGCGCAAGATACTGCTCCTGGAATTTTCTTTTGAATTTATCCGCGAGAGAATCTTCACTGGTCCAGTCCGTAAAGACATTGTTTTTCAATAGCTGCTGCGTGATCGTGCTGGCTCCCTCAGAAAATTTGCCGGTCGTCAGACCAATTTTGCCTGCGCGGATGATACCCTTGATATCAATGCCATTGTGGTCATAGAAACGTTCATCCTCGATGGCAACAAAGGCGTCCTTTAAGTCCTGCGGCACCATATCGCTGGTGACCGGGATACGGTTGGAGTCTTTGGCGATCAGTTTGGCAATCTGATTGCCCTCGATGTCGTAAACAAAAGTAGAAAAACCCGAGGGCGTCACATCGATGTTGCCGATTTCGGGCGCTGTTGCAAGGACTCCTTTAAAAGCGCCGACGCCTGCACATACACCGATGATGCCGAGGCCGATCATGGCAACTAAAAACACCTGTACAAAGGTGAAGATAATCTTTCTGCTCCATTTTTTGCCTGTCGCATTGAGCGCGTGCTGTTTTTTGCGAACGCCCTTTTTACCGTAGTTCATAATTTCCTCCAAATTACCTCAAAGTCAGCATTTCGGTGTGATTTTTCAATCAGCCTCCCTGTGTAAAACACAGAATCATTATACCCCAAAAATCCATATAAAGGAAGATTTTTATGCTTTCTTTAGAATTGTTTACGATTCTGTGCACATTTATACTTGCACTGTCGGGAGAAATGTGCAACGATGGTATACATGGATCAGTATGCACCGTACAAGATAATTGAATATGGCGGCACAGGCGAGATCGTGGAGAAAAAATCCCGTTTTATTGCTGATGTACAGGCCGTTTCCAGCGAGGAGGAGGCCATAGGCTTTATCGAGGCGATAAAAAAGCGCTATTGGGACGCCAGGCATCACTGCTATGCCTATGTTCTGGGAGAACAGGGGCAGACTCTGCGCTTTTCTGATGACGGAGAGCCATCCGGTACGGCGGGCAGACCCATTTTGGAAGTGCTCACCGGTTCCGGGATCCGCAATCTGGTGCTGGTGGTGACCCGTTATTTTGGCGGCACGCTTCTGGGGACGGGAGGACTGGTACGGGCCTACACCCAGGCGGCGCAGGCGGGTCTTGCGGCCTGTCAGACCGCGTCCATGTGTTATGGCTATGAATTGACGGTGGAGACGGATTACAACGGGATCGGGAAACTGCAATATCTTTTAGGACAGAGGGGGATCCCCTTAGAAGAAACGACTTACACGGAGCAGGTCACCTTTGTCTGTAAGGTCCCTTTGGAGGAGAAAGAAGGATTAATAAAGGAAATTACGGAGGCCACCGCGGGAACGGCGTGGGTGAGCATTTCAGATCCTTTCTATTATAAAAGCAAAAGCGCACGGGAGGAAGCGGAGAGCGGTTGACGGACAGGCATCCCCGCTAAGAAAGGTGTGCGGAAAGGCGGCGGACGATGGCTGAGAACAGAGAAGTGGACAAGAAGATTCAGACGAACGCAGAAACGATAAATAAGGTGCCGTACGACGACTATTCTGACTTTGGCGTGGAGGAGATCAGGGAACTTCTGGGGAAGGGACAGTACACCAGACTGCGACAGGTCATTCAGGAGTTAAACGATGCGGATATCGCCGATTACATGGAGGATATGGAGGAGGAGGAAGTCGTAAAGATTTTCCGTATCTTGCCCAAGGATATGGCGGCGGATGTTTTTTCCTATATGGAGATCGACAGTCAGCAGTCCGTCATCACTTCCCTTTCCGATAAGGATGCGGCGCGCATCATCGATAACATGATGTCCGACGATGCCAAGGAGCTGATGGAGGAGATGCCCGCCAATGTGGTCAAGCGGCTGATTGCCAATACCAGTGCGGATACCAGAAAGGCCATCAACCACCTGATGCGCTATCCCGAGGATTCCGCGGGCAGTATTATGACCGTGGAGTATGTGGACCTCAAGGAGCATTACACGGTGGAGCAGGCCATTGAGCGCATCCGTAAGGTAGGCGTGGACAGCGAGACCATCAACATCTGCTATGTGCTGGACAGCAAGCGGACGCTGGTGGGAACGGTGGCCCTGCGTTACCTTTTGTTGAGTCATCCGCATGCCGTGATCGGTGATATCATGCACCGGAACGTGATTTCCATCCACACACTGATGGATCAGGAGGAAGTTGCCAGACAGTTTAAGAAGTATGAGTTTACGGCGATGCCGGTGGTGGATAATGAAGACAGGCTGGTCGGCATCATCACCATGGACGATGTGGTGGACATTTTGGAGGAGGAGACCACGGAGGATATCGAAAAGATGGCGGCTGTGATGCCGTCCGATAAGCCTTACCTGAAAATGACGGTGTTTGACGCCTTTAAGAAAAGGATCCCCTGGCTTTTACTGTTGATGATCTCGGCGACGTTTACGGGGAAGATCATCACATCTTTTGAGAGCGAACTGAGCCGTTATGTGGTGCTGACGGCCTTCATTCCCATGCTCATGGATACGGGCGGAAACGCGGGCGGGCAGGCTTCCGCCATTATCATCCGCGGTATTTCGCTGGAGGAGATCGAGTTTGGCGACTGGTTCCGCGTGGTATGGAAGGAGATCCGTACGGCGGTGCTCTGTGGCCTGACGCTGGCTCTGTGCAATTTTGGCAGGCTGATGCTCTTTGATAAGGTGAGCGTTCAGGTGGCGTTCGTGGTCTGCATCACGCTTTTGACGGCGGTCATTGTGGCAAAGATTGTCGGTTCCACCCTGCCCATACTGGCAAAGAAAATCGGGCTTGACCCGGCGGTGATGGCAAGCCCGTTTATCACGACGATCGTGGACGCGATCTCGCTGTTGATCTATTTCAAGGTGGCGGAGGTTGTGCTGGGGATCTAATTATTTCTTCGCTGCAGCCGAAATCGCCGCCCGCTTCCTAAGCGTCGGGTCCAGAATCTTCTTTCGGATCCTAAGGCTTTCCGGCGTCACCTCCAAAAGCTCATCGGTGTCGATAAATTCAAGCGCCTGCTCTAAGCTTAACACCTTGGGCGGTGTGAGACGCAGTGCCTCGTCCGCGGAAGAAGAACGGGTGTTGGTGAGCTGCTTTTTCTTGCAGACATTTAATTCGATATCCTCGCTTCGTCCGTTCTGCCCGACGACCATACCCGAGTAGACTTTCTCGCCGGGTCCGATAAAGAGGGTGCCGCGCTCCTGCGCGTTGTAGAGTCCGTAGGTGATGGCTTCGCCCGCCTCAAAGGCGATGAGGGAACCCTGCTTGCGGTACTGGATATCGCCCTTGTAGGGGCCGTAACCGTCAAAGATGGTGTTCATGATGCCGTTGCCTTTGGTGTCGGTCATAAACTCGCCGCGGTAGCCGATCAGCCCTCTCGAAGGGATGGAAAACTCCAGACGGGTGTAACCGCCGGATGCCATGCCCATGTTTTTCAATTCGCCTTTTCGTTGGCTTAATTTTTCGATCACAGTTCCGGAATATTCTTCGGGAACATCCACATAGCACAATTCCATCGGCTCCGTTTTCTTGCCGTTTTCATCGGTTTTATAGAGGACTTCCGCTTTGCTGACGGCAAACTCATAGCCCTCTCTGCGCATATTTTCAATTAGCACGGAAAGGTGCAGTTCGCCGCGTCCCGAAACCTTGAAGGCTTCCGTGGTTTCGGTCTCCGCCACCCGCAGGGACACATCCGTATTTAACTCCTTGAACAGTCTGTCGCGCAGATGGCGGCTGGTCACGTATTTGCCTTCCTTGCCCGCAAGGGGAGAGTCATTGACGATAAAGTGCATGGCGATCGTCGGCTCCGAGATTTTCTGGAAAGGAATCGGTTTCGGGTCGTCGGGAGAGCAGAGGGTGTCGCCGATGTGGATGTCCGCAATGCCGGAAATCGCTACGATGGCACCGATATTTGCTTCTTTTACTTCCACTTTGTTCAGACCGTCATACTCGTAAAGTTTGCTGATCTTTACTTTTTTCATTTTGTCGGGATCGTGGTGATTGACAATGACCACTTCCTGATTGACCTTGACAGAGCCGTTGTCCACTTTGCCGACACCGATGCGCCCTACATATTCGTTGTAGTCGATGGTGCTCACCAGAAGCTGGGTGCCCGCTTCTGGATCGCCCTGAGGCGCGGGAATGTGCTCGATGATGGTGTCAAAGAGCGGGGTCATGTCTCCACCTTTTACCGTAAGCTGCGTAGTGGCAGTGCCGGTCTTGGCGGAAGCGTAGACGAAGGGGCAGTCAAGCTGTTCGTCGTTGGCGTCCAGATCCATAAACAGTTCCAGCACTTCATCCACGACTTGGATCGGTCTCGCTTCGGGGCGGTCGCACTTATTGATGCAGACGATCACGGAAAGATCCAGCTCCAGCGCCTTTTTCAGCACGAATTTTGTCTGGGGCATAGGCCCTTCAAAAGCATCCACCACAAGGATGACGCCGTCCACCATCTTCAGCACGCGCTCCACCTCGCCGCCAAAATCCGCGTGACCCGGAGTGTCGATGATATTGATCTTGGTGCCTTTATAAGTAACGGCCGTGTTTTTGGAAAGGATCGTGATGCCGCGCTCCTTCTCAATGTCATTGGAGTCCATGACACGCTCCGCCACTTCCTGATTCTCCCGAAACACACCGCTTTGTTTTAACAGCTCGTCCACCAACGTGGTCTTGCCGTGGTCAACGTGGGCGATGATCGCGATGTTTCTTACATCTTCTCTTGTCTGTATCATATTGTACCTCTCGTATTTTTCTGTTTATAAGCCCTGAATTAGGGAAGCACTGAGGAAGCGATGATTTAATCAGCGCTTCCGTAGTCCTCGACGATTATAGCACTAACACTCTTTTCTTGCAAGGGGAGCGGGGCGAATGCCTGTTGACAAAAGAAATTTGACTTACTTCTCAATAAATGAATTTTCCGTTCCTAAATGGTAAGGGCAGATATCTCTGCATTTGTGGCAGCTTATGACCCAGCTTCGTATTGTTTTATCATCGCCAAAAGCATGATTCCAGCATGCCTGCTGATCCAGCTCTAAGTGTTCTAATGCATTTACCGGACATATGTTTACGCAGGCATTACAGTTATTGCAAATATTTTCTTTCAATTCGTCACATTCTAATTTTTGATCACACAAAACGGCTCCTAGCCAAACCATACTTCCAAATTCCGGTGTAATAAGCAGGGAATGTCTGCCTATTGTCCCCAATCCCGCCGCCTGTGCCGCGTGCTTTTGAGAAAGAATAGAACGCCATCTCTTGGTATTTTCGTCCCATTGGCTTTCATTTGTGGGAATTGGAACACAGGCAATTTGATGTTTTTCCATTTCCATACAAAAGTCGAGAGCCATGGCATCCATTTTGGGTGTAATAGAATTTCGCACTCTTGTATAAGGGACAGGAGAATTACAACGCAGAGTTCCTGCCGGAAATCGGCATCCGAAAGAAATAACCGATTTGCAGGTTGGTAAAATATCCGTGGGATGATATCCTTTAGGAGCGTCATCAAATCGATCGATACTTGCGATTCCGCATAAATCCGCGCCTAATCCAAATAGAATGTCTTTGACCTGTTTGCTGTTAATCATAATATCACCTCGTTACATCTTATCTATGGTAAGTGTAAAGTCTTTATTTGCCGGTTATAACGAATTTTTAAGTAATTTCCCAGTGGATACACAATTACGAAAAAGGGAAATTTTTACAGATTTCAGACAACTGCAGATAAAGATCTTCATAGATCCCAACTTTGATTTCTTTGGTAAAAGGATGGCATACAGGGGTATCCCATTTATCCTGCTCATATACGGTGACGGTCTCCCGCTTCGGGTCTACGATCCAGTATTCCCGTACGCCTGCTTCCCGATACAGAATGGGCTTTCTCACATAATCCATCTTTTTGCTGGAAGGGGACACGATCTCGATGCACCAGTCCGGTGCACCCTGGCAGCCTTTTTCATCCAATCTGTCCCCATGACAGATGACAGAGATATCCGGTTCCACATAGTTGCGGTTATCCTTTTTGATATACACGCCAAAGGGAGCGGGCAGAAGCTCGCAATTTCCCTTCTTTTTTCGGATATAGGATTTGATTTCAAAGGTCAGTTCTACCAAAAGCCTTTGATGTACTGTCGCAGGCGTCGCCATCATAAACATTTCGCCGTCGATCAGTTCTGCCCGTTCTCCGTCAGGGAGCGCCTCGATATCCGCGACAGTGTACCCTTTTCCACCCTTGATCATGATAAATCGTTCCTCTCGTTTGTTTCGTGCAGCACTTGCAAAGCGAAAAAAGGAATATTAGTTATCAGGAAAACGTTATGCCTTGTAAACAGTATAAACATAGAAATAGATTGTTGTCAAGAACGAAATAACGATTACCGCGCGGTTGTCGCGCGACCCCTTACAGTTCTATTTCCCCCAAAAATCTTATATATTGATACTACAATGAACATCAGGACTATGACCTTTTGTAAAGGGTCCTGAAATACAGATAGAACGCAGCAGAATGGAGGAAAACATGACGGATAAGGTGATTGAAAACAACCAGGTGGCGGTGATGGGGGAGATCGTGAGTGATTTCTCATTCAGCCACGAGATTTTCGGAGAAGGCTTTTATATGGTGGACATCAGCGTGGATCGACTGAGTGAGTCAACCGACATCATACCGGTGATGGTCTCCGAGCGTCTGATCGACGTAAATGAGGACTACAAGGGCATGAAGATCTGCATCACGGGACAGTTTCGCTCTTACAACAGGCATGAGGAGAGGAAAAACAGGCTGGTGCTCTCTGTGTTTGCCAGGGAGATCGAGTTTGTGGAGGAGATCGGGGAGGGAGCAAAGACCAATCAGATCTTTTTGGACGGTTATATCTGTAAGGCGCCCATCTACCGCAAGACCCCGCTGGGACGTGAGATAGCGGACCTTTTGCTGGCAGTGAACAGGCCCTACGGAAAATCGGACTACATACCCTGCATCTGCTGGGGACGGAATGCAAGGTTTGCCAGCAGCTTCGAGGTGGGAAGTCGCTGTGCGATCTGGGGCAGGATCCAGAGTCGCGAATATATGAAAAAACTGTCAGAGGATCAGTTGGAGAGAAGGATCGCCTATGAGGTTTCCGTCAGCAAGCTGGAGCTGGTGGAGGAGGAATAGGACTTGCGCGAAGCGGATGATTGTGCTAAGATGTTCGCGATGGCACTGCGGAGTACAATGTGTAGATATCATACGAGGTATTTATATGGGAAAAGGCATGATTCAGATCTATAGCGGAGAAGGTCATGGTAAGTCACCGGCTGCGCTGGGCCGTGCGGTTCAGACAGCCTGCGAGGGAGAATACGTTGTCATTATCCAGTTTTTGAAGGGCAGGGGACTTGCGGAATCGGAGTTTGTGAAACGTTTGGAGCCTGAGATCAAGATTTTTCGTTTTGAGAAGTCGGAGGAGGATTTTTCAAAACTTTCCGATGAACGGAAGGCAGAGGCGTGCGGCAATATCCGAAACGGCCTAAATTTTGCCAAGAAGATCTTCAATACGGGAGAATGTTCCCTGCTCATCTTAGATGAGGTGCTGGGACTGATCGACAACGGTATTATTACAGTGGAGGAGTTAAAAAACCTTCTTGCCGGAAAGCCGGAAGAAATGGATATCATCATGACGGGCATCACCATAAACGACGAGGTCTGTGCATTGGCGGATCAGGTGACGAAGGTGGAGACCATGCTCTACAAGATATGGGATTGACACCGAAGTATCCCGGTGTTATGATGAACCTAATTACATAAAGTAAGATAGAGGTTGCGTTTTCTATCAGTACGGGCAGGGATGTGTCAGGCACAGTTGAGATGCCCTGAAAGGAGAAGACGCCGAAAGAGAGAACGGCCTGAACGTTTTTTCTTGGGCGTGCAGTTAAGAGCTGTACGACTGTCATCGAAAACGATGGGGCGCTATCAGGTAAGAGAAATCAAGCTGGCCCTATGTGGTCAGCTTTCCTGTTTAATGGCGCAAACAACGCTCTGGCAGAAAGGAGAATATTATGGCAATTTTCAAAGGCGCGGGTGTGGCGATCGTCACCCCGTTTCAAAAGGACGGCAGTGTCAACTATGACAAATTTGCGGAACTGATCGAGTTTCAGATCGAGGGCGGGACGGATGCCATCATCGTCTGCGGCACCACAGGGGAATCCTCGACGCTGACGCATGAGGAGCATCTGGACGTGATCCGTTTCTGTGCGGAGCGCGTGAAAGGCAGGATCCCCGTGGTGGCAGGTACGGGTTCCAACTGCACCGGGACGGCGATCTATCTTTCGCAGGAGGCGGAGAAGTACGGCGTGGACGGTCTGCTTTTGGTGTCACCCTACTATAATAAGGCCACACAGAACGGGCTCTACGCGCATTATAAAAAAATAGCAGATTCCGTGAAGCTGCCCATCATCCTTTATAATGTGCCCAGCCGCACGGGCTGCAACATCCTGCCGCAGACGGTGGTAAGGCTCTGCACGGAGGTTACAAACATTGTGGGCGTCAAGGAGGCCAGCGGCAATATTTCCCAGATCGCAAAGGTAAAAGCGCTTGGCGGCGACAAGGTGGATCTTTATTCCGGTAATGACGACCAGATCACGCCGATTCTTTCACTTGGCGGTGCAGGTGTGATCTCCGTGCTCTCGAACGTTGCGCCCAGGCAGACGCATGAGATCTGTCAGAAATTCTTTGACGGCGACGCAGCGGGAAGCGCAGCCGAGCAGCTGCGGGCGATCGATCTGTGCGAGGCGCTTTTCTGCGAAGTGAATCCGATCCCCGTGAAGGCAGCCTTAAATCTGATGGGGAAGGACGTGGGCGGTCTGCGGATGCCCTTGTCCGAGATGGAGCCTGCAAATGTGGAGCGGCTTAAGAAGGCGATGCAGGAGTACGGCATTCTATAAAATAATAAGAGGCAAGATAGAAGGAGAAAGTAGAATGACAAAAGTGATTATGCACGGCTGTAACGGCAAAATGGGGCAGACCATTTCCGCTTTGATCGCAGCCGATGACGAGATAGAGATCGTGGCAGGCGTGGATACCAGAGATGAGGGCAAAAATCCTTATCCCGTATTTTCGTCGATTGGTGAATGCACGGTAGAGGCGGATGCGGTCATTGACTTTTCCACAGCGGCGGCGGTGGACGGTCTGCTCGACTACTGCGCGGCCAACAATCTGCCTTGTGTTTTGTGCACGACGGGACTTTCCGAGGCGCAGCTTGCAAAGGTGGCGGAGACTTCAAAGAAGGTGGCAGTCCTGAAATCCGCCAATATGTCCCTTGGCATCAATATGCTCTTAAAGCTGTTAAAGGAGGCGGCGCAGACGCTTGCCCCTGCGGGATTTGACATTGAGATCGTAGAGAAGCATCACAACCAAAAGCTGGATGCGCCCAGCGGTACAGCGCTTGCGCTGGCTGACTCCATCAACGAACAGATGGGGAACCGCTTTGAATATGTTTATGACAGAAGTCAGGTCAGACAGAAGCGGGATGCGAAGGAGATCGGCATCAGCGCGGTTCGCGGCGGCACCATCGTTGGCGATCATGACGTGATCTTTGCGGGTGCGGACGAGGTCGTTACCTTTTCGCACAGGGCCTATTCCAAGGCAGTGTTTGGCAAGGGCGCGATCCAGGCGGCGAAGTTCTTAAAGGGAAAACCCGCAGGGATGTACGATATGGCAGATGTGATTGGATAAACTCTACCATAATAGGAGAGTTTGCAAAGCGCCGCAGACAGCGGCGTCTGATAGAACAAAAGCAGAAGTTGCGGGGGAATCCATGGACGATTTAGAATTAAAGTATCTGAAAAGCTTATCCAAACAGTATCCGACGATCGCGGCGGCTTCCACGGAGATCATCAATTTGCAGGCGATTTTAAATCTCCCCAAAGGCACCGAGCACTTTATGACGGATATCCACGGGGAGTATGAACAGTTTAACCATATCCTCAAAAACGGCTCGGGTTCTGTGCGCAGGAAAATTGATGAGGAGTTTGGCAATACCTTAAGCATCAAGGACAAAAAGAGCCTGGCGACCCTCATTTACTATCCGCAGGAGAAGCTGGATATCGTGATGGCCGAGGAGGACGAGGCCTCCATCGAGGACTGGTATAAGATCACCTTGCACAGGCTGGTGCAAATCACCAAACGGGTCTCGTCAAAGTACACCCGTTCCAAGGTGAGAAAGGCTTTGCCGAAAGACTTTTCCTATATTATTGAGGAGCTGATCACGGAAAAGGCGGAGATCCAGGATAAGGAAGCTTACTACAATGAGATCATTCACACCATTATCCGTATCGGACGGGCGCCGGAGTTCATCGTGGCGCTCAGTAACCTCATTCAACGGCTGGTCATCGATCAACTCCATATCGTAGGGGATATCTTTGACAGAGGACCCGGTCCGCATATTATTCTCGATACGCTCTGTGCATACCATTCCGTGGATGTGCAGTGGGGGAATCACGACATTGTATGGATGGGAGCGGCCAGCGGCCATTTGGCCTGCATTGCCAACGTGATCCGCATGGCGGCGCGCTACGGCAATCTCGATACCCTTGAAGAAGGCTACGGCATTAACCTGATCCCGCTTGCTACTTTTGCGCTCGACGCCTATAGCGATGTGGACTGTGAGGCTTTTGCCATCAAGTACAATACGGATTATGATACCAAGGACTTAAGCCTTGACATGAAGATGCACAAGGCCATCTCCATCATACAGTTTAAGCTGGAGGGGCAGCTGATCATGCGGCGTCCCGAATTTGCCATGCAGGACAGGCTGCTCTTAGAACATATAGACTACGAGAAGAAGGCACTTGTACTTGACGGTGTCTCCTATCCCATGAAGGATGTAAATTTTCCGACGATCAACAAAAACAGGCCCTATGAGCTGACGGAGCAGGAGGAGCAGGTAATGGAGCGGCTTAGGCAGGCCTTTGTCAAGTGCGAAAAGCTCCAAAAGCATGTGCGCTTCCTTTTTTCCAAGGGCGGACTTTACAAAGTCTATAATTCAAACCTTCTCTATCACGGCTGTGTGCCCATGGATGAGGAGGGGAATTTTAATAAGGTCAATGTTTACGGCGAGGAGTGCAGCGGCAAGGCACTCTACGACGTGTTGGAGCACTATGCGAGAAAAGGCTACTATTCCCACGATCTTCAGGAAAAATTGAAGGGTCAGGACATCATCTGGTATATCTGGGCGGGACCGAACTCTCCGGTTTTTGGCAAGGACAAGATGGCTACCTTTGAGCGCTATTTCCTGGCGGATGAGGAACTAAAAAAGGAAAGAAAAAACGCCTATTACAGGCTGCTTGACAGCGAGATGGTGGTGAACCGCATTTTGCAGGAATTTGGGCTGGACGAGACCCGTTCTCATATTGTCAACGGTCATGTGCCTGTGGAGAGAAAGAAAGGAGAGTCGCCCGTGCACTGCGGCGGTAAATTGCTTGTCATTGACGGCGGTTTCTCTAAGGCATATCAGGATAAGACCGGGATCGCAGGCTACACGCTGGTGGTCAACTCTTACGGGATGCGCCTGGTGGCGCATGAGCCCTTTGAATCCACAGAGTCGGCGATCAGACAGGAGTCGGATATCTTCTCGGATTCCTTTATTTTGGAAACTACGGCATCACGTCAAAAAATTGCAGATACGGAGATCGGCGCGGAGCTGCGGGAGAGTATTCACCAGTTGGAGGAACTTTTACAGGCTTACAGAGACGGTATTTTGATTGAAAAGAGCTGACGACATCATATTATATAAGAAGGAATGTGTAAAGGATAACGGTGAAAGAAAAAGAGTTCTCGGGGACACTGCCTCGGGAACCCTTTTTTCTGTAAGAGGAAATTTTGTAATTTCCTGTTAGCGTGCGTTGCCTGATGCGCCGGTGTTGCCTGTGCCAGTCACATCGTCCACCATGTTTTCCACGCCTGTAGCCGCATCGTCAATGATGTCGGAGGCAGCATTGCCTGCATCGTCGATTGCGTCGCCCACGCCGTCTGCAATGGAGCCGTTGCCGTTCGTGCCGTTTCCGTTATAATCTCCGGCCGTCACATCGTTGACATTGTCGGTGTTGTTAAGGTCATCCGTACCTGTTGTACCGTTTGAAGTACCTGTCGTGCCGGTGTCGTTTGTGGTACCTGTCGTGCCGGTGCCATTTGTAGTACCTGTCGTGTCGCTGCCGTTTGTGGTACCTGTCGTGCCGGTATCGCCTGTGGTGCCTGTCGTATCAGTGCCGGTTCCGTTTGTCATGCCGGCGTCATCCGAGATACCCGTACCATTGTCGCCGTTGTCCGTGGCGTTTTTGTTGCCGCAGGCGGTCAGCACGGTCATACTCAGTACCATGAGAGAGACCAAAAGAATCTTTTTCATAATTTCACTCCTTTACCTGTTACATTCCTTTACCTGATAAAAATACCTGATAAACCAGAACAGAATGTTTGAAAAACTTCCTGTTCTTATGTTATTATGTCAGGTAGAAAATAAATTATGCACAAGTTCAGAACCGGGCAAATTGACAAAACCAGGCGATAAACGCTTGCATAAGGGGAAATATATCAATATGAAGTTCAGACCTTGTATCGACATTCATAACGGCGCTGTCAAGCAGATCGTGGGCGGAAGTCTCATGGATGCGCAGGACGCGGCGCAGGAAAATTTTGTTTCAAAACAGGATGCTGCTTTTTTTGCAGCTTTGTACCGTGACCGCGGCATCAGGGGCGGTCATGTGATTCTCTTGAATCCGTCTTCTTCTCCCTATTATGAGGAGACGAAGCGGCAGGCGCTTGCGGCCTTAAAGGCATATCCGAATGGCCTGCAGGTGGGCGGCGGCATTACGCCGGAGAATGCAGCCACATTTCTGGAAGCGGGAGCGAGCCATGTGATCGTCACCTCCTATGTGTTTCAGGACGGAATGATCCAGGAAGATAAGTTATGTAAACTTGTAAAAGTGGTGGGAAAGGAAAGGCTTGTCTTGGATCTTTCCGTGCGTCTGCGGGAGGGGATTTACTATATTGTGACCGACAGATGGCAAAAATATACGTCGGTGGAGCTGACGGAAGATACGCTTGATGCGCTGGCCGAAAGCTGTGATGAATTTTTGATCCATGCGGTGGACGTGGAGGGAAAGGCAGCAGGCATCGAAGAACCTGTGGCGGCGCTTCTGGGACGCTGGGGAAAACGCCCTGTTACATACGCGGGCGGCGTGCACAGTTTTGCCGATCTGGACCGCTTAAGGGAACTTGGCCGGGACAGGGTGGATGTGACCATCGGCAGCGCCCTCGATCTTTTTGGCGGCACGATGGCCTTTGAGGAGGTCCTGCGTTATTTGAATTGACTTTGGCAGCTTGCACAAGCGGTAAAACGGGCAAGAAAAAAACCTGCCGTGATCGACAGGTTTTTCTTCTTCTCTAATCCGTTACAACAATAGCTGATTCTAAATAAAATTACTTATTCTGGTATCAGAACATCATATTATATTTAAGAACAGGCACATCGTGATATTGATTATCGAAGTCATAACAAGCGAAGCGCTTCTTATAACTTTGTAACGTTTACAGCCTGAGGTCCCTTTTCGCCGTTTACTACCTCGTACTCAACCTCAGCGCCCTCCTCGAGGGACTTAAAGCCTTCCATGTTGAGACCGGAGTAGTGAACGAATACGTCGTTACCCTGCTCGTCAGAGATGAAGCCGTAGCCTTTCTGGTTGTTGAACCACTTTACTGTACCTTTGTTCATTGTGATACCTCCAAAAATAATGAAAAATATGTTAATACAACATTGTTAGAATAGCATATATCTTATGAAATGTAAAGCATTGTTTTTGAAAAATGTTTTTTGGAAATAGTAAATTTAGGACTGAATATCAATGGCTAAAAAACACTTGTCAGGGAACGCCAAAAACTATATAATAAATGGGCAAAGAGTGACGGAAGGCACAGGAGCTAAAGCGGGTAAATGACGATTAACTTGGAAGATCTGCTAAACAGCATCAAGGAGAGTGTGGACAGGATAGAGTATATCAAGGCGGAAGATATTCCTGATATCGAGCTCTATATGGATCAGGTGACTACCTTTATGGGGACACACTTAAAAAATACCACCAGGAATCCTGAGAGCGATAAGATCCTGACCAAGACGATGATCAACAATTACGCCAAGAACGATCTGCTGCCGCCGCCCTTCAAAAAAAAATATACCAGAGATCATGTACTTCTTTTGATCTTTATTTACTATTATAAAGGCATCCTGTCGATCAGCGACATTCAGGAACTTCTTAAGCCAATCACGGACCGTTTCTTTGCGAACGGGGAAGCGTTTGATTTGGCCGGCGTTTATGAGGAGGTATTCGGGCTGGAGCAGGAGCAAAAGGATGTCTTGAAGGCGGATGTGGAGGAAAAGTTTCAGATTGCCCAGGGAACTTTCGAGGATGCGCCGGAGGATACCCGTGAATTTCTCAGAATTTTTTCTTTCATCTGCATGCTTGGCTTTGATGTTTATGTGAAAAAGCTGCTGATTGAAAAGATGTTGGATGGTCTTGCTGATAGTGACGGAAAGGAAAAGCAAAAAAAGAGAGGAGACCGGGAGGAAGATTGAAATGGGAGCGATTCAGAGATTTGAGGATTTGACAAGCAAGGGCTTTGATGTGGAAGAAGGCATCAAACTCTGTGGCGGCGACGAGGAGATTTATATGGAAGTGCTCTGGGCGGCCATGGAGGAAGGAAAAGAAAAGATTCCGCTGATTCGCAGTGTTTATGAGCAGAAGGATTATGAGCGTTATCGCATCGAGGTGCACGGATTGAAGAATGCCATGCGTTCCATTGGCGCTACTTATCTCTCAGAGCTTGCGGCGCAGCAGGAAGATGCGGTAAAGGAGCAGAATCTTGCGGCAATGGAGATAGGTGTGGAAGAATTGTTGACCCAGTATCAGTTCGTGGAGGATGCCCTGAAAGAATTGTTGGGAGAATAGTTATCGACTAAGAAGATAGTTTACATAATGTATGGATTGACCTTTTCAGAAAAAGTGCCCGGCACACAGGCCGGGCGCTTTTTTAGTGTACCGCTTTCTCGGCAAAGGAGGTGTCCACCAGATCTGCGTAAGGCACCCGGCCGTCCAACTCGCCGGCTTCTTCCAAAATGTTTTCCAGAAGCGTGAAACTGTCTTCCGAAAAGATCAGGTCAGATTTCCAGGTATCCTGAGCGGCATATCTGCCAACGATGGTCTCGATTGTGGCAAGATCGGTTTCCGCAAACTGCGGGGAGATCACCTTGGCAATTTCTGCGGGCGTGTGCGCCTGCACATAGTCCATGCCTTTTTGCAGGGCTCTCGTGAAGGCTTCGATCACGTCAGGATTCTTTTCAAGAAAACTCTTTTTGGCGGAGAAGGCAGTGTAAGGTACGTAACCGGAATCTTCACCGAGGGAGGCCACGACGTAACCGTCTCCTTTGGCTTCCAGGGAGGTCGCGTGCGGTTCGAACTCAACAGTATGCGCTGTTTACTACTCCAATTCTGTGAGAAAAGAAAAACCGCTTATTTTATGGGTTTCCGGGTCCACATCGATGCGTTTGATGGTGCCTTTCCAGAAAGTCTGCTTGTGCTGCTTATCAAGGTTGGCGTAAAGCTCCTGCCAGTTTCCGCTGAAAGCCGTGATTAGGTGGCGGTATGAGCTTAAGGGCGTCACCTTTTCCTGCTGTTCGGATTCGCGGATCTTCCGCTCCAGCTGTTCATACTGCTCGTCATAGTAGCTTTCCGTGATCCTTCCTTTTTGAAAAAGAATGTTCAGGCGTTCCAGCTCCTTGCGGATCGCGTCGGTATCGTGGGCTTCTTCCTGTTGCTTTGCCTTAAACTGTACCTGAGCGATCTCCTGATCCAGTCTGGCCGAAACGTGGGTCAGCATATACTCCTCGATTTTACGTTCCAGCAGGCTGGCGCCGCTGTGACGTCCAAACTTGTTCCCGCATCGGTATTTTATGTATATGCTCTCCCCGCCGTTCTTAAGCTTCTGTCTCTTGCGGTACCCGGTAAAATTGTTGCCGCAGACAGGACACTTGATCAGGGAAGAAAAGATGTAGGAATCATAGCGCCCGGCGGTATAGGTCTTCGTTGTTGTAATCTGGCGGAATTTCTGAAATTCTGCCCATGAAATGTAAGGTTCGCAGTAGTTTGTGTTATCCTTATCGCGCCCGGCGTAGGTCTCGTTTTTGAACAGACGGTCTACCTTATTGCAGGAAGGGGCGCGGTCGCCGTATTTCGCCTGCAGGTAGTGGTACGTGCCTCTGATCGAATAACAGGAGCGGTAGTGCTCATAGGCATCCTCTACGATGTCAGAGACGGCCTCATCCTTCACCAGACGGTTATTGACCACCTTGTAGCCGTAGCAGGCGCACATGCCGCTGGTGACCTCGCCGATGGAGCGCTTATAGTCCAGCACGGCCTTGATGCGCTCAGAGGTGCGGTCACACTCCGCCTGATTGACGGAGAGCATGATGTTGATGACCATCTGACCGTTGGCGGTCGACGAGTCGTAATTCTCAAAGATCGTCTTCCAGTAACAGTGATGAGCCTGCAGGATCTCCTCCGTGATGTTGTAGTCCTTGATGCTGCGAAACCACCGGTCCAGCTTGGTGACGAGGATCATGTCGATCTTATCCTGTTCTACGTCTCTCAGAAGGCGCAGGAGACCCTTACGGTGTTTCATCGGCTTGCGGGCGGAGATTCCCTCATCTGCATAGCAATCAACGATCGTGAGGCCGTTACGCTCCGCATACTCGGTGAGGGCACGCTTCTGGGCAGGGAGGGAGAGACCGTTGAGGTGTTGCTCCTCAGTGCTGACACGGATGTAGATGGCACAGCGTTTGACTTTTTGTGTATCCATGGAATCACCTCCCTAACGACAAAATTTCAATCTGGAGTATATGTTTTATGCTAAAATTCTTATATATCGTAGAACATAATTAGCTATTGTTTATTTGCTTTATCAGGGGTGACACATCTTTTGCAAGGAACATAGTCGGTTTCAATTTGTGCTGATAAAGGAACCATATGAGCGTTTGAAATACCGCTACAGTTAGGATTGTAGTGATAAAGCTTTGTTTTTTCGTTTATAAAGACATATGTTTCACGGTCGATTTGAATACCAAAGTTTTCGGATAATAGCGTAATGTCTCGAGGGTATATTTTCAAATGGCGGTTAATCTGTTGATTTAGGGTTGCGGTAATGATCTGTATAGGCTGCCTGTTATTAAAAATTGAGAGTAAGGTTGTAAATTGGAATATTCCAGTTTGGAAATCTACATTTTGGAGTTGAGGAAAATGTGTAATAACATTATCCGTTATTTTTAATTTATTGGCATGAGAGGATTGGAAATTGTAAATGCGTCCTCC
Organism: uncultured Lachnospiraceae bacterium; assembly: GCA_910576815.1. Lineage (GTDB taxonomy): Bacteria > Bacillota > Clostridia > Lachnospirales > Lachnospiraceae > UBA3282. The sequence goes on from CAJTKA010000051.1 coordinate 18,416, forward strand.
ATGAGCGGCGGCGTTTCGATAATCAAGGCATATAAATAGTACGGTCTGAAAAAGGGAAATAATTTCAGAATCAATTTCGCGGTCGAGATTTGTTACTAAAATATGTAAAAGCTGCTGCTTTTGGCTATGCTTTAAGCATTTTATAAGATTAACAAGTGTACTAAAATATGTGCCTTTTAATAGAATCCAAGGAGGAACAATGTCATATGTTTCCCGATAATATTTTATTGGATATTTCCCGGAATGTACATTTGTATGTAAGGTACCTTTGCGTTAGCTTCATTGTCGAAGATAAGTCCTTTTCCTCGAAGATGGGCGATCTGCTCATCAGAAGTTGTGTAATTGAAGTCTTTGGCCATAATTTATCTCCTGTAAACAAAAAGAGCCTTGAATAGTGTTATCTCAAGGCTCAATGTGTGACCGGAACACCAGTCATTCGCTAATTTGCTACATTATAATTATATGCAAAAGCCTTGTCAAGTATGAATTTATAACTTTTTCGAACTCCTAAATTGCAAAAGTAAATTCTACCCTTTGTTTCTTCAATAGAAGTTACCTATG
>CAJTKA010000052.1 GCA_910576815.1 uncultured Lachnospiraceae bacterium
AGTGCTTCTTGGCGTCCCGTCCAATGGCGGGACGTCTTTAGAAGCACTTTTCACCTACTCAAAAAGCGACATCTGCCGATAACTTGTGCCGTCTGCCAGAAACGGCAGCTTCTCCCCTCTGCCCATCTGATTCTGCCACACAAGATTCTGCACGATATAGTCCTCGTCAATCTTCGTGGGATACATCATTCTGCCGTTGCAGGTGATAAAGTAAAGCGCCCGCTTTAAGACAACGCCGATCTTTTTTAAGTCCGCAAAGGTCAGATTCCCGAAGCGTCTGGCCGCCACGATTCGTCTGGCGCTCTTGACCCCCAACCCGGGAACGCGCAAAAGCGTATGGTAATCCGCCCGATTGATCTCCACCGGAAACTGTTCCAGATGATGTACCGCCCAATCCGCCTTGGGATCAATGGCCATATTGAAATTCGGCCTCTCGGCCGTCAGCAATTCCTCTACCTTAAAATCATAGAAGCGCAGCAGCCAATCCGCCTGATATAATCTATGCTCCCTAAGAAGCGGCGGTCCCCCGGCCAGAGCAGGCAGCTCCCTGTCCTCATTGACATTCACAAACGCCGAGTAATACACCCTCTTTAAGGAAAATTTTTCATAAAGGCTTTCCGCCACCGACATGATCTGATAATCGCTTTCCGGCAAAGCGCCGATCACTATCTGGGTGGACTGACCTGCCTCGCAAAAATGCGGTGCGTGTTTATATAAGGTAATTTCGTTTTTGTTTGCCGTGATGCCATTCTGGATCTGACGCATGGGCGCCAGGATATTTTTACGGTGCTTGTTCGGCGCGATCGCGCGCAGCCCTTCCGCTGTAGCCATCTCCAGATTCACACTCATACGATCCGCCAGATAGCCCGCCTTTTGGATCAGCAGCGGATCCGCCCCGGGAATCGCCTTGATATGAATATAACCCTGAAACCGATGGATCGTGCGCAGCCTGTGCACCGTCTCGCAGATCAGTTCCATCGTATAATTCGGACTATAAAGAATACCCGAGCTCAAAAACAAACCTTCTATATAATTGCGCCTGTAAAATTCCATGGTCAGCTCACAAACTTCGTCTGGGGTGAAGGAGGCTCTGGGCACATCGTTGGAACGGCGGTTGACACAGTAACGGCAGTCGTAGATACATTCGTTGGTAAAAAGAATCTTTAACAGGGAAATACATCTGCCGTCCGCCGCAAAGCTGTGACAGAGTCCCGCCGCCACGGTATTGCCCAGCCCCTTCCCGTCATTTGCGCGGGAAGAACCGCTGGAGCTGCATGACACATCATATTTCGCTCCCTCTGCGAGTATTTTTAATTTTTCCATCACCGGCATCTGCGGCGCGATCCTAAGCTCCATTCCCGTCACTCCCATTGCAGCACCGCCCGATACACAGACCGCGGCGGATATAGAAAATCAGAACAAATGTTCTATACTCGTTCATCATAGCATACCGCGATGCCATTTGCAAGCATTTTTAGAACATTTGTTCTGTTTGTATTTTTCTCTATGCCGCTGCTGCCCGTCCCGAAAAAATTTTGACAGGAAAGCCGCTTTTGTGATATAACCTTCTTAATAAAACGGAACCAGTTTTAACGATTTTCACCATAGGAGGTTTGGCTTATGTTACAATCATTTTTAAATCTTTTTTCCGATGTCACCGATCTTATTTACACCGTCTTAATTGTAGTGATGGCGGCAATCGTTCTCTTTACGCCCTACGATACCGTCAAGAAATGGCTGCCGAATGTCCCTTCCAAACAAGCCGTCATCGTACTCCGGATCGTATTCACTGTCATTGTCGTCGCAGTCGTTGGCGTGATTCTCTTTACCGCTACCTTGTAAAACACGCGGACCTACTGAATGCGGAAGCGACCGATCAACTGATTCAGCGTCTTTGCCTGACCGGACAATTCATTGGAAACTTCCGCACTCTTATCCGCAGCGGAAGCATTGCTCTCGATCACCTTAGACACTTCTTTGATCCTATTTTCCACGGAAGTCTCCACTTCCTGATAGACTTCTCCCACGCTGTCGCGCACCATGAATACCCAATTTCGGTCTTCCAGATATTTATAAACGACCAGCTGTTCCACGCCGTTTTCATCCTCATAGGAATAAGTGCCCGCCTGCGTGTCATGTCCGTCCTGAATGCGGCGGATGATTTCCTGATATCCCAGGTCCTCTGTCTGCGTATTGAGCAGCGCCTCATCCTCATGATAAAGATAAGTGCCTGTCTCCACATTCAGGAAGACATATTCGCTGTTGGGCAGACCGCCGATTTCCAATTCCAGCAGGGAATCCATCAGGCGGCTGGCATAAACGCCCGCTCCCACATAACCGATACACTCCTCTCCCTCAAAGAGCGGATAGTACATGGAAATGATCATACTGCCTGTGCCCGGAGACTTCATAATGCCGAGATTTGTCAGCTTCGGCTCCGCCAAAATGGTGTCCTGAAACTCCTTCAGGGAATCCCCTTCCCTGGTGGTGATGCCGATGGCGCCTTTCGATGTGTGCGTCAAAATATGCGTGTCGGGCGTACCGATATATAAGCCTTCAAAAAACCCTTCACCGCCGCAAAGTCCTCCGTATACTGCTGCCCCTTTGCCACAAGCGCCTTATTCTCCGGATCGGCAAGCAGCTCCTTCACCTCACTGCCAAGAGCAAACGCCGTCATATATTCTTCCACCGATGTTACATAGATATTTTATCACAAGTTATTTTCGTTTTCAAGAGACCGGCCGCACAGAATCCTCTTCTTAAACAGCCTGAATTTCGCCGCATCTTTACTGGTCAAAATCACGCCGACGATCATCATGCCCAGCGTCACGCCCTGACAGAAACCACCGAGAAAATTATCGGCATGATCCGTAAACACCAAAACCAGATGTAAAACTGCCGCTGCCAATCCTCCTATAAATAAGAAGTGCATGTTTCTGGTAATTCTTTGCTTTACATCATTGCTGTAATCCGCCACCTTCAATACAGTTTCCTCTAATTCCTTTTCCATCTTTTTCACTTTCCTTTCTCCATCAAGCAGTTCCCTCAGTTCCACTTCATAATAATCAGACATTTCTATCAGAATGTCTAAATCCGGCATATTGCTGCCTGTCTCCCATCTCGATACCGTTCGTCTGGAAACGCCAAATTTCTCCGCAAGCTGTTCCTGGGTCAGCCCCTTCTCCTTTCTCAGTTCCCCGAAAAATCTCCCTATCTTTGTCTGATCCATTGATCTGTGACCTCCTTCTGGAAAAAGAATACAGCATACTACCTTCTATCTACAGGACATAAAGTGAGCATTCTCCTGATTTATGCCTTGAGACATAGAACATCCATGCTTATTTTAAAGAAGCAATGAACCTTTTTATGATTCATCGCCCCCAATTTTATCATATTTTATTCTTTCTATATTTTAACCTAATCTGTAAATTTCAAATAGACATTATCCTCAGCCAGAGACAGGTACTCTGACACATGACTCTGCATATGTTATCTTTTCCGTTCTACCAAAATTGCTCCATAATGATAGCCCGCACCCGCCTTCTCTTGATGAATATTCCCAACATATTCATCTGCTTTTTCTCCCTTTGTCATGCGATTCCATTGATCCCGCGATTCAGAAAAAAACACTCTCTGATATTACTTTATTTGACGAAACCAGACTAAAAGTACTCTGAATCGAAAAAGGACAAAGCAATCGAAATGCTACAAGTCCCCATAGCAGACAAATGATCCACCTTGGTGTTCTTCTCGCAATTAGCCTCCCTCTGCCTGATTGATTATTTTTCTAATTTCAGATGCTTCCTCCTCTGTCAAAGGTCTGTCTTTCGTAAACGCAGCAAGAAAAGCGGGCAGAGAACCGTGAAACGTTTCCTCTACATATTTTCTGCTCTGACCGGCATAAAAATCTTGTCTCGAAATGACTTTGCACACTGTCCCGCTGTCATTTCGAAAAAGTCCTTTGTTACACAGCCTGCGTAAGACCGTATGTGTAGTCGTCCGTTTCCAGTTAAACTCTACCGCAGCAAGCTTAACCAGCTCTGAAGAAGTAACCGGTTCCCGCTGCCAAATCAAATCCGCAAACCTCGCCTCAATAACTCCCAACTGTATTTCCTGCATGTTTACCTCCCCACCAAAGATACATATAATACTATTTCTTCTCCTAATCGCGGAGACTACTCCGAGTAGCCTCGCAGACAGTTTACATCTTGTAGACTCTTTTGTCAAGCATTCAGTATGACAAATTTTTCTTGCTTTCTTCTATAAAAAGCGTTTAATATAGAAGAACAGGAAAAAGCGGGCGCAAAGTCCGCGCTAAAAGTTTTAGTATGGAGGAAACTATGAACCATTTAATCATTCCCGAAAATTACAGATCGGCACTGAATCTGCACGACACCCAGATCGCCATCAAAACGGTGAAAGACTTTTTTCAGGTACAACTTGCCGAAAGGCTCCATCTGCTGCGGGTATCCGCACCCCTTTTCGTGGATCCTGCTTCGGGCTTAAACGACAACTTAAACGGCGTGGAACGCCCTGTCACCTTTGGCATCAAGGAGCAGAAAGATGCTCCCGCTGAAATCGTACACTCCCTTGCCAAATGGAAACGCATGGCACTCGGCAAATACGGCTTTACCCACGGCGAAGGCCTTTACACCGATATGAGCGCCATCCGCAGGGATGAAGCAACCGACAATATCCACTCCATCTATGTCGATCAGTGGGATTGGGAAAAGGTGATCTCCCGCGAGGAGCGCTGCCTTGATTATCTGCAGGAGACAGTAAAATTAGTGTATAAGGCGCTGCGAAAGACCGAAAAGTACATGGCGATCCAGTACGATTACATAGACGAGATCCTGCCCCACGACATCTACTTTATCACCACGCAGGCACTGGAGAACCGTTATCCGAACAACACGCCCAAAGAGCGGGAATACCTGATCACCAAAGAAAAGGGCGCGGTCTGCCTGATGCAGATCGGAGACCTTCTGGCTTCCGGTGAAAAGCACGACGGCCGCGCACCCGACTACGACGATTGGGCGCTCAACGCGGACATTCTGGTTTACTTCCCCGTGCTCGACATTGCGCTGGAATTGTCCTCCATGGGCATCCGCGTAGATAAGGATGCGCTGCTGTCCCAGCTTGAAAAGGCAGGCTGCCCCGAGCGGGCTGAGCTGCCCTTCCAAAAGGGCATCATCGACGAGACCCTGCCCTTTACCATCGGCGGCGGCATCGGGCAGTCGCGCATCTGTATGTTTTTCCTGCGCAAGGCCCACATCGGCGAAGTGCAGTGCTCCCTCTGGCCGGAGGATGTGACGAGGGAGGCTCTGGCGAATGGGATTCAGCTGTTGTAAGCCTTTTTTGGTGACTGACAGATCTTGAAAAAAAAGCAGGAGGCATTGACCAATATGGTCATGTCTCCTATTCTATAGAAAAACGAAATATCGTTTATTTTTATTAAGAAATTTAATCATTTTTTATTGACTTCCCTCTGCAAACATAGTATGATACTTCCAACAAGAGTAATCTAATGAACCGTGCTTTCGCACATTCAGGCAATTTCTGCCGCTTTACTCTCAACCACAAGCAAACAGCGGCAGGAACAACCCATAGAAGTCTTCTGCCGCGGAAAAGGAGGACATTCTATGGAAGCATTCAGTAACAGAGAGGAGCAGTTTATGGTAATCGAAGGAGGCAAAAAGACCTATACCGTCGCGGATATCGAGGCACTTCCGCCAGGGGAGCGGGCCGAGTTGATCGACGGAGAAATGTTCATCACGGAAGCGCCGTCTGTCACGCATCAAAGGATACTCGGCGAGCTTCACGTACAAATTTATATGTATATCAAAAACAACAAAGGTTCCTGCGAGGTCGTCATCGCACCCGGCGTCTATATCAAGGATGATATTCACAATTATGTGGAACCCGACATCACTGTGATCTGCAAGGAGGAAAAACTGGACGAAAAAGGCTGTCACGGGGCGCCTGACTTAATCATCGAAATCGCCTCCCCCGGCAACAAATACATGGACTACGGGCGCAAACTCATGCTGTACCAATCCGCTGGTGTCCGTGAATACTGGATCGTCGATCCTGCCAAAAAAATCGTCACCATCTACGATTTTGAAAATGGGGATGGCCCTGATGTTCATCCGTTTACCGAGCCAATTAAAGTAGGCATATATAAGGATCTTTATCTGGATCTTACTGCCTTTCTGTAACATAATTCTTTATCGGGCACTGCGCATCAAAGCGCTGTGCCCATTGATTTGATACGCCTTCTCCTCTCACCCAAAATCACACGGCGCACCCGTCTCCGCATCCCGATACTCATGCTTCTCATAATACCCGATCAGCGTCCCCGCCTCATCCCGCAGCGCCACCATATAGACGTCCTTATTTTCCTTCTCATTGCGGTAAGTGTATACGATGTTATGCTCTACGCTCTCCCCAAACCACGCCACCACCTTTTTGATTATTGCCACAGACTGCGGATTGTGGCATTCAAACAAACTCTTTCCCACCAGCGCGGCTCCGCCCCGCTTCGCATACCGCTTCACAGCTGCCGGGTTCATGTAAATGATCTCATGTTCCAGGTTACAAATTACCACATGAATACGATTCTGATCGACAATACTCTTAAAATAAGGCGATAACTTCTTTTCTTTCATCACGTTCTCCTCCGTTCTTATCTTTCTTCCCTTTTCATCTTTTAACTTATGGTTATATTATTTTCATTTTAATTAACACATGCTCCATTGTTACGCATTTCTGTCTATGATAAAATCAGATTACTATAAAATATGAAAGTTGGCAACTGCGAAACTCATCCATAGAAAGGAGCCCACTATGTCCCTCCACCGGATCATCCAACAAAAAAGGAAAGAACTCGGCCTCACGCAGGAGCAGATCGCCTCGTACTTAAACGTATCGACTGCTGCGGTCAGCAAATGGGAAAACGGCCTCACAAGCCCCGACATCTCCCTGCTTGCACCCCTTGCCCGCCTGTTAAAAACTGACGTCAACACGCTCCTTTGCTTTACGGAAGATATGGGCGCGGGGGAAATCAGTCATTTTTGCGAACACATCTCCACGTTGGCCAGAGAAAAAAGCTATGCGGAAGGCTTCTCCCAAGCGGCAGAAAAAATCCACGAATACCCCCACAACGAAACCCTGCTGCACCGCCTTGCACTGGTGCTTGACAGCCTGCTTGTGCTCGCAGACCTTCCCGCAGATGAGAAGCGTCCCTACGAAGAAAAAATCATCGCCTGGTATCAACGACTCATGGAAAGCGACGACGTTAACATACGAAACAGTGCCGAATATCTGACGGCCAACCGCCTGATCCGTGCGGGCAGATACGCCGAAGCGCAGGTCATCCTCGATCGAATGCCCGACAAAGAAACGATCCTGCAATCCGTTGCAGACAAAGGCCTTTTGCAGGTTCGCCTCTATGAAGAAAAGGGAGAACACGAAAAAGCGGCCACGGATCTGCAGCGTATGCTCCTTACCGCCCTGAATAAAGCGCAGATGCTTCTCTACCAGCTAGTGGATGTAGAGACCGCCGCAGGCAACTTGCAGACTGCGGAACGCATCGCGGACAAAACCGCGCAGATGGTGCCGCTTTTTGATCTCTGGCCATACAACGCCTATGTCGCGCCATTGCAGATCGCCGTCACAAAGCAGGACGCCGACGAAACGGTCCGCCTTTTAAAACTGCTGCTGGAAGCTTCGCAGACCGCCTGGGATATGGCATCTTCCCCGCTATTTTGCCGTATTCAGAAAACGCCGCCTGAAAAAACTTCTCAGTCGGCATTTCTGACACAGCTATTAAAGTCTGATTTGGAACGGGAACCATGCTACGATTTCCTGCGCGGCCGTGAGGATTTTCAAGCGCTGCGCAATGCCTGTTCTTCTACCTGCAAATAACGGAAAGCACTGATCTCCGACAGCTGCGCAGATGGAGGATATCGCCTGTCTACGCGATATCCTCCATCTGCGCCGTATACAGCCTGTAATAATATCCCTTCTTCTCCATCAGCTCCTGATGCGAGCCGGATTCTAAGATGCCGCCCTCGTCGATGTACATGATCCGGTCGCAGTTTTTGATGGTGGAAAGCCTGTGGGCAATGATAAAGGAAGTCCTGCCCTGCATCATCGCGTTCAGCCCCTGCTGAAGCGCCCGCTCCGTGTGCATATCGATGCTGGAAGTCGCCTCGTCGAGGATCAAAATCGACGGATTGCTTAACAAAGTTCTGGCAAAGGAAACCAGCTGCATCTGCCCCTGCGAGAGCAGAGAACCGCGCTCCTTGACTTCCGTTTGGTAACCGTCCTGGAATTTCCTGATAAATTCATCCGCACAGACCGTCTTTGCCGCCTTTACGATTTCCTCCGTAGTCGCATCCAGTTTGCCGTAACGGATATTGTCCTCAATGGTGCCCGAAAAGAGGAAACTGTCCTGCAGCATAATGCCCATATGGGAACGCAGGGAAGCGATCGTCACCTTCGAGATATCCTGCCCGTCGATTTTGATCTGTCCGCTGTCCACATTATAAAAGCGGGACAACAGGCTGACAATGGTGCTCTTTCCCGCACCCGTAGGCCCTACCAGAGCTATGCTCTCGCCAGGCTTCACGGTAAAGGAAACGTCTTGCAGTACGGGCTTATCTGCCTCATAACCAAAGTTCACATGCTCAAAGACCACCTCTCCCAGAATGGGCGGCATGGGCACCGCGTCGGGCGCATCGTCCACCGTAACGGGCTCATCCATGGTTTCAAAAATACGCTCCAGATAAGCGATGTTGTTGATAAAGTTATTAAAGATATTGCCCAGATTCATGATCGGCTGCCAAAAACGGGAAGCATAGGAGGAGATCGCCACGATCACGCCCAGGCTCGTATTTCCCTGCCCTAAAATTATCAGGCCGAAAATAAAGACGGCCGCCCGCACCCAGACGGAGATATTGTCAATGCCCGGCCACACCAGGTTACTGTATGTAACAGCCTTCATCCAGGCTCTACGGCAGCGGTCGCTCAGCTCGGCAAAGGTCTCCTCGTTTTCTTCCTCTCTGGCGAAGATCTGCGTGATCTTTGCACCCACGATGTTTTCCTGCAAATAGGCGTTCAAATTAGAGTTTTTGTTCGATACCTGCTGCCATGCCTTCCTCTGTCTGTTTTTGATATACAGCATGAAGACCGCCAGCACCGGCACGCCCGCCAGCACCACCAGCGAGAGTTTGACATCCACGCATAACATAAAGATCACGATAAAGATCAGGTTCATGATCTCTAAGATCACATTGATCAACCCGTTTGACAGCATATCGGAAACTGAGTTTACATAATTTACCACCCGAATAAGGATCTTGCCGTGCGGCCTGTCATCATAATACTGAAACGGAAGCTTCTGCAAGTGCGCAAACAGATCCTTCCTGATATCATAAATGATATTCTGGCTGACATGGATCATTATGTGGGATCTGGCCGTCGTAAATACGATACTGACCGCATAAGTCAATACCAGCACCGCCACCAGCGTCATCAGCTGCCTGACGTTTTTGTCCGGTATCGCCTCGTCAAGCGCCCTCTGCGTCACCATCGGTGCAAACAGGGCCGCAATGCCGCCGCAGGCGCTTAAGAAAAGTGACAGCAGCATCTGCCACAGATACTTTTTGATATAAGCGGAAGCCCGAAAAAGATGTTTGATGTCAAAGGGTGTTTCCAGCACCTCGTCTTCCCTGAATGTATTTCTTCTCGCCATGATCCTATCTCCTATTTTCCTGCCGCATGATACGTTATACGCCTGCCTGCAGACATACCAGACTGTAGTAATATCCTTTCTTTGCCACCAGTTCCTCATGCGAGCCGGCCTCCGTAACATGACCGTCCTGTAACACGAGAATGCGGTCTGCCGCCTTCGCGGTGGAGATCCGCTGTGCGATAACGATCTTGGTGCAGGGGAAATCCAGTTCCTCCAGCCCGTGCTGGATCTGCTTTTCCGTCTCCAAATCCACCGCCGAGGTCGTATCGTCCAAAATCAGGATGGCCGGGCGTACCGCCAATGCCCGCGCCAGCGAGATCCTCTGTTTCTGTCCGCCGGAAAGTCCTACCCCGCGCTCACCGACAACCGTGTCATATCCTTCCGGCATCCTTGAGATAAAATCGGAAGCCGCCGAGTATTTGGCGAATTTCTCTACTTCTTTCTGGCTGACATGACTGTCACCATAAGCAATGTTGCCGTCTATGGTATCGGAGTACAGCAACACATCCTGCGTGGCCAGACCGATATTTTTCCGCAGCTGCTGCAGCTTCATATCCTGCACATTGACTCCGTCGATCAACACCTCGCCCTCCGTCGCTTCATAGAAGCGGGGAATCAACTGGATCAGGGAAGTCTTTCCACAGCCCGTCTCGCCCATAATGGCCAGCGTCTCTCCGGGATTGACCTTAAAAGTCACATTGTGCAGCACAGGCAGATTGCCGTCGGCGTACTGAAAGCTGACATTCTTAAATTCAATCCGCCCCTCGAAACGGTTCGGCAGATCGACGGCTTCCGGCTGATCCACGATCTCCGGCTCGGAATAGTAGATTTCCATCACCTTCTCCGAAGCCGCCGAGAAACGCTGAAACTCATTCATCACGTTACCAAGCTGCCGCATGGGATTGGCGATAGCCCAGATCAGTCCCGAAAACGCCACATACTCGCCCATGGTGATCCGTCCGTCGATGATGAACAGGCCGCCGACAATGAGCAGCACTACCGGCATCAGGTTGGCAAGCGTCTCCACATAAGGGAAATAGACCAGCCAGGTCAACGCTGTTTTCTTGTTGGTCTGCGAGAAATCCCTGCTGCATGTATCAAACTTTTCGATTTCATACGGCTCCCTGGCAAAAGCCTTTACCACACGGTTGCCCGCGATGTTTTCCTGTGCCGCCGTATTGAGATTGGAAAGCTTCTCACGCAGAGCCTTATGCCGCGGCGCGACCTTATTCTTAAACAGGATGATGATCAGGAAGATCAGCGGCGCGATGGCAAGCATACACAGCGCCAGCAGCCAATCCATATAGAGGAAATACGCCGCCGCCGCAAAAAAGAGCGAAAAGGATTCCACGATACTGCGCGTCACCCATGCAATCATGTGGCGCACCGCATCGAGATCACCCGTCATTCTGGTCATCAGGTCTCCCGTGCGGAACTTACTGTAAAACATCATATCCTGATGTTCGATCTTATGGAAAAGATAAGTCCTGATGCGGTAGAGGAGCTTTTGCGAGACATGCTCCACATCCATGCACACCAGATACACGATCAGCGTCCGCAGAAGGGTCAAAAGAACCATCGCCGCGATCAGCTGAAAGAAAAGTTCCCGTTTATGCGTTAGATTGTATGCCGCCTCCGGCCCCGTCAAAAACAGATCCACGATCTGCTGCGTAAAAAAGGGCACCGTCAGCTGCATCACATTATAAACCACCGTACCAAGCAGACCGATCACGTAGATACAGCGATACCCCTTCATGTTTTCCCAGAGCCATCCTATTTTAGATACTGTCTTTTTCTCTTTCATCTGTCGTCACTCCCGCTGCTGTCTGTAAGGCCTGCCTGTTCAGACGCTATTCTTTTCCAATATAGCATCCCGTTTTATAAAAACTATGAAAAAGCTCCCCAAAAAATAGGATAAATCTCTACGCACTATCTGACTGGAAATATCTGTCACCTGACCTTATCCGCCTTTGTGATCTCCTTTTCCAGCACAAGACCTGTTTTCTCCGTAAACTCCTTTGCCCAGTCCTCCGTACAGAAAAATACAATGGCGCCCTGGCCGTCATCCCCTGTCGCGTAAAAATACTTCTGCGAGCCTTCCTGCTCCAAAAGCGGGTTAAAAATGCCCAGCACTTTCGTATCGATCCAATCATAGTACATATCCATCACATACGAATACGTCTGTCCCTTCCGTGTCAGGCTGACCGTAATCACCCCTTTCCCGTTCTCCCAGTCCGCCTCCGTCATATCTTCCTGAAGATCCGTCACATCATCCAGACAGCTTCCCTTTGCCAGCGCACGCATCCCGTTCAAAACATCGATATAATCCGTTGAAATATCAAACCCTTCAAAATCAAACCAAAATACATCTTCTGCATACCCTGTCACATTCCAGTCTTCATCATGCGTCGGCGCGCCCATATTCGTCAAAAGCCAGATGTATGGACTTTCCTCCACCAAATCATACAGTCCGTACTCCTCCATGCTATTTCTCACAGACTCCTCTGCCTCCTTCGGTACAGACAGTCCCAGCGAAGCGAGCACCTCGACCTGTTTTTCCAACGCCACACGCTCATATCTACGCTCTGAAACATTTCCCGGCACGCTTCCTGTATTCAAAGAAATCTTTACCGCAGCAGTCCCAAAGAACGCCAGAAAGATCAGTCCAAAAATGATCCACAGGAACCATCCCGGCACATAGCGTGCCTTCTTAGCCGCCATCCTTTGTATTCCATGATCCGCGCAGAGCCGGTAAAAAATCTCCACCTGTTCTCTGGTTACAAAACTCTTTTTGGGAATCGCTATAAAGCGTTTTCGATCCTGATGAAAAAAATAAAAAGCCTCCTGCGTCTCAAACAGCCACGAAAGCGATTGCCACTGGTAGATACTTTTCCGATCCTGCGGCATATCGACACAGATTCCTTCGTTTGTAAAGGAAAACTGCCACAGTCCGCAGACCGAAGCCGGCATCTGCGGCGCTTTCAACTGTTTCCTGATTCTTTTCTCCGGATTTCGATAAAACAGCCACACGCCCATCCACGCAGTCAGTGCGACATCAAAACAAACAATCGGCAAATCGATTTTTTTCACTGCCAAACCAGTGGCTATGAGCACAAAGACCGTTACCGCACATACCCAAAGCATCATTCCCTTGAACCGTGCGGGCCTTCCCATGCTGCCGCTATTTCCCAGATCGGCCGCTCCCTTTTGCAGGCGCCCCCAGCTCTCCCCGTCCATCTGAAAACTAAGACGGATATCTTCCTGCTGTGCCTGCCGATCAGTATTGTGCTCCTGACACGGGTTCTGCTCCTGCCCATACGAACCGTGCAGCATGGCAAGAAACCGCTCCACCTCCTGCTCGCCTGCAAAACAACGCAGCGGTATCACATACCACGCCTGCCGCTTGTCTCCCTGCGTGTAACCCATGAAAAGGAGGCGCTTTGTCCTGCGAATCATTTGGATATCCGTGCAGGGAATCTCGCTGTAGTCTCTCCTCCTCGCCTTCAGCCTGTTTCCTTCTATCCAAATAGACACAGGCTGCCCCCTCAGCGCTCTCGTCGTAAGCCGATAGCAGTTGATGCACATGATCAGAATCAGCACCATCGACAGCAGCGCCGTCGCCACTATGTACGTTGGACCCAATATCAATTCCGCCGTCAAAATCACCAAAAGTAACAGCCACGTCCTTTTATTGCACTTTACATATTCCCATGTAAGAAACAGGCCGCATTCCCTGATCTCTGCCTCCTCCATTACATACTCATATTTTTTACCCATTTTTGCCTTTCCTTCCCTTTTTCCGTCACGCCGAACAAGCAGTCCATTTCTGCTTCTTTGCGATTGCGGCAATATACTGAATATACTTTATTTTCAACCGTATTTCAATCGTTTTCCCTGAAATGAAAGCAGAAACAGAAAAAATCCCCGCGGCCGCAAATCTGCCGTGGAGATTTTTCATTATCCGTGTATCTGACTTCTTTCGATGCTCCTGTCATACAGGTCATTGGTTTACATAATTTTGTGCCTGCAATTAGTTGACATAACTTGCTCTATTGCACATACAGGTTCGTATACCCCATCAGGCTCTCATCGACCTCTCTCGCGCACTCCCTGCCCTGACGGATGGCTTTGACCACCAGCGACTGCCCCGTATGCATATCGCCCGCCGTAAACACCCGCTCTGCGCTGGTCGCAAATCTGCCCGCCGCCGTCTGGACATTCGTCCTGCCGTCCAACTCCACCTTGAAGGCGTCGGTCACATACTTTTGGCTGCCAAGGAATCCCGCAGCAATCAACACAATCTCGGCATCCAGCGTCCTTTCGGAGCCTTCGATCTCCTTCATGTTCATGCGACCTGTCTTCGGGTCTTTTTCCCAAGTCAGGGAGACGATCTTTACCGCCTTCAGATTACCGTTCTTATCCTTCACAAACTCCTTCACCGTGGACTCGTAAATGCGCGGATCATGACCATAGACCTCGATTGCCTCCTGCTGACCGTAATCCGTCTTGCAGACCTTGGGCCACTCGGGCCAAGGGTTGCCCGCAGCCCTCGTATCAGGCGCCTTGGGCATCATCTCGATCTGGGTCACGGACTTCGCGCCGTGTCGGATCGCCGTGCCCACACAGTCGTTACCGGTGTCGCCGCCGCCGATAATGACTACATTTTTATCCTTCGTGTCCACATACTTTTTATCCGCAAAGTCCGAGTCTAGCAGGCTCTTGGTGTTCGCCGTCAGAAAATCCACCGCAAAGTAGATGCCTTTAGCGTCCCTGCCCGGCGCGCTGATATCGCGGGGATTGGAGGAACCGCAGCAGAGCACTACCCGGTCAAACTCCTTCAACAGCTTCTCCGCCTTTACATCCTTACCGACATTGCTGTTTGTCACGAAGGTAACGCCCTCCTCCTCCATGACTTTAATTTTACGGTCAATGATGTGCTTTTCCAGTTTCATATTCGGAATGCCATACATCAAAAGCCCGCCGACACGGTCGGAGCGCTCGAACACCGTCACCAGATGCCCTCGCCTGTTGAGCTGATCCGCCACCGCAAGCCCAGAAGGACCGCTGCCCACCACCGCCACCTTCTTACCGGTGCGCACCTTGGGCGGCTTTGCCGTCGCATAACCTTTCTCGTAAGCGTTTTCAATGATGGCATACTCGTTCTCCTTGGTGGAGACGGGTTCGCCGTTCAAACCGCAGGTGCATGCCGCCTCACAGAGCGCGGGACACACCCTCGACGTAAACTCCGGGAAATTGTTGGTCTTGTGCAGACGGTTGTATGCCTGTTCCCAGTTTCCCGTGTAGACCAGATCGTTCCACTCCGGCACCAGATTGTGCAGAGGACAGCCTGATGTCATGCCGCACAGCGTCATGCCTGACTGGCAAAAGGGAACGCCGCAGTCCATACAGCGCGCGCCCTGCTCACGCTGCTCCTCCATGCTCAGATGCTCGTGAAACTCCTTAAAATTCTTGATGCGCTGTCTGGGGCTCACATCCTTGGATACCCTGCGCTCATATTCCAAAAATCCAGTTGGTTTTCCCATGATTACGCCCCCTCCTTATCCTTTTTATAAAATGCCTCGATCTGCGCCTGCTCCGCGCTTAAGCCCTTTTCCTCCATCTGCACGATCAGTTTCAGCATAATCTCGTAGTCGTGCGGGATGATCTTCTTGAACTTCGGCAGATACTCCCCGAAATTGTCCAGAATCTCTTTGCCCTTGACGGAATTGGTGTAAGCCACGTGCTCCTTGATCATCTCTTTCAGTTCAAGGACGTCATACTTCGAGGTAATCTCATAGGAGGAAACCATCTCCTTGTTGGTCTTGGTGTACAGGTCGTTGTCCTCGTCCAGCACATAGGCGATGCCGCCGCTCATGCCCGCCGCGAAGTTCTTTCCGACAGTGCCGAGCACGACCACGCGTCCGCCCGTCATGTACTCGCAGCCGTGGTCGCCCACGCCTTCCACCACCGCGATCGCGCCGGAGTTTCGCACGCAGAACCGCTCGCCTGCCACGCCATTGATAAACGCCTTGCCGGAGGTCGCGCCGTAAAGCGACACGTTGCCGATAATGATGTTTTCATCCTGCTTAAAAGCCGATCCCTTCGGGGGATAAACCACCAGCTTGCCGCCGGATAAGCCTTTGCCGAAATAATCATTGGAATCACCCACAAGCTCTAACGTCAGCCCCTTGGGGATAAACGCGCCAAAGCTCTGCCCGCCGGAACCCTTACATAAAATATGGTAAGTGTCCTCCTCCAGCGTATCGCCAAACCGCCTCGTGATCTCCGAACCGAAGATGGTGCCGAAGGTACGGTCCGTGTTGGAGACGTCCACCTCCAAGCTGCGCTTCTGCCCGCTCTCCAAAGCCTTGGAAAGCTGCTTTAAGAGCACCTTTTCATCCAGCGTCTTTTCCAGATGGAAGTCGTACACCTGCTTCGGGTCAAAGATAAACTTCTCCTTGCTCCCCTCGTAAGGGTTGCTCAAAATCAAATCCAAATCCACTTTGCGCTGGCGGTCCGTCAGGTTCTCCTTCACTCGCAGAAGTTCGGTCCTGCCCACCAGTTCATCCACCTTGCGCACGCCCAGCTTCGCCATGTACTCCCGAAGCTCCTGTGCGATAAAGCGCATAAAGTTCTCCACGTACTCAGGCTTGCCCGTGAAACGCTTGCGAAGCTCAGGATTCTGGGTCGCCACGCCCACCGGACAGGTGTCCAGATTGCAGACGCGCATCATCAGACACCCCATGGTCACAAGGGGCGCCGTGGCAAAACCGAACTCCTCCGCGCCGAGGATCGCCGCAATCGCCACGTCCCGCCCGCTCATCAGCTTACCGTCCGTCTCAATACGGACTTTGTTTCTCAGCCCGTTCTGAATCAGCGTCTGGTGCGTCTCTGCCAGTCCCAGCTCCCAGGGCAGTCCCGCGTTGTGAATGGAGTTGCGGGGCGCGGCTCCCGTGCCGCCGTCGTAGCCGGATACCAGAATGACCTGTGCGCCCGCCTTCGCCACGCCTGCCGCCACCGTGCCGACGCCCGCCTCGGAGACGAGTTTCACCGAAATCCGCGCCTTGGTATTGGCATTTTTCAAGTCGTATATCAACTGTGCCAAGTCCTCGATCGAATAGATATCGTGATGCGGCGGCGGGGAGATCAAGCCTACGCCAGGCGTGGAGTGTCTGGTCTTCGCGATCCACGGATAGACCTTGCCGCCGGGGAGGTGTCCGCCCTCGCCGGGCTTCGCCCCCTGCGCCATCTTGATCTGAATCTCCTGCGCGCTGTTTAAGTATTCGCTGGTCACGCCGAACCGTCCGCTCGCCACCTGCTTGATCGCCGAACAGCGGTTTAAGCCATCCGCTCCCACCGTCAGTCTGTCCTTATCTTCCCCACCCTCTCCGGAGTTTGATTTGCCGTGCAGACGATTCATAGCGATCGCCATGGTCTCGTGCGCCTCCTTGGAGATGGAACCATAGGACATAGCGCCCGTCTTAAACCTTGTGACAATCGTGTCAACACTCTCCACTTCCTCGATCGGCACGGGTTTCTGCGCATAGTTAAAGTCTATCAACCCGCGCAGATTCTTAATGCTGTCCTCATTATTGACCGCCTTGGTATATTGCTTAAATAATTCATAGTCGCCCCGTCTGGTTGACTCTTGCAGTAAATGAATGGTCTCCGGGTTGTAGAGATGTTCGTCCGCGCCGCTGCGCATCTGGTGATGTCCCGTGCTGTCCAGCGTCAAATCCGTGGATAGACCAAGCGGGTCAAATGCCATGGAGTGCAGGGTGTCCACTTCCTCCTCGATATCTTTCAGGGTAATGCCGCCCACCCGACAGACCGTGTTGGTAAAATACTTGTTGATCACATCCTTGTCAATGCCGATCGCCTCGAAAATCTTGGAGCCCTGATAGGACTGGATCGTGGAAATACCCATCTTGGAGGCAATCTTTACGATACCGTGCAGAATCGC
>CAJTKA010000053.1 GCA_910576815.1 uncultured Lachnospiraceae bacterium
TTCTTTATCAATTTTTATTTTCGGCAAAATAAAGCTCCTCCTTTTTTCTTAATCCGGTTTGTATTTTAACAAATTCAATTAGTTATGTCAAGATATTAGGAATTGGAAGAGGATTCCGTAGTCGTAGGCATTCTTGGGAATGTGTATAACTGGCTGTCTTATGGAATTGTGGGTAACTCTGTTTGCAGGACGTGGGAAAGCTGCACTTTAGCTTTTCCATGTGCTGTGAATAGAGTTATCCATGATTCCATAGCCTGTTATGCACATTTCCACAATGCTTGTCTTTTGGTCTTTGGTTTCTTTGGTTCGGAATAGTGTGGTGCTGGCGGTCTATCTCTTGTTTTCGGTTGCTTGCTTCTTTACCGTACATGAGCATTATCTTTGGGCTTAAAGCAGTTTACCGGCCAGTTTTCTTCCGATTACCCGAAGATCATGGCGGCTGTGCTGATCACCATGGCGCCTATCGTGATTTTCTACTTTGCGTTCAGCAAGCAGATCATCAAGGGTATGGTAGCCGGTGCCGTGAAGGGCTAAGAATTAAATAAAGCAGAGAGTGAAAGATCGGGGACAAAAATTGTTCCCGATTTTTTTGTGTAAGAGTTGACATATACCCAGATGGGGTATTATGATATTTGCATCGAATCCCTGTGTTCCGAGTAGGAAGCGGTTCGATTTTTACGAATTGGTTACTTAAATTTATAGAAACGGGAGAAAATAAATGAGCGAAGAAAAAACAATTGCAGGCGATACCTGCGCGCAGTGCCGCCATAAGCAGACGCCGCGCGAGGCGGGAGAACAGAAAAAACTACAGAGCCGTATCAATCGCATCATCGGACAGCTGAAGGGGATTCAGGGAATGATAGACGATAACCGCTATTGTGGGGATATTCTGATTCAGATCGGCGCGGTGGAGAGTGCCCTGCGCAGTTTGGGGTATGTGATCCTTGAGGATCATATGATGAGCTGCGTGGCCGAGAGTGTACAGCAGGGAGATACACAGATCCTTGCGGAAGCGGTGGAGTTGATGAAGAAATTAAAATAACAGAAAATGCTCCTGTATGGAGGTAGATATGAAGACAGAAAAATATAACGTGACGGGCATGACATGTGCGGCTTGCTCCGCACATGTAGAGAAGGCGGTGCGCGGTGTTGCCGGTGTTACGTCGGTCAGCGTAAACTTACTTATGAACAGTATGTTCGTTGACTATGAGGAGCCCGCGACGCAGACTTTGATTTGTCGGGCGGTGGAGAAGGCGGGGTACGGTGCGGCGCCAATAGGTGTGGGCGGTCATGGTATGGCGGGCAGAGGCTTGACGGATGCGGGAAGTCATGTGTCTGGCGGAAATGCCGTGTGCGGTTCGACTTGCGGTAGCAGCAGGATGGTAAACGGCGGCGCGCAGGACGCCTTCGCGGACCATGAGACGCCGAAGATGCGCAGACGGTTGATTGCATCCCTATGCCTGCTCCTTCCTTTGATGTATGTCTCTATGGGACATTTGATGTGGGATTGGCCGCTCCCTGCCGCCTTTGCGGGAAATCCCTGGGCGATCGCCCTGTATCAGCTGCTTTTGACGGGGCTTGTAATGGTCATTAACCAGAAATTTTTTATCAGCGGTTTTACGAGTCTTTTGCACCGCGCACCCAATATGGATGCTCTGGTTGCCCTTGGCAGCGGCGCGGCATTTGTGTACAGCACGGCAGTGATGTTTCGCATGGGCGCTTTTATGAGTGGAGGCGTCACGGGCACTGAGCAGGCGGAAGGTTACGTGATGGCAATGCACTGCCTGCACGACATGTATTTTGAGTCGGCGGCAATGATCCTGACCCTGATCACAGTGGGGAAGATGTTGGAAGCCTATAGCAAAGGTAAGACTACGAACGCGGTGCGCAGTCTGATGGCGCTTGCACCAAAGACCGCACACGTGATACGGGACGGGGAGGAGATCACGATCGCAGCTGAGGAGGTCGCGGTGGGCGATCTCTTTGTGGTGAAGCCGGGCGAGAGCATTCCCGTGGACGGTGAAGTGCTGGAAGGCGAGAGTGCGGTGAATGAGGCGGCTCTTACGGGCGAGAGCCTTCCTGTTGACAAGAGCGCAGGCGACAGGGTCAGCGCGGCTACCCTCAACCAAAATGGCGCCTTGACCTGCAAGGCGACCCGCGTGGGGAGCGACACGACCTTGCAGCAGATCATTGCCATGGTCGAGGATGCGGTTGCCACCAAAGCGCCGATTGCGCAGATCGCGGACCGTGTGTCAGGCGTGTTTGTTCCCGTGGTGATTACCCTTGCTCTGATCACGGGGGCTGTTTGGCTGCTTGCCGGGGCGGGTGTGGGGAAAGCCTTATCCTATGCGATCAGTGTGCTGGTGATCAGCTGTCCCTGCTCGCTGGGGCTGGCGACGCCCGTGGCGATTATGGTCGGAAACGGCGTGGGCGCGGGACAGGGGATCCTCTTTAAGAATGCCACAGCCCTGGAGCAGACGGGGCGCACCGATTTTGTGGTGCTGGATAAGACGGGGACGGTGACGGAGGGGAAGCCGCGAGTCACGGATATCTGCCCGACGGCAGGCGTTTCCGAGGAGGAGCTTTTGCGCGTGGCGGCCTCTTTGGAGCAAAAGAGCGAGCATCCTTTGGCCCGCGCAGTCTGTGAGCGGGCGGCAGAAAAGGGAATCGTCGCAGGGGACATGTCAGAATTTCGCGCGCTGCCCGGCTGGGGTGTCGAGGGGATGCTGGGGCAAAGTCTTGGCGCGGATAGAGCGGACGGACAGAAGCAGCATTCCGACACGAGTGTGGTGGATGGAAGTGAGCAAATTGCTGGCGCGGACACGGGGGACGGGCGGGAGCGGGTCTCGGCTCTGGGCGGCAAGGCAGCGCTGCTTGCGGAACGGGGCTTACTGACGGAGGCAATGACCAAAGAGGGGGAGAAACTTTCGGCGGAAGGCAAGACGCCTCTTTATTTTGCGGCAGGGAATCAGCTTTTGGGTGTGATTGCCGTTGCGGATGTGGTGAAACCTGACAGTGCACAGGCGGTGGCGGAATTAAAAGCCATGGGATTACAGGTGGTGATACTGACAGGAGATAACAGGCGGACGGCGGCGGCCATCGGTGCGCAGGTGGGAGTGGATGCCGTGCTGGCGGATGTTTTGCCCAATGACAAGGAAGCAGTGGTCAGGCAGCTTGCCGAAAGCGGCAGGGTGGCCATGGTGGGCGATGGGATCAACGATGCGCCCGCACTCACCAGAGCAGACGTTGGAATTGCGATCGGCGCAGGTGCGGATGTGGCTCTTGACGCGGCAGACGTGGTGCTGGTAAAATCAAAACTGACAGATGTGTCGGCTGCGGTTCGACTTTCCAGGCAGGTGCTGAAGAACATTCATGAGAATCTGTTCTGGGCATTCTTTTATAACTGCATCGGGATCCCCGTGGCGGCGGGTGTGTTGGTTCCTCTGGCCGGGATCTCGTTAAATCCCATGTTTGCCGCGGCAGCTATGAGCCTGTCAAGTTTCTGCGTGGTCACAAACGCGTTGCGCTTAAACCTGTTTTCCGTGCGTTCCACGGCAAAGGACAGGCGGCGGGAAAAGACGGTAATGCCGGATTTTGTGCAAAATTTTGCAAAAGATGATAAACCGGAGCGGTTTGAGGGGATGGGAGCGGAGAAACAAAGCGCACAGGAATTGAAAATGGAAAATCATGATAAAGAAAGAGAGGAAAAAGTGATGGAGAAAATCTTAAATGTGGAAGGAATGATGTGTGGAAAGTGTCAGGCACACGTGGAGAAGGCGCTTGCGGGCGTGGAGGGCGTGACAGGCGTTTCGGTAGATCTGGAGGCAAAAAAGGCCACTGTGACCTGCGAGAGCAGTGTTGCCGATGAGACGCTCTGCGCCGCTGTTGCGGAAGCGGGCTACGAGGCGACGATGGCGTGACGGACACCTGAAAATGCAGTACTTTGTGTATTATGCACAGGAAATGACTTTGTTATTGGTCAATTTGTCAGGCGCTTTCAAAAAAACAGTACAAAGTAAGCAATATTTACAATCGGACGGGAAATCTTTGTGGAATAGTGGTATAGCAAAGGCGGGAAAACTCCGCTATACTAAACTACAGATTAAATCATCCGTTCTTCTCGGATGAAATAAAAATAATACAAAAATAGGAGGCAATCATGGCAAGTTTATCTTTGAAGAATGTTTGCAAGGTTTATCCTAACGGATTCGAGGCAGTAAAGGATTTCAATCTTGAGATCGCAGATCAGGAGTTCATCATCTTCGTAGGACCTTCGGGCTGCGGTAAGTCCACCACCCTTCGTATGATCGCGGGTCTGGAAGACATTTCTTCCGGCGAGTTGAAGATCGGCGACAGAGTCGTTAACGACGTAGAGCCTAAGGACAGAGATATCGCAATGGTATTCCAGAACTACGCTCTGTACCCTCATATGTCTGTATACGATAACATGGCTTTCGGTCTGAAACTGAGAAAGGTGCCGAAGGATGAAATCGATAAGATGGTAAAAGAGGCAGCTAAGATTTTGGATCTGACAGCACTTCTTGACCGTAAGCCGAAGGCTCTTTCCGGTGGTCAGAGACAGCGTGTGGCTATGGGTCGTGCAATCGTTCGTAATCCTAAGGTGTTCCTGATGGATGAGCCTCTTTCCAACCTGGATGCAAAGCTCCGTGTACAGATGCGTGTGGAGATCTCCAAGCTGCATCAGAGACTGGGCACCACCATTATCTACGTAACACATGACCAGACAGAGGCTATGACCCTGGGTACCAGAATCGTCGTTATGAAGGACGGCGTGATCCAGCAGGTTGATACCCCTCAGAATCTGTATCAGAAGCCTCAGAATCTGTTCGTAGCAGGATTCATGGGTTCCCCGCAGATGAACTTCTTAGATGCGGTTGTTGAGCAGGCGGGCGATGTTGCAAACCTGAAGGTAGCAGGCCAGACCATTCCGCTGCCTCCCGCTAAGTCCAAGAAGCTGATTGACGGCGGCTATGTTGGCAAGACCGTGACCTTCGGTATCCGTCCTGAGGATGTTTATGATTCCGAGATGTTTATCGAGACCGCGAAGTGCGTGTTCGAGTCTACCATCAAGGTTTACGAGCTGCTTGGTGCAGAGGTTTACTTATACTTTGATCTGGCTGAGTTCCCGATCACTGCAAGGGTTGATTCCCGTACTACGGCGAGACCCGGCGATACCGTTAAGTTTGCTTTCGACGTTGAGAAGATTCATGTCTTCGACAAAGAGACAGAGCAGACCATCACCAACTAACAGAAATGATTTCAGGGGAGGGATGCGAAAGCACCCCTCCTTTTGCGCGTATAAGCAGAATCGGAACACGGCAGAGACAGGCGCCGGCATGCAAGCCGGGCTGTGACGGGTTATGACTCTGCTTATACGCAAATAGAGGAGTATAACGCATATGATTTCAAGTCAGATTATTAAGGCCAGTATAGAGGAACTTGCTGCAATCTCTAAAATCGATATCGCAGTCTGGGATCTGGAGGGCAAGGAGGTGGCGGCCACTTTTGAGACGAAGGAGATTTCCCCAATGCTGATCACGGGTTTTGTGAATTCACCTGCCGACAGCCAGGTCGTCGGGATGCATCACCTTCTTAAGGTTTTGGATGATGAGACGCCGCTCTTTGTTTTAGATGCCAAAGGGGGCGGTGAGGATAGCTACATGATTGGCAGGATCGCAGTCAGCCAGCTGCAGCATTTGATCACTGCTTATAAGGAGAGATATGACAGGAATAACTTTTTTCAAAATCTCCTCCTTGATAATATGCTGCTGGTGGATATCTATAACCGCGCAAAAAAACTGCATATTGAAGCAACGCTGAGACGAGCGGTCTTTTTGATAGAGACGGATAAGGATAAGGACACTACGGCAATGGAACTTTTGAACGGGATGTTCAGTGTTCAATCCGGTGATTATATTACGGCGGTAGATGAAAGCAATGTCATTTTGATCAAGGCGCTTGCGCCGGAAGACGGCAGTGGCAGACTGGAGCAGATCGCGCAGACCATTACCGATATGATGAATATGGAAGCGATGCTCAATGTGCGTGTGGCTTATGGCACCATTGTGAGGGAGCTCAAGGAAGTTTCCAAGTCTTATAAAGAGGCTAAGATGGCACTTGATGTGGGTAAGATTTTTTATGCCGAGAAAAAAGTGACAGCTTATAGTACGCTGGGTATCGGCAGACTGATCTATCAGCTCCCGGTCAATCTGTGCAGAATTTTTATCGAGGAAATCTTTGGCTCCAATGTCCCGGCAGAGCTGGATGATGAGACGCTGGTTACCATCAATAAATTTTTTGAAAATAACCTGAATGTCTCCGAGACATCCAGGCAGCTCTTTGTGCACCGTAACACTTTGGTGTACCGCATCGAGAAGCTGCAAAAGAGTACGGGACTTGATATTCGTGTGTTCGATGATGCTTTGACGTTTAAGATCGCGCTGATGGTAGTCAATTATATGCGCTATCTGGATTCGTTGAACTATTAAAGTAGTTGCATTTTTTCGATGCGTTTTTTGTTCTTTGAAATAGGCATAATTTTCTCCCGGACGGCATATATTGTAACGATGGTATGAGGCGTTACCTTCGCAAGAAGATGTTCAGGTTTAGGAGGATGATCAAAAAATCACATTGATATGCTGATTTTTTGATTGCGAGTTTGTATAAAGCTACAAACTCGATGATCGCAGACGAGAATTTGAGATTCTCGTCGCGTGCCTTCGCAGAAAGATGCTCAGGCAAAGGAGGAGATTATGTATCAAAAGGAAATCATATATATGGGCTTACATAAGAATGGCAGCCGCGTGGGGAGCGCGGGCTTTTTGAAAGCGGAAAAAAAGGACAAGACCAGCGAGTTGACCATGGTGGTCAAAAATGTTCCCCGCTCCATAGAGGGCAGATTTCCTGTGCGCTACTGTTTCGGCGCGGCCGATGGCGGGCAGATGGCGGAAACAGACAGTGCAGACGACAGCGTTGTACAAATGGCAGAAAGAGGTAGTACAAATACTGCCGGGCAGACAGATCGCATGAACTGGAAGGAAGAAGACGGGATCACACTGCGGGATGGCGGCGGCGTCTGGGAAAAGAGGGGATTGGAAGACGCAAAGTGGATTCGTGTGCAGATTCTTTTACCGAATGGCTATCTGGTGGAGGGGGAAAGTAAGGCGGCGATGAAGCAGGCGCCCCCAAAGGCAGAGACGCAGTCCGTGGAGCCAACAATCAGCACACCACGCGAGTTTGCGTTTGCACAACGGGATGCTGCCGCCGAGCCGATTGTCGGTACACCGCACGAAACCGCAGTTGCGCAAAAAGATGCTGCCGTCGAGCCAAGCGCCAGTGCGCTGCACGAGTCGGCGTCTGTGATCGCTGCACCGCAACGGGATGTCTCTGGCGCAGAGCCAATCGTTAGCGCATCGCGAGAGCCTGTGACTGCTGTGCCGCAACGAGATGTTCCTATCGCAGAACAGACTGTCTCCGTATCGGCGCAGCCGATCATGCCGGGGCGTCCTCCTCTGATGGCGGATGCGCTTGCGATAGAGGGCTTAAAAGAAAATAAATGGGAACAGATCCTTGATACTTACGACCGCATCCATCCTTATGGCGACAGCAGGGTCTATGTAAAGCTTGCGCCGAAGGATTTTATCATTCTTTCCAGCAGCTGTCAGCATTTGGTGAATAACAGCTTTCTTTTGCATGGCTTCTATAATTATCGATATGTGATCCTTGGAAAAAATGATAATTCGTTTGATGAATCATCTTCGGAAGGATATGATGCATCTGCCCGGACGGCGGAGGATTATTTGCTGGGGGTTCCGGGTGTTTTCTATGAAAGAGAGAAGATGGTGGCTCTGATGTTTGGTTTTGAAGCCTTTGAATGTGAGGGAGGCGATCCCAAGCCCGGAGACTTTGGTTACTATCTGCGTAAGGTAACATTATAAAACCGTGCGCTTTTTGTCGAGCCGTAACCCGGGTACGTTACCTTTGCAGTTAACTCCGCCAGGCACCCTCACGGCACATGAAAGCTTCCACTTAGTGCTGCTGTGTTCCCACCCTGACACGGTTCATGGATTTTCATTGCGTAAGACCCAAACTTCAACGCTACTTACAAAGGGCAGCTACACAGGCGCAGGCCCTCGATCAAGCATCACCCCCACTGGAGCGGATTGTGGGTACAGGGCACCGCTAACGCCCCGGCTGCACGGTTTAATCAGTATACTGTTTTTTGGGCGTTTTGTCAACTGACGCCCGATGACTAACATAAAAGCCGAGGCTTATGCCCCGGCTTTTTAGCGGAGACGGAGGGATTCGAACCCTCGTGCCCCGGAGGGCTAACGCATTTCGAGTGCGCCCCGTTATGACCACTTCGATACGTCTCCATTTGCTCGGATCGGGAAATCTTTTTAGATGGTCCGAGCATTTCTAGTATACGGCAGAAATGGTTCAGAAGCAAGTGTTTTCTGGAAAGGGGTACAGTTTTCCTCTCGGCATTGGATTTTTATGTGCTGAGATGATATAATAAGCGCAGAGTCAGCACTCTGCGCTAAGAGAATTGCTTCGCAATTCTCCCGAAATGGTTTAGGGTGTCTGCTTCTGAGATATGATTTAATGTACACAAAAAGCGGAGGCGTGCATGACGCAGGACGAAAAATACATGAGAGAAGCCTTAAAACAGGCAAAAAAGGCCTACGATCTGGGCGAAGTGCCGATCGGCTGCGTGATTGTCTATCAGGACAGGATCATCGGCAGAGGCTACAACAGACGAAATACTGACCGCAATACCCTTGCCCACGCGGAGATCACTGCCATCAATAAGGCCAGCAAGGCGTTAAAGGACTGGCGTCTTGAGGCGTGTACGCTTTATGTCACATTGGAGCCCTGTCAGATGTGTGCGGGGGCCATTGTGCAGGCGAGGGTCACGGAAACCGTGATCGGCGCCATGAATCCCAAGGCGGGCTGTGGCGGTTCCATCTTAAATATTTTGGAGATGCCGGAGTTTAATCATCAGGTGATCGTGCGGCGGGGCATTTTGCAGGAGGACTGCACCAACCTGCTCAATACATTTTTCAAGGAGCTGCGCGAACGGAATAAAGCGGAAAAACAGCGAAAAAGGGAGTTGGCGCAGATGGTGGAAGAAACGGTAACAGAAGGCGGAACGCATGCGGATGTATGAAATAGAAGTTGAGTGCGCACTACAGAAATGGTATAATGTACGCGATGGCAATGAGCGGTGCGTGGACAGAGGATAAGTGAGGAGGGGAGCTTGCTCACCGAAACGTTTATCCGAATGGACACATAGGGCGAAGCCCGTGAACGAGAAAACCGCAAGGTTTTCGAGTGTGCACTGCGCAGTAAATAAATTTACACAGTACAACAAGGAAATTGCAATCAAAATAGAAATGGAGGGTTATGGTATGAAAAGAATCGGAATGTTGACCAGCGGCGGTGACTGTCAGGCACTGAATGCGGCGATGCGCGGCGTAGTGAAATGCCTTTCCTGCAGCGGTGAGGAAGTGGAGATCTACGGATTTTTAGACGGCTACAAGGGCATGATCTACGGGGATTTCCGTATCCTGACGGGAAATGATTTTGCGGGCATCCTCACAAAGGGCGGCACCATCCTTGGAAGTTCCAGAACGCCCTTTAAGCTGATGCGCGAGCCTGACGAGAATGGTCTCGACAAAGTGGAGGCGATGAAGCAGAATTACTTTAAGTTAAAGCTTGACTGCATGGTGATCCTGGGCGGTAACGGCACCCACAAGACGGCGAATATGCTTCGTGAGGAAGGCCTGAATGTGATCACCCTCCCGAAGACGATAGACAATGACCTCTGGGGCACGGATATGACGTTTGGCTTCCAGAGCGCGGTCAATATTGCCACGGACTGTATCGACTGCATTCACACAACGGCATCCTCGCACGGACGTATCTTCATCGTGGAAGTTATGGGACATAAGGTGGGATGGCTTACCCTGAACGCAGGCATCGCAGGTGGCGCAGATATCATCCTTATCCCTGAGATTCCCTATGACATTGACAGCGTGATCAAAGCGATAAACGGCAGAGCGTCCAGGGGGTCACGTTTTACCATTATGGCAGTGGCGGAAGGAGCAATTTCAAAAGAGGATGCTAAACTTTCCAAGAAAGAATATAAGGAAAAAATGAAAAATTATCCTTATCCGTCCGTCTCTTATGAGATCGCGGATCAGATCATCAAAAAGACAGGCATGGACGTGCGCGTTACGGTGCCTGGTCATACGCAGCGCGGCGGCAGTCCCTGTCCTTATGACAGAGTGTTTGCGACCAGGCTTGGTGCAGAAGCCGGCAAGCTGATCTTACAGGGCGAGTACGGCTTTATGGTGGGCTATAAAAACAGAGAGATCGTGAGAGTACCGCTTGAGGAAGTTGCCGGCAAGCTGAAGATGGTATCGCCTGACGCAACCATTGTACAGGAAGCGAAAATGGTAGGAATCAGTTTCGGAGACTAAAAATTGCAGACAACGCTGCGGAATTGAGGAAGCATGTCTTATACAGCATTATACCGAAAGTTTCGCCCCAGCCGTTTTGAGGAGGTAAAGGGGCAGGAGCATATTGTCACCACATTACAAAATCAAATCAAGGCGGATCGGATCGGCCATGCTTATCTGTTTTGCGGAACCAGAGGTACGGGTAAGACAACGATCGCAAAGATATTGGCGCGGGCGGTGAACTGCGAACATCCTGTGGAGGGCAGCCCCTGCGGGGAATGTGCAAGCTGTAAGGCAATCGCGGCGGGAACGAGCATGAATGTGATTGAGATCGATGCCGCTTCCAATAACGGCGTGGATAACATCCGCGAGATCGTGGAAGAAGTTTCCTATTCTCCTGCGGAAGGCCGCTTTAAGGTTTACATCATTGACGAGGTGCATATGCTTTCCATCGGGGCCTTCAACGCGCTTTTAAAAACGCTGGAAGAACCGCCTTCCTACGTGATTTTTATCTTGGCGACCACGGAGGTGCATAAGATACCGATTACCATTCTCTCCCGCTGTCAGCGCTATGATTTCCGCCGGATCACCATTGACACGATCGCGGAGAGACTACGGGAGCTGATGGATCAGGAGGGTGTGCAGGTGGAGGAGAAGGCGCTCCGCTATGTGGCGAAGACGGCGGACGGTTCCATGCGCGACGCGTTGAGCCTGCTTGATCAGTGCATTGCCTTTCACTTTGGGGAAGAACTGACCTACGACAAAGCGCTCGATGTATTAGGCGCGGTGGATACGCAGGTGTTTGGCAGACTTTTTAGCAGCATTCTGGAGCGGAATGTGACGGGCTGCATTGCGCTTTTGCAGGAGATCGTTATGCAAGGGCGGGAGCTAACGCAGTTTGTTACGGATTTCACCTGGTATCTGCGAAACCTTATGCTGCTTCAATCCGCCGATGATATCGAAGATATCATTGATGTGTCTTCGGATAACCTCGCCATTATGAAGGAAGAAGCTGCGCTGGTGGAGACGGAGGCGCTGATGCGTTATATCCGTATTTTTTCGGAATTGTCAGGACAGATTCGCTATGCGTCTCAAAAGAGGATTTCTATTGAAATAGCGTTGATAAAATTGTGCAGACCCGATATGGAAAAAGATATTGGTTCCGTGGTGGAGCGGGTCAGAGTGATAGAGGAACAGTTGGAAAACGGTGTAGCAGTCGTTCCTTCGGGTATAGTAAACGGCAGTGTGGAGAGCGCGGTAGCGCAGGGACAGGGGAAAAAGGAAAGACCGCCTCTGCCCAAAGCGATTCCGGAGGATGTGCAGGCTGCAGTTGAGCGGTGGTCTGATATCGTGGCAAATACAGCCATGCCTATGCGGCAGTATCTGCGTGAGGCGCATCTGACTCTGGGCGGAGACAGCAGACTGCTCGTGATGGTGGAGGACGGTCTTGCTTCTGACTATTTTTTGAAGCAGGAGGGACACAAGGAGATTCTGGAACAGATGCTTTCTGACGCCGTGGGCAAGGTGATCGACGTGACGGTGCAGACCGTGCAAAGCAGAGAAGTGTTTGAGCAAAATTATGTAGATCTTTCACAGCTTATTCATATGGAGATAACGGAGATAGAAGAATAAAGAGTTAGAAATCAAGTTAGAAATAAGATATTGAAAATAAAGTCTAAGAGATAAGGCGAAAGAAAGGAACAGCGAATCATGGCAAAACGAGGAGGATTTCCGGGTGGTGGTATGCCCGGCAACATGAGTAATCTGATGAAACAGGCACAGCGGATGCAGCGTCAGATGGAGGAGAGTCAGAAGGAACTGGAAACCAAAGAATTTACCGCAAAGGCAGGCGGCGGTGCGGTGGAAGTGACCGTGACGGGTAAGCGTGAGTTGACGAAGGTGAAGCTCTCCGAGGAGATCGTTGATCCTGATGATATCGAGATGCTTGAGGATCTGATGATGGCGGCGGCGAATGAGGCGCTGCGCATGGCGGAGGAAGCGAATGCTGAGGCGATGAATAAGATGACGGGTGGCCTTGGTCTGGGCGGAGGTCTGCCGTTCTAAAGGCTCACAAAGACGGATTGGCATCATGATAAACGGAGTGAGCGTTTTGACGGAAAGGTTGTTTTTTCTGACATGGAGCTTTACAGCGGACATATCAATAAGTTAATAGAAGAATTGGCAGGGCTGCCGGGGATCGGTCATAAATCGGCAGGAAGGCTGGCTTTTCATCTGATTAGTATGCCAAAGGCGCGGGTGGAGAGGCTGGCGAAGACGATTTTGGACGCAAAGGAAAATGTTCGTTATTGCAGCGAATGCTTTACCCTGACAGACAAAGATATCTGCCCGGTATGCGCAAATGTAAACAGGGATCATAGCCTTATCATGGTGGTAGAGAATGCAAGGGATCTGGCTGCTTATGAAAAGACAGGAAAGTATACGGGCGTCTATCATGTGCTGCATGGCGCGATCTCTCCCATGCTGGGGATTGGTCCGGGAGATATCCGCTTAAAGGAGCTGATGCAGCGGCTGGAAGGCGATGTGCGGGAAGTCATCATTGCCACAAATTCCAGTCTGGAAGGAGAAACCACGGCAATGTACATCAGCAAACTCATTAAGCCTACGGGGATCAGGGTGACCAGGATCGCCAGTGGCGTGCCAGTGGGAGGCGATTTGGAGTACATTGACGAAGTGACGCTGCTGCGGGCGCTGGAAGGGCGAGTAGAGTTATGAAAAAAGAAGGAGGTTACAGGATATGAGTATTGAAACAGAAAAATTTGGCATGACAAAAACGGGCGAAGAGGTCTTCCTCTTTACTTTGAAAAATAAGAACGGCGTGGAGGTGAAAATCACCAATTTTGGCGCGGCGCTGGTCGGCCTGTATGTGCCCGACAAGGATGGTAAGGTGGAGGATGTGGTGCTTGGCTTTGATACGCTGGAAGGGTATTTTACCAATGACAGCTTTTTTGGCGTGACCATCGGTCCTTCCGCAAACCGTATCGCGGGGGCAGCCTTTGAACTGAACGGAAAGAAGTATCAGATAGCTGTCAACGACGGAGAGAATAATCTGCACAGCGATATGGATAACGGTTATCATAAGCGCGCATGGACAGCCAAAGCAGAGGGGGACGAGCTGATCCTTTCGCTGGAAGGGAAAGATGGTGAGTTGGGATTTCCCGGCAATAAAAAGATTACCATGATTTACAGCCTTTCTGATGATAACGGACTGAAATTAAAGTACCATGCCACGGCAGATGCGGACACCATTATCAACCTGACGAATCATACTTACTTTAATCTGGCGGGTCACAAGAGCGGCAGCATCGAGGAGCAGCTTCTGCGCCTGTATGCGGGCAATTATACCTATGTGCTTCCGGGTGCGATTCCCACGGGGGAAATCAAGCCTGTAGCAGGGACGCCTTTGGATTTTACACAGATGAAAAAAATTGGCAAAGATATCAACGCTGACTTTGAACAATTAAAGCTTGTGCAGGGTTACGATCATAACTTTGTCGTGGACGGTTACGATGGCACCATGCGCCAGATCGCGGAAGCGGCGGATGAGAAAAGCGGCCGCAGGATGAAAGTCTTCTCCAACCTGCCGGGCGTTCAATTTTACGCGGGCAACTGCATTGCGCCCCAGGGCGGAAAGGATGGTGCGCATTACGAGCCTCGTTTTGGTTTTTGCCTGGAGACGCACTACTACCCCGACAATATTCATCATCCGAATTTCCCGCAGGCAGTTTTCGGGCCGGGTAAGGATTACGAGTCGGAGACGATCTATCAGTTTGTATAAAGACATCGCGCCTTTCGTCAGATTGTGCGGGATCCATATGCTATACTGTACGAAGCTTTTATTTTAGGGGTAAAGGCTTCGTATTTTTTTATGCCGGTTCGTAAATGCAGGTATGTTGATGATGCTGCGGACAGAGAAAAGTTTTTCGATCGTTTCAAACTTATTATGAGGGCTGTTATGGGCGCAAATTATGCTATTTATATCGAAGACTACGTATTGTCGTACCTAAAGCGGGAAGTAGATTCTTTGGAGCTTTCCGAAATCTTTTTTTATGGGAAGCGCGAGAATGGCGGCAGAAAATTCCTTGTCTACGGGGCGGGCCGCAGAAAGGAGATAGCCGCTTTTGCGGGCTATGAGCTGCTTGACGAACTTGTATGCCGTCTCACGCAGGCAGGACCCGTGTTTATGGTGCGGGAGAGGAGCGGCGATTATAAGACAAGTAGTTTTCAGACTTTTTATGCGAACAATGAGGCGATGCAGAATTACCTGATCGAGTGGACGGGCATGGAGGGCGGACACGGTTCGGTGGCGGAGCCAAATGAAAAATACAAAGAGGCTGCGGGATCGAGACGGACAGCTGCCAATGTATCTTTTGGAAAGGAAGAAAAAAGGACGGGCAGTGCGATGTCGGCACAGCTTTGTCTGATTCTTGTGGTGTTGGTGGCAATCGTCATATCTTCCACCAACAGCTATCGGAAGATGGAACGTTTGAACCAATCGGCGAAGGAGGTTTTCTTTGCCATAGAAAATCAGGAGGCAGGGCAGGAAAGTGCGCATAAAGAGGAGCAGATAGAGACTGCGGACAATCAGGAGAGGGGGCAGGAGAAAGGGACAGAAATACTGGTGGAGCGAGATACGGGAGCGCATGATATTTCCGTGGAAGACGCAGTGCGGGCGGAGAATGCTGCGCGGGCGGCAGAGGATTCGGGAGATGGCAGTCAGACGCAAAAAGATACGGCGGTAAGTTCTGACACATTGGAGCAGGATGATGCTGCGGCGGCTTCTGAATCGGCACAAGGAGGAGAATCGGCGGCATCTTCCGACGGCTCGGAACAGGCAGCGGCTTCTGACGGGGATTCTTCCGAGGAGGCCTTGTCCAGGAATATCACCAGATATTACGAGGTGGAGCGGGGTGATACGCTTTACACCATTAGTCAGAAAATTTACGGTGACACTTCGCGGGTGGAGAGGATCTGTGAGGTAAATGAGATCACGGATCCTGATAGAATCAGGGAAGGACAAAAAATTATACTTCCTTGAGAAAATATGATATAATAAACGCATATGATATCTTCAAAGGAATATAAATGGTGAGTGTCAGGGATTACTTTAAGAAAAAAGAACAGCGTGACGGTGACAGACCGCCCAGGATCAGCTACAGAGAAAAGATAAAGAGCCATAAGTTTACCGTTTTTTATCGGTTTTCTTTGGCGCTGGTACTTATGGTGGCAGTGGGCGCGGCACTTTATTTACAATGGAAGAATAAAGTTTATGTGGAGAGTGTAGAGCTCTCCAGCGTGGAGGTCAAAATCCCATCGGATGCTTCGCTCGTGCCATTTGGCGCATATCTTCTCACTTACAGCAAGGACGGCGCCAGCTGTATGGACACCAAGGGAAACGCAGTATGGAACCAGACTTTTGGGATGCAGAATCCCATGGTAGATATTGACCAGAATGTGGCAGCGATCGGAGATTATAACGGTCGCGAAATCTATGTGATGGATACGAATAATCTGCTGGGCATGATCAAGACAAACCGCCCAGTGCGCAATTTCTGTGTATCCAATTCAGGGGTTGTGGCGGCGGTATTAGATGACACAGATGTCACATGGATTTATTTGTATGATGCACAGGGGAATGAACTGGTATATTTCCGCACGACCATGAAGGAGAGCGGATATCCTGTCAATATTGCGATTTCGCCCAGCGGCGAACTTGTGTGTGTTTCCTATTTATACATAGACGGTGGTCAGATGAAGTCCAGCGTCGCTTTTTACAATTTTGGAGCAGTGGGAAAAAACAGCACGGACAATTATGTGAGCGGTTACGATTATGTCGACAGAGTGGTGCCTTTTACCAGATTTTTGGATAACAAGTCGCTCTTTGCGGTATCGGATGACCGTATCATGTTTTTTGGTGGTGCTCAGAAACCCGTCACCGCAGCGGAGAATCTGTTGAGTGACGAGGTGCGCGGTATTTATTATGGAAGTGAGTATGTGGGGCTTGTCTTTAACAGTAAGGAGAGCGGCGGCAGATATCGTTTGGATGTGTATCATAAATCAGGAACGTTTCAACAGTCCATAGAATACGATATAGATTGTAGAGATATTTTGTTTTATGAAGATCAGATCATTATCTATAATGAAACGGACTGTCGGATCTATAACAGCAGCGGGATGCTGAAGTATGGCGGAACATTTGCGAAAACGGCGTTGATGCTGATACCGCAGAAAGCCTCCTATAGTTATATGATAGTGACACCGGATTCTATTGACACAATAGAGCTCAAATAAAAAAGACAGCTTTGTGATACGGTAAATTTGCTTTGCAAGTTTAATAGAAGTAAATCCTGACGGATTGATTTCTCGAAGATCTGTGATCTTCGGAAGAGGGACATGAGACAAGAGATGATGGACATCGCCTGTGTGGCGGTTATGTTATTGTTGCTGATATGGAGAGTGCGGCGTGGGTTTGCCAGCGGGATGATGCAGGAGATTGCAAACATTCTCTCGGGCGCGGTCGCTTTGGTTTGCGTTATTTTGATCTTTTTTGCAATCAATAGTGCAAGAGGAAAGACCATGCACGTTTTGGCGGCATGTATTGTAGCGCTGATCTTGCTTGGAATTTGTTTTAAGATATGCAGCCTTATCTTTCGACCGCTTTTGGCTGTGGATAAGATTTGTATCGTAAGCGGCATCAATAAATTTCTGGGTGCGATCTTAGGCGCTGCGGAGGCATTTTTTCTGGCTTTTTTGCTGATAAAAGCGCTTGGTTATTTCGAAATTTTTGTTTTCTGATTTTTTGTCTCAAAAATTTCAAAAATTTTCCCCAAAACCCGTTGACAGGCAAAGAATCTTCTGCTACTATATATAAGTCGCTCCACGGAGAGCAACACACTGAACCTTGACAAATAAACAGTAATGCAACCCTGAAAAGATTCCAAAAAGAGTAG
>CAJTKA010000054.1 GCA_910576815.1 uncultured Lachnospiraceae bacterium
CAGCGACGCCGCCGAGATCTTCACAAACTGCCCGTTCTGCTTCAATTCCTCGATCGTCCTGGTTCCACAGTAGCCCATACCCGAACGCAGACCGCCCATCAACTGGAAGACCGTGTCCTCCACGCTGCCCTTGTAGGCCACGCGCCCTTCTACGCCTTCGGGTACCAGCTTTTTAGCATCGGTCTGGAAATAGCGGTCTTTGCTGCCATTCTCCATCGCCGCAATGGAACCCATGCCGCGGTACACTTTATATTTTCTGCCCTGATAAAGTTCGTATGTGCCCGGGCTCTCCTCACAGCCTGCAAACATACTTCCCATCATGCAGACATCGCCGCCCGCCGCGATCGCCTTTGTCATATCGCCCGAGTACTTGATGCCGCCATCCGCGATGATCGGCACACCCGACTCCTTTGCCGCCTCATATGCGTGCATGATCGCCGTGATCTGCGGCACACCGATACCGGCCACCACGCGGGTGGTACAGATGGAACCGGGGCCGATGCCCACCTTGACTGCGTCCGCGCCAGCTTCGATCAATGCTTTCGTGCCCTTGCCTGTGGCAACATTACCCGCGATCACCTGCAGATCCGGATATTTCTCCTTGATCATCCGCAGACATTTCAGTACGTTCTCCGAATGGCCATGCGCAGAGTCAAGCACCACCACATCTACTTTAGCAGAAATCAGTTCCTGCACGCGGTCGAGGACGTTCGCCGTAATGCCCACACCCGCGCCGCATAAAAGCCTGCCCTGACTGTCTTTAGCCGCCAGCGGATACTTAATGGTTTTTTCAATATCTTTGATGGTGATCAATCCCACCAAATTATAATCATCATCCACGATCGGCAGCTTTTCCTTTCTGGCTCTGGCAAGGATCTCCTTGGCCTGATCCAGCGTAATGCCTGCCTTGGCAGTAATCAGATTCTCGGAAGTCATGGACTCTTTGATTTTTTTCTTGAAATCGGTCTCGAATTTTAAGTCACGGTTTGTGATGATACCGACAAGCTTTCTGCCCTCGGTGATCGGGACACCGGAAATACGGAATTTCGCCATCAGTGCGTCTGCATCTGCCAGCGTATGCTCCGGCGTCAAAGAAAAAGGATCTGTAATGACGCCATTCTCAGAACGTTTGACCTTATCTACTTCCTCGGCCTGTGCTTCAATGGACATATTCTTGTGAATGATGCCGATACCGCCTTGTCTGGCCATGGCAATCGCCATCCTGTGTTCCGTCACCGTATCCATGCCCGCACTCATCATGGGGATGTTCAACCTGATTTTTTTCGTAAGATTCGTTGTCAAGTCCACCTGATTCGGAATCACCTGTGAATAGCTCGGCACTAAGAGCACGTCGTCAAAAGTGATTCCTTCGCCAATAATCTGACCCATTTTTTCTCCTCCTGTGTTGTGTGATTGCCTGTTGCTATCTATTGGATAAAGAATACTGCCAGCCCTTCAACTGACAGTATCATTCACCATTCATGTATGTTAATCCGTAAATACCTTGCGGGGCGAAACGTTTTGAATCGCCTTTATCATCTCCGCATTAGGCTCCAAAATAATTTTCGTGCCGCCATTCCAGATCATCATGTAACGCTTCTCCGGCTGCGCAGCAACGCCCGAACTGTAGTCAAGCGTCTTCATCTGACGGTTTTTGTAAGAATCCAGTCTGTGGGAATTGAGAGGCGCAAAAATCTCCATCTGCTCCAGATTATAGCTGCCCATCTTCTTTCTGCGGCTTTTCGCCATTACCTTATCCACGCTGATTTCCTTATCCAGATACAGGTACTCATATTCAATGTCCGCATTCATATAGGAAAAATATGCGACGATGCCCGTTGCGATTGCCACCAGAAGCCCCGGGATAAAGACAACACCGATCACCACAAACACCACAGTCAACATGATGAACAACGTTTTCAAAAAACGCATCCATACAGAACTGCTTCTTGCTACCAGACATTCCACATACGTTTCACTCATATAGCAACCTCCGTCATAAAAACAAACATTATCTGTCGTTTGGAAGGACTCTTTCGCCTGTCCCATGAAAATATAGAAATATCATATAACATATTGAGGAAAGTTGCAAGCAATAGGTATACAGATTTTAAAGTTCAAACCGAAATACTCCTATTACAAAGTTTCTTTTATCTGATATAACGGCATTCCGTTTTAATGTCTAATAAATCAACAAAATCCTCCATTTTCATTTTTTTATCAATTCCCAATTTATATGTTCCCTTTGACGAATAATTAACATCAAAATGATACAGTGGATGTAAGGCTCCTTTTTCATGTTCCGCATCATAATCATATCTGATATATCCCAACTCCGTTGACAATAACCTCAAAATAAGATTGAAGCACTTTTCTACTTCATCCTCTGTATATTCATCTCCAAACACATCAAAATATGCTTTTTCTATAATTTCGTCTATCGTATTATGAGAAAAATCAATTTGTCCTAATATCCTTTTCATCAATGCATTCAATCGGCTATCAATTTCAATATCTAAAATCGAATCATATATTTTATAAATCGTATCTTTTCCCTCTGTTATTTCTATTTCAAACGGAAAGACCATAGAAAAATATTTATTATCTTCAAAGCAAAATAATCGACTCATTTTATCAACGATGATCATAATTTCTCCGTTTTCCTTACCAATCGCTTCCCCTACCAACAAAATATTAAGCAGTTCCAATATGAGCAAGACACAATCTTCCTGTTTTCGAACAGGTTTCATAAATTTTTCATCATAATAATCCCCATATGACAGTTGTATTTTTTTCATCAGTATTCCTCGCCCTAATCCATTAGATTATAATTTGTCTGTATAAACTCATACAACCTGTCTCTATCAAATTCCTCTTTATACAAAGTTCCCACTATGCTATGAAATTGTTGTCTTTTCTTTTTTGGAACATATATCCTCCAGATCCTCAAATCTTCTTAATGGCTTTCGGTATAAATCGTAGAATTTTCCCTCCTTGCGAATATCATATCCACAATCATTCCATGCCCTGTCTGTAAGCCAGCGCAATTTTCCATTTGGTTCAAATAATCCCATACCAATCGCATGCGCACACATTAGCGTCTTAGGATCAGTTCGATAGCACTTATTCAAAAGGAATTGTGGTTCAACTTTGCTAACATCTTCGCTATCAAATACATTCTGAAAAATATCCCCGGCAACATATACACATTTTCGAGTTACTTTTTCACATAATCGGAAAAAGCTCTCAGTAAAATCCTGACTTTCATCAATTAAAACGTAGTCAAAACAAGGTTCCAACAGAGTAGTCTTCTCCAACTCCTCCAACTCATAAAGCGCAAGCTGACATATAACATCAAACGTAGTTGCATAGGAAAATCTCTTAAATTCAATATTATAATAATTGCAAATATAACTATAAACTCCCGAATTTTTATCTGACTTAGATCCCCAGCTGCTCATAACCCATAATTTTTCTTCCCATTTAATCTGTTCCTGCACTTTCATAAAATTGAAAAATTCCGGTATTCTGGTCCTCAAATTTTCAGCCAGTATTTTATTATGACAAGTAAATGCTATTTTCACTTCACTATTATGCGTATAAATTTCCTTTATTTTGTGCAGCAAAAGTTCCGTTTTCCCTGTTCCTGCCAGACCTTGAATCGTAATTCTCCTCTGATGCGGCTCGTCATAAATAAACCTTGTCTGATCCCCGTCAAAAAGAACTATTTTTCTTTTGATTCGCTCCAATAGTGTCTCGGGGTAATCTAATCCTGTCTTCTGTATATCATTGATACTCCCTGTAAGCAGGGAAATCAAAAATTCACCTTTCCTGACACTTTCCTTATTAGGTAATTTAATCTGATCCAATAACCTATCCAAAGAAAGATTCTGAATTTCCCCATACTGCATTTGTACAACAACTTCTCTGCGCCATTTATTTGTTCTGCCCAGTACCTGCATATAGTCATATTTATCTGAAATATGACCGGCATCATCTATAAACTCGTCCACATACTCCTCGAAGGCTTCTTCATTATTTCCATAGTCAAGAAACAACATTTTGTGCTTGGGTATAAGAATAACCGCCGCTTTTTCATATTCATATGAATATTTTTTATCTCCCAGCGGGCGATTTAAAATATATACAGAATTGCCAGATTCATTTAACTCCGCATATTCTTTCAGGTTATCAAAAAAGCTATCTATTTCTGTAATTGCGTCAAACCCTTTATAATATAAGCTTTTATCGTTCATTCCGTAACTCCTTTTCCGACAGCTTGTGTCATTTTCACGCTGCGTTTCTTATTATTCATGTATTTAAGAAAAATCCGACAGAAACTGTCATGAATGTGCGCAATGCACACCTATTAGAATGCAAGTTCAAACGTACCATATGGAAATCTGGAATACATTCTCCCAGTGCCTCCCGACTAATTCCGAATCATTTCCCGAATCTGCCATCAGTATAGCATTTAAGGCAAAAGTATGCAAGCACAAATGGCTGGGATCATATTCCCAGCCATTTCTTATCAATCATATTCATCCCAGCAGCGACAGCATTCCCTGTCTCGACTGGTTTGCCTGCGCCAAAATCGCCTGCCCTGCCTGCTGGATGATGCTCAGATTGGAGAAATCCACCATTTCATTCGACATATCCGCATCGCGAATGCGGGACTCTGCCGCCTGCAGATTCTCGTGCTTATTCAGGTTGTTATTGACCGTATGCTCGAACCGGTTCTGGATCGCGCCAAAGGTACTTCTCATATCCGAAACCTTTTGGATCGCTGCCTTTAGCCGGTTCGTCGCTTTCTCTGCATTCTTTACGGTAGAGATACAGATGGAGTTGACACCCAGCATCGCCGTGGAGAAGCGGGGGCTGTACACCGAAAGCCTGTCGCCCTCAAAGCTGCTGACCCTGATATCCCGCTCTTTGTTCAGCCTGTTCGCGGAACTTTCCTGGAAGAATAATTCCTCTCTCGCGCTGCCGGTCACCTGCTCGATCGAATGCTTCCCCATTCTGTCAAAAGAGATTCTCAAATTACCCTTTCTACCAAGCGTCACTGTAAGCGGTAGACCCTGATCTTTAAACTGCTGCGAAATCGTATGAACAATCTCTGATGCCGAAATCAATTCATGTTTTTTTAACCCCGACAGATCCACATGCTTCATCTCGCCGTCTACCAGAAAATACAAATCTTTATCGTTATCGCCCAAGACCACGCCTTTGCTGATATCCTTCGTCCCCTCGATAAAGCCCGGAATCAGGTCGCCCTCGGTATAGTAGAAGGTCTCATAAGCTGCGTTGCCCCGGATGCCGTCAATATAGAAATATCCTTCCACCGGCGTTGCAATATCGGGATTCTTGGTTATGGTAAAGCTCATGGACACCTTATCCTTATTGCCCAAAACGCCGGTATCATGCCTGCCCATATCCACTTCGATCAGTCCCTTGTGCAGTTGAAGCCCCGACTGCTGCCCCTCCGTAGACTTCATCCAATCCTCGATGGCTTCGTCAATCTTTTGTCGCATGATATCTATCACTTCCGCAGCAGACGTTTTGTCTTCAAATCTCGCTTGTGTACGTTCATCCAGATGCAGTGTGAGCGTAATCTTCTTTACATCATCTCGTTCCTTTCCTTCTATTTTACCGTTTCGATCCGCATCCGCATCCAATACGCCGTCATGATCCGCATCTTCAAAGTAATTCAGATCCAAAATCAGCGTATCGCTCATGCCGGGATGGAGGCCTGCCGGATCAAAGACCAGATCGTGGCGCCCCTGCGCGAAAATATCGCCCGAGAACTGATCGCCGTTGATATCCGAGGGATCCGCCAACTGTTTTGTCTGCTCCTCGCTCTTACACATCACATGATGGAAAAAGCCGCCGCCAATTTTATTGGTCGCATCAAGAGTCGTACTGCCGCCGCTGGCTGTACTCACCATGCCTCTGAACTGGAACTGCGCGCCTGGTTTTGTAGATTTCAAAGACAGCTTATTCGTCTTCGTATCAAACAGCACTTCTATCTTATCTGTTCCCAGCGCACCGTCTATCTTTGACTGGAGCTCTTTCACGATATCGTCTATGGAAGTTTTCTTTCCCGCTCCGCTCTCCGTCAAGCGGAAGCTGACCTTCTTCCATGTAGGATCCGTTTTCGGATTCGCCAAGGCTGTCTCCGCATAGTTTTCGGTAAATTCAAACTCCAGTTCATTGTTCCACCGAGTGAGCTCGATCCCGCCGTCTTTCACAAAATCTGAAAGGTCGACGCTGGTCACGGTACTGAATTTCGCGGAGTGGAAGCCTGACTGCTGCACATGATCCCAATACCTGACCGCCTGCTTACCTGCCAGCGTACCGCCGCTATATTCTGAATCAATATTGATCACAGCATTCGAATCCTTCGTACCATCCGGTTTGAGTGCCTCGATGATAATCTTCTTTCCGTCTTTGCTGACCGACAACGCCACGTCATCCGCCTTGGCTGCCGGTGTCTTACCGAATATATACTCCATGGCGCTTCCGCCGCCGCCATAAGACATCTTCAGGCTGGTGGGGTTGCCGCTTGCATCATTACCGGCAACATCCTTCGTCAGGACCAGTTTGCCGCCCGAAATGGAAGCCGTCACACCATAATCGTTCAGCCCCTTCTGCTGAACGCCTCCAACGACGATTCCATGATTCAGTTGATACACCAAATTACTGTTATCATTAGTAGTATTATTAGCTTTGCTCCAGCTTTGCACATAGAAGGTCTGGTCAGTGCCATCAATGTTTACGACAAAGGTTTCTGGTCCGGACATAGTACTGTAGGGTGTCGATCGGACGGGCTGGTTCAGGGTAATCTCTGCCGCAAGATCCGTTGCCGCCTTATCAATATCCTTGAAGATCGCCTTAGCGTTTGCATTTATGCTGCTACCCGAACCGGTGGTATATTGCACAAAGGTCTTTTCCCCTGCTTCCAGGGTGGTAATTACCAAATGATTGCTGCCGTCCAGCGACACCTCCACTTTGTCCTTTGTTGCGCTATCTGCCTTCAGCTTGGTATCGATCCTTCTTATCAGGTCATCTTTGCTAATCGATAAACCGCCCGACTCGCTTGCCTCCAGCAAATGAAACGATACAGCCTTGGAGTTACCCTTCTTATCCGTAAAGGTAAATTCAAAGGTATCGTTCGCAGTCGTCAGGTCAATGCTGTCTTTAACCACCAGCTTACTCGTACAACTGGCTGCCGTCTCGGTCTTGCCCAGAGATTCAAAAAAGGTATTGACCGCCTCCCCCTTCGCATAGGACGTAATCGAAGTGTATCTGCCGCTATTACTCAGCTGATTGCCCACTCTGGAAGTGATGACAAACTGGTTATCCTCAATCTCCACCACGGCACCGCCGAAGCCCTCGCCAGCCTGTTTGTCAATGGCAGCCTGCAGGGCATCCACTAGTTCATCCTGATTATACTTTCCGTCTCCATCTGCATCGAAAGCGCTGCCAACACTATCCGCCAGCGTAAATGTATAATCTTTTCCATTCAATCCCAGCGTAATCTGGTTGTTGCTGCTATCAACCGTTACCTTGGAGGGAATCGATGCCGGTCCTACCGCCAGAGTCGCCGGAGTATTCTCCTCCAATCTCGTACTGCCCTGATATGTTTTAGAGCTACCAGTTGCGCTGCCGCCCGGCCAGTAAGTAAGCGTAGTGGTTCCCTGACCGCTCATCGTGAAATTCTGCTGCGGTCTGTCCGCACTCGTACTCTCCACTGTACTAAATTTTATGGGCGTCTCCTCGTAGTAGCCATCCTTTGCCTGCCCCGGCGTTTGACCCGCGCTGCCGATCGTATGCGGAACTCCATTGATATAAAAGGTTAAGGGACCCTCAAATTTACCGTTCGGAGGCGTGAGCGTCACCGATCCTTTATAGGTATATGTTTTATTTTCCGTATAATCCTCTTTCCGCTGGAATAGGATACGGTAGCCGGCGTTGGACTCATAGGTGCTTAAATCGACCTCTGTTTTCCAGTTGGGGTACTTATGCTCCGCATTGTCGAGCGTCAAATCTTCCTTGTCTACGATCTTGATAAAGTTACCGTCTGATTCCGCCACGAGCAGCTCACTCAGCTTTTTCTTGATATCATTCCCGTGTTCGTCCTTTCCTACCACAACTTCATGGTTCTTAAAATCCGCATTGATGGCACTAATGATCCCCGACAAATTCTTGCTGCCGGTACCGATATTGATGGTAAAAGTCTCATTAATATCATACGTGTTGGTCGTATTTCTGTTTGGCGTGCTCTTTATGGTGACATTGAATTTATTATTCGCACTCGTAAATCTGATCGAGGACGTAATTCCACTCTGCCCCAGAGAGTAAGCGTTATAATCCTTCACGGACTCGCTGTCAATCGTCGCGTCCCAACTGCTGCCCGAGCCGTATTTATTATAGTTCTTGATCGTGAACAGGGTATCGTAAGCGGTACTCGCGTCTTTATCAATATTTACAATGGCATCGGGACCTTCCTTTACGGTACGGATCTCTATGCCCTCAAAAATCAGGTTATCATCGCCCACGGACTCCTTGTTGAGGGTCGCGCCGCCCGGTTTTTTCCCATCCGGATAGGCATCCCGATAGGGATCATCTTCTTTGGCGCTCGACCGCACTAAATACGCCTTGACCTCACCCTTGAGCCCCGTCGTATTCTCAAATATTTTATTTAGCTCATCTACCATCTCCTGCGCCGTATAACCCTCTTTTGTCGGGTCACTTGCATTCGCCGCCTTCTGGGGGATAGTGATCGTGATCGGTGTCTTCACGGAGTTCGTCTCCGGGTTCGGGTTTAAGACCAGCTTATTGTTCGTGCTGTTGATATAGTACCGATTATGCTCCTCGTCACGCACATCCGTTGTCAGGACTGCCCCGCCCACCACGGAAGCCGGGTCCTGCCACACATGACCATACTGAATATTATCATAAAAAGCAGAGGTATATATGGGGTCTGTGTTCTCGATTTTAAACATATTCCCCTTAAAGCCGGTGACAATCCCCTCGTCGCTGGAAAGCTGAATGGCAAGCCCATGGTCACTCGCCTTTAAACCGCAGCCCTCCAAGCCTGAACCCGGGGTTTCGATTGCAACATTTATTGCGTTCATAATGTCCGCTTTCGTCATAAACCTTGTGTATCCGTCAGGTTTATTCTCACCCAGCAGATGAATCCAGCCAAACTGTTTCCCGACGGTCGGATCGAAA
The DNA here is from genome assembly GCA_910576815.1 of uncultured Lachnospiraceae bacterium. GTDB lineage: Bacteria > Bacillota > Clostridia > Lachnospirales > Lachnospiraceae > UBA3282. Next base: position 9,235 of record CAJTKA010000054.1, read on the forward strand.
GACTCCCACTCTACATACATGGCATCGTTTTGCCCTACAACGATCTCCAGTTCATCATCCGGAGTCAAAAATTCTGTCGTTCCGATCAGCGTACCGTACCCGCCGCCGTCATAATTATCCCATAAAAGGTAAGTCAAACCGCCCTTTACGGAATCCATGACCGCGCCGCCCTCGAGATTTAATTTGCAGATGCCTTTATCCGTAAGCTCCAGATGGATCGGGCTGTCAACGCCGAACGCATCGTCGATGGCGTCGATCAGCTCATGAGTGGTATACTTTCCGGTCGGCACAGAAATCGTCATCACCTGCGCCTCATCCGTCAGCGCCGTCCGATAGGTGATGGTCAAATCGTTCTTACCGGGTCTGATCTCATGATATTCCTCATAATCCCAGTCAATATTGCCGCTAATCTGGTCGTAGACCGGTTCGTGCTCCTCGAAAATATTCAGTTCGTTGAATGTAGTCGTGGTGCTGATCCTGTCCAGCTCGTTCTGCAGCTGCTCAAATTCCGCCTCCATGTAGGCTCTGTCCGTAAGCGTATTCGTCCCGTTCTGCGCCTTGATGGAAAGCTCGTTCATCCGATGGAGGATGTCATGCGCCTCATTGAGCGCACCCTCTCCGATCTGCACCCAGGAAATACCCATCTCGGCATTCTCCGTTCCCACCTTAAGGCCTCTGATCTGTCTGCGCATCTTTTCAGAGATGGAAAGACCTGCCGCATCATCCGCAGCACGGTTGATCCGATAGCCGGAAGCGAGTTTCTCCATCTTCTTTTCTTTGGCCTTCGTCACTATATTAAACTGTCTTTCCGCATTCAGTGCCGCCATATGATGCTGTATCAACATGGACATATTTTTGCCCCCCCCCTAAATTTTTGAAAGATTGGAGATTATCGCATACCAAATGTCTGATCCAAAAGCAAAGATAGTACTCCTTTTTCTTATATCGGTCATTCCCTCTTAATTTGGCAAGGGAATTTTTGTTATTTACGATATAAAATTTATTGTCTATTTATTTTCCGTAAAAATCATCACTTTCCCATATTCTTCCCGCTTATCTTTCATCACCGAGAGTCCCCTGTCCAGCTCCTCCAACAACAGCCGATGGGTGATAAACGCTGCCGGTTCGATCTTTTTTGCTTCCAGCCTGTCTAGCACATAATGCCAGTCATCGTCCTTTTTATGGGTAAAGGAGGAGTTCCAGGTGCCAAACACCGTCAGCTGATTACGCAGGATCTTCCAATACACCGCTTTGGGCAGCGTCATATCTGACGCCGGATTACCTACGAGCATGATCCGCCCGCCGGGACCCGTCAAATTGACCGCCTGTACCATAGTCTCATTTTTCCCGACGCACTCAAAAAACACATCCGCGCCTTTTTGGTCCGTCCGCTCCCGCAGCCACTGTTCTACCTCCTGCGACCTGCTGTCGCAAAACGAAGCTTCCGACAAGCCAAGCTGCAGCGCCATCCTTTTCTGAAATGCTTTATTTCCAATCACCGACACGTTACGACAGCCTGCCTCCCACAAAAACATAAGCAGAAACAGCCCAATCGTCCCCAGTCCGCAGATTACGATATGCTCATCCGGCGAAGGCGCCGCCTTTCTCATGGCATGCACTGCCACCGACATGGGCTCCAACATGGCCGCTTCCTCAAACCGTACGCCTTCGGGCAGGGCGATCAGATTTTTCTCGGGCACTGCCACATACTCCGCAAAGGCGCCGTCCCTGCGGGAACCAAGATAGCTGTAGTGGCGGCACATTTCATACTGTTGCTTTTGGCAGGGCAGGCATTCCTCACAGGGAATCAACGGAAAAACACCGACCCGCTTCCCCTGCCAACCCACATCTACAGCCGCGCCTACGGCTTCCACCTGCCCCGCAAACTCATGCCCGGGGATCAGCGGATAGGAATAGGTTCCTGTATAAAACACCCGCGGAATGTCCGAGCCGCAGATCCCCACCGCCTTTACGGCAAGCAGGATTTCATTGTCTCCTATGATAGGAGAGTTTACTTCCTCGAACCGAAGATCATTGATTCCATGTAAGACCCATGCCTTCATGACAAAACCAGCCCTTCCTTCCCATGCTCCTTTAACAGTAAATGCCTGTCAGCGCAATCTTTTCACGCCGTCGTCTCTCCGACTTTCTCCCGAAAGCGCTCCAGATCCGCCATGGTCGTGATCTTAAAATTCCCCTCGTCCCCCGGGATCATGGCAATATCCATGCCTGCCATCACTGCCGGCTCCGTAGAGCCGTTGATCCGCATGATCTGCTCCGGAAAAAGCGCCTGATTTGCCTCATAATACTTTCCCAGCACAAAAAGTTCCGGTGCCTGCCCCGCAAAGATCCTGCTACGCTCCAAAAGGGAGGTGACTGCCGCGCCGTCCTCACTGTAATATACCGTATCCTTCATAGGCAGAACGGGAAGCGCCCCGTCATGCCCTGCCTTCACCGCTGCCAGGCAGTCTGTTATCTGCTTTGCCGACACCTGCGGTCTTGCCGCGTCATGGATCAGCACACAGTCCGCATTCCCAGCGTACTTCCTGATATCCGTCAACCCATTCCAAATGGAAAGCTGCCTGGTTTTTCCCGGCTGCGAAAAGCCGCGGAATTTGCCGCACCGTATGTTCTCCATGCAGGCAAGGATATTCTCCTGCCACATCTCGTCCGCCACGATCTGCACGGCATCGATCCCCTCATGCTCGAGGAGCGTCCGCAAACAGTAATCGATGATCGGTCTGCCGCTAACTTTTATGTACTGTTTGGGCATCTCCAAACCCATCCTCGTTCCTGTCCCGCCGGACAAAAGAAGCGCTGTCACCATCTTGGCATCCCCCATTTCCCTCTTAAAAATGCAGCTCGCGGATGTTTTTCAGCGTCTCTCCATACGGCGCATCTTTGCCAAAAAGAAGCGTGGTGCCCAGCACGAAGCCTTTCACGCCTCTGGGCGCATACTGCCTGATTTTATCCGCCCCGCAGGCGCCATCCCAATAGATCTCAAAGTCGATCTCGTCCTTGATCGCTAACAGTTTCGTGATCTTTTTACCCACATAAGGCAGATACATCTGTCCCGCATTACCCGGGTTCACCGACATCACCAGCACCTTCTTTACAATCACCAGCATCTCCATGACCGTCTCAATACTGGTGCCCGGGTTGATGGCGATCCCCGGAATCATGCCCGCATTGATGATTTTTTGCAAGGTGGTGGAAGGATGATACTCCGCTTCGGGATGAATGTACACGGTATCGCCTTTGCGCAGATTGTCTAAAAAAATATGAATATTGTTGTTGGGGTGTTCTATCATCAGATGCACGTCCAGCGGTTTCTCCGTCGCTGTGGCGATGTACTTCATATCGTTTAAGGACATAGCAAAGTTGGGCACATAGCGCCCATCCATGATATCAATGTGAAAGGAGTCGATGCCGCCCGCCTCCAGATCCCTGACTTCCTTTTCCAGGTTGCCGTAATTTGCACACATCATCGATGCGGTCAATTCAAAATCCATAGTTCCCTCCCATAATGATTCGTTTGATTGTGGTGATAACGATTATATCACATTGGAGGGGAATACTCAAACAGATAAAGATATTGACTGTTTTTCGTGGTCAAAGTCTCACGATCACGCTCCTGGTCCCCTCGATAAACTGCAGGGCAAATCCTGCCGGCGTAAGCTGCCCGTTCGGAAAGTCCGCCTTGCCGAAATGTTCCGCAAGCATATCCGCCAATCCGCGCTCCCCTGCCACATTGAGGATCCGTCGGCTATCGTCCCGAAACCATTTCCACCCATTCCCGCAGGCAAGCATCGTGCTCCCTGCTGCCAGGGTTTTCGGATTCCGCGGATGGATCGTTCCGTCTTCATTCAACTGCGTTCTGATCCCCTCTGACGGTTCCCGTATTTTTAAGGAAGCCGGCGGCACATCGCATAAAATCAAGAGGATATCCTCCGCAAGCCGCTCCGTCCGCAGAGGCATTATCTCCTCTCCTGCTTTGTCACAGGCATAAACTGCCATATTCTGCCACAGCCGCAGCATATGAGTGCGCAAAAGGATGCCATGTCTTTCTTCCTGCTCTATCCGCTGCTCCCACATCTGCAGCAGATCCCGCGTGATCGCCGCCTGTTTCCGTCTCCTTCTCAGTTCATATGACTCCTCCGCCGTATATCGTCTCACGCCGTACACCGCTTCCGCTTTTTGGCACGTACTGCCGTTCTCTGCGGCTGTACTGCGAACGGCAGCACTTCTGCCCTGCAGCTGATCTTTGGGCACAGGGCGCAGCAAATTCATAATCGAATCATCCACTCCTCTGACAGCCTGCAGAACATCGTTAAAATACTTCGCTATCCTTTTAAGAATATCAACTTTAATTATGGTGATATCCCTCTCATATTTACTAAGCGACTGCTGCGTAATGTTTAGTTCTGACGCAAGAATCTCTTGTATTAACCTTCTGTTTTCACGTAATTCCTTGATACGACTTTCCATAATTGATTACCTCATAAACATAACATACATTTATATTACCTTAATTTGATTATCGTGATACCATCAATAGAAGTAATCAATTACTCGATTTTGAATAATGGGGCTGTTGCACTAATTACTTAGTGCGGCAGCCCCATCCATCTACTCATGTAGCCATATGAATTGTGTTGATGAAGAAGTAATTTCATTGTAAATAATATCTGCTATATCATCTTCTGATGCTTGCTTGTTATCGGCTCCTATGCACCTCCCAACTTCATTATTATGCAAATCCATATCTCTGTGCGCTGCTTTGGGATATCCATCTGATTCATTGCCTATAACATCTTTATCCTCATGTACTGTTGCAAATAACTCCGCTTTCTCTTTGCCTATTAGCACTGGCATTTCCGCATTCCAGTCTCCATGACGGAAAGCATCGCTCCTATCTCCCAACCCGGTAAAGCCAAACTTAGCTTCTGTTTTTGATGTTGCTATAGTTTTTGCGGTATTTACTTTTAGAGTGTCAAACGGATCACGGATACATAATTTTTTCTCAGATTCAGTAAGAGCATTCCATATATCTACAGTTCTCGGATTCATTTCCGATTCCAAGTGTCGTTCATTTATAAGTACGAGAATCTGTTCGTCCGTATAATTTGGATTTTATTTTTTGATAGTCAAAAGCTCATCAATTAAAGAAATGAATTCATCTTGTTTAATGCGTACCAAATCGCTACGATTTAGGCTTTCATCTTCGGCAAATACTTTAACCGACACAGACAACATGAATATGACTACCATGTTCATAAAAACAATATTTTTTCCCTCATAAATATCCCCGCATATAAATTTTTACATTTTAATAATGTCACAAAATAGCCCTTCAAACCTTTTCATGTAATATTATCGTTTATTCAAGTAACTTTTCTTCACATTTATCAAGTGATACCGTTTCAATTTTCATATTTCAGTCTTGACCACGCAAAGCATCTCATTCATACCAAAAACGGATTCGTAAACAGCAGATATCACGTGCCACCAAGATGGTCAAAAAATCTGGAAGGAAACGTAAGGGAAAAAAAAGAATGATCCTGCCCGTTTTATTAAGACCACAAACGTGACAGATGACGGAGAGATCGCAGAAAAAGGGCTGTGAACCTAATCTGAACAAGATCAAGGATGAAGAAAAATACGACGGCTTTTATGCTGTTATCACAAATCTCGAAGGCGATATCGGTGATGCCGATCTGATCCTTGCCGGCATTACCCATCTGATAACTGTAGTTCTTGCAGATAAGATTCACCATCATGAATGTATCCGCAACTTAAAACATCTCAAAGCGTAGGACTTACCAACTTTATAAAACCTAAGGCTTATTAAAGTGCGCCTAAAATTCTTCGTTATCTTCTTTTTATCACGGAATTCACGTGATACGTGAATTCTCCCATGTTTCTGTTTAGGATTGCAGAACTCGGACACGAGTTTCGCAATTACCTAATATTGATAATCTAGCTTCTTTTCCAGAACATGATAGGATAACATCGCCAGAAAGCAAATGAGAAAGCAAGCTTTTATTCTGTTTTCATCCTGCAGGTAGACATATCTTGCTGAAAATCCATTGATAAAATCAAAATGTTTCACACAAAAAAGCAGGTTTTACAAGACCTACAGGTATTTTGTCTGATATTCAACTGTCAAACTCCCAGACTATACCGTTAAATCGCAAAAACCCTGAAATCAAGGAATTTATCTTCGCTTCCATTACTTGACAAGCGTTCCTGCTTGTGATATGATGCGAAAAATGTAACAATTCTGTAATATATTTGTAATAATTTTCACATCGAAAGCAGGCCTCCGACGCCTTTGATGTAGATTCGAATCCTGTCAGGCGCATTTTAAAGAAAGGTAACGAAAAATGAACACATCAAACAACACAATACAAGACTTCCTGAAGGCGAAGCTTGATGCGCTGAGAGACTGGCTCATAAGATATTCCAAGATTGTTCTGCCTGTCATCCTTGTGATCTGCGTGAGTCTTACGATCGTGATCGCGATCAATGCGAACAAACGTAAGGTAGAGTTGGAGGAATCGGCAGTTTCGTCGGAAAACGTGGCCGGCGCGGACGAAGCGCTGGAAGAAATCCCACTGGTGCCTCTGGAAAAAGATGTTGTCCCCGGAATCAACGAGTTTTTTGAGACTTACTATATGGCAATGATGAATGGAGATACCGAGACCATGAGCAATATGATCTACTATCTGGATGCCACAGAGAAATTACGGGCGGCGGAGACCAGTAAATACACGGAATCTGTGTCAATAGAGGTCTACACGAAGGCAGGCCCCAACGAGGGCACTTACATTGCGTATATTTATTATGATCTGAAGTTTTACGATTATGATAAGCCCCTTCCCGGGCTGCGTTCCTACTATGTGTGTACGAAGGAAGACGGTTCGTTCTATATCAATGAGGACTATGAGTTGAGCGAGAGTGAGCGCCGTTATATACGGGAAGTGCAGGTGCAGGATGATGTTATAGACCTGAATAATAAAGTCGTAGCCGGCTTCAATGATATGGTCAACGGGGACCGCGTGCTGGCAGATTTTCTGATAGAGCTAGGGGAGGAAATCGAGAAGAATGTAGGCGAGACGTTGGCGCGTGTCGAGGGCACGGAGCAGATTGCGAGTGGAGAAGGAGACGCGGAGGAAAGCTCGGAAGAAGATGAAACGCCTGATGATGAGAGCGCATATTCCGAGACGGTGGTTACCGAAGTGAAAACGACTGATGTTGTCAATATCAGGACATCCGACAGCGAGACGGCGGATAAACTCGGCAAGGCAGCGGTTGGTGATACGTTTAAGCTTCTTGAAACCAGAGGGAACGGATGGAGCAAGGTAGAGTATAACGGCGGGGAGGCCTATATAAAAAGCGATTTTCTGGAACCTTCCGAAACGGAAGTCAGAGATTTGGCGTCTTCTGAGGAGACGGCTGGCGAGGAAACGCCTGCGGAGCCGGCAGATAACAATGAGACGGCCGCGTCTGCCGCGGCAACAGGAACGGTTACGGTCAAGGAAAACGTCAGGATCAGGAGCGGTGCTAGCGAGACTTCAGATAAACTGGCAACGGCTTATGCCGGCGATAAGCTTGAGTTGATCATGAAACAAGCCGACGGCTGGACGAAAATCAAGTATAAGGGCAAGACTGCGTATGTGAAGTCGGATTACGTTGAGTAAATCCTGATTAAAAAACGCAATGAGAGAATAGAGTAGGAGGAATTTCCGAAATGAGAATTCCAACCTCTCAGTCAAAGGGAGTGTAATATAAAGTGTGTAAGTTACCGGTAACAAAAACTTACGCACTTT
>CAJTKA010000055.1 GCA_910576815.1 uncultured Lachnospiraceae bacterium
AAAGGAATCTGAAAGTCTTATATTTACTGGCTTAAAGATTCCGAGAGTTTATTTAAAAGAACTGGAGGCAAGGATCGCGTCACACTTAAAACGGGAGGCAAGGCACAGCCATAAAACAAGCTGTCGCTTTCAGGGTGAATTATCTATTGATTATACCGCAAAAACCGTACAAATTCGAGAAAACACGCTTGAGCTGACAAAAGTGGAATATGAGATCCTTGCCTTTTTATCCATGCACCCGGGTATGGTTTTTGATAAAGAAAGGATCTATGAAAGAGTCTGCGGATTTGACGCGGAAGGCGATAGCCGCGTGGTCACGGAATTGATCCGCCGCATCAGAAAGAAATTGCAGCAATATACGCAGACGGAATATATCGAAACCGTATGGGGGATGGGTTACCGATGGGCAAAATAAAAAATCTTTCCTTAAAGAAAACGCTTCTTTTGTATATGGCGATCACTCTGTTTTGCAGTTTTCTTCTTTCAGCAGTGATCAACAGGGGTGCCTCGCGCGCGCAGCTGTATATCTGGTGGCATTATGTGGATCAGGGCGCTTACTATGAAGCCGCGCAAAGAGGTCCCCTATATGTTCCTGATATTCCCAGACCACAGGAATATGAAATGACATCTTCTGATTATTTTGTATCGGAAGTCTGCGATTTTTTACAGACCTATACGGTATTGATCCTGTCGATGGCGGGAAGCTGTGCGGCGGTGTTTCTTTTTTATCGGCACAAGTTAAAAAAACCGATCAGCGAGCTGGCGTCAGCGTCGCAAAAGATTGCCGAAAACCAACTGGACTTTCACATTACTTACGAAAATAAGGACGAGATGGGCGTACTCTGCAAGGAATTTGAAACGATGCGCGGACAGCTTGCCGAAAATAATCGCAGATTGTGGCAGACCATTGAAGAAGAAAAACTGCTGCGGGCAGCGATCGCGCACGATATCCGCTCTCCTTTATCGGTTTTAAAAGGGTATCAGGAAATGCTGACTGCCTATCTGCCAAAAGCCGACATGGATTTGGAACAGGCGATGGAAATGCTTTCTGAAAGCAGCCGTCAGATCGAGCGCATGGATGCTTTTGTGGAAACCATGCGGAAACTGAACAGTTTGGAAAGTCGGGAGCCTGTTGCCGCAGAAATTTCCGCCGCAGCGTTGGAGGCGGATATCCGCGCGGAACTTGCCGTCTTAGAAAGGGAATACGGAAAGCACTCCGCTTTACAATTATCTGCATTTGAAAATCATTTTTACGGAGATAAAGAAATCATTCTGGAAGTCACGGAAAACCTGTTATCCAATGCCTTTCGCTACGGGAAGCAGCAGATTGCCGTCATGCTAAAAATGGAATCTGACGAGCTGCGCGTCTGCGTCAGAGACGACGGCGAAGGTTTTTCGGAAGACGCGGAAACGATCACAAAAGCCTTTCACGGAAAGAATATCAAAGATAGCTTAAAACACGCCGGGATCGGTATGTATATTAGCAGACTATACTGTGAAAAACATGGCGGAAAACTGATCCTGGAAAATGAAGAACAGGGCGGGGCGATCGTAACGGCGATCTTTCGTCGGATCTCATAAAAGATCCGACGATTTTCTTTTTCTCAAATTTTATCTTCATTGTCTTTCTATTGTGATTCCCCTTTTAAGATGGATGCAAAGGAGGAATTGCAATATGTGGTCAATGATAAAAAGGGAAGTGCGCAATTACTGTAAAAATCCTCTGTATTGGATCGGCATCGTCATTATTTTTGTGATGATTTTTCAATGTGTCAGCCCTTATCTGCATACCCATTATCTCGCGGAAAGGGAAACCATTGAAAATGATTATCCGGAAACCTTTCGCAACGGGGATATCTATGAGGGCTATGTGCCAACAGCGGATGCGGAACGACGGGAAATCTGGGAGGAGCAAATTCGGGAAATCCTACGCACTGATCTTGAGAGGAACGCTGTCGAGGCGGATGCCATCATTGCGGAAACACAAAAAATGGATATCAAAACAGCGTGCAATTATTTGGAAAACTATAACTTCTTAAGCGCGTATTATTACTACGTTAATACCGCCTATCGCAAGGGAACACCTGAGGAAATCAATGCTTATATCGCCGCCAAATTAAAAGAAAAGCCGTTTTCCTACTACTTTTCCAAAAAATTTGCAGACTTTGCGGGACTGCATATGGGATTTTTTGCGGCGCTCCTATTGTCTGTTTTGTATTTACAGGATACCAGAAAAAATACTTACGAACTGCTCCACACAAAACCTGTCAGCGCGGGAAGCTATCTTTTAGGAAAAACAGGGGGCGGCTTTGTCGTCTGTTTGATCGCGCTTGCCGTCTTAAATCTGGGGTACTGGCTCCTGTGCTTAGTCATGACAAAGGAGCAGGGCTTTACGGTGAGATTAACGGACTTTCTGATAGCAACCTGTCTTTATATCCTGCCAAATATGCTGATGATCGTATGTATTTACAGCCTGATCTCACTGCTGTTCAAAAGTCCGCTGCCTGCTGTGCCGCTGCTGCTTCTTTATATCACCTATTCCAATATGGGGGCCTATCGCAAGGACGGGGTTTACGGCTATTACGGCAAACCGTTAGCCATCATGGTGCGGTTTCCGGGGACATTTTTTGACACCACACCCCCGCCGATGGTCTTATTGAATCAGGTATTTTTGATTCTGGCATCTGTTGTGATTTTGCTGCTTGCAATTCTTCTATGGAAGAAACGGAGAGTGTCATGAAAAAAGAATGTAAAATATCCCTGCCGTTTTATAAAATAGCTTACGCCGCCTGCTTTGTGATCCTTCTCAGTCTAATCAGGGGCGTGTATGTCAGCCGTGAAGTCGGCATTGCCTTAGAGCCGCAGATTGCCCTCCTTGCCTCAGTTTTTTGTGCAGACACCTATGTCGCGGAAATCATCGCCAAGCGCTCGGAAGTCTGGCGGTTGTATCCGCCAAAAAAGAAACTGCTTGCAATCTACACACGGCTGTTTTTGCAGATATCGTTTCTATTTTTGCTCGCAGCGGCAGGGTACGGATTGTTTTTCCTGTTTCAAAAACCGACTCTATTCGCAAATGCCGTTCATGAAGCCGCTCAATTTTTAGTATTCCTTGCAAGTGTGCTGATCACAATCGCTTTCTGGAGTATTTTAGCAAACACCCTCGCCTGCGTTTTTCGCAATATGTGGCTTGCGATCGGTGCCTGCCTGCTCTTATGGATCATAACAAACTCTAGTCTGGGCGTTCGCTATCTGGGAAAATGGAATGTGTTTTCTTACACGTTCAGAGAAATAAATGGCAGCGGCGATTTTAGCTGGCTATGCGGAAAAGTTGTTTGCGTTTTTGTGGGGATCATTGCAATCGCGGCGCTTCCCAGAATAATCAAAAAAAGAGGATAACGCACGGGAACATAACAGAAAACAGCATGTAAAAAAATGCAAAGAGTAACGCTCGGAAACAAAGAAAAAAGGCTACTTTGTTAAAAAATGAGAGTAACAAACATTATCACAAGATAGAGGAGACAACCATGGGAATCAAAATAAAAGATTTAACAGTAACATTCAAAAATCAGGTGACGGCGATTCGCCATGCCAATCTGGAAATCCCGAAAGGCATTTTCGGACTGTTAGGGGAAAACGGCGCGGGAAAAACGACGCTGATGCGGGTGCTTACGACGGTGCTCGCCCCCACAAGCGGCACTGTGACCTTAGACGGCATTTCTTACAGCGAAGAAAATTATCAAAAAATACAGCGCAAGATCGGCTACCTGCCGCAGGAGATCGACCTGTATCCGAATTTAACGGTGCAGGAGTGTCTGGAATACATGGGAAGTCTATCAGGTATTCCCAAACAGGTTTGCAGGGAGCGAATCTGCACTCTTTTGGAAAAAACCAGCCTGACGGAACACCGCAAAAAGAAAATCAGACAGTTGTCCGGCGGTATGAAACGGCGGGTGGGGTTAATTCAGGCGCTCTTAAACGAGCCCGAGTTTTTGATCGTTGATGAACCGACAACGGGACTGGATCCGGAAGAACGTATCCGCATCCGCAATCTATTGGTGGACTTTTCGGAAGGACGCACCGTTTTGTTTTCGACTCATGTGGTGGAAGATCTGGCTGCGACCTGTAATCAGCTTGCCATTATGAAAAAGGGGGAATTTCTTTATGCGGGAAGCATGAAAGATTTGCTGGGGCAGGCAAACGGGCATGTCTGGACCTGCAAAGCGGCCAATGAGATTACCGCCAGAGAATTGGAAAAAAAGTATCACGTTTCGTCAAAACAGTATGTGGGAAACGAATTGCAATTACGGCTGATCAGCGAGCTGCCGCCGCAAGTGGAATGTAACGTTTGCGCGGCAACGCTTGAGGATGCGTATATCTATATTGCAAATAGAAAATAATGCCGTCAATTAGTGAAAATCAGGGGCTCCGTAAGGGAACCCCTGTAGGTTATTGTTTCGCTTTCCACGCTTCATACCGCGTCTCAAATTCTTCCAGTACACCTCTTTTGTCGCCTGTCGCATTCAAAAGAGCCTTTACAGACTCACCTTTAATTGTTCTTCTCCAGATATACAAATTTTAACTCGTCCGTAATCTGTTCTTCGCGAAAAATATGATAGCCTAATCTTTCATATAATTCGATATTCTTTTTACTTTTCGAGCTTGTAAAAAGTTCGTACCTTTGCTTCGGGTATTCATTTTCAATCGCAAGCAAAAGCTGTGTGCCGATTCCCCGCCCCTGCTTTTCAGGATGCACCATTAGTTTTCCTATAAAAACAGTGCCCTTATCAGAATGGGCTCTGACAGAACCGATTATGATATCAGTCTCGTCTACCGCCTTCAAAATAATGCCGTTTTCGTATTCGCTTTCTACTTCTGCTATCGTTTGTTTTAGCGGCGGAATGTCGGGGTCTTGGAACAGTTTGGCTTCGCTTTGATAGGCCAGATATTGCAGATCCAGAATTTGCTGCAGGTCGGACCTTTCTGCTTTTTCTATTATCATTTTTACTCTGCCAACTGTTTCATCAACTCGTAATTTCTTTCCCATAATTTCCACACCTTTCTCTTATATCGTGTCTTCCCCAACAATAAACATACTTGCTTCATCAACCGCAATTTTATCCAATCGCCGCCCCTTCGTCTCCTTTATAATACACTCATCAAAAACAATAGCACAAAACAAAGGAGGCAATAACTATGACCAACACTATCTTTGACGCTTTTGAAAACGGTTCTCTCAGGCTGCCATCGTCAACTGTGAAATTCGCGGACATTCCCTGGTCAAAGCATCCTGAATTTGACGGCGTGGAACTTAAGCACATCGTCACCGCTAAGGAGACGGCAGGGCAGTTCAGCTACCACCTTGTCCGCATCGCACCCAACAGAAAAATTGGTGATCACATCCACAAAACACAGTTAGAAACACACGAGGTCATCGCAGGCTCCGGTGTCTGTATCAATGACGGCGCTGCCATATCTTATGACATGGGTGTCATTTCTATTCTGCCGGCTGGCGTGCCGCATGAAGTGACTGCGGGAGACGACGGGCTGCTCCTATTCGCCAAATTTATCCCCGCACTATGCTGACTTTACTGCAGCAGGCAGCGCTTATATTCCCTGGGCGTGAGTCTGACAATTTTTTGAAAGCATCTGTCGAAGTGGCTTTGGTCGCAAAAACCTGTGGCATAGGCCGCTTCGATTACGCTTTCTCCCTGTTCCAACAATTTCTGTGCCTTTCTCACCCGACACTGAATCTGAAACTGATGCGGCGTCAAACCGCAGACCGCCTTAAACTGCCGAATCATATGATAAGGGCTGATCCCAATATGATGCGCCATGTCGTCAATCGTAAGGACATCCTCTGGCGCCTTCAAAATCAACTGTTTCAACTGCCTGATATCTTCTGCCGTCTCTCCACTATCTCTGTTTGATGCCTTATCAGCAGTCTCCCCACTGTCCCCACTAGACACTCTGCCCGCCGTATTCCCACTGACCCCATCAAATGCCTTGCTGACTGCCACGCAAAAACATACCATGGAATAAGGAATATCTCCGACTGTCTCGATCGCGTGAGAAGTGTCTGGCGGAATGCAGAAATTATCTCCTGCCTGATACAGTCTTCTTTTTCCGTTGCACATAACACATAATTTCCCTTCTAAAATGTAACCGAAAATAATGTGGTCAGTATGCGTATGCTCAGGATAAGACAACGTGGCATCTTTATAATAAATGCGCTCTATATGCTCACTTTTTTGACTATATAAAATATGAGTTTGCATATTTTCCCCATTTCTGCGCTGCTTTTTGCGCATGAACGAGTTTGCGGCAAGCAACACGCAGACACAAATCCCGCGATTGAAAATTTCAATTTTCAATCTTTCCTCTGCTCCAAAATGTCATAAATTTGCGATTGCGGAATAAGGTCCCTAGGATAATCTCATAAATACTTTTCTATTGTCCCCTGTTCAATCACCTTTTTCCCAATCAACGTAATCGCCTGCTTTGAACAAATATTGATACAGCGATAGCACATTGTGCATCTTTCTTCCGCCACCGCCCTGCCTTCCTCTATTCTCAGATTTTTCATCGGGCATGAATCTGCGCATTTACCGCATCCGATACATTTAGAGGAATCAACCGTTAACCTGTCAGAATAGTTCCGCGTCTTATGATAAAAATAAATCCGCTGTCCAAATAATCCCGCCATGCGATACCAAAATCCAATCCCTTCCTGCGACGGCTTTCCATCTTTGATATCGCGCACAGCTTTATGAATCTTTTGCTCCGCCAGCTGAACCAGCTTTTTGTTCTTTTCCGGCGAACGTTTTAGTGCCGCCACATCCGCTATACTGTCGGGCATTTTAAGGTGGAGCCCGCCAATCACTTGTGCACCGTACTTTTGCAATCTGCGTCCCAGCGTTCCTGCTCCGTCTCCGCTGAATAATCCCATCGTTGCTATGATAAATACTTTTTTACCCTGCCACAAATTCGGATTATTATCAATGAAATCTTTGACCATTTTAGGAAGATTGCTGTACTGTACCGAATAGGCAAAAACCAATTTATCCGTCGCTTTAATATATTCAACAACAGCGGCATCCTCAAGCGAATACGCCTTCGCCGCTTTGTCATATTCTTGCAGAAATACTTCCACTGCATATCTGGAATTTCCTGTTCCGCTGAAATAAATTCCTGTCATTCTATTCTTTCCTTTTTGTAATTCATTTACAGAATGTTTCTCTCGATCCACACCGCCACCCCATCCTCATCATTGGAAAGCGTCACCTCATCCGCAACATCCTTCACTTCCTGAATCGCATTGGAAACGGCAACTCCCGTCCCACAAATCTGCAGCATTTCCCTATCATTCAAATCATCGCCAAATGACACGATATCCGCAAGCGATATGCCTAATACTTCCGTCAAAGCGTGGATTGCCTGAATCTTGCCCGACCCTTCCGGTAAAAAGGCATACCAGTTTTCACCCCGATAACATTGTAAGCGGCATCTATTTTTCTCTGCAATCTTCACTGCGATATCGCCATCGGAAAGCTCCGCTACGATCTTATTTGCTCGACAGGATAACGGTTTACTATAATCATAATAAACTGCCTTATGTAATTTTTCGGATTCCGCAATATGAAGGCTGTTCCACAAGACCTGACGCCCCGCCGCGACTGTGATCTCTGTTTTAGGATCATATTGCAGTAAATCCTGTACGATACTATTTGCCATAGCTGCATCCATACTGCTGCTGTAAATTTCTTCACCAAACCGATGAATAAGCGTTCCGTCCGTTGTGATCTCATAATCAGGTTTCAGTTCCTCAATGTAGCGTTCCGCGCCGATCCAGTATCTTGCAGTGGCAATTACCACCAAAATGCCGCGGTCCTGACATTGTTTTAGAACCTTTTTGGTATAATCCGATATACTGCCATCTGAGCGGAGGAGCGTTTTATCGAGGTCTGTCAAAAACATTTTCGGGTTCATGTGCATTCTTCTTTCTTAATAAAATCAGGGGCTCCATAATGGAACCCCTGTAATTTATGCCAACTCATACACTTCCGCTTCCGCCTTCGCATATTCCTCCTCGGTATATTCCAAATCAAAAATTGCATCCTTGTCGTAACCTTTCCGAATCATTTTAATCAAAATTTCGTTGCGCTCCTCGGCACGCCCCTCATCTACTAACTTCTTCACAATATCACACACCCACCGGCACCTCCCTCCGTGGTTTTTAATTCCCTCACACGCTTTGATATAGCGGGAAACTCTTTGTGATCAACTATCTCCCGTTGAATGAAGCACTCCATAAGGTCAGAAACCTTCGAGCCATCCTTTATCTTGGTATTGACATACACTTCGTACAAGCCATCGTCCACGAGTTCACCCGTCTCCCGAATTACCTTATCTACATGGTATATCGTATGCGCACCGCCGATAAAGTCATGCTCTGAGATATAAACCATGTAAAGGTCCAAAATCCTTTCAAAACGTTCTCCGACATCCGAGTCTTTCACAGTTATACTCGATGCATTGAAACGTACCCGCCTGAAATGATCGTCATCATCCGCCCTTTGAACTTCTATGTTACACTTTTTCCCATTTCCAAGAGTACATAAGGCATCCAATCTCACAGATCTTCCGTAAATATTTCGTTTACTACTCTGCACCACCACGTCAAAAACCGTAAGCTCATCTTCTCCTAAAATGACCTGCAGTATTTCTTGGCATGCCTCCTTGTCCTCAACAAATACTTCAAAAAATACATCGTCAATGAGACGAAACTCCCTGACTCTGGCAATCTTTTCTTCTGCTGTCATACTTCCTTTTTCTTTCCGTAAATTATAGCATCATAACCGATTCTGCGCAATAAAAATACTAATTCTCCAACCCCTTATTGATCCTTGCCTTGATCTTCTCAATCTTTTTCAATGCTTCTTCCGTTTTCTGGGATGTTATCAGTTCTTCTACTTCCTCCCAATTTTCAAGCTGTCCCCGCAAATTATCTTTCCATTGATTATCTGTCATTCCCATGGTTTCCTCCATCTCCATCTCCCTTCCCTCCTTCCACACATTGCGCTTTGCTTACCCTGATTATAAGCAAAGCACGATGTGCGGTCAAGGGTCAATTTTTATTCGAAATTCCCCTTTCTTATCGAAAACAGTAATTCAAATTTCCAAACCGTATCTCATCCCCTGGCTCGATTTCCACCGTCTCCTGCGGCTGCATCCTCAGCCCGTTTCGGTAAGTTCCGTTGGTGGAGTTCATATCGACCAGCATGACCCTGTCACCCACCTTTTCAAAGCGCGCGTGGATGCGGCTTACGGAGTCATCCGCCAGCGCGAAGTCCACACAGCCTGCCATTTTCCCTACAGTATAGGGAAATTTATTTAATGTAATATGTTTCTTATTCTTTTTATCAAGCGCATATAATTTATATTCAATTGTCTGTGCACTGTCAAAAAAGACGGTATCTGCACAATCCCCCATTTCCTGTGTTTGCATTGGCATCTGCGGTGCTGCATTTTTGATTGGCGCAACCAGGTTGATCTCCATTTGTCTACTCAACACCTGTTCCAAAGAAATGTCTGTCTGGTCCGCTTGGCAAAAACTTTCCTCACCTGGAAACGGTTTCGCATTTTCCATTTCCCGTTTTGGCTTGATTTCCCGCACACCGCCCCTGACGGTGCCGATCACCCCTACCAACAGACAAACGATAAGCAAACCGCCGCAGCCAAGAAGCGTCATCACCTCTTGATCTGCCAGCTCATAGAAACCATAAATATATGCGATCCCAACGATCCCCAAAACAGAACAAAGCGACAGTGCCGGATAGAAAAAGTTCTTCTTTTTTGCGGGCGCAAACGCTTTCTCCTCAAATAAATTGCTCTCACCTTCCTCCGCATTCTCCGCAGGAAACCCTGGCGCAAACACCGAGGCAGCTGTCTCCGCTTCAGAATCGGCTGGCGAGGCCGGAAATGCCACGACTTTCGCTATTTCCCTCTCCGCCGCTGTCTCCTCACCTTCACTTAAAAGCAGCAGTGCATCCTGCAGGGAAAAACTGCTCCCCTCCATTCTCTCATAAATGGTATAAACAGCATTTGCAAGCTTCTCATCCCTGCCGTCTAAATGCTCCAACAGAAAATCCATCAGCGCTTCATAGGGCTTGTCCGTCTCATAATCAGGATAATAAAGTCCGACATATTTTTGATGAGACATATCATAATAAATATACTCCGGCAAAAGCACCAAATGGGATTCCTCCATAAAACAATCCCCCAACCCGCAGTAAATTCCATAAAGCTGCTCAAACAGCTCCCTGATCTGCTGCGCAGTCATCTTTCTGTCCCGATACAGTCCTTCCAGCGTTGCGCGGGAGCTGATATCATAATAAAAATAACTTTCACCGTTAATATGCCGCAGGGAACAGCGCAGGATCCCCTCTATCCGCCCGGACGTAAGCAGCCTGCATTGATAACTGGTTCCCGCCTGCTGCCCACAGCGCAGTATCATATAATTATGTTTGTAATCCCTAAAATATCTTGCTTCCAGCATTGTATGTTCTCCTATCGATTCCTGTCAGTTTCTCAACAAACTCCCGACAAATCTGCACTTCCGTATGATTTTTGTGGGATTGGCAATCTGCGCTTTGGCGCGTGTCGTAATCTTCCAGCCTGCCTCCCCGTGCATGGTAAAAACCTGTCGGATCGGCACCTTCACCTGACACTCCCCCGTGACACTGGTGGTATTGCCATTTTTATCAACGGTTCCTTTCACCTTTCCCACGCCAAAGTATTTCTTTCCGAACTGCTTTTGCATATTCGCGTTTATGTACGGCACTACCTGCTTTTCATCCTTTTGAATGCTCCCCTTAAAACAGACGGTGTAAGCGTCCTGAAAGAGTACACATTTATCATAGGTATAAAACGACAGGTAGATCAAAAGCACAAAGACAAACATCGTCCAGGTAATCAAAAAAGTAGCTTCCAGCGTCATATACCCTTTCGCGCTTTTTTTCAAAAACATAACATAACCCCCATTCCCAAAAGGAGAAACGGGCAAAACGGAATTTCCCTATCCCTCTGAATCTTTCGAAATGCAAGCAAGACGAGCGCCGCCATCGACTCGATCAAAAGCCCGGCTAACAGGATGAAAAAACAACGGGGAAGATCCAGAAACAACCCGATCATCAAAAGCACCCAGCCGTCCCCGTAACCCACCTTTTCCCTCGTGACAAAACTCAGCAGCCAAAACACCGCACCGGGCGCCAAAGACAACGCCACCGACGGCAGACTTATCTCCCCCATCACGCCTCCCATTCGAAGACAAACTGCAGTCATCATTCCCAGCCACACCGCCGCCAACGGGATCTGTTTCTGCAGACCGTCAAAAACAGCACAGACGGCTAGAAAGAAAAACAATAAAATCTCTACCCACATTTAGAACACCTTCCCCTTCCGCCGACTTGTGAAAGCGGCACCGTATAAATCGTGCGCTTTAGCCCCGGGCAATTTAATTGGCTGTGATAGCTGCTGCCGTAATGGGTGATATACACCTCGCCCTCCGGAAATGCACCGCACAAGCCGCAGGGCGCATACTTTGCCCCCGCTTCATTTCTCTGGTTTTTTACTGCTCCCACAGGCACCGCCTCCACCGACGGATTCAAATAGGTACAGTCTCTGTTCAGATGGTAAACCGTTCCCGTCTCAGTGATAAACACCATCGGGTCCTCCGCCGTCATATCGCTCACCGAGCCTGAGGCATCATACCCCGTCCATGCCTTTGCATAATAACGCTGTGACATACGAAACCCGTCAAAGCCCAGCAGATCCACAAAGGGTTTTACACGATAGCTCACCTGCAGATCAATGATATCGCCCTCCTCCATCACGGAGGATCCTGCAAAGGACAAACCGCCAGCACCGCCTTTTACACAGGAATCAGAGAGATAGCTGCTCCCAACACCGGCAATCACCTGCCCTCTGGCATATGCACTGCTCCATGCTACGCTGGCAAGTCCCTCCGGCAGCACGCCGCCCACCGTGTTCTCATAACTATAGCCCGCAAATGCCATCTTATTCCCCACCTGATGCAGCACCGCACCGATCCTGCTCTGCGTACCGATGATATTTACCGCAAACAGTATATTCAGCACCACAAACAGAAAGAAAGGCAGAGCAAAAGCTGCTTCCAGCGTCATAGATCCTCTCTTACGGGAGAAGATAAGAGATGCCCTCTTTGCAAATTGCATGACAAAAGAATATATTTGACTATCTTGATATGTTTCAAGACCTGCCCGGAGAGAATGTGCTGTCGTTTTATTAGGATGTTTTAAGTTTCCAAGTCGTAAAAAGGGCATCTCTTATCGCCTCCCGTTCAATAAAATCCATAGCATCTGGTCATCTCATAGGAATATCCGAAACGGCTGCTCACGGATGTCCTCGCCAAAAAAGAATCAAAACACGCATCCATCCGAAATGCCGCATTACCGGGCGTTTGACGGATATCCATCTCCATGATGTCTATGGCGCGTTCCGTCCTTATTTCTGCATTCTGCAAAAACAGCATGATCTGTAAATATTCCTTGTAATTCAGCCCCGTTCCGCCCTCGTCCTGTTTCAGGCTCCCACGCGCGTCTTTGATACAGCTGATCCCCGTCTTCCAGTCGGCTGCTGTCTTCCATAGCGGCACCCTTCCGCCGCTAAACAGCGTTTTGACGTCCTGCAGACTCTCCACATACGCCCATGCAAAGAGGATCAGATATTTGACAGGCTCCATCAGCGCAGGCATCAGTATCACCGCCGAGAGCACTGCTGCCATTGCCTGTGCTTCCGCCATTTTAGCGCTGTCCGTAAGAATATAGAGTACATTTGCCACTTCCCGCCACATAAGCAGCCTCTTTGCCACCTGCTCCAAATTCTGCCAGTCCGTATCTTGTCCCATCAATAGATATTCGATCTGGTACTTCATCAGCGATTTATCCAGTTCATCTCCATAGAAACCGCATTTCTCAAACAGGTAGGTCTGAAAAACCAGTTCATTGGCTGCGCCGCCTGCTTCCACCGCTTCCGCGCACAACCCCGACCCCTGCAGCCTTCCCGAACGATGAGACAAATAACTCCCCAGGTCGACCTTTACCGCAGACACCGCAGAAGGATCCTCCAACACCAGATTTAGGACGCTGCTTCCCCTAACGGAATTTACGGCATCGGCAGGATTATTTAAGGGCACTTCTTCAAATTTACCCTCCTCCACCTCCACCTCAGGCAGACCGATTGCCTCGATCTCTGCTTCGTACCCACTTCGCATCGCACCCACATCCGTCGAGTCAAGCCCGAAACCCTGCAGCAGCCCGACATTTCCCGTTATCTTATCCAGAACTGCGCCAATCGGATAGTCATTCATGTAATCCGTAACCTGACGTTTTAATACGGCACCGCCCCCATCCGAAGCAACGGAAAACTCTAAAATTTTGGCAAGCTCCACATTCATTGCCAAAAAATCTTTGCTGCCCAACATACGGTTTCCCTCTCCCGGCTCCAGGTTTTTCTGCATATAATTACGCAGATGTCCCTCCGTGTTCGCGATCGAAGGATGAGCCCCGCAATAGGAGGTATCCACAAACAACAAATCATACTGCTTCAAAAGCTCTCTGTGATATTCAGCCAAAACGGAATTCATACCGATATCCGTCACACACTCAAATTTCATGCGGATGGCACTGATCCGTGCCCCTTCTATTACTGTGAATACAAGGGACAGGATCAGTGTGAGGGATAGGGATAGAAATACCGTTATGTATCCCCGCCTCATTCCATTACCGTGTTGCTGTCCTTGGTAATCTTTTCAAAGACCTTCTTCACCAGGGATCGCAGCTGTGTTTTGAAAATGATGACCAGACCGATCAGCACCACGATGATCAATATGATCTCCACCGTGCCCATACCTTCCTCCTCCCGAAGAAAGGTTCCAAACCCCTTCAGTTTCCCATTTTCGTGCTTTGTAAGCATACGCTTTCCTCTCTTTCCGAAGCATTTTCTGCTTCTGTTTTTTATATAAGCCCGTCTCTCCTGCCGGAGAATTGCCTGCACTTCTCTCGTAGTAAATTTACGGAGCAAATTTACTACAGTGTAAAAGAGAAATACGCCGGGATTATAATAATGACCATAACGACGCAGAGCATTATCATCATTGGCATCAGCAGCTTGGTACCAGCTTCCTCGCCCAACTTTTTTGCCATGTTTTTTCGTTCTATAAAGGCATTGTCCGCCTCCTGGCGAAACATCCGCAAAAGGTCGTTGCTACCTTTCCTGATATTCTGCGTAAGAAGGGCTGACAGCTTACTATATGCCTGTACCTGACAGCGTTTGCCGAAACGCTCATACGCTTCCGTTTCCGACCTGCCTCCCTGCAGCTCATAGCAGGTGATCAAAATTTCCTCATAGACATATTTTTTCCTTTGTTCCCGCTGCTTTTTATAATCCTCACCCATCTTAAAAAAAGCGTTGCGGATGGTCATGCCTGCTCCCATATAGAGTGCCAGCTTGTTGACGATCTCAGGATAATCCAATAATAGCTCCCGCCTTCGTGCCTCCAGTTTCTGATCTATTTCCCTGCCCTTTCCCCAGTAGAGAGCGCCCGCCGCAACCAGCACGAGCAGAAGAAAATAACCACTGCTGTCATCTATGATCTCCCGCCACACAATCGGCTCCGAGCCAAGTCTGTCCGGCAGCGTCATGGTTTTCTCGTTCCTTGTATTTTCCTCGCGCTCCTTGAGCAGATTTTCAATGCGACTGCGAATTGCCTCCTGCGGCGTGTAGACCGCCGGGTTTACCTGTACCAGAAACTGACACTCTCTGCGCCAATCCTCATAACGAAACTGTGCCGTCAAAGTAACGATTTCCTCCGCTTCTAGCTCCTTGTTGTGCACCGTCCCATCGGTATCCACCAACGAATAGGCACTGCTCTCCCAACTGATCTGGAAGGGATACTCGACAAGCTCAGAAACCAGAGTCAAATTTTTCCGCACATCCTCAAGCCTTTCGTTTTCTCCCAAAATAGCAGCGGGAAAAAGCGCCTGTGCCTCGTCATACTGTTTTTCCAACTCCTGTGTCGTAAATTTCCTCTCCTCCAAGAGATAATCAAACATCTCCTCCTGTATCCCGGGAATCTCTGCTGCCAACCCCACCGATACCTCTCCCTCTCCGTAATCATTTCTGGAAAGATAGCTGCCGTCGGTCAGCCGCGGACTGCTGCGAGCGCTGATCCAGACAGCCAGACAAAGCAGGTTTCCTACAAACACCACCATCAGAATCGTGCTGTAGAGCGAACGGTAATGCTCCTGCACCTGTCGGTCCGCCGCAATCTGCGGCTGCAAAGTCTTTAGCTTATCGCCAAGCTGTTTTTCCAAAAGCGCCCGTTTCCACTTCCGTTTTTTCTTTCCTTTTCCGCTTTTGCCCTGCCTTTGACGGCGCAGGATATAGGCTGACATTTTTTGAAAGGGATTTCCCACCTCCTTTGCTGAAACAAGAAACAAAAGCAGATAACCCGCCAAAATAACTACATATGTATAAATCATAAATCGTCCCCCCTTTTCGCAATTCATAGAAACCGATATTTTTTATTGATATCCCGAGTTTTTATCTGCGGTGGCTTACACCTCAGATAAAAACTCGGGATAT
>CAJTKA010000056.1 GCA_910576815.1 uncultured Lachnospiraceae bacterium
TTGTGACAAAAAGAATCCCATATTTATGCGGGTTCTGGCGTTTCGCAAACGCCAACTATGCTTACTCATAGAAAGGAGACGCCGCCATGAACCGCACCTATCTCTGCATCGATTTAAAATCTTTCTACGCCTCGGTAGAATGCGTGGAGCGGGGCTTAGATCCCATGACCACGAATCTGGTGGTAGCTGATCCCTCGCGCACGGAAAAGACCATCTGTCTGGCGATCACGCCCGCCATGAAAGCACTGGGGATCAAAAACCGCTGCCGCGTTTTCGAGATCCCAAGATCCGTAGACTATATCATGGCGCCGCCCCGTATGCAGAAATATATGGATATCTCCGCAGATATCTATGCCATCTACTTGAAATATATTTCCAAAGAGGACATCCACGTCTACTCCATTGATGAGGCTTTTATGGATGTGACGGACTATCTTGCGCTTTATCGACTCTCCGCCAGACAACTCGGCTTTGCGATCATGCAGGATATCCACAAACAAACTGGCATCCGCGCCACCTGCGGCATCGGCTCCAACCTGTATCTGGCAAAAGTCGCCCTTGATATCACTGCCAAACACGCCGAAGACTTTATTGGCGAACTCACGGAGGAAAGTTATCAAAAAACCCTCTGGACACACAAACCGCTTACGGATTTCTGGCGTGTGGGTGCAGGCATTGCCAGGCGGCTGGAACCTTTCGGCATCCGCACCATGGGGGATATCGCCGCCGCAGATGAAAATCTGCTGTATCAGCTGTTCGGGGTAGACGCGGAGCTTTTGATCGACCACGCCCTTGGCAGAGAACCTGTCACCATGGCAGATATCAAAGCCTACCGCCCCCACACCAACTGCCTCACCAGCGGTCAGGTTTTAGGCTGCGACTATCCTTTTGACAAAGGGCTTCTCATCGTCAAGGAGATGATGGATCTTATGTGTCTGGATCTGGTGGAAAAGAATCTGGTCACCCGTTCCGTCACCCTGCACGTTGGTTATTCCAACTACCTGAAAGCTCCTTCCGCCCACGGCACGGCCGATCTTGAGACAGACACCAATTCAGATCTCATCCTGATTCCTGCGGTGTCCACCCTCTATGAAAGGATCGTCAACCCCGAATGGCCGATCCACCGCATCAACATCACCTGCAACCACGTGATACCCGAAGAATATCATCAGTACAACTTTTTCGTGGACGCCGCAGAACTGGAAAAAAACCGCAAGGTGCAGCAGGCCGTGATCAGCATCAAGAATAAATTCGGCAAGGACGCCATCTTAAAAGGCATGAATCTGGAGGATGGCGCAACCACCAGAGAACGCAATCACCAAATCGGAGGTCATAAAAGTGGCGAATAAACCAAAACACAAAATGCCCATTGAAGAAAGAGCCAAACAGTTCATGCCCTTTGCGGCGCTGCGGGGACTGCCCGACGCGCTGGCCGTTAAAGAAAAAGTCCTGGTGCCGAAGATCGAGCTTTCTCCTGAGATGGAAGAAGAACTGGACCGGCAGATGCACCTGCTGAAAAAGGGAGAAATGGCAATGGTGGTTTATTTTGATAAAGGGGAATATATCAAAATAACCGGTCTGGTCGCCCGTATCGACGTTACCAGCCGGTTATTGCAGATCGTAAATACAAAGATTCCGTTTGCGGATATTTTGCAGGTGGGGAGGGAGGATTGTTGATTTGGCAGTAAACCCTGTTGTCTCCCTCACTTCTCCTGCAGTAAGTCCGCTCGGATATAGCACTCCTCCACAGAAGGCTCCGGCGGCTCCGGCAGCGACTCTTGATCCAGCAGATACCACAGCCGTCCATCGCTTCCTTCCTTCTTTTCAAGAACCGTGACGACCTCTCCTTCTCCCGACAGTCCGATTACCTGAAACGCCTCTCCTGCGCCCTCTCTGATCCTGCACACAGGCAAACTCACAACCATTTCCCGCGGAAAGTCCTCGTTCTCCTGTTCATCCGCCTCTGTCACGCCGACGCCTGTTTCTGCTGCTTCTTCATCTGCCTCCGCTTCACTGTCCTCCTCTTCATCCTCATACCTATCCTCAAGCAGCTCCTTTACTTCCGCCTCTGTCATATAGGCAACACCCGTGATCTGTCCGTCCTGCGCGCGGATGATCTTAATATTGACCGTGCCTGCTGGATTCATGTTCAGCGTATAAAAAGATCGATTCGGCATATGGATATCCAAAAAGATATTAACAAGCTGTCCCTCGTAATAATAATTTTTCCCGTTTTGGATAACACCTACTTCCCTGTACTGCGCAAGCTGTTCTTCCTCCTTTGCTTTCTCCAAAGCATCCTGCTCGTCATCCCGCCCCAGCTCATCATAGAGCATCGACTGGAAATTCCATTTTTCATCCGCCAGCGCCCGCTCCAGCCATTTTTCCAGCGTCTTCTCGTCCATCTGATCCGCCAGAACGGAGAAAAAGGCAATATCGTCCTCCTCATAGAACTTCTCCGCAAAAGACGGTATCAGAGGACTGTCCGCATCAAGCTGCCACACACTGACCGAAAAGAAATCGATCTCCCCGTCCACATAGATCCTGTCAAGCCACGCTTCCTGCTCTTTCTCATCCAGTTTCCCAAATGCGGCGTAAAACATAGGGAGACTGCGCCCGCTGTAATACTTTTCTAAATCCTCTACTTCAGCTATCGCCTTGTCAGCATCCGTTTCCGCCACTTCCGCTTTTCCCGACTGCACTTTAACTCCGTCCTTGTCTGCCGCTACAGTTGGGAATACCCCGATAAAGACTGCCCCCAGAATGATACCCACGGTCAATCCCGCCGTTATGATTGCCGCCATCTTTGTTTTCTTTCCACCGTTCATGATCGCTCCCAACCTCTCTTTCAAAAGTTCCTTATTAGCGCTCATGGTAACGGCAGCCAAAGGCTCCCTGTACGCGCCGACTGCCACCATCGCGCCCAGTAACGTTTCCCCGTAAGCCTTTGCCCTGCCGTAACCCGTCCTTCGTATCACCGCCTCGTCGCAGGCAAACTCACAGGCTAACTCGATTTCCCGTCTCATCACATACACGAACGGATTAAACCAGTGCAGACAGACCGCCAGCTGTACCAGCCATTTATAGATGATATCTCTGCGCTTATAATGCGTCAATTCGTGCATGACGATATACTGAAATGCTTCTTCCGAAACATCCGCACGCGGCAATACGATGCAGGGATGGAAATACCCCACCAGCATCGGCGACGCCACAAGCGGATTTACCCGCAGTTCTATGGGTCTGCCAATTCCCATCTCCTGCGCCGTCACTGCAAGCCCATCTAAAAGTGCGGTGTCGTTTACCGGCTCCGCTCCGATCGTCACATACCTGATATAACTCTGATATACGGTCATCTTTCTGATCAGGATCGCAAATGCTGCCGCCAGCCAAATGATCCCGAGATATTTCCAGGCAGTGCCAGCCACTTTCCTGACAGTCGATTCATTCCCAAGAAAAACACTGCCCTTCCAATGTATTTCCTGATCGTTCAGACTGCTCTCTGACTCCTGCAAATCAGGAACTGCCGCGCTTTCATTTCCATAAAAGATTCCGTTTTCCTCTGAACGTTGATCCAGACTTTGCTCAGAACTCTGCCCACTCAGGCTCTCTCCCGGCGTCCTCTCCGTTATCTGTATCATCGCGCGCTGCGCTGCCTGCTCCGCCCGCGCCATCAGGCTTGCCTCCGGCCCAAAAGGAAGGAACAGCCGCAGCAGCACGACCAGCCAGATATAATACTGCCACTGTCTGCTAAGTTTCTTTTTCCAGAGCCGCCCGCCAAAAAGCAATACCAATATCAAGAGCGTCCCCGACAGGGACATGGACAAAACCGTCTGAAAAATCGGGTTGATCATTCTCAATCTTTTCCCCTCCCTTCCAAAAGCGCCTTCAACTCCTCATACTCCTCCTCGGTGAGAAGGTCTCCCGCGATCAGATTCGTAACCAGCCCCTTGACATTTCCCTCATAAACCTTGTCAATAAAATGTCGGGTCTGGCCGGTCTGATATGCCGCCTCCGAAATAAGCGGTACATATTCATTGCGCCGCCCGACCTTCGTCGCGCTAAGATACCCTTTGCCGACAAGTCGGGATAGGAGGACGATGAGTGTATTTTTCTGGCAGGGTTTTCCCTGCGCCGCCAGTTCTTCCATGAGATAGGAAAAGAGGGTCGTATCCTCCGGATTTTCCCAAATAATCTTCATAATTTCCAATTCCGCGTCGGACAGTTTTTGCAGCATACGCACCTTCCCTCCCTATGTATATCAACTCGTTATACATATAATATAACAGTGTGTTATACTAATGTCAAGCCATTCTTTTCATTTTTGATACCGGAATTGCATTGTATACCTAAAAGGTACATCCATTTCCGCAATGACACCCGACGGGGAATGTGCTATCATAGATTTCACCATAGATTACAACTTCTGCGGCTATGATCTTAGAAAATTTGATTTTGGAAAGGAACACATCATGAAAAGCCCTAAGATATTACTTTTTGATTTGGATGGCACCTTATTAAGAGATGACAAAACCTTATCGGAATATACCTTGCAGACATTATCCAAGTGCAGAAAACACGGATATCTGATTGGCATCTCAACATCAAGAGGCGAACAAAATTGTTTAGTCTTTTTAAAAGAAATGAAACCGGACATTCTGATTTCCAGCGGCGGGGCCCTGGTTAGACGCAACGACAAGATAATCTGCTCCTCTGCTTTTTCCGTAAGAGAAACAAACAGCTTTATTGCATCCGCAAGAGAGCTATGCGGCACGGATTGTGAAATCACGGTTGACACCTTAGATGCGCATTATTGGAATTATAAAACCGATCCAAAGGAGCAGGACAAAAGCTGGGGCGACAGTATCTATACAGATTTTAAGGACTTTCCGTACGAGGCTCTAAAAATATGCATGGAGATACCCGATCCTCATTTGGCTCAGAAGTTGTGCGAACATTTTTCAGACCTTGACAGCCGGCGATTTTCAGATGGCGATTGGTATCAATTCACCAAAAGCGGCATTACAAAAGAAAAGGCAATCTTGGCAATATGTGATGCGTGCCATGTTGATGCCGCCAATATCATAGCCTTTGGAGACGATTTTGCCGATATCGGTATGTTAAAAATGTGCGGCGTTGGTGTCGCAATGGGTAATGCCATAAAAGAAGTCAAGGACATTGCAGATGTTATCACCCTTTCCAACGAGGAGGACGGCGTGGCCGCTTACTTAGAAAAATGGTTATGCTAAAAATCTTTCAATAAAGTATTGACTCTTACGTAACGTCACGGTTTAGGCTGGAATCGAAAGGAGGAAAACCGCAAAAAGCTTTGGAAAGGAGGAACGATGAAAACCATAAAAGAAGTATCAGAGCTGACTGGCTTAAGCATCCGGACACTGCGCTATTATGACGAAATCGGTTTATTAAAACCGTCAGCATTCACGGAAGGCGGTTATCGGCTCTACGACGACAAAGCGCTGGAAAAACTGCAGGAAATCCTGTTCTTGAAGGAATTGGAGCTTCCACTTACGACCATTAAGGAAATCATGGATGACCCGGGTTACGACAAAGAACAGGCTTTATCTGCACAAAAATCTTTATTGGAACGCAAACGGAACCGGCTAAACGGGATCATTGAACTGATCACAGACGTTATGAAAGGAGTCAACACCATGAGTTTTGGAGCATTTAGCAACGATGAAGTGAGGCAGATCGTAGACCATACTTTGGCATGTATGTCAAAGGAAAGTCAGGAGGAACAGGTAAAGAAGTTCGGGAGTATGGAACAGTACAAAGCGCATTTGGCATCGGGCTTTTCCAATGAACAAGCTGTCGCAGATTTATTAAAGTGGTACGGCAGTAAGGATAAGGCAATGGAAGCCGTCATGCAGGCAACCGGGAATCCGGAAGATATCAAACAGGAGCAGGACGAAAATATCAAAATCTATCAGCAGTTTATGACCGCAAAAAAAGCCGGCGATACGGATATGGCACAGTCCGCCGTCAAACTGCTTGCCGAGAATTATAAGTCCATGTTTGCGCTTGATAATGCCAGAAATATCCTGCTCGATCTGGCAAAAGAATATCTGCTAAGCGGCAAACTGGCGGAGGCAACTGACAGCCAATTTGGGGAAGGGTGTTCTGAATATGTCGCTCAGGCTATTATGCAGTATTATGGAGTGTAATGGCATGGGCTAAAATGCAGCAAAAATAACATAACAGGCAGCGGAATCCGTACATTTTACGGAACCTGCCGCCTGTTTTAAGGGAACCTTTTATTATTTTATCATGCTCGTTGTCCACGTGACTGTATTGCTCTCAATATCCTGTGCCTCAACCGACTCCACTTCCCCGACCGCACTCTCAAACGCGGACTCTGTAATTTTCCGTGAAGTATCCGATATAAACCCTAAAAAGGTCTGATCATACCGCGAAAAATCCAGATTGAAAATCTTTCCGTTTTCTCCGATGACATCCATGGCAATCGTCGGATCGTTTCCGCCATAACCCTGACAATTGTACTCTACCCTGTCAATGGGACAGTCCAGCAGATTACATTCCTCCGCCTTCTTTTTGGCAAGTTCCGCATAGACACTGTAATCCTTTTCCAAAGCCGCATCATATGCAAGTGATACATTTACATCCAGCTGTCTACTATAGCTGATCGTAAAAAGCTCTCCCGTGACGGCATCCATCAAGTAGTACCATCTTGTACTTTCGGGCGTCTGCTCCTTTTCAAACAGAACATCACCAGACCAGAAAGCACGGGGAAAAGTCTCCGTTCCCGAGCAATAACTCATGTACACATAGGCGCCATCCAAATCCAAGCCGAAGATATCCTTCAAATATTGCGCTCCTGTTTCGGCAGCCTCCTCCATAGTCAGATCCGTATCCGTAGGCATTTCAACATTCAGATCATCCAGGCACAGCGTATAATTTACTTTTTCTTTAGCGGTTTCTTTTTCCTCCCCGCCTTCTGCGGTCTTTGGCAATGCCGAATCCGTGCTGTCTGCAACCTGATAGGTGGTCGGAACTTTCTCCACCTTCCCGTCGTTCGACGCCAGAGTTGTCTCTGATACTGAATAAAAGAAAATCGTACCTGCTCCAATGATGGCAATTGCTGCCAATATTACTTTTAAAATGTTCTTCTGTTTCATCGTAAAACTCCTTTCTGTTCGCTTTGCGTTTGTTTTGATAAGTACATGATAAAACACTTCTGTATCCAAAAAATATCAGAGTTGTTATGGACTTGTAAAATGATTTATGTTCCCATATTTTTAACATTTAGGAAAAGACAGTCTCACAACAGTTCCTTTGCCGGGTTCGGAAAGAAAAGTCATCCCGGCGTGATGCATCTGCATGATTTTCTCGCAGATTGCAAGTCCCAGCCCTGCTCCGCCGGCTGCCCTACTGCGCGCCTTATCCACGCGGTAAAACGCCTCCCTGATATGAAATAATTGCTCCGCCTCCATGCCGATCCCATGATCCTCCACTTTTACAACAATCTGCGTTTCCTCCGCATAGGCGGAAATTCTGACTTCCCCTTCCGTCTGACTTGCCTTGATCGCGTTATCGATCAGGTTATCGATCACCATCAGAAGCTGCTGAGCATTTCCCCTGACCACGTAATCCTGCGTTAACACATAGGACAGCTTTATATCCTTTTTGGCCGCCCGCATCTGCATCGTTTTCTCTGACTGTGAGAAAAGCGCTTTTAGAGAACATTCATTATCCTTCCCTTCCTCCTCCCGCAGCAATGCCATGTCAAGAAGCTGATAAGCCATATGCTGGAGCCTGCTGCACTCCGACATGATAAACTGTGTACTCTCATACTGTTCTTCTTCCGAAACGGACGCTTTTTGAATATATTCCGCATATCCGTAGATCGCTGTCAACGGAATCCTCAGTTCATGAGAAAAATTATCGATAAACTGCTGTTTCTGCTCCGCTGCCTCTGCAAGCTGCCTGATCTGCGTCTCCACCTGTTCAGCCATCCGATTAAAATGACTCGCCACACCGGCAATTTCATCCTTTCCCCGAACCGGAATCCTGCTGCCATAATTTCCATTTGCAATCTCCGCGGAAGTGCCGGAAATCTGCCGTAGCGGGCGGAAAATGATATGCAGGAACCAAGAAAGAAAAAACGCCATTACAAACATGACCCCGTCGCCTGCCAAAAAAAGAATATTTTTTGTCTGCCGCCACGACCGGACAGGGCCGCTTAAGTCTCCAAGATACAAAAGTCCGTACTCCTGAAACGGGGCGGGGAAACTGCCATAAACGCAAAGGACCGGGTTGCTTTTGTTTTTCAGATACACAAGTCTTTCCTGACTGTGACCCGTATCCGGCGGAAAAATCCCGTTTTCTTGTGCGGAAATGGCAGGACTTTCATAGATCCAATCCCCCGAAAAGGCCACCGCCAGCCCGCTGCCCTTTCCCTGCAGATATCGGGAATACAGCCGCATCAAGTTGTCGATTTTATCTTCCACAGAATTTCCCCGCTGCTCCAATGCCTGCATATCCCCTACCAGAGACGAGGCAATCACATAATGCTCCGCCAGACATTTTTCACGGGCAGCGAAAAGCTTATCTTTTAAGATCACATTTGAGACAATCAGGATCATCGAATTAAGTAATACCGTAAAAAGAACGAGGGTGGCAAAAAAAATCTTCTTTTTCATTCGTGAACCTCCAATCGGTACCCCAGCTTATAAACGGTCCTGATCTCATTTTCCAGATGCAGTTTCTGGCGCAGTCTCTGAATGTGGACGTCCACAGTGCGGGTGCCGCCGTCAAACTCCCAGCCCCACACCAGCTCCAACAGCTTTTCTCTGGAAAGGGCAATATTGCGGTTTCTGATCAACACCTCCAATAGTTCGTATTCTTTGGGCGTACACTCAACGGCTGTGCCCTTTAAGAAAATCTGATGTCTGTCAAAATCCACTTTGAGATCGCCCATCACAAATTCCGTCTCTGCTTTTTTCGTCCGCCTAAGAATCGCTTCCACCCTTGCCGCCAGTTCCAGCATCTGAAAAGGCTTTGTCAGATAATCATCCGCCCCCATAGCCAGCCCCTTTAATTTGTCAGGCAATTCGCTTTTCGCGGTCAGAAAAATAGTCGGCGTTCCCTTTGCTCTTTCAAACACCTGATAACCGTCCAATCCGGGCAGCATGATATCCAGCACCAGCAGATCAAATTTGCCGTTTTCCAAAAGTGTGACCGCCGCCGTCCCATCGACGGCCTGCGTACAGTGATGCCCCGTGAGACTTAAATTTTTGCGGATCAGTTCGTTAATGGAAGGCTCGTCCTCCACGATCAGTATTTTGGCCAATTTTATCCTCCCCTTTGCTTATAATAAAAAAGTATACCGAAAAAATGTTTCGAAATTGTAAAATGAAATAAAAAAGTGTTCCGTGGATTCGTCATTGTGATTTGACCTGTCCCATGCTATCATTTATTTGTAAAAAATGGAATTGTAAAGAAAGAAAAAGAGTGGATGCTAAGCCACTTCCATCATCGCTCTGGTGATTTTCAAAGAAATGATCTCCAAAAAACTGTGGCTGGCGATTTTCATGGTTACCATAGCCAGCATCATTCTCAGTTTTGAAGGCATGGACGCCTTTGCCCTCAATGAGGGTTCTCTTTTTGTGCTGGGTGCCTGCATCTGCTGGGGTTTTGAAAACAACTGCACCAAAATGATCAGCAACAAAAGTTCCACGGAAATCGTCATCATCAAAGGTTTCTTTTCGGGCATGGGAAGTCTCCTCATCGCCTTTTTCCTGGGGGAGCGCCTGCCCGAAGCACACAGCAGCATCTGGGCGCGGCAAAAACAAGCGCCTATTATTCCATTGCACCCTTTCTGGGAGTAGCTTTCAGCATGGTATTATTGCAGGAAAGGCCCGCGATGCCGTTTTATCTTGCCATGGCGATCATGGTGGCGAGTACGGTTCTGATGATAAAAGACACGTTTTCTTTGCAGCCTGTTTCTTAAAATCAACTATTTCCCGGATTCTCCAATTATCAGCCTGTTTGAAAAAGCTCTACACTGTATTTGCCCGGATCATCTTTGTCGATATAAACATTTGCATAGAAGTCTTCTTTTCGCTTAAAAGGTGACAAAACATAATAGTTACTTACCGCTTTGTATTCCTTACCCTCATAAGCAAACCGACAGACGATTCTGCAGCTGGTGTAGTTCGCTACTCTGATCCAGACTGCCGGAATGATGTCCTCTATTTCGGAGTCCATACAAACGCCTGATTGCTTGAGATTTTTCAATTTTTTCTTGTCGTATGCCAGTTTACCCATGGAAGCCAAAAACAAGATCAGCCATACAGAAACATTGATCAACATGGGTTTCCGTATGGTTGCATGAAAAAAATGTCCCACAAGACCAACTGCTAATTCAATTGCTGCTACAAACAAAGTGACATTGGCACATATAGAGAATAAGTATTTTACAGGCTTAAGATTTGCAATTTGTTTCTCTTTAAAAAGATTGGAAATATTTTCCTCCGCTTTCCCTTTGTATTCCTCCGCTGAAATATGCTCCCCCGAAAAAAGCTCGTTCAAACTAATACCCAGAACATCACACAAAGGCTGTAAAAGCGATACATCCGGCATCCCCCGTCCGTTTTCCCATTTGGAAACCGCCTGATTGGTAATTTCTAATTGTTCGGCGAGCTGCATTTGTGTCAGATTTTTTTCTTTCCTGCACTGCGCAATAAATGCACCTATTCTTTTTTGATCCATACAATAAATCTCCTCTGTTATATTTGACCGCAGTATATCAAAAAGAGAATCTATTGAAAACATACTATTCGTTGATTCCGTGCTAAACGTTTCGTTGAGTGTTCTACCCAAAACACTTCGAAGCCAAACCATTTATCCGCTGGAAGCTTGCCAGCTTTTTAATAACATCCTCCAACAACTTCGTGTCGTACCCTCTTTTTACCACCTTTTTATAATCCTTCTTAAAGGATGTATGATACCTAATCTTCAGCATTTAAATCCTCCATCAATTTCTCAACAGAAGAAAAAGCACGACTTAGATTTCTTCCATGCCTCGCATCTTCAATCGCTCTGATGGTATCTGCATTGGGAATATCCATAGATATCGCAAAGGGAATCCGCTGTTCCCGTACCGCCTGTTTTGCTGATATGGTAAAAAAGGTAGTCATATCCATACCAAGATTAGAAACAAGTTCCTGTAACTGCGCTTTTAACTCCTCATCCATTCTCATTGTAATATTGGTCGTCGCCATGATATCAACTCCTCCTTTTACAATAGTATATTATCCGTAAGCAGCACTGTCAATACATTGCATGTGCGTGGCACAGCTTTTCCGTCTTCAACGCAAGGTTTGCGACATCAATCCCCTGTGCCGTGCATCACGGCACCATGCAGCCCTACGTGAATCGTTATCAGCACACAAATCAGAAAAGCTGCAGCCGGATGGAACACCCTTTCATCATAAACCTGAATCCTATGTAAAAGAGAAACATGCTCCGCCCTTGCCAGCCCACTCACAGGTACAGCAAACATCAGCGCAAAAAGCAGCACATTCACAAGCAGGCTTCCTAACCGCACAGCGGAATATCTGCCGCCCAAAAGATTTTTGTACCATCTCCAGTTCAGCCCGTGATGCAGAAGAAACAGCAGAAAGACCGCGATACCGAGCCATTCATGCAGCGCAGTTCCGATCCGTCCGC
Source organism: uncultured Lachnospiraceae bacterium (assembly GCA_910576815.1). GTDB lineage: Bacteria > Bacillota > Clostridia > Lachnospirales > Lachnospiraceae > UBA3282. The sequence goes on from CAJTKA010000056.1 coordinate 11,713, forward strand.
ATACGATCTGCATCGGCAAAGCAATCAAAATGAACAGATCAACCAACATCTTTACTTTTTTCTTCAAAACCGTACCGCCCCTTTATAACCCCTGCTGCATCAGCCAGATTTTCATGACCATCCTCTGCGGAAGGATCTTGGTCGCAACATGTGCAAGTTTCGTATGGATTCCATAGACGGAAATGTCTTTGTTTCTCTTTGCATCGTGCAATGCTTTTGCCGCTACCTGATCGGGCGTTACCATTCCCACAAATTTTGTTGTGGCCTTGTCTGCTCCGATGATCGCCCTGTCGTACAATGCCGTACGCACCCAGCCGGGACATACCGCGGTCACGGAAATACCCGTTTCCTTTAACTCCACATTTAATGCTCTGGAATAATTGCGCACAAATGCTTTGGTGGAGCTGTAGACATTCTGATACGGCAACGGCTGAAAAGCAGCCTGCGAAGCGATATTGATGATATGACTGCCCTTCGCCATATAGGGGATGGAAGCCAGTGACATGGAAACGACCCCGCTGCAATTTAAGTCGATCATGTTCACCGTTTCCTGAATCGATAAATCCTGATAAGAGCAGAATTTGGCATACCCCGCACTGTTGACCAGATATTTGATTCTGGTTGATTCCTCCTTCAAAATACGCTCATATTCTGCAATAGAGGAAGCCTTCGAAAGATCGAGGGAATACGTTCTGATCTTACGGCCTGCTTTCTTTTTAAGTTCCCGCAGTTTCTGTTCATCTCTCGCGATCGCCCATATCTCGTCAATCTCCTGTTCTTTTCGCAGTAGTTTGACAAATTGTTTTCCGATCCCGCTGCTTGCTCCTGTGATCACTGCTATTGTTTTCATAATCTCCTCCATACCCCATCGAAATCTACTCTAGCTATTATTACCCTTTTACGGCAATTCTTTTCATCTTTTATACGTTATTGAAAGGTATCATAGTATATGTTCTGCGTATTGTTTGTCAGTACAAAAAACTTTTCTTCCGTCTCCCACAAATGCGCGATCTGCTCGCTGTTTTTATCAGGTTGCGCCAATAATCTTGCCAAATCATCCAGCTCACACCGCTCTCTTTCGCTTAGTGCCTGTATCCCGTCCCGCAGATAATAAGGCTGATACGACTAAAAAATTTCGTTATTCATCAGCGCATGAAAATCCATAAACAGATACTCGCAGACACCTTGCAGCGGGTCTTCCGAAAAAACGTCCAGTTTCTTATCAAGTGTGCCTTCCCGCATCCCCAGCCACGCCTCCGAGGCCGTCACAAACTTGCGCCGCGGCAGATCGAACTGGCTATAGCCAAAACGCGGCTCATACTCGTAATAGCCGTCCACATCTGCCAGCACCCATCTGCGCTCTTTAAAATCCCAATATTCATTCACCCAATGCTCCATAAAGCTTTCGCCCGCGTCTCCAAAATCCATAAAGCCCGCCCTGCATCGGCAGGGAATCCCCTTTGCTTTTAAGATGGCACTGAACAGAACGGACGCCTGACGGCAAGACACGGTGATCCTTTTCGACACATCCCTGCCCTTCGTAAAACCTTTCCCGTCTAAGCGCAGAATGCCCGCAATCATGGCAACTGCCGTGATATACAATTCGTCTTCATTTTTGAAACGGTGCTTCGGATAAGACGAAAACTTCCCGAAATAAGTTTCTTCCAAATAAGGCGAGCTTTGCGTAAAATACATGGATGGATGGGTGATTTGATCGCAGACAAGCATACCAATCGACGGTATGTCATCCGGCAAAGACAAAATAAATTCTCTGTATGGTCCCACATCCGTATAGACACTGGTTTGCAGATAATGTTGCCGCATTTTCTCGTTCATTTGCTCTATCTCCTCCTAAAATTTTTAGGAGCAGGCACCTACTCTGATTCAATGCCAGCAAATATAAAAAATTACGTCAAGAATCGTTTAGCTGCCGGAACGAAATTCTCTCGGCGTGAGCCCGTATGCTTTGCGAAATACTTTCCCAAAATAGGAGCTCTCGGAAAATCCACATTGGTAACATAGTTCCGTTATCGACAAATCGCTGTTTCGCAAAAGCTTCTTTGCCTCATTCAGCCTGTAAGAGATCAAATATTCTATGGGACTTTGATGTAAGCCGTTGCGAAAACTGCGCATCGCTTCCCGTTCACTGATCCCTGCTGCGTCAGCAATCTGCGCTACGGTAATTTTATCTTTATAATGATTATGAATAAAGGACAGCATACTGCGGATCCTGTCCTGTTGTTCATACTTTACGGATGGATGCGCTTCCCTGTTTGTCCGAAGTTCTTCCAGCAATAAAAGCCATGTCTCAGACAACATATTTCTGGTTTGAAATTCCACATTATCTTGCGATTGTAATTTCATTAGCCGCCAAAGATTGTCCAGAATCTGATCGGATATCGCCTTCCCTCTGCGGATGATATACACTTCGATCTGATGATTATTGATCACGGGAGCCAGATATTTTTTATCAAACTGACTTTTGAAATGTCCGCTTAAAAAAACAGGATGAAAGATATGATTGATTTCCAGCACCCGCTGCCCGGGAACCGCACTCTTTTTCGTATCCATCACATTGCTGTTGATAAAGAACCCCTCTCCCTGACGGACGATGTATTCTGCATCGAGCGTAATGATTTTACCGTCACCTTCCTGCAGATATCCAAGCTCTAATTCTTCATGCCAATGCCAGGGGACGATAAAATCCGTCAAATCCCGCTTATGCAGACAATAAGGATATTCCGTGGTCATGCCATCGATCTGCTCCACCTGATTTTCGTCAACCAAAAATGGATTCATTTTCGTATCTCCCCGCTATTTCAATTATCATTATTAGAATTACACCACTTTACAACTTTTGAGCTAAGCTGTTTCTCCCAGGCATAGTCTTCG
>CAJTKA010000057.1 GCA_910576815.1 uncultured Lachnospiraceae bacterium
AAAAAAGGAATCTGAAAGTCTTATATTTACTGGCTTAAAGATTCCGAGAGTTTATATAAAAAAATGGAGGAAAAGATTATGGCAACACCTTATGAACTTGATGTGGATCACCAGGGAACATCCTGCGGCGATTTCTGCATCTATCAGACCTATGAAGATCAGGACGAAGATATTCGCTCCCTGGTATGGTTCAGCAAGAAGGCGCATCCCGGCACCAAGCTGAAATTCCGCTGGGGGATCGACTACAGCTTTGCATGGTGCGAGGAAGGCTCTTTAGAGCCCGGCGTGGTATTCCATGCTTCCGAGGTACGCAAGGCGGATCCTTCGGACACGACGCAAAATTCCATCGCCTTCAAGCGAGAAAGCGGCGCTTATCACTTTGTGAAATCCGATCATAAGACGACGCAGGGCAAGCTGGGGATCAGATGTGACAGCTCCATTCCTGCGAGAAAGGCTTCCATCGGTATCGCGATGTCCGGTAATCCTGCGTTTGCAAGACCTGCGGATCCCAACCTGCAGTATACCTTTGGGCTGCATCCCAAGTACTGGATCGCGTTCGGCGATTTCGAGGAAGGCGAGGTCATCGATCTCAATCGCATGACGCAGAGATTCGAGATCAATTTCCCGATCAACCAGTATCAGAGATCGATCAGGCTTACGGCAAACAATTCCTGGGAAGCGATCGACTAGGAGGCGTATATTGTCCAAGGAAGGGTCGGCAGAACAATTGGACTGCCGACCTTTCTGTCACTAAAAAGGAGAAAAATATGATACTACAGAACGACGATTACGTAAAACGCGGACTAAATGAGGCAGTGATACAGAATAATCTGCTGCTGATCCATGATAAGGCACAGTGGTTCTATAAGAAATGGCCCGGGCTGACAGCGGTCGATGGAGCGACGGATCCGCTTGAAAGTCGTGTGACAAATCATCTGAGGGCGACAAAGGACCTCTATCGGGAGGACTATGAAAGGGGTAACAGCCCTTATCCGTGCGGTATTTCGTTTGCCAATTACAAGGAAGATGATTATGCGTTTCAAGATGATATCATGGCTGTCTTTTCAAAGATGCCAAAATGCGGGCTGCTTCATGTCCACAGTGCGGCGGCGCTCTCTGTTGAGGGATTGTTGGATCTTTTGCAGGAGTGGAATGGACAGGAAATATATATCGTGACGCGGGGATCGCAGATGGGAAAGATGACCTATCAGGCGCCGGCTGCGGGAAATCCCGGGAATGTCGTAGAGCTGCAACAATTTTTACAGTTTCCTAATAGAAGGAATGCGCTGAAAAGATGGCTGACCGTTGGAAGACACACGGACCATGCGCTGTATATCTGGGATGAGTTCAATCAGATTTTTATGCGCACAGCGGAGCTGTTTACCAACCGGGACTTCTATGTGGAATACCATCGCCGGTTTTTCCTGGAATGTCTTTGGGACAGGATCGATTATGTGGAGCTTCGCTGCGGCTTTGAGGAATTTAAGTTGAAAGAAAAAGAGGTCAAGCATGACGAGATCCTGGGTCAGACACCGGACTTTTTGGATGCGTTGATGGAGGCTAAAAATGCGGCAGTCGAAGAATACAATCAGCAGACAGGGAAAGAGGTGTGGAAACTGCCCTATGGAGATCTGGAGCTTGGTGTGATCCTGTGTGCAAGGAGGGACTTAGATGCCGAAAGCGAGCAGGACAGGATCAAGCTGATGAAAAAAATAGATACGGCGATAGCCTGGAAACTGGGAGAGTATAAGAATTTTATCAGGGGCTTTGATTTCGTCAGCGAGGAGGATCGCGGAAGGGCAAGCTACAGTTATTATAAGAACATTTTCTATGGGGAAGTGATGACCGGGTATCCGGAGGGCTCAGACGCAGCAGGGGTCTTTGATCAGATTAGGGAGGAAAAGAAACTCGACGGCGCCCTGCGGTCAGAACTGATCGAGCTGATGCTTCATGCAGGAGAGAGCCTGTGGATCGAACAGGAGAATATCATCGATGCGAAGATCGCCTGCAGAAGCCGGATGGGTCACGGTTTTCAGCTGCTGGAATATCCCGGGGCGCTGATGTGCTATCAGGCTGGCGCTTACGATGTCTCCCTCAAAGCGCCGGTGCTTGAGGTGTGCCCGATCAGTAATCAGATGCTGCGCTATTTCCCCGATATCAGGAACCATTATGCGCTGATCCTTATGAAGATGGGCGTGCCCTGTGTGCTTGCCAATGACGATCCGCAGATATTGGGCAATCCCGGTCTGTCCTATGATTTTTGGGAAATGTATATGGCGTCGGACGGCGGTCTGATGATGGTCAAGGGGTTAGTGTTCACGGCCTTTATCTTTCAGTATCAGTACAGAAAGAACTTAACGCTCGATCTGTGGACGGAAGTTGACTACAATAACTGCCTGAACGAGTTTAAGGAGCTGTATTGGAAGCCGTTTATCACGGAAGTGTTTGAGAATCTTTTTTAATACAGCGAAAGATGAGGGGCGGCATAACGCCGCCCCAATAAAAATAACGCGGAAATGGAGCGAAGATTGAAAAATCTAAAGATGCTCCGACATGGAGGAAAACATGAAAGAGATCAATATGATGATAAGCCGATATAATTTCAAAAAAGGAGAGGCAGACCGTATCGAATACATCGTGATCCACTATACGGGCGGTTTCGCGACAGCAGAGCAAAACTGCCGCTATTTTGCAGGAGCAGACAGAGGGGCATCGGCGCATTTTTTTGTGAATTATGACGGTGAGATCTGGCAAAGCGTGGAAGAAGAAAATATCGCCTGGCATTGCGGCGCCAAGAAATACGAGCATCCGGAATGCCGTAATGAAAACAGTCTGGGTATCGAGTTGTGTGTGCGGAAAAAGGATCACGACAGCCTGAAGGCGGAAGATGAGGACTGGTATTTTGAAGATGCCACGGTGGAGGCTGCGGTGGAGCTGACAAGATACCTGATGAAAAAATATGATGTGCCGGCATCCAATGTATTGCGTCATTATGACGTTACGGGGAAAATATGTCCGGCGCCCTATGTCCATAACAAGACGAAGCATACGTGGGAGGAATTTCAAAAAGCGATCGCGGGCGGTGATGACAGCAGGAAAAAGGAGAACCTGCGGCTGTTGGATCAGCTGCTTGCGCAGATCAGGAAGCCTTTGAAAAAACGGCAGCATACCGAGGAGGAAGACGAAAAGCTGCATCCGATCATGGGCGTCTCCGTTGTGAAAGCGTCTCAGATCGCCGCTTATATCAAAGAAAAAAATGCTTCCGCCGCATGCTTTGCGGAAAAGCTCGCGCAGCTCTACCTGGAAGAAGGCATCTACGAGGGCGTGCGGGGCGATATTGCCGCCGCGCAGGCGATGGTGGAGACCGGGAATCTGACCTTTACGGGTTCTGCGGTGACACTTGACCAAAATAATTTCTGCGGGATGGGCGTTATGACAAACGGCATGAAAGGGTACAGCTTTCAGACCATGCAGGATGGGGTGCGTGCGCAGATCCAGCACCTGAAAGCCTATGCAAGTAAGGAGGAGCTTACGAATTGCTGTATCGATCCCCGCTATGCTTATGTGGAAAAGGGCTGCGCTCCCTATGTGGAGTGGCTTGGGCAGAAAGAAAATCCGCAAGGAAAGGGCTGGGCTTCCGGGGCAGGGTATGGCGCAAAGATCTGCAGTGTCCTCGAGGAGATGAAGAAGCAGAAAGGATGAATGGGAAAGGATACATGAGAAAGGAGAAGACGGATGTTTTTTCGTAAAACAGAGTTTGCCCGGTACAGATTCCTGGTGGACGGGCTGAGTGACGAGATCTTAAAGAAGCGCGTGGAGACAAGTCTTCACTTCTATCTTACAAAAGCAAATAAATATAAAAGGCGCGATACCGTTCTGGGGACCTTGAGCGTTGTGCTGCCGGCTTTTGCCACCTTTGCGTCGGCAGCAGCCAGCTTCTATGAGGCGAAGTATCCGTCACTCGACCTGGTGGTTCCCGTGATCACGCTGATCGCCACCGTAACGGCAGGTATGATGGCACATTTTAAGTTTTCGGAAAAAATGCAGAATTACAGAAATCTGGCTGAGAGCATGAAAAGCGAGGTTGCCCTGTTTGAGTGCCATGCCCAGAAATACAGCAAAGAAAAGACCGAAAACGACGAACAGGCAAAGGATATTTTTATGCAGGCGATCGAAAGGATCATAGAGGACGGCTATCGAAAGAGCAGGGAGTTGGAAACAGCACATCAGAGTATTGCAGAGAACGGGAAGTAAATGTTATACTTATTTATACACGTTTATACACGTTTCTTTACGCTGGTAATGGAGGAATCACACGATGCAGACAAAGCTTCCCCACAGGAATACAGATCCGGAAGGGATTCTATCACAGATCGACTGCTTTGCCCTGGATATGGACGGCACGATTTATCTGGGGGAGAGCTGGATCGACGGTGCCAGAGAGTTTCTTGAACGCATCGAAGCCACCGGGAGAAGTTATGTTTTTGTGACCAACAATTCCTCTAAAAACGCGGCGGTTTATGTGGAGAAACTGGCACGGATGGGCCTTTTTGTGGGGGAGGAAAAAATCGTTACCTCGGGGCAGGCCACGATCCATTATCTCAAACAAAACTTTGCGGGCAAAAAGGTCTTCCTTCTGGGAAATGAACTTTTGCGGGAGGAGTTTGCACAGGCGGGCATCGGTTTGGAGGACGAAGATCCCGAAGTGGTGGTGACCGCCTTTGACACGTCACTCGATTATGGGAAAATGTGTAAGGTCTGTGACTTTGTGCGTGAAGGGCTGCCTTACCTGGCAACTCATCCCGATTATAACTGCCCCACGGAGGACGGTTTTATCCCGGATGCGGGAGCGATCCACGCCTTTATCCACGCCTCGGCGTTTCGCTTTCCCGACCGGGTGATCGGCAAGCCAAACGAGGACATCATCGCATATTTGACTACACGGGTCAAAACAGAACGGAGCCGTATCGCCATGGTGGGAGACCGCCTGTATACGGATATTGCGGCAGGCAAAAACCATGGGTTGAAAAGTGTACTCGTCCTCAGCGGCGAGGCGGGAATGGAGGATGCAGAGGCATCCGAGGTGAAGCCGCACCTGATCTTTTCGTCGGTGCGGGAGATGATTCCGTTTCTGTGATTATGAGGCTTGTCAGATCAGCCGATATATGTTGTAAGTAAGGTGATAGAAAGCAAAAAGCTTCGGCATGGAGGTAACTATGAATATACAGGCGCAGGTATGCGGCGTGATATTGCTTGTGATCATGATCATGTTTTATGCAAAATACAAATCGCTCCGTCTGGGGACGCAGATCGCGTTTCAGATACTGATGTCGGGGATGCTTCTTTGTATCTTTTTTGATATGCTTTCCATCTGGGCGATCGTCAGGATCATGAAGGAGCACAGACTTCTTGTCTATGCGATCTGCAAAACCTATTTGATGACGATCGTGCTGGTGGCTTTGCTGGGCTTTTTGTATGAGTGCGCTGATGTGTACGGCGGACAGAAAAAGTATTGGAAGATCGTGGCCATCGGCTGCGGCGCCTTTTTTGTAGAATGTATTGTAATTGCCAGTCTGTCGCTGGGCGTTTATAGGATGGGCAGAGTGGTGTATACGGCAGGACCGTCGGTCCTCTCAACCTATGTCTTTGCGGGAAGCTTTATCCTTTCCAATGTCATTTTTACCGTTCGCAAACGCAAACAGGGAAATCCGCGAAGGACGCAGGTGATCCTGCTGTGGATGGGATTGTGGTCTGCGGCGGCGGTGACGCAGTTTTTGAATAACGAACTTTTGCTTGTGGGCTATGCGGGCGCGATGGGTGTGCTGATTATTTTTTTCCGACTGGAGAACCCGGAATACCTGACGGATCGCGTGACGGGGATGTACAATCACGACGCGCTTTTGTTTTATGCAAAAAAGCTCTATAATACGAAGAAAACATTTTCGGTGATGTCGGTCTGGTGGAATCTGGGCTTAAGTCAGGCGGACGACGGGGCCAGGGAGCAGGCGGTGATGCTGGCCTTTGCCAAAAGACTGCCGAAGTTTGCGCATACCAAAGTCTTTAAGATGGCGGATGATGAGGTATGGCTGATCTTTGAATCGATGGAAGATGTAGAGAATACCGTGGAAAAAGTGCGGAGTTTCGTGGAGTATGGGAGAAGAGAACTCGGCGGCATGGCGCAGATAGAGTTTACTTATATGCCGGATACCACACTGGTCAATGATTACCAGGAGATGATTTCCCTGATGCAGTACGCGAGATGGAAAAGCCGCGATCACGGCACGTCTAATTTCAGACGGGTGGATCAGACGTTTGTGGATCAGATGCGTCAGGAGAAGCGCATGGAAAAGATGCTTGAGGACGCCATGCGGGAAGATCGGATCGAGGTCTTTTATCAGCCCATTTTTTCTACGAGGGAAAAGAAGTTTGTGAGTGCGGAAGCTCTGGTTCGTATGCGGGACGAGGAGGGAAAGCTGGTGCCGCCGGGTTCATTTATTTCCGTGGCGGAGGCAAACGGCAAGATCCTGCCGCTGGGTGAGATCGTATTTGACAAAGTGTGTCGTTTCTTTACCAGAGAGAGTCTGGAGCAGTACGGCCTGCATTATATAGAGGTAAACCTTTCCGTGATCCAGTGCGGCTATCCGGAGCTGGCGGATGATTATATAGCCATTATGGAGAAGCACCAGATCAATCCCAAATATATCAATCTGGAGATCACGGAGTCCGCTTCCATGGCGGCCAAAAAGACACTGCTGGAGAATATGCGCAAGCTGATGGAGTACGGCGTATACTTTTCGCTGGATGACTTCGGTACAGGGCAGTCGAATTTGAATTATATCGTGGATATGCCGGTCAATATCGTGAAGTTTGACCGTGATATGAGTCAGGCCTTTTTCCGGGACGAGAAGGCAAAGTATGTGCTGAACGCGGCCATGCAGATGATTCACGGTATGAAACTGAAGATCGTGTCAGAGGGAATCGAGACCAAAGAGCAGTATCTGGCGATGGAGGAGCTGGCCATCGATTATATCCAGGGCTACTATTTCTCAAAACCGCTTCCGGAAAATGATTTTCTGGCCTTTTTGCAGGAAAACGAGTGGCAGCGCGCGGGAGAGGAAGGAGAAGCCATTTCTTAAACCATGCACAGAGACCGTTCGCTTGTGAAAAGTGCATAAATTGTCTGAGCCATTTCTATCTAAAACAGCAAAAATGATTGCAAAACACAATCTCCTATTGCAAAACATTTGGTTAGGCATAGACCGGCGTAGAGGTAAAGGTAGTGACCGCAGCTTCCATCGACGGCTGCGGCCCGGTGCGTATCTTCTTCCAGGTGGTGCCGATGCTGAAGCCGACCATGATCTCTGTGGGGATCCTGGAAATCATGTGGGTGTGGAACGATTATCTGCTGCCGGTGCTGGTGCTTGGTATCAATAAATACCGTACGATCCCTATTCACATCCAGTACCTGAAAGGAAGCTATGGCACGGTGGATCTGGGCGCGGCGATGGCGCTGATCCTGATGAGTATTATTCCGGTCATCATTTTCTATCTGTCCTGCCAGAAGTATATCATCAAGGGCGTGGCTGCGGGTGCGGTCAAAGGGTAGATGAAAAGAAGTTCTAAAGACGTCCCGCCATTGGACGGGACGCCAAGAACTTCTAGATTTGCTTTGCAAATCTCTTTCATCTAAGAGAATGCCTGAAATACGGCATTCTCTGCGCTAAACAGGCTTGCTATTTTCCCCAAAAAGGAGTAAAATTCGTATAGAAATCGATTTCCGAGCGGATTCGGAATGGTTGACAGGAAAGGACATGTGGATGTTATGAGAAAAAGCGGTGTTTTGCTGCCTGTTTCCGCTATCCCTTCAAAATATGGGATTGGTGCGTTTTCCAAAGAGGCATATAGCTTTATCGATCTGTTAGAAAAAGCGGGCCAGTCTTATTGGCAGATTCTGCCGCTTGGTCCTACGGGATATGGGGATTCTCCCTATCAGTCTTTCTCCACTTTTGCGGGGAATCCTTATTATATCGATTTGGAGTCGTTGATCGAAGAAGGCTGGCTGACGGAAAAGGATTGCGAGCAGTATGATTTCGGAGATGACGACGCCTATGTCGATTATGAGAAAATCTATCTGTCGAGGTTCAAGGTGTTAAAGAAGGCCTTCCAAAACAGCCATATTGAGAAGGACGAGGCGTATCGGCAGTTTGTGGAGGAGAATGCTTACTGGCTGAAAGACTATGCCCTTTACATGGCGGTGAAGAATGCTTTCGGCGGCAAGAGCTGGGCAGAGTGGGATGAAGACATCAAACTCCGAAAGCCGGCGGCGATGAAGAAATATGCCGAGAAGTATGCGGAGGAAGTGGCTTTTTATCAGTTCCAGCAGTATCTGTTTGCCAAGCAGTGGTTTGCGCTCAAAGAGTATGCGAATGGGAAGAAGATTGACATCATCGGGGATATCCCGATTTACGTGGCCTTTGACAGCTCGGATACCTGGGCAAGTCCCGAATTGTTTCAGCTGGATGAGACGCTGACGCCTGTGGCGGTGGCGGGGTGTCCGCCCGATGCGTTTTCCGCGACGGGACAGCTTTGGGGCAATCCGCTCTACCGTTGGGACTACCATAAAGAGACGGATTACGAGTGGTGGATGGAGCGCATCGGCTACTGCTATAAACTTTATGATGTGGTGAGGATCGATCATTTCAGAGGATTTGACGAGTATTATTCGATCCCTTACGGCGATCCCACGGCGGAGTTTGGGCATTGGGAAAAAGGCCCCGGTTACGATGTTTTTCAGACTATGAAGGCGAAGCTTGGGAAAAAGGCGGTGATTGCGGAGGATCTTGGATTTTTGACCAAGTCGGTCATTAGACTGGTAAAGAAGACCGGATATCCCGGCATGAAGATTCTGCAGTTTGCCTTTGATTCCCGCGAGGACAGCGACTATTTGCCGCACAACTATATTGCGAACAGCATCGTTTATACGGGGACGCATGACAATGATACGACGCTGGGCTGGTATGAAAAGCTCAACCGCAGGGACAAGGCTTTTGCGAAGCAGTATTTGAACATCAAATCAACGAAGGAGATCCAGTGGGCCTTTATCAGAGCGGCCATGGCCAGCGTGTCAGATACCTGCGTGATCCCGATGCAGGATTATCTGGGGCTTGGGACAGAGGCAAGAACGAATATGCCTTCCACGCTGGGGACGAACTGGAAGTGGCGGATGCTGCCCGGGCAGTTTACCGAGGAGTTGGCGGCAAGAATACTGGAGATGTCGAAACTCTACGGCAGAGTCAGGTAATCGGCAGGAAGGCCGGCAAAGAAGGATTAGGGAGCAGACGATTTTGGCGGGGCAGGATGCGAAAGGATGGTTCTGCCCCCAAATAGATTATGTACGGCGGGGGATGCAAATGGCGGAGATTACGATCAAGGACATAGCGAAAGAATGCGGCGTGGGTATCAGTACGGTCTCCAGGGCAATCAACAACCATCCGGATATCAACCCGGAAACCAGAAAAATGATTCTGGAGGTGATTGCGGAGCGCAAAGAACACCAGCAGATCATTCTTCCAGCAGAGCTTGTGGTGCGGGATTCTACGGGACCCTGCGCGGGATGAGGATGTAGCCATGGAAATAGAACGCAAATTTACCGTAACCAAACTGCCTGATGATCTGGAAACCTATCCCTGTCATATCATCGAACAGGCTTATTTAAATACCGACCCGGTTGTCAGGGTACGCCGCGAGGACGATTCCTTTTATATGACTTATAAGGGGAAGGGGCTGCTTGCCAGAGAGGAGTATAACCTCCCCTTAAATGAGGCGTCTTACTATCATCTGCGAGATAAAGCAGACGGTAATGTGATCAGCAAAAGACGCTATGTGATACCGATTCAGGAACCGACATTCGATATGACACGCTTGTCATTTGCGGGAAAAGAAATTGACCAGATCAGTCTGTCTGTAGAACTGGATATTTTTGAACCGCCTTTTGCTCCGCTGGTCATAGCGGAGGTGGAGTTCCCGGATCAGGAAACGGCGGAGGCGTTCCAGATGCTTGACTGGTTCAGTCAGGATGTGACCAACGATCCCGCTTACCATAATTCCAACTTAAGCAAACAGAAATTTGCCTGATTACCTTCATGCCAGATTTTTTGCAAAGGCATGCGTCGGGAATTTCAAATTTTTGACTGCGATTTTAGGTTTCAGATAGGAGGGTAAGCATTTCTTCTTTGCCGAGGGCATTCTCCGAGCAGGCTCTTTCTTCGCTATCAGAAATCCCCAGACTTTCCGCTGATTTTTCATAGGACGCTTCGTCCGTTTCTTCACCCATGGAAAAATATTCGGTAATGCCTTCGCCTGTATAGACATCATTTTCGTCATAGACGGCATTGTAGACATAGTTCAGAATAGGCGTATCGTCGTCGGTGAGCGTACGGTCATGACCGACCCGATAATAAGAGCGCCCGTAACCGCCCTCATCGCCGCCGCCGTTCCAGCGTGCAAATTCACACAAGATCCCCGTGCGTTCGTAATAAGTCAGCTCTACCGTGTCGAGGGTGTCCGCCAGACAAAAGAGGGCGTCATCCTTTACTGTATAAATGGAATAAGTCAGATAATAGCTGTCGTAGGCCATCAGTTCCGGGATGTCGTCATCGTCCAGAAAGATGAGGGAAAACAGCGCATTCTCATTTGTGTTTTCCGTGACGGCCTGCGCGTAGATTTCCTGATAGCGGTGTGACGCCTGCGCTTTCTGCTCGTTGCCTGTGGAAGAACAGGCAGACAAGAGCAGAAGGAGGAACAGAGTGGCAGATAAGTGTTTTTTGCGCATGATGATAGCTCCTTTCGTAAGATATTTTATCAGATTATTTTGGCAGATAACAGACCTTTTGCTTTTTTAGATAGCAAGGGCTTCCGGCATGGAGGAAAGAATGAGCCAAAAAGGTGACAAGACAAGGCAGGACATTCGGGAGAAGGCATATCGCCTGTTCGCGGAAAAGGGATTTAAGGAAGTTACCATGAAAGATATCTGTGAAGCGACAGGACTTAGCCGCGGCGGACTATACCGCCATTATGAAAGTACGGAACAGATTTTTTTGGAGATTGTCAATGACTTTTCTGACAGGCAGAGAAGCGAAGTATTTACGAAGATGCAGCAGCATATCCCGGCGGCTGTGATTCTGGAGGAGCTTCTTGCGAAATATGCAGAGGAAATGTCGGACGACGAAAATTCCATCAGCCTTGCCATTTACGAGTTCTATAGCAATCCCGCGATTTCCAAAGAGGATAATTCTGTGAAAAAACAGTATGAAATCGCAAAGGAAGTGTGGGTAGCACTGATCAACTATGGAATCGGCACGAATGAATTTCAGCGTGTCAATCCGGAAGCCGTTTTTCATATGCTCGTATTTGCCTATCAGGGGGTGCGAATGTACAGTAAGTTGATGGAAACAGATCAAAAGATTCCGCAACAGATCGTTGGGGAAATTAAAAGACTTTTGCTGAAGAAAGATTGAAAAAACTTTGACATGGAAGGAAGATTGAAATACTTTGGCATGGAGGAAACTATGAGAAATGATATTATTTTGGTAAGACCGACTTTAGAACTGAAAGAAGAAGCGCTTGCTTACCGCGAGGAGCATTTTCAGCAGGGCGAAAAGATTATCTACGGGAGCGAGCTGCTTGACAAGACGGAAAGCTATGAGGAATGGCTGACTGACGTAACACGAAACACTGACCCGAAAACGGTAAGCGAAACATGGGTCGTTACCGACACCTTCTTTGCAGTCAGAGAAAATGATGCAAGGATCGTCGGGATCATCGATCTGCGGCATACGCTGAATGATTTTTTGAAAGACCTGGGGCATTGTGGGTACAGTGTGCGCCCGTCTGAGAGAAGGAAAGGGTATGCGACAGAAATGTTATGTAAACTTATCGAGACAGCAAAAGAGTCGGGGATGAAAGAACTTCAAATTTCCGTGGAAAGGGAAAATACGGCGTCAAGAAAGGTGATAGAAAGAAACGGCGGCGTGTATGAGCGGAGTTTTGTTTTTGACTTATTCACATAGTTGCACTTTTATCTAAATCCGTATAAAATTATATAGAATAGTAGATTGGAGGATAAAAATGGCGATATGGAATCCTTGGCGTGGCTGTCATCGTTACAGTACAGGCTGCAAATTTTGCTACATACATAAGGGAGATTATAAAAAGGGGATTGACACAAACATTATTAAGCAAACCGAAAAATTTTATGACCCTATTGAAAAAAACAAAAATGGAACTTACAAAATAAAATCGGGGCAAATGGTTTATGTATGTTTTTCATCAGACTTCTTGATAGAGGACGCAGATAAATGGCGTACTGAATGCTGGGAAATGATACGGGAACGCTCCGACTTACATTTTCTCTTTCTGACAAAAAGAATTGAAAGATTTTTGGATTGTGTTCCGCATGATTGGGAAAGTGGGTACGAAAATGTTACGGTTGGCTGTACGGTTGAAAATCAAGAAAATGCCGATTACCGATTAGACATTTTTTCCAGCCTTCCTATTAGGCATAAAAATATTATTTGCCAGCCATTGATTGAGAATGTCAATCTCTCTGCATATTTGCACGATATAGAATTAGTTGTTGTCGGCGGAGAATCTGATAAAAACGCAAGGCTGCTTGACTATGACTGGGTATTACAGATCCGGGAGCAATGTATTTTCCATAATGTACACTTTGAGTTTAGGCAATGCGGTACACACTTTATCAAAGATGATAAATTATATACATTAAAAGTCCGTGATTTATGCAATCAAGCAAAAAAAGCAAATATAAACTTCTGACACTCTCTTTTTTGTGCATGAAAAGAGAGGAAATAATCAATCCAAAGAAATATAATTGTCACCGGAAAGGAGTAAAAAAATGGAATGGATAGAAAAACTGAATAAAACAATTTCTTATATTGAGGAACACCTTGCAGAAGAAATAAGTTATGATGAACTTGCGCGCATAGCATGTTGCTCTACATACCACTTTCAAAGAATGTTTGCATATATGGCAGGTATTCCGCTTTCGGAATATATCCGTCGCAGGCGAATGTCTTTAGCCGCTATTGACCTGCAAAGCGGAACTGAAAAAATTATTGATATTGGTATGAAATATGGGTATTCTTCCCCGACTGCATTTAATAGGGCATTTCAAAATGTGCATGGCATAGCGCCATCAATGGCAAAGAAAGGAGGCGTTCCTATGAAGTCTTATCCCCCTATCAGCTTTAAAATAACTGTAAAAGGAGTAGAGGAATTGAATTATCGCATTGAAGAAAAAGCAGCCTTTCGCATTGTGGGAGTATCTCATCCGCTGGATAAGGAAATAGAAAACAATTTCGCAGCCGTACCGCAAATGTGGCAAAATGCAGCTGTAAACGGCACATTAGAAAAAATTGCACTGCTTATGAATAATCAGCCTATGGGTGTCTTGGGTGTAAGCGTGTGCAATGACGAAGAGGACTGGCAATATTTTATAGCGGTATCTTCCTCCGCTGAAATCGACAATTCCTTAGATGAATATATTGTTCCTGCTTGTACATGGGCTATTTTTAGCGGAACTGGTACAGGGATATCCATTCAAGAATTGGAACAACGCATCATAACAGAATGGCTTCCAACCTCTGGATTTGAATTTGCCAATGCTCCTGATATAGAGGTTTATCTAAACCCTGACCCTAATAATATGCAATATGAAGTTTGGCTGCCAATCAGAAAAATATGAGGTTACAACATGATAGACAAAAATTATGATGAATTTTTAGAGACTACCGGTGCAAGCAGAAATCTTGTAGAAGATATAAATAATTTTCTTCTGGATAGCAACTGCAAACGTGAAATCAAAACAGCTAAAAGCGGTTTTACTGTTTCCTATCTTTTTCGGGATACAAAAAAGACATTAGCTACTTTCGTTTGCAGAAAAACGGGAATAAAGATTAGAATTTTCCCACAGCATCTTAATGAGTACATGGGGTTTTTAGATACGCTTCCGGCAAAGATGAAAAAAGAAATTGCAAAAGCGTCTGTCTGCAAACGCCTTGTGAATCCTAATGACTGCAATCCTAAATGTGTTATGGGATATGACTTCATTATGGATAAGGAACGCTATCAAAAATGTAGATATATGGCGTTCATGCCTTCTATAACCGAAGAAAGCACACCTTATATCAAAAGATTTTTACAAAATGAACTGTTGCAGTAAAATGATAAAACCGCCCAACGGAAAATAAAAAAAACCGTTGTTCGGCGGCAAAG
>CAJTKA010000058.1 GCA_910576815.1 uncultured Lachnospiraceae bacterium
GTATGCAGAGCCTTTTACAGAATGGCGAGAAGATAACGCCGAAACAGTGGAAAGCCGAGATACAGTCTTTGCAGTCTGAATATGACAGTATCGGCAAAGAGCAGACCAAGACCGCCACAGAATTAGCGTATGCCGAGGTAATCAGCTACAACAAAAAGAACCTTGAGAGGGAGCTTCAGAACGAGAGCCGACAGCATAATAAGCAACAAAACAAAACTAAGCGGAGGGAGGAAGAATTGTAAAATAATATGCAACTGGTATTTGCTTTTTAGCACTTACCAAACTCTTTATTCTTATTGCCATATACTTTATAATGGCAACGAGGTGATTTTTATGAATATGAATATTATATCGAAATATTTACAGTTTTTGCGTAAAAGCAACAACTACACACAAGATGATTTAGCAAAAGAATTAGGCATATCAAGGCAGGCAGTATCAAAATGGGAAACGGGAACGACTATTCCCGACTTAGAAATTTTATTGAAAATTTCTAAATTATATGACATCACAATAAATGACATATTAGAACCAAAGGTACAGTCACAGCGGATAACTGATTTTGAGCAGATTTCAACAATTTCTGAAAAGGAACTGAAAGAAGTGTTGGAACAGTTTGACACTAATTCGCTTGTAACAGCTTTAATGGGGGCATCTCCCGAAACAAATAGTTTTTGTGAAAGATTGTTTCCCGATATAGATTTTGAAATGACAAGAAAAAATATAGGCAGAATTAGGATAGAAACTGTTGAGGATATGCAGAACCAAATAATTGCTATGATAAATTTGCAGGCGGTTGACAAGGAAATTTAGTATATGAAAAATTCATATGAATTTCATTGTAAATACAGGACTTTTTTTGTATAATTGAAGTGTGGCAGGAGTAGATTATATTGTATCTTGTGCCACGGATTTTAAGAAATCGAGGTGTTAAAGTGCAGGACGATACAAAACAGATAGAGGAAGTCATGGCAAAGCGTACCGCAAAAAACAGCGTATTCCTTGACCTTTTTCAGAACAAGAGTTATCTGCTAAAACTGTATAAGACGCTCCACCCAGAGGACACCACAGCGACAGAGGATTCCCTAACTGATGTAACAATAGAAAATGTGCTGACCGACAATCTGTATAATGACTTAGGCTTTATTGTCAACAATAAGCTGATGATTCTTATAGAAGCACAGTCTACATGGACAATGAATATTTTAGTAAGAGTTTTGCTGTATTTGGCGCAAAGTTATCACGAATATTTTCAACGTACCAGCCAAAACTATTACAAAAGCAAGAAAGTGAAAATGCCGAAGCCTGAACTCTATGTGATTTTTACAGGAAACAAAGGACGAAAACCCGATAAAATATCTTTGTCTAAAGAATTTTTTGAGGGCGCGGATATAGATATTGAGGTAAAAGCAAAGGTTATCTATGAAAGCGATACAGATGACATTATCAATCAGTACATTATTTTCTGCAAAGTTTTTAATGAGCAGACAAAACAGCATGGAATGACACAAAAGGCAGTTACGGAAACGATTCGCATATGTAAAGACAGGAATGTTTTAAGGGAGTATTTGTTTGATAGGGAAAAGGAGGTTGTGACGATTATGATGAGTTTATTTGATGAAGAACAGATAATGAAATCGTTTATCAAGAGTGAACGTGCAGACGAAGCAAGGGAAAATGCAAGGATAATGCTAAAAAATGGGAGAATTTCGGTAGAAGAAATACCAAGTTTTTTCCCAAAATTAACATTGGAAGACGCAAAAGAAATTGAAGCCGAGATTATGCAGTTGGCGTAATTAACAGAACAATTTAATATCAAAATAACAGCGTAAAGGCGCATGGAACAGTAAATTTGTAAACCATGCGTCTTTTTTTGCGCCCCAAAGGAGGAATATGAGCGACAACATTCAGACCAACACCACAGGGCGATTAACGCCCTGTTTGCAACAGAAAATTGACAAGACAAGGTATTTAGTCGAGGTACATTTTTCTGATACGAGTACCCAAAATGTAAAGGATAAGTTAAAGCGTGTCATTCTCCATGATTTAGAGCATGGGAAACAGGGCAGACCAAGAAAAAGCGATGAAAAATGATGAATACGTCCTTGACAAGTAGCAACAGGGAAGACCGCAAAGAGCATACTTATTAGCTGCGGCGCACGCCTCGCTCCCTTTGATAGTGCAGCGACACGTTGTCGCATATAAACTTTGCGTAGGATTTTCCTGCAAAGAGGTAAAAGTGACGGAAAGGCAACAGCCTTTCTAACTGATATTCCGAGAAGTGGAATGACGGGGTAACGCCCTGAAACGCTTGGAATAGGACTGGAAGCGAAATGGGAGCAGAAGGAAATGGAAAGTATAGTATATTCTTTTGTAGTATGGGTGGTTTTAGCCATATTATTGGTTGTGATGGGATTCTGTATTGCGTGGGAACGGGAGTCTGCTCTGGTTGTGCTGAGCTGTGTTACGAGTATAGTCTTGGGGAGTAAAGTCTTGGAACAAATACTGCGGTATAAAAAACATAAATGGAAGCCATTGGAGGGTGAAAATGATAAGCGGTGTTCTTGAGCTGGGGTTTGGGGTGCCCCCAACAAGCATAGCGAGCCGCCGCAGGCGGCGGAGCGGTGATTGGGATATCCGAAAGGATATCCCAATCCATTGCTTGCGAAAACGCCCGATACGGTGTGGATCAAGGGAAAAAGACTCATATGGAATAAAGGATGGAAAGGCAGGGATAAAAGAAAATTTATCGCTGCCTTTCATGTTGCAGTACATTTCTGACGGAAAAGAAATGTGGAAGTGTAAAGGGGGAAAACAAATGAGGGAGAGGATGCTTGTCATTGGATATGACAGTCTGACGGCGCCGGAACGGAAGCGGGGATGGACCTGCGGCGGGGTATGTCCCTGCTATGCGGAGAGCATAAGGAAAGCGGCAAAGGAACTGGATGGAGGCACAGGGTATTCGCTGGTGCTGATCTATGGCAGGGTGGATGTCATGGATGCGGTCAGGACGGTCAGGCGGGTCAGCAATGTCCCGATCCTCGTCATACGCAACTGGTATGACGGCATGGAGAAGATCGCCGTGCTGGAGAGCGGGGCGGATGAATACATACAATGCCCGGCACGGCCGGAGGAGGGCATGGCAAGCGTCCATGCGCTGATCCGCAGCTACACGGAGTGGAATCCCTGCTATGGCTACATTGGATGTGAACCGTCCGGGGAAGGGCTGTGCATCATCCCGGAATACAGGAAGGTCTTTGTCAACCGCAGGGAACTCTTTTTCCCGCGCAGGGAGTTTGACCTGCTGCTCACGCTTGTTTCCTGCCCGGGGAGGGTGTTCACCTATGAGCAGCTTTTTTATAAAGTGTGGAAGAAGGAAGGGGATTTTGCGGAGAGCATCATGCACTCCTGCATAAAAAGAATCCGCCGCAGGCTGGAGACCGTGTCCGGGGCTGCGGCGGGGATCGTGAATGTCCGCGGTGTCGGTTACTGTTACCGGGAGTGAGACATTCCTCCTGCCGGTATGGCAGGACATAGCGTGTACTCAGAAAAATAAAATATAAAAAAATAAACGAAGCATTGTCCCGACAGAAAGATGACAGAATGTAGTTTCATATTTGCAGTAATGAAATGCAAATATGGATGGGATATGGGAGAGTGCTTTGCCGCTGAAAGGTCACAGGGAACGGAAACAAATCTGTAGTGCCTGCATTGCCGCGTCTGGTAGTTTTTACCGGGCGCGGCGATTTTTTTGTGTACGGGAAATGCCGCATCCTCTTTCCGTCCGCGCCCCGCCTGCGGGATCTGAAATCTGTCAACAGAAACAGTCAGATCACGGAGGTGCGTATGAAAGAGAGAAAGTTTTATCTGCATATAGAAGGGAAACGGGTCAGGGTGAGCGAGGAGGTGTACCGGGAGTATTACAAAGGTGAGCGCAAGGAGCGGTATTTTATGAAAGACCTGAAAGCAGAGCGCGTGACGATCGACCCGCAGACGGGAGAAGTCACGGTAGTGCCGGGGCGTGAGGATTCCTATGAACGGCTCATGGAGCGGCACAGGCAGTTTGCCTCTTACGGCAGCATGGAGGAACAGACCGTCCGGTCGCTTTTGTTGGAGCAGGCATTAGGGAAACTGACGGAGAAGGAGCGTGAACTGATCGAGGAGCTTTACTTCCTTGAAAAGACGGAGCGGCAGGTCAGCGATGCGCTCCATGTGGCAAAGACCACCCTGCGCCGCAGGCATAAGGAGGTCCTTGACAAGCTGAGAAATATCCTGCGGGAAGAAAATTAAAATTTTTCCGAAAAAGCGGACCAAGCGGCAGGAGCAAACGGCTAATAGTATAAGGGGAGTTTCGGATTCCCATCGGACTTTGACAAACAACAGGGGTGCCTGTTCATATCCAGTATCCAAGTTTCTCCTGCTGTGTGGGGCTGCCGGATGAAAACGGCAGGCGGCTCAGGCACGGGCGCGACGACTGCCTGCGGGTGCGGACGGGGAGGGAGCATTTCCCTTTCGCCTTCCGCCCCGTCAAACAAGATGACATCAAAGGCACGAGCGGCAACCCGGAGGGTCTGTGACCGGCGCGTGGCTGCGCCGGGACCGTCATGCACCGCCAGTAAAGGAGGACCAGCATATCCCGTACCGCAGGGTCAAAGGGGGATACGGAGGGCAAGGCTTGGGCAGCTTCGTCAACTGCCGCCACCTGCCGTCGGTATCATGGCGCTTATGGAGCCGTAGGCGGCTTGGATATTCCCGTACCGGGGTCAGAGCCAAGGGGCGGTCATGCCGTCCCGGAATACGGTACACAATGTGAGACATTAGAATTTTTAACGGCAGACCGGGGAAACGCGAAAGGGCGTCCCCGGCGCTGCCTTGCTTTAAGAGAGAGGGGAAGAAAACAATGCAGAAGAATGTGAGTATGGATGAAAGAGATAACAGAGACAGCAGGAACGAGAAGCTGTTGGCGGCAATGGCCTACCTTGGGATTCTGGCGGCGGTGCCGTTCTTTATGGAGAGGAAAACACAGTTTGTCAGATACCATCTGGGACAGGGTGTCACCCTGTTCGCGGCGGAGATCCTGTACGGCATCATGTACCAGCTCTGGCGGCAATGGTCCTGATGGTATCGTGGCGGCTTTATGTGATAGTGAGGATCGTCGGTTATGTGGCGTTGGTGTTCCCGGTGCTTGCGCTGGCCGGGATCATAAATGTGGTGAATGGGCAGGAGAAGGAACTGCCGGTGATCGGGAAGATCAGGTTTTTCAGATAGAAGCAGGTGCAGGAGAGAAAAAGATAATATAGCAGGGTGGAAAGGGGAAGTATGGAGAAATTCTTAACAGTGAAAGAAGTATCGGATGTATTGCGTTTGGGAAAAACGAATACCTATAAGTTATTTCAAAGGAAGGATTTTCCGAAAGTGACAATCGGGAAGAAATTATTGGTAAAGGAAAGTGAACTGGATGGATATATAGAAAAATATGGCGGAGCAATTATTGAAATATGATTGGACGGATTGATGGAAATCACATTGTAATCAGTTCTAAGGAGCCGAAGAATTGTAATTTCAAGTATTTTGCAGTATAATAAAAGAAATATAGATAGAAAGGGGACCGACCCTATATGGCAAAGCGATTAACAAGAGAGCAGATGGCAGAAAAATATCCTAATCAAAGTATAGGGATCACGAACATTAAATATGTAAACAATGATGGTGTAACAATAGAATCAGCGGAAGTAGTTTACACACCAGAAGATAAAACTCCGGAAGAATTACTTGCTTTACAGGTATCGGGCGCAGAGGACATTATGTGCTGGTATACTACGGGAAGCAAAGTAAATGTAGGAGTGTTGACGCTATGCTAAAAGAAGAAACATATAATTTAGATACAAGAGAAAACAGTCCTGTTATCGTATTGCCGTGGTTTCAGAATTGCAGGGTTTTAATTGATACCGGTGCGACATTGCCGATGTGGTTGAAAGGGGTAATTCCTTTGAAACTTAAAGGTGCAATTAAAGAAAACCAAACAGTTAATTTGAATGGAGTGGGCGGAAGTTCTACAGGAGATTTATATAGAGTCAATTTTGAACTGGGGAACATTCATTTCAGGAATTTACCCATCGTACATAAAGAAATTGACGTGGCGGATGCTTATATGATATTGCCAGCGACACTGTTTGAGGGGATGATTTATGAGATTGATAATATCAGTCATAGATTGAAAATAAAAGTTGATGATAAAGAATATTACAGAAACTTTAGGATTAAAGACAAAAGTGGCATACCATATATTTATTTGGCAAATACTTATGAGACAAGGGAAGATGCGGAGAAAATATCATAATATAGAAATTATTTTGACTCCGAACCGTAAATGTGCTATAATATAGCTATAAAACATAGGTGGAATACCTTTTTCCGAAACCTATCGTCTGATAGCATAAACTAGGGTACAAATTAGGGTACATTTCGCAAGGAAAGCTGGAAAAGCCTTATTTTTACAGGTTTTTAAGAAGTGACGGGAAATTTTAGGGAAGTAGAGGCCGCAAGTTCAAGTCTTGTCACTCCGATAGGAAAGACCTGATAATCACTGTGATGGTGGTTATCAGGTCTTTTGTTCGCAATAAGGCTCCGCGGCTTTTTCGTTTGCGGCCTTTTCGCGTTTGAATACCACGATAAATGCCGCGGCATTGACGATGAGAGCGCCGATCCAAGCGAATATTTCCGCCATCGCGGTGGCGCGAAATCCGATCTGACCGGTCAGCAGGGTGATTGCACTGATTCTCAGCAGCATTTCCGCGATACCCGAGAGCATGGGCATGAAAGGGAATCCCATGCCTTGTACGCCGCTTCTGATCACAAAAAGGATATCTACGGCAAATATCATGATGCCGCATAGGGGCAGGAACTGTACGGCATGGCCGATCTGTTCGCTGCCGTTTAGTATGAGCGAAGCCAGTTGTCTTGGCAAAAAGACCATCATGGAACCGAATATCACATAGGTGACAGCTGAGATTACCAGGCATACCTTCAAACCGCTTATGATCCGGTCAAAGCGCTTGGCACCGTAGTTCTGGCTGGTGTAGGAAGACATTGCCAGACCTGCTGTCGAGGCGGGCTGCATAAACATATTCAAATATTTGCTGCAGGCGGAATATGCCGAGGTAAAGGCAACGCCAAGACCGTTGACAAAATATTGCACCACAATGCAGCCGACTGCCGTGATGGAATTCATGAAAGCCATAGGCACGCCGTTTTTTAGGAGTACGCCATACATGGCTTTGTCGGGTACAAAGTCTGCTTTTGATAAGGCGACACATTCTGTTTTTCCCAGCTTATGAAAGCAGATCGCCCCTGAGAAAATCTGGGAAATGATCGTTGCCACAGCAACACTGCCGACCCCCGAATGGCAGATAAAAATGAATACCGAATTGAGGACGATATTCATGACCGACGATACGACGATTGCTTTCAGAGGTGTCCGGCTGTCGCCCAGTGAACGCAGGATGCCGGCGCACATATTGTAAGAGATCGTGGCAAATAATCCGCCGAACAGGATGTATCCGTATCGGCAAACGAATAGAGTAGCTGTAGGGCATTTGTCAAAAGCAGTGGGAAGAAAAAGCGGAGGATCAGCTTTTTGGGGTCGCCTGTTGTAAAGTCTAAGGTATGATTCAGCACAAACTCCTTTTTTACCTGATTCCATAAATATAGCACAACGCTATTATGAAAAGTAGAAATTTTATATTTGAAAAGTAGAATAAATCTCTAAAACGTCCGGCAAATCATTGATGTGAAAATCTCCAATATGTTATATTTAAAAGTAACTGACAGGAAAAATTTTCATCTTTACACCAGAACATATGTTTGTTAAAATAAAATTACATGTAACGCCAGGGAGGAGGTGAAGGGAATGGAAGAGATGCTGCAAGAGGGAATGTTGGCGGACGGGCAGGCAAATATCCCGATACAGATGATGTCGCTGACAGACCGTGACGGAAAGATGACACCGCTGTGGTTTCGTCTGGAGACAGAGGAGCACGAGGTGAAACTGTACCGAATCGAGCAGGTGGTGTCCAGAGACGAGAAGAAGTATGTGGGCGTGCGGGAGAAGCAGTTTGTATGCAGGATCAGGCTGGGGAACGTTTGTAAGACCCTGGAGATGCGTTACAGCGTGGAAACTCAGAAATGGCGGATCTTCCAGTTCCTGTAGGAATGGACAGATATGTGTTCCATATCGATGTCAACAGCGCCTTCCTCTCTTGGACCGCAGCCTACCGTGTGGATGTGCTGGGTGAAAAGGATGATATCAGGCTGATTCCAAGCATTGTGGGCGGAGATCAGGAGAAACGCCACGGGATCGTCCTTGCCAAAAGTACGCCTGCCAAAAAGTTTGGGATCAAGACGGGGGAGCCCGTCGTGGCGGCGCAGAGGAAGTGTCCCTGGCTGGTGATCGTGCCGCCGGATTACGGCTTATATGTTAAATCTTCCCGAGCTTTTATCAAGATATTGCAAGAGTATAGTGACAAGGTGATCCAGTACAGCATCGACGAGGCGTGGGTGGTGTTTGAAGGATTTGAGAAGCTTTACGGCCGTGACCAGATGGTAAAGCTTGCCTATGAGCTGAAGGACAGGATCAAAGACGAGCTTGGTTTTACCGTAAATGTCGGCGTTTCCACGAATTTCCTGCTCTCAAAGATGGCGGGAGATTTTTCCAAACCAGACAAAGTGCACACCCTGTTTCCGGAGGAGATGGAAGAAAAAATGTGGCCGCTTCCCGTTTCCGACTTGTTTCTGGCGGGACGAGCTACAGTGGAACGACTGCACGGCGTAGGCATACAGACGATCGGCGAACTGGCGCAGGCAAATGAGGGAATGATTCGCTCCCTGTTAAAAAAGCACGGCCAGACGATACAGGGGTTTGCCAGAGGCGAGGATCTGGATCCCTCCATGACTTCCCATGAGGCCAACAAGGGTTACGGCAACAGCATGACGGCTCCCGTGGATATCGTGACGGAGGAGTATGCCAGGCATCTGCTGCTTTCTTTGAGCGAGACGGTAGGGGCGAGACTGCGAAATGACGGTGTGATGATCGGCGTGGTCAGCGTACACGTGACGACCTGTGAATTTAAGCGCATGAATAAACAGATGCAGTTGGATTCTCCTACCAACATCACGGAGGAGATCTACGGGGCGGCCTGCCTGCTTTTTCATAAACTTTGGGACGGGAAGACACCTCTTCGTCAGCTGGGAGTCCATACCACAAAGGTGCAGGAGGAAGCGGCTCGGCAGTACAGCATTTTTGATCTGGGAAAAAACGAGAGACTGGAAAAGCTGGATAAGGCGGTGGACCAAATTCGCGGGAAATTCGGGGAGGATGCCATCTTTCGCGCCAGTTTTTTGGAAGGAAATGTATCCCATATGAGCGGCGGGCTGAATAAAGAGAGGCGCAGCGGGGTTACATTAGGAATAGACGTGGAAGGGGAAAACGTGCGGGAGATTTGAGATTTTGTCTCAGATATCATGGAAACAGTAGGAAAGGATGCTAAAAAGAAAGATGTGCGGCAGATTTTATATTGATGACGAGACGGCGCGGGAAATTGAAAAGATCGCCCGCAAAATTGACGCTAAGATAGCGAAGACGGGAGATGTGCATCCATCGGAGCCTGCGCTCATCCTGCGGGCGGATCATGAGAGTACGGTGGCGGAAGTGCTGAAATGGGGCTATACGGCGGCCGGAAAAAACACCCTGATTTTCAATGCCAGGACGGAAACCGTGCGGGAACGCCCGATGTTTCGCTATGATTTTGAAACACGCCGCTGCTTGGTTCCGGCGTGTAAGTTTTACGAGTGGAAGGATATCGGCGCGAGGAAAAAGGAGAAATACGAATTTTTTGTGCCAGACGAGGTGTTGTATCTGGCGGGAATCTATCACAAAGATCCGGCGGGCGACCGCTTTGCCATCCTTACCCGCGAGGCGGAAGGGTGCATGACGGGAATCCATAATCGGATGCCGTTAATTCTTCGGCGGGAGGATATGGACGCGTGGCTGTTTTCGGAAGCGGAGGCAAAGGAACTGCTGGAGCGGCATTTTGAGCAGCTGCAGCGGGTGAAGAGCGAAGGGGAAGTGTATCGGCAGATGAGGCTGTTTTAAGGGGAACCAGTATCTATAGGAGAAAAGGGCTGACATTGTAATTAAGCAGGTTATGTGATATAATATTTATGTATTTATTTGCGATAACTTCTGTTTCATAATATACTCAACTTTCCCAGCGAGATAACTATACCAAATGCCTGAGTTATCAATCAAAA
>CAJTKA010000059.1 GCA_910576815.1 uncultured Lachnospiraceae bacterium
CTAATCCCCCAGCTATGCTGTCTAATGTAGCAAACTTTCATACAACATAAGCCTTCCGGTTTTGGAGGGCTATTTTTCTGTAATGCTTGAAAAAGGCTTATTTTGTGGGCTTTCCAGCATTGCTCATTATTTCTTTCCCCACATTTTCAAGAATAGATTCACACAGATTTTCAGCGGCTCCGGGCAATGTGGCGGCCTTGCTCAGAAAAATGCACACCCTTTGAAAAATCAGAGAACAAGAAAATATCCGCTAAAAAGTATCTCACGTCGCATTCCATAAAAAAGATACTTTTTCGCGGATATTATTTTCTGTTTCTGGATTATACTTCGTCCCTTGGTGACGCTGCCTGAATATTTGAGAATGGCAATCTCTCAATAAACAGTTCCTTGCAGTCGGAAAAACCGAGCTGGTAGGCAAGCATCCCATAGCGTGAGCCAAGGGCGTTCTGTTCGCTTACATAGCGGTCAATAAGAAGCCGGGTTTCTTTTGGTAGTTGCAGGGCTTCCAGCTTATTGGAATATATGTCAGATTTGCGGATAATCTCCTGATACTCCATGTCGCTGTTTGTGATCTCATTCATAACACTGTTCATCCTCAGCCCCATTAACTGATCTAATATTGTTTTTTTCATGGTAAATCCCTCCTTGTGGCGTTGGATGTTATACCTGTATTGCAGTGGTGACAAGGGGAAAAGGGTGGATCAGGGACAATTTTGCGCCAGCCGTTTCCTTCCTGAGGCTGGCGCTTTGGTCTTATTTCTTTGCCTCCCGGTTTGCCTGAAAGTAGTAGCCGTGGCCGGTTTTCTCGTCGTCAAAGGTAAATTCGCATATCTCGTTATACATGGAGCCGTCCCAATTAAGGATGTAGATTTGATAGTCGTATGCAAAGCTCCTGATCGTCTCCGCCTCGCAGGGCGTGTCGGTTCCGTCCATAGTCCAGTCATAGCGGTGCAGTTTGGTCTCCTCATATTCTTCCAGCTCGTCGGTGTAGTAATATCTGGTGAAGCCTTCCGAGGTCTCGTAGCTTTCCAGCTTCCGGCGAAGATGTTTGGTAGTGATGTATTCGGCGGAATGGCATTTCTTTTCTCCGTTTACTACCGTGTAGCTGTAGCTTTCGGGGCGGTACGGGTTTTCAAATTCCTCGCGGTCAATATCCATTGAGATGCCTTTCCTTTCGCATTGTTTCCGTACATACCGGAGAAACTGTGCAAGGGTTACATTGTTACGCTGTATTTCGATAGAATAGTCTGCCATGGTGTGTGCCTCCTTAAAGATATGTTTTGTTTGCTGTGAGTGACAGCTTACGCACCACCGGTCAAAAAGCAAGCTCAAAATGCTTAAAAGATATCTTTATTTTTGGAATATCCGGGCAGCAAAAAGCCCCGCCGGGGCGGGGCCGCTGTGGCTGTATTATGCTGCGGTGAAGCCCTGTGCCGCGAGTGCTTCCACCAATGCTTTGTTCTCCCTGCCTGTGAGGGTTCCGTCTCTGCCAATGGTATAGTCCTCTACTACGAAGGCATAAGTCGGAGCTTTCATGTATTTAGGTTCTGCGCCTATGAAGCTGCCTACTGCCGCCGCCAGTTCTTTCCTGCGCGGGCCGGTTACATTATAGAGGATTTCCATTGTGCCGGATTCCTCGGCGGGTGCTGTTTCCCCGGCGGGCTCGTTAGCCTCTGCTGTGGATTCCTCTGCCGTTTCACTCTCGGTGGCGGTATCCTCTGCTTTTTCCGGTTCAGCCGCCGGGGCTTCTGGCATGGCCGCTGGGGCATTTTCCTCCGGCGTGGGTTCCTGCTCTGCGGCGGCTTTCGCTGCCTCTTTGGCTGCTGTTTTCTTGGCCCTCGTCATTTTTGCCCTTGCCTCAGGGAATACCTCCGGCAGTACGCCCGGTGCGTAGCTGATTTCAAAAGTGATTTTGCCGTCTGCAGGTACGTTGAAATGGAAGTCCAGCATTTCCGCCTCTTTGAGCGTATCCGGCAGGTCAATGTTCTTGTACCGTTTTAATTCCTTGCTCTCTACCATAAGGCATACCGGAACCGCGTCCCTCAATTTTGCTGTGATTTTTCCTGTCTTCATAATGTTTTCCACCTTTCGTATTTTGATATTTTGTACTGGCTGCTTGCCTTGTGAGTGACAGCTTATACATTTTGGTGGTGAAAGCAAGCCTTTTTTCAAAGAAATTTCTCTTTTTTATCCGCATAAAAGCAACGAAAAAGGCCAGCCGTTGGAGATTGGCTGGCTGATGGTAAATGCGCCCGACAGGCGCATGGTATGTTATGCCCTCTCGAAAGGCTCTCCGCAGTCCCCGCAGATCACATTTACCTCGCGGGTTGCCCGGATAATGGTGCCGCAGCAGGGGCAGACATATTTGATACTGCGGTTGATGGATTTTGTGCTTCCGCCCTTGGAGCCTCCCTCTATCTGCAGGCGGCTGGCATGGATACCGGCCTCGCCCAAGGTAGCCTTGATCCAAGCCTCTGCCTCCGGGGCCAGCGTCGTAACCGTCCAGCCGTATTTTGCATGTTTCTCTATATGTAGTCCATGGGCCTCGGCGGTTGCCTTGAATTTCATGTTGTGGTAATAGCCGTTGTTGCTTACGTCCTGAATGTCATGTTCCAGATCATAGAGGTGGGCCATTTCATGTAAGAGAGTAGCGGCCAGCTCCGTCATGGGGCGGTCAAGATACTCGGCGCAGAGATTGATCTCCCGGTATTTCTCCTCGTCGGCATTCCAGATTTCGTGGATACTGCACCAGCCGTATGCGCCGCGCCCGCCGTCCGGGGATACGGTGATGGCCGGGCGGGTAAGTTCCATATTATAAAAATGCTCGTTGAACAGGTCAAACATTTCCTCGGTTTTCTTTACGATTTCGGATATCTGTAACATAGCTGTGTCCTCCTTAAAATTATCTTTTAATTCTGTGTGACACAGCTTACATATTTTTAGTGTGAAAGCAAGCTCAAAAGGATTATTTTTGTATGAAAACTGGGAGAGATAGGGCTTGCGTGTAGAGGTGTCTTAGTTTCCGGCAGATACGGACACGGAAAGCCTAGAAAGCCCGTAAATCCGCCACTTTCGGCACTACATAGGTTAGAAATTTACATTATTTCCGTGTGCTTTTGAGGGTATTTTTACATTGGTAAGAGTACGAACGGTTGTTCTGGGATTGTTTTGCCTGATAGTTTGTACTCGTAGGCAAAACTCGGATATTATCACGGAAACTCGGATACTCGCACGGAAACTGCTGTACTATCAGGCAAAAGTCGATACTATCAGGCAAAACCCTTATACGAACACGGAAACTGCCTGTGAGTTTTCGTGATAATATAAGGGTTTCCGTGATTGTATAAGCAGTTTTCGTGATAGTATATGAGTAAAGCAGTAAAAATTGAATGGAATATTGAAAAAGAGGGGAAAGGGCTGTTTCGGCAGTCCTTTTTCTCATGTCTTAAGATTTCATAATTCATTTCTTTACATTTCAAATATCACAGATATTTATAATTGGTTCAGAAAATAATAAGTTGGAAAGTGGAGGAAGCAGAGTTAATATGCTTATACGGTGGTTTTCGTATCGGCTATGTGCCACTTTGTGAGACAGTCGCTCCTCTGTGGGAAGTATATTTCACACCTAAAATGCAACAATTGGCACCTTGCAATCAGTTGGTAATACGCCAGCGCCGATATAATAAATGATCATGGGTATGTATTTTTCATGTCTCAGCTTTAGAAAGGAAAAAAGATTTATGAGGATAGCAGTTTGTGATGATGACCGACCAATACGGGAAGAACTGATCCGTCTGATACAAAAGCAGGTATCTGATGCGGATATCATGGAGTATCAGTCGGGGGAAAAACTGCTCCATGCCGGAGTGGACTTTGACATTTATTTTCTTGATATTGAGATGGATACGGTGTCTGGCATGGAGCTGGCAAGGCATATCCGGGAACGGGAAGAAACCGGCAGGAAAAGGAGCATTATTATCTTTGTGACAGGGTATCGGGAATACATGGGAGAAGCCTTTGATGTCAATGCTTTCCACTATCTACTGAAACCTTTAGACGAGAAGAAATTTGCAGAGGTTTTTGCACGTGCATGGAAAGAGGCATCTGTTTTTTGCGAACAGGAAAAGAGGTACATCATGGTGAAAAGCCTTGGCGCGCAGCAGCGATTACTGCTAAAGGAAATTTACTATATCGAGAGCCGCAATAAAAAAGTCATTATCCATACAACGGACAAAACGCTGGAAGTCTACGGGAAGATGGAAGAACTGGAAAACAGGCTGGGCAGTACCTTTTACCGCTGTCACAGATGTTATCTTGTAAACATGGAGAAGATATCTGCTTACAGTGCAGATAACATACAGGTCACGAACGGGGATAACCTGCTACTAGCAAGGACGAAATATTCTGATTTTATCAAAGCCTATATGCGGTATATCAAAAATGGAGGGATTGTCAATGTTTGATCTGTTGTCTCCGGTTGCTATGTATTTAGCCGATAGTGTATTGAGTGTCATCTATACATGGAGTTTTTTGAAAGAAAAGTATGAGAAAAGGGGAATGCCAGTGATCTGGGCTGGCGTTTATTTTCTGATCCAGATACTGGTATTTATCATAGGAGCCGACAGATTTCCGGTGGGTAAAGCTGCAGGGATCATCTTAAATATCTGTATTCTGCTGTTTATGCAGTCATTTTTCTTCCAAAAAGAGATGCAAAAACAATTATTTGTTACCTTTAGTTTCGTGGCGGGGACAGAGACGGTGAAATATATGTTCATTACGTTTGATATTGTGGTAAGCGGATGGGGGAATCAGATCTTAGATCATCTGCTCGCAGAGAATATCTTAAATACGGTAGAAAGAACTGAGAATGTGATAACGATCTACAATGCCGTAATGACGGTCTTATGCGTAGTGTTCTATATCTTGTTATTGTCCGGATATCTGTTTTTCATAAGAAGGAAGTATATAAAAAAGGATTATCCGTTACAGACACATGAGAATGTTTTTCTGATCTTGCCCTGCATTGCTGCGTTGTGTATCTCGGTCATCATAAGACTGATTATCACTTCGCTGAACAATGGGTTGGGGATCGTTATTTATAAGGCTGTTCCGCCAATCCGTTTTTGGCTGCCTGTTGTCGGTGCCTTAATGCTTTCTGACATCATTGCCAGTATCGTATTGTTTCAGAAACAGATACAGTACCATGAAGAGACAGGGAAACGTGCCCTGTTGGAAAACCAAGTCCGGCAGATGCAGAAGGAGATCGCAGAGATACAGGATATCTATACCGATATGCGGGGATTCCGGCATGATATGAGAAGCCATTTAGCCAATATTTCTCTGCTTGTCAAAGGAGCGGTAGGCTCCGTGAAGGAAGAACTGGAAAGCTATGTCGGGAAAATGGAGGAAACGGTCAGCAGAATAGACTTTATTTATCAGACGGGAAATCCGATCACGGACATTATCATCCACCAGAAAAGTCAGGAAGCAGAGAAGAAACAGATACGGTTTCAGGTTGATTTTGTCTATCCGCATAAGCTACCGATTGATGTTTATGATATCGCGGTCATTTTGAATAATGCGTTGGAAAACGCCATAGAAGCGTGCGGCATGGTAGAGAGTGAAAAACAGATCAGCTTACGTTCCTATGTAAAAGGCAGCCTGTTCTTTATAGAGGTTGAGAATGATTTCGCAGGAGACATTGTTATGGAAAAAGAAAGCGGGCTGCCGGTCAGCAGCAAGGAAAACGGAAAGCTGCATGGGATTGGCATATCCAACATACAAAGATGCGCGAAGAAATATATGGGTGATATTGACATAGCGGTTTCTAATACAGGCGGCAGGAAGAAATTCAGCCTTACCGTTATGATGAATGGAAAGGCAGGGGCGGACGGTTAATAGCACATGGGAAACTTCGCGCCCAAAACGGAGCAGTTCGCGCCGAATCTATGAAAAAATTCTGTCAAACGGCGATAAAGAAAGTAAGAATACTTTTCAGAAGGAGGATGGGATGATAAACACAGCTTTTACAGGTGCAAACGGGGTGCGACAGCCATTGCTGCATTCTAAAAAAACAAATAAAATAGCAAGACAGCGGGCGGCGCTCCAACTTTTGTCGGGAACAGGAAGCGGCAGAAGCAGGGACAGCTTCACTATTTCCAGTGAAGCGAGGAAGTTTTCAAGAGAACGAATAGCGGCGTTGGTTGATAAAAGTGCAAATGTATCTAAGGGAGAGCTATCCTATTATTTCGCAAACTATAATGATCCAAGCGCTATTCTGGATGCAATCAACTTTGGGACGCATGTGGAGTGTGGATATAATCCTGAGTTTAAGGATTATGGCGTTATGCGTTTTGATTATAACGGAAGCAGCCAGGTAGTGCCAAATTATGCAGTGCCGAAGATCAACGCGAACTCCTTGCCCGGTATTCACGCTGAAAACAATTGTCTGGTTCTGAAGAATAAAAGCTATTACGCATGGACTACGTCAAACGGTAGTCGATACGCATGGGCGGTTAATAACGGAATGATTGGGTATGCACGATCGGAATCAATGTTAGCAGAGAATAATGGTACAAATTATAAGTCGGAAATGAGAAAAGCGAGTGGTATTTTAGCGGCATTGGCACAGGGAGAGAGTCTGTGGGACGTATTACATAGCAGGAAGGAAGTTTTAGCGACTTGTGAGAAAGTCGGAATCACGCCGGGTTTCTTTTCCATAGATGCGGGCGCAGGGAAGCATACCTATATCCTGCGGGAATCCGGTGCCGTGATAAATGTGGATAATAACATTGCACGGTGGAATAGCATAAATTGGATAGGGAGCGGTTATAAAGAGGGGGACACATTTTCCATTTATGGCAATGAATATGCAATAGACAGCAGCGGACACATCCATGTTTCAGTGGATGATACGTTTACGTCAACAGAGGTTAAATATCCAAAGCGTACCATGTAACAAATCGAAACGATTGTTTTAGCTGGGAGAGGAGAAAGTATGATGCAGGTAGGATTAAATAATTATCAGTTTGGAAACAGCAATGTGATGGAGAAAGCAGACACTAAAAAGGCGGAGAAAAAAGCAGAGGACAAATACGCCAGTGTATCAGCGTATGAAGCTTACTTAAAGGATAAGTACCCTTGCTTGACGGCTCCTAATTATAAGGTAACGATATCACCGGCATATTTGGAGAAATGTATCAAAGATCCCAAAGAAGCTGAAGGGCTGGAAAAGAGTTTGGAGCATTTACCGATTAGTCATCAGAATATGACTGCATCATGGAAAGCTTTAGGAGCGAGAGTTGTAAATGAGCAGTGGATTTATGATGAAAACGGGAATTGCGGTGGTAGCCCTAGTATGTATGTTACCAACAGCAATTTATCATCCAGTGGCAGTGTTCAGGATAAAATATCGGAGAAAAAAGGTCAGAGAAAAACACCTTCACCGCAGGAGCATTACGAAAAGAGAAAACTTTTAAGAGAGCAGTTTGAGGAGAGGCTGGCGGAGAAGGAGTATCTGAAAGATCAGTTGGAAGAAAAAGAGATGAAGGATGAATTACTGGAAAAAAGCATTTTATCAAAGGAGCGGAATGCAGGCAGATTCATTGAGCGGTATGAAGCCAATATTATGACATCTTAAATTGTTAAATATGCTGTTTATATAGAATGTTATAGGACGCATGGCCTCAATAAGCCGTAGCGGACGGCAGGCTTGGTATTCCCGGCATTTTTGCAGATCAGGGAAATTGAGGAGCCGGGGGAAAAATAATACACAACCGATAAAAGGGAACCAAGCAGGAACACTTCATGTTTGGTTCCCTTGTTACATAATCAGTACGGGGAGGCGGTTGTCAGTGGAAAGGATCAGATGCCCGAACCCTAAATGCGGGCGGCACATCCTTGACATTGAGGAAATGCCGCCGGGCGAGACGGTGCTTGAGATGAAGTGCAGGCGCTGTGGGGAGGTGGTCAGGGTGGGCTTTGGCCCGAAGAAGGTACATAAGAAGAACAGGCGGCAGGGGTAGCCC
>CAJTKA010000060.1 GCA_910576815.1 uncultured Lachnospiraceae bacterium
GTAGTTGCCTCCTTGATTCTCTTTGATTATACATCAAATCCTTGAGTATAAGGTGCCAACTAAAATGATACAACATCACCGCGTCTGCGTCGTATTCAGTTTTCATTTATTCTTTCTCAATGCTGTGTGCTGGTGTTTGGGCTTGCAGGGTTCCGGGCGGCATATCAAGGCTCTTTCCCTCAAAAGTAGTAAATTGGTAGTAAATTCAGCTTGAAATCCTGCGTGTATGCCCGTAAATCAAGGCTTTTTTGAGATAATCAACCATTTTGTATGTAATAATTATGCAGGAAGGGGTACTTCTGTATGAAGAATGAGGACATTCAAATTATTAAGAAAATGATTAAGTATTGTAGTGATATTGGTACGCTCATGGCAAGATTCAGTACAGATTTTGAAAGATAAACAGATATTTCTTTTCAGTATTCGTGTAATATGTGTATCATACAGATTGAAGAACTTGCAAACAGATTGTCGGATGAAACCAAAGAAAGCAACTCAAGCATTCCATGGCGGGCGATTAGAGGAATGAGAAATTTACATACGCATGATTACGAAAATGTTGATATGGAAATCGTCTGAAATACCCTACTGGAGGATATTCCGATGTTAAAGCAAAATCTGCAAGTGCTATTGTAAAGTAATAATCGAATACTATTTTTATGTAGTCATAACCCCACCCACCCCCTCATACAATGTAAAAAAGTATTCTGAGGGGTTTTCTCTTGAAGGATTATATTGAAGAGCGGGCGATGAACATTGCAAACTATATTATCGAGCATAATGCCACAGTGAGGCAGGCGGCGAAGGAGTTTGGGATCAGTAAGAGTACAGTACATAAAGACGTCGCAGAACGTCTCGCCCAGATCAACCCGTCCCTTGCGGCGGAAGCCAGAAAGGTGCTTGATGTGAACAAGTCCGAACGCCACATTCGCGGCGGCCTGGCGACAAGAGAAAAATATCTGCATCAACACGCGGTTTGAGAGAAACACACGCTTTGCAGCTGATTGGGCAAAAGACTTTACATTCCCATAAAATGGGCATAGAATAAAGACAACGTCTGATGTGAATGTGGGATGAAGGCAATGGGAACAAAGGAGAAGACACGGGGAACTTTATACAGCAATGCAGAGCTGACGAAACTGATCCTGCCGCTCATCATGGAACAGTTTCTGGCTATTTTAGTGGGAATGCTCGACACGGTCATGATCTCCGGCGTGGGAGAGGCGGCTGTGTCGGGTGTTTCTCTTGTGGATAATATCAATATTCTGGTCATCAATATTTTTGCTGCGCTTGCCACCGGCGGCGCTGTGGTAGCAGGGCATGCCCTTGGACAGAAGAACCGTGATCAGGCGGGACGTTCCGCCTGGCAGATGGTTCTTTTTTTGCTGTATACATCCGCAATCACCACGATCGTTTTGGTCGGCGGGCATATCGTGATCCTGCGGGCGGTGTTCGGGCAGGTGGAGGAAGCGGTCATGGACAGCGCGGCAACTTATCTCATTATCACGGGGTTATCGATTTGTCCGCTGGCGCTTTACAATGGCAGTGCAGCGTTGTTTCGCGCCATGGGCGACTCGCGCACGACCATGTATATTTCCCTGCTGATGA
Source organism: uncultured Lachnospiraceae bacterium (assembly GCA_910576815.1). Taxonomy (GTDB): domain Bacteria; phylum Bacillota; class Clostridia; order Lachnospirales; family Lachnospiraceae; genus UBA3282. The sequence continues at coordinate 1,609 of CAJTKA010000060.1, forward strand.
ATCTCATCAATCTGGTGGGAAATGCGATTCTGATTTTTCTCTGTCATATGGGCGTCGCGGGAGCGGCCATCGCAACGCTTGTGGCAAGGACCGTAGCGGCTGTCCTTATTTTCAAGCTGATGTTGGATGAAAAAAGAGAAGTTAATTTTAATGGGAGACTTACGCTTCGCATGGACTTTTCCTTAGTCAAAAAGATCCTCTATATCGGTGTGCCGAACGGTTTGGAGAACAGCCTGTTCCAGCTTGGAAAAATTTTACTGTTAAGTCTGGTATCTACTTTTGGCACTTCCGCAATTGCGGCAAATGCGGTCTGCGGCACGATCACAAACTTTAATATCCTGCCGGGGATGGCCATCGGCATGGCGCTCTTGTCTGTGAGCAGCGTCTGCATTGGCGCGGGGGAGATTGGGCAGGTCAGATATTATACAAGGAAAATGATGCGCCTTACCTGGATTGCGATGAGCAGCGTTTCGCTCATTATGATAGTGGGTGCGCCGCTCTTTTTGAAGATCTATCACCTGACGCCGGAAACGACGACACTGGCCTTACAGGTGATCCGCTTTCACGCGGTGATGTGCATGATTTCCTGGGTACCGTCCTTTTCTCTGCCCAATGCGCTGCGGGCAGCGGGTGATGTGGTGTGGACGATGATCATTGCCATTGTGTCGATGTGGACATTCCGCATTATTACAGCTTATATTTTCAGTTATGTATTCCATTTGGGGTTGATTGGCATCTGGATCGCCATGACGATCGATTGGACGTTCCGCGCAGTTTGCTATATGCTGCGTTATCGGGGCAGCAAGTGGGAGACAATCATGCAAAAGAGGGAAGCGGCCGGGAAGTAGGGTTGAAATACTGATGGGTTAATAGTATACTTTATGGGCAGGATCATCTAGTGAGAGACAGAGAGAAAGGCATGGTTGACAACATGAGCAGAGAAACCGTCATAGTGATTGACTTTGGTGGGCAGTATAATCAGTTGGTAGCGCGCCGCGTCAGGGAGTGTAATGTTTACTGTGAGATTTATTCTTATAAGACGGATTTGGCGAAGATACGGGAGATGAATCCGAAGGGCATCATTTTGACCGGAGGCCCGAACAGCTGCTATGAGCCGGGAGCTGCTTCCTGTTCTGCGGAGCTTTTTGAGATGGGGATCCCGGTGCTGGGGCTTTGCTATGGCGCACAGCTCATGATGCAGGTTTTGGGAGGCAGGGTGGAAAAAGCTCCTGTTAGAGAGTATGGTAAGATAAGCGTTACGGTGGACAATAACAGCGCACTGTTTCAGGACGTGTCTGCGCAAACGATTTGTTGGATGAGTCATAATGACTATATTTCTCAAACGGCACCGGGATTTACCGTCTGTGCGCATACGGCGGACTGTCCCGTGGCGGCGGCGCAGAATCCTACTAAAAATTTATATGCGATTCAGTTTCATCCGGAAGTCCTTCACACGGTGGAAGGTACGAAAATGTTATCCAATTTTGTCTATCAGGTCTGCGGCTGTGCAGGCGACTGGAAAATGGATTCATTTGTCAGACAGTCAGTGGAGAGCATTCGCAATAAAGTGGGAGACGGCAAAGTGCTGTGCGCCCTTTCCGGCGGCGTTGATTCTTCCGTGGCGGCAGTCCTTCTTTCCAAAGCGATCGGCAGTCAGTTGACCTGCGTGTTTGTGGATCACGGTCTTCTTCGCAAAAACGAAGGCGATGAAGTGGAAGCCGTTTTCGGACCAGATGGGAATTACGATCTGAATTTTATCCGCGTCAACGCGCAGGAGCGCTTTTACGGAAAACTGGCGGGCGTAGAAGAACCTGAGCGAAAGAGAAAAATTATCGGTGAAGAGTTTATCCGCGTGTTTGAGGAAGAAGCGAAAAAAATCGGTGCGGTGGACTTTTTGGTGCAGGGGACCATTTATCCTGATGTGGTAGAGAGCGGTCTGGGCGGCGAGAGTGCCGTCATTAAATCTCATCACAATGTGGGCGGTCTTCCCGATTATGTGGATTTTAAGGAGATCATTGAACCTTTGCGGGAACTTTTTAAGGATGAGGTGCGTCAAGCAGGCTTAGAGCTTGGAATCCCGGAATATCTGGTGTACAGACAGCCGTTTCCAGGTCCGGGTCTGGGGGTACGGATCATCGGTGAAGTGACGGCTGAGAAGGTAAGGATCGTGCAGGATGCAGACGCAATTTATCGGGAAGAAGTGGACAAGGCAGCTGTGTCGTATGCCAAGGAGCATGGTGAGACGGCACCTTGGAAACCGGATCAGTATTTTGCAGCCCTCACGAATATGCGCAGCGTCGGTGTGATGGGGGATGAGAGAACGTATGATTATGCCGTTGCGCTGCGTGCGGTCAAGACCATTGATTTTATGACAGCGGAGAGCGCGGAGATTCCTTGGGCGGTGCTGCAGGGGGTCATGAATCGGATCATCAATGAGGTGAAGGGGGTCAATCGGGTGGTTTACGATTTGACGAGCAAACCGCCAGGGACAATAGAAATGGAATGACGTTCAATTGTATACCAAATTTGATTCATTAAAAGGAGGATATATTGTCATGAGCATGATTGAAGAAGTGCGCTCCCAGATGATGGAGGCCATGAAGAAAAGAGACAAAAATCGGAAGGACGCGTTGTCTATGCTGCTTTCGGCTCTTAAGAACAAGGCAATCGATAAGAGGGAGGATCTCACGGAGGCAGAGGAATTTGAGGTAGTTAAAAAAGAAATCAAGCAGACCAAAGAGACCATGGAACTGTCGCCCGAAGACAGAGCAGATATCAAGGAAGCCTGCCGGATCAGGCTGGCGGTCTATCAGGAGTTTGCACCCGAGGAGATGAGCGAGGAGGCGATTCGTGAGCAGGTGAAAGAAGTGCTGGCGGCACTGGGCATCACGGAACCTTCAGGGAAAGATAAAGGAAAAGTAATGAAAGAGCTGATGCCAAAGGTAAAAGGGAAAGCCGATGGCGGCTTGGTCAATCAGATTGTCGGGGAGATGCTCAGTTAACTTTGAAGGACAGATTTACCACATTGTGCTGCATCGTGAGAAAAAGCGAAGGATAAGGAGGTTTTACCCAATGAAACAGGATTTGATTGTCATTTTGGATTTAGGCAGTACCAATAATACGGTGCTTGCCCGTGAGATTCGTGACCTCGGCGTATACAGTGAGATCCATCCCCATGATATTACCGTGGACGAGTTGAAAGCGTTGAAAAATGTAAAAGGGATTCTGTTAAACGGCGGTGAAAACCGCGTGGTCGACGGAAAGGAAGTAGAAGTCAGACCTGAACTTTACGATATGGGGATTCCTATGATTTCCATAGATTATCCCAAGTCAAAATGCAAGACGAAGCTTTCGACCCTTCCGGATCAGGAGACATTGAAAAAGTTTGTGTTCGAGGAGTGTGGGGCTGAGGCAAACTGGAACATGAAGAACTTTATCGAAGACCAGGTCGAGCTGATCAGGCAGCAGGCGGGCGACCGTAAGGTGCTTCTGGCATTGTCGGGCGGCGTGGATTCCTCTGTGGTGGCGGCAATGCTGATCAAGGCCATCGGACAGCAGCTTGTTTGTGTACACGTGAATCATGGCCTGATGCGTAAAAACGAATCTGAAAGCGTTGTCAAAGTGTTCCGCGATGAGCTTCATGCAAACCTGATTTACGTGGATGCTTCCGAGCGTTTCTTAGGCAAACTGGAAAATGTGGCGGACCCAGAGCAGAAACGTAAAATTATCGGTGGGGAATTTATCCGCGTATTTGAGGAAGAAGCCAGAAAGCAGGAAGGAATCGATTTCTTAGGGCAGGGCACCATTTATCCGGATATCATTGAGAGCGGCACAAAGACAGCAAAGATGGTAAAATCTCATCATAACGTGGGCGGTCTGCCGGAGGATTTGAAATTCGAACTGATAGAGCCGCTAAAACAGCTGTTTAAGGATGAGGTACGCGCCTGCGGCGTGGAACTCGGGCTTCCGCATGACATGGTGTACCGTCAGCCGTTCCCGGGCCCGGGACTCGGCGTCAGATGTCTGGGAGCAATCACCAGAGACAGATTGGAAGCGGTCAGAGAATCAGACGCGATCCTGCGGGAAGAATTTGCCAAGGCAGGACTGGATAAGAAGGTATGGCAGTATTTTACCGTTGTGCCGGATTTTAAGTCTGTGGGCATGAAGAATAATGCGAGGGTGTTTGAGTATATGGTGATCATTCGGGCAATCAATACCGTTGACGCGATGACGGCATCGGTCGAGAAGGTCGACTGGGATGTGCTGGAGAGGATTACGGAGAGGATTTTGGCGGAGGTTGAGAATGTGAATCGGGTTTGTTATGATATGAGCCCGAAGCCTCCAGCGACGATTGAGTTCGAATAGTAAACAGAAAGCCGGAAAGCCGCATAAACAGCGAACTTTCCGGCTTTTAACGTGGGGCGTGATACCTTTTTGATACCTAAAAATGTATAAGTTCATATAGATTTTATCTGAGCATCTATCATGGGTAAAGATAAATTGAAAAATTTGGCGAGAATAATTTTGCGGGTCAAATCTAAAGTATATTTATATTCTTCTATGTATTGTTCAAATTCTATATTATCACCATGTGCAATTCTATTTCTCATACTAACAATTTTAGAAAGTTTATCGCAATCAATGTCTATATTAGACTTTTGTGAGAACCAAATTATTTTATGATATACGCCATCAAAAACAGATTCAAAAAGTAAATTATCTATTTTTCCACAAATATTTAAAAGTCTATCAGAAGTAGTTCGTATCCCATATGAATTGGTTAAAATGGAAGTTACATATTGTTGCAATGAAGAAGAACCTCTATCAATATGGTTTTTTTCAATGTAGAAATCGTCTTTTACAATTATTTCGATGATTTTGAAAAATGTAAAAAAGGCATCTTCACAATTGTTTTCATCAAAAAGGTAGTTTAGCTTTGTTCCAGCAGAAAATAAATGCAATGTGTTTTCAAGTAGTTTTCTTTTTGCTCGAATGTGCTGATATGCATTTTCGGTAGCTTGAATATTTAACATCTTCTTCTTACTTAGATTTATGTCAATAAAAGGGAGTGAACTTTCAATGCTTTCGTTTATTACTCCAGTTATCTCGTAGGGTGCTCCAGTTAAGAAAGTGAAAAATTCTAAAGCATGTAGTATTCTTTCGGTAGCATCCTTTTTATTTCTATTTTGTTGGTAGTAGCTAATGGTCAGTGAATCAGAAAGAATGAATGAGTGGTCATGATTTTTTTTGATACGAAAGTAACAACCACCGATTATAAAATCCATATTTTCTCTTAATTTTATCTGAAAATGCAAAGTATCTATAGCACCAATAGAATCTACAATTTCTGAAAGTGTTTGATATTTGTAGTACATACACCACTTTACAACTTTTGAGCTAAGCTGTTTCTCCCAGGCATAGTCTTCG
>CAJTKA010000061.1 GCA_910576815.1 uncultured Lachnospiraceae bacterium
TGTTCATTACCAACTGTGCTGGATATAATCACTCAGGATTCCGAGAGATTATTTAAGCGGAAAGGTTTGAGAATATAATCGTCACCGCCCACGGAAAGCCCGTTTACAATGTCCTGTTCTTCCACCCGTGCAGTCAGAAAGATAATGGGGCAGTTTACTTGTTCCCTTATCTTTTGGCAGACTTCGATCCCGTCGATGGTCGGCATATTGATATCCAATAAGATAAGGTCGGGCTGTGCGTTTATTTTGTCTAAACCTTCCATGCCGTTTTGTGCCGTGATGATCTCATACGGATCTGTGGCGTTTAATGTAAAATATTTTTTCAGCATTTTTAAAAGTTCAATGTCGTCGTCGATAATTAAAATCTTGCGGGCCATTTCCATTCTCCATGTCAGAGCAGTTTGCTGCAGACGACTGGCGATTGAATCCTCATTTTTGCTTATGTTTTCCCGGTCCGACCGGGATTCGCAGAAACGAGCTTGAGTCGGGATACGCAAACCGCATTATCTATGATACAGATATTTACTCAAAATCATAATATAATACAAATCACAACAAATAAACAACGGAAATCTCTCGTTTGACATCCCACGCCGAAAATGATACTCTTTTCACATGGATATTTTAACGTTGAACCGATTGGAGGAGCTGTTTTTTGCACAGGGCTATGACAAGCTTCCTTCCAATCTTCCCGAATTTAATTTTTACTGCCATCGCGAAATGCAGGGGATCAATGTGCTCCATGTGATCGAATACAGGCAGGGCCTTTATATATCGGGAGATCAGTATGCGCATTTGAAAGAAAAGGTAATAGAATTTTTCGGGCTGCGGGGCGAGACGGAAATTCATGTAATGACGCTGATTTTGAGCGAGGACACAGAAAAGGCCAGACGGCTTTGCGAGGAAGACGCGTTTTGTTGGATCATTGACGCGAGGGCGTTTCGACTGATCGTGCATGAGACACAGGTTGCGGATTTTTATGGCTGGAGGGGAATTTTAGAAGAATATCTGTTTGCGGCAGCAAGGGAGCCTCTGGGGGAAGCGGCGGCAGATGAGCCGAAAAAGAAGTTCCATCTGGTGCCTGTCAGCGTTTTCCTGGTAGCGGTCAACGTGATCATATTTCTAATATGTACATTTACGGGCGACTTGTTATATAATAAAGGTGCCTTTGGCGTGCGGGAGCTTTTGCATGGCGGTTTTTACCGTCTGTTTACAAGTATGTTTCTGCATGGAAGTGTGCAGCATCTTTTCAGCAACATGATCGTTTTGTATTATGTGGGAGAAATGGTGGAACGCGAGCTGGGACCTTTCCCGTATGCCGTGCTTTACCTGCTTTCCGGCCTTGCGGGAAATATTTTTTCTGCGGGCTATGAGCTGATGACGGGGAATTTTGGCAGTTCGGTGGGAGCCAGCGGCGCGGTATTTGGCGTGGAAGGCGCGCTTTTGCTTTTGGTGATGCTGCATCGGGGGAGAGTTTCTACCATGACGGCAGGCAGGGTAGCGTTTGCGATCGCTTTTTCCCTTTACTGTGGGTTCACCAGTGTTGGTGTCAATAATGCCGCTCATGTGGGAGGGGTTCTGATGGGATTTTTTGCGGCGGCAATTTTCGCGGCGATTAAGAACAGATGAGAAAGGATTGGGTTTTATGCAGATCAACATTTATTACGGCGGGAGAGGTTTGATGGATGATCCGACCCTCTTTGTTTTAAAAAAGATGAAAGAGGTGCTGGAGGAGCTGCGCGTGACGGTGGAGGTCTTTCACCTTTACGAGCAGAAAAACAGCATTCCGACTTTGCCGCAGACTTTAAAAAGTGCGGATGGAGTGATCCTGGCAACGACGATCGAATGGTATGGGATTGGCGGCTATATGCAGCAGTTTTTAGATGCCTGTTGGCTCTATGGAGACAAGGAGAGGATCAGCAGGATCTATATGTGCCCGATCGTGATGTCGACTACCTACGGGGAGCAGGAGGGGAAACTGCAGTTGGCTACGGCTTGGGAAATTTTGGGTGGCCTTCCTTGCAGCGGGCTCTGTGGCTATATTGCGGACACCTCCCTTTTGGAGGAAAATGGAGACTATATCCGCATCATTGAAAAGAATGCGGAAAATCTTTACCGTACCATCAATCAGAAGATGCCGTGTCTTCCTGCCAGTAATCAGGCGGTGAAGCAGAAGGTGGCGATTACAAAGAGCATCAATTTTACACCGCAGGAGTCTGAGCAGCTTTCGCAATATGTTTCGGATGATACGTATGTGCAGCGGCAGAAGGCGGATATACAGGAGCTTGCAAGTCTGTTCCGGGATATGATGGGCAGCAGCGAAAAGGAGGATACCTCCGAATTTGTGGGGGAGATCAGACAACATTTCGTTCCACAGCCGGGTTTTGCAGCGGGATTTAAGGTAGTGATCGAGGAAAAGAAAAAGCCGCTTATGATCGAGATCAACGGCGCGAACCTGGAATGCTATTACGGAGAAGGCGGCCGCGTGGATGTGGAGATGCAGATGGATCAGGCTTCCTTTGCTGATATCGTTTCGGGAAGGACGAGTTTTCAGACTTCCTTTATGGCAGGTGATATGAAAATGAAGGGCGATTTTAAGATACTGCGTTCTTTGGATCAGGCATTGCCTTTTGTGGAAGAATAAATTTTTCAAAAAGAGTACCGAGTCATTTTGGGGAATCAATAACAGATATTAGGTAGAAAAGGAGACAATGAAGATATGGGACAGGATAATTGTATTTTTTGTAAGATTGCAAATGGGGAGATTCCCGCAAGGACGTTGTATGAGGATGAGCAGTTTCGTGTCATTTTAGATCAGGGACCGGCCACGAAGGGTCATGCGTTGATCCTTCCCAAAGCGCATTACAGAGATCTTTTCGAGCTGCCGGAAGAGCTGGCGGGCGATGTGATGAAACTTGCGAAAAAAATGATTATTAAAATGCGGGAAAAATTCAAATGTGAGGGCTTTAATCTGGTACAGAACAATGGTGATCTTGCGGGACAGACTGTATTTCACTTTCATCTGCATTTGATTCCGCGTTATGGTGCGGATGGGCAGAAGATCGGCTGGAAGCCGCAGGAGGTAACACCTGAGGAGCTTGAGGAAGTTCGCGCGCAGTTTGCGGATTGATTATGTGGATTTTTTCCGCGTGGCAGACAATCTTTTGATTTGCGGAAGAATTGGCGGACGAGGCGGGCAGCATAAATTTGGCAGGAATTGAGAATATTTGAGAACGGGAAGAAAATGAGAACGATTGAGACGAAAACGATAATCGAAGCGATTAAAGAAATGTGCATTGAGGCCAACCACTTTCTGTCTAAGGATATGGCGTGCGCAATGGCGCAGGCGGCACAGACAGAAGGCTCGCCTTTGGGAAAGCAGATTTTGGGGCAACTGCAGGATAATCTGCAGATTGCCGGGAAAGATATGATTCCCATCTGTCAGGACACGGGCATGGCGGTCATTTTTTTGGAGATCGGACAGGACGTGCATTTTACGGGCGAGAATCTGACTGATGCAGTCAATGAAGGCGTAAGGCGGGGCTACGCAGAAGGTTATCTTCGCAAGTCTGTGGTTGGCGATCCGCTGATTCGGGAAAACACAAAAGATAATACGCCTGCGGTCCTGCACTGTGAGATCGTACCTGGCGATCGGGTAAAGATCACGGTGGCGCCAAAAGGGTTCGGCAGCGAAAACATGAGCCGCGTGTTTATGTTAAAGCCCGCCGATGGTATAGAGGGCGTAAAGGATGCGATCTTGTCGGCAGTGCGGGACGCGGGGCCCAATGCCTGTCCACCCATGGTGGTGGGTGTGGGGATTGGTGGCACTTTTGAGAAGTGTGCGCTGATGGCAAAACACGCCCTCACAAGGTCTCTGGATACGCATTCCGCTATTCCTTATATTAAGGAATTGGAAGAAGAGATGCTTCAAAAGATAAACGGGACGGGCATCGGACCGGGAGGACTCGGCGGCACGACCACGGCTCTGGCGGTCAACATTGAGACCTATCCCACGCATATCGCAGGGCTGCCTGTGGCGGTCAATATCTGTTGTCATGTGAACAGACACGCGGTACGGGAGTTGTAAATTTTATGGAACCTACGCAAGCATTGCTTAGTAATATAGAAAAATTGCATACGACTGCAATGGGAATCGACAGAATCAGAAAAAATTTAGGACTGAGTACTGCTGATGATGTCGTGGAATATTGTAAAAATAAGATACTGGACAAAAGGTGCGCCATTTATCAACAGGGTAAAAACTGGTATTGTGAAATGGATGGTATTAGAATTACCGTTAATTCCTATAGCTATACGATTATAACGGCGCACAAAATGAAGGACAGATAATTGTGTTTCTTCTATATATAGTGTATCTTTGCGTAAATAAAACACAATATATATGAAAGATTGACAAAGGAATTAGATGTGGAGGGAAGATTGAAAAATAACACTGATGTGCTGATTTTTCAATCGCGAGTTTGTGCCGGAGCCACAAACTCGGAATCGCAGTCCAGAATTTTAAATTCTCGACGCGTGCCTGCGCAAAAAAGCTCCGGCACGGAGGAAAGTATGGAACGGCATATCACAGCGCCTATTGATAAGGAAACGGCAAAAGAATTGCAGGCAGGAGATTACGTCTATCTCACGGGTACGATTTACACGGCGCGCGATGCGGCGCACAAAAGGATGCAGGAAGCTTTGGAACAAGGAGAAGCGCTGCCGATTGAAATGGAGGGCAACGTGATTTATTATATGGGTCCTTCCCCGGCAAGGGAGGGCAGGCCGATTGGTTCCGCGGGTCCTACCACCGCAAGCCGTATGGATAAATATGCGCCGAAGCTTTTGGATCTGGGGCTGATCGGTATGATTGGCAAAGGAAAGCGTTCGCAGGCGGTAAAGGATGCAATTGTCAGAAACGGCGCAGTATACTTTGCGGCAGTTGGCGGCGCAGGGGCGCTATTAGCCGGTGCCATCAAGACATCAGAGGTGGTTGCCTATGATGATCTGGGGACTGAAGCAATCCGCAGACTTACCGTGGAAAACTTTCCTGCGATCGTGGTGATTGACGCGAAAGGGCGGGACCTTTATGAGACGGCAGTAAAGGAGTATTGTACAAATTAACTTATTACTACACGCCGAGGATACGAAGTATCCTCGTGAGATAATTTGCGGAGCAAATTTTCTCTTTCCAAAAGGAATCACAGAAAAGGCATTGACAAACAAAAACACCTTATGTATAATTACTTTACGTCCGCGTTGAGGACTTTATATCGGAGAATTAGTAATAATTCAGACTGTGGAGAAATACTCAAGAGGCTGAAGAGGCGCCCCTGCTAAGGGTGTAGGTCGCGTAAGCGGCGCGAGGGTTCAAATCCCTCTTTCTCCGTTAAAAAGAATCTTAAGAGATTGAGATTTCTTTTTTTTCCTTTTTTGAAAGCTCATAAAATAAAAAGTTTTAGGAAATTTCAAAAAAGGGCTTGACGATGCGAAACGGGTGTGGTAGTATCAATTCGTTGTGCAAGAGAAAATTTGCTTCGCAAATTATCTCTAAGAGAATCACAAGTGATTCTCCCCGAGAGAATCTGCTTTGCAGATTAACTCCAAGAGGATGCAGGCATCCTCTCCGAGAGAATCAGCACCACAGATTTTCACAATGAACCTTGACAAATAAACAGTAATGCAACCCTGAAAATGACCTTAAGAGTAAAT
>CAJTKA010000062.1 GCA_910576815.1 uncultured Lachnospiraceae bacterium
TCATTATATAAGTTTCTTCGGATGGATAAAATCCACCCCATTATTCAGCGCTTACTAAAAATCTGGCCGCATGAGTTTGAAAAGAAAGATCATATAAATGCTGGCGAAAGATTTCTTTTGAAAAATGCGCTTCGAAATTTAAAATCCGGTAGTTTTGCGGTGGGAATCGATCCGGTTGGTTTTTGCACGGATAAAGTACATATGGGAATGTATATCAGTCCCAATGAGGGCCTGATAACTTTTTCGATTGTGCAAGGAAATATAGAGTCTTTAGATGTGCAGGGTTATATTAAATTCGGAGAGATGATAGAACAGGCTATATATAACAGGCTTATTAACTCTAGGGCGCTCATTGCGAGGAGTAATGATAAGAAGATTTTAAAGTTCCCGTATAAACATATTTTTATATTTCCTGATGAAGCTGTTCCAGTAACTACCTGTGATGATGATACATTGTTACAGTTTTCACCGTTCGCGGCAGTGCGGTTTTTTATTCCAATATCGGCAAAGAACAGACCAAAGTTCGTGAAGGATCTGCATCTTTTTGACAACATACGAATGCCCTATGATACGCAGTTTAAGACGATTAGCGATGAAGAAGATCTGGCAATTTTCGAAAGGCTGGCTCCTGAGTATACGGTTGTCCTAAAAGAAAAAGATCGTGTCGAAATTCCGGAGACAACGGCTGACATTCCGGTGGAAAGTGAAGAAATAAATGGAAAGGAAGTAGAGTACAGGACATTTTATCTGGATGACTATCAGGTGTCTCAGATCAACGAGATGGGGCGTGGGCATAGAGTTATGCTGGCTAATGCCGGAGCAGGGAAGAGCGTACTTCTACTTTCCAAAGCCTTTAAATATACCAGTATGTACAAGGATAAGAATATACTGCTGACCTGCTATAACAATAACTTGGCGGATAACGTGGGGAAGGTGGAACGGACGTCCAAAGATTTGTTGGACAAGACAAAGGAGAATGAGAGGCGGCTTGCCGAGTTGAAGGAAATCAACGGCGAGGTTTCCCGATCTATGGTTACCACAACGGATGTGGCGAAGAAACTGTCGAAGGCGGTGGAACAGATCGGCATGACGTTAAATTTGATCAATGATATTTCGGATTCTACAAATCTTCTGGCTTTGAACGCTTCTATCGAGGCGGTAAGAGCGGGAGAGGCGGGAAAAGGATTTGCTGTGGTTGCGCAGGAGGTCGGCAATCTGGCGAACAGCACACAGGAATCTCTGGAAGAGGTATCGAAGGTGATCGAGGCGGTACAGAATAATGTGCGGGAGATTACCATGTATGTCAATGACAATTCTCAGAAGCTTGAGAGGCAGAACGAGTACTTTTCTCATGTATATACAGGCATACAGGATATGACACAGCTTCTCGATATCGCGACGGATGCGGTGAACGCTATGGGAGAGGCGCACGATAAACAGGCGACGGTGATACAGAACACCGTGTCCATCAATAAGGAAATTGCGGACGACATCAGCCATGAGAATAGCCAGTTTCATTCCATCAATGGTATGGTGGCGAGCAATGTGAATGATATCGCAGAAATTTCCAACCAAATCAATACCATTAATGGAATGGTGGATCAGATCAATAATCTTTTAGGGCACTCTAAGATGTCTTATGCGTGATGTAGGAATACACCGTCAGCCCCGCAAACAGCGGAATCTCGACCACATACGCACCGATCATCACGTGGGGCAGCCAGATCGCAATGTTTCCAATATTCCAGAAATCAAAATCAGAGGCGGCATAGAGGATGCCGGTCTGCAGGCTGAGCGCCCCGGCAGGCAGGATGCTGTAGATCCAGATGCCGATATGTTCGGGCAGTGCCATGTATATGATGATTGGCAGGATACAGAACAAAAGTGCCGAAGATAAGCACACCGTCATGTTTTTGAGTTTAGAGGAGAGAAACAAAGTCAGGCTGACTGTGGCCAGCAGGCAAAGAAGTCCTGCTGCGGCGACAAAGAGTTGCAGCTGTCCGATATCCATAGCCGGCAGGCTGATAATGGAATACAGGATCTGCATGGAGCTTTTTGTGCATTCCCAACCGTAGAGGCTGTTCGATGCCAGAAGGTAGAGGGCGGCACTGAGACTGTAAGCGATTCCGCAGATGAGAAAAGCGGACAAAATCTTGATGCAGGCAAACTTTGTCTTTCCGAATTTGGTACAGCGGTAGATATCGTCCGCCCCGGTCTGGTAGTCGGAAGTAAAGACGGGCGCGGCGATGACGGTGCAAAGAAGCAGGATCAGATAAGCGAGGAGCGTCTGATATTCCATGGCTTCTGTGCTGTATCCAGGGTAAAATACGTAGGGTGCATCAACTTGACTGAATGAGTCAATAGCGACCTGCTGTGCTGCGGGATGATCCTTTTGCTCCTGCTTCATCAAGGAAACGATGCGTGCGTCGCATAAGTCGTAATAGTTGTCCACTTTTTCCGGGTCGATATCCGAAATGGCCGGCGCGAGGCCGGTATCCGGATCGGCAAAGATTTCCCGAATGCCGCGTAAAAGCGGAGCATAGGGCAGGATCTCGGTGTCGTAAACGCCGTCAGGCAGATCGTAGGTGGTCTCTGCACCGTATTTTTGCAGGCAGGCCTGATAGGTTTCCACGGCCTGCCGTGCCATTTCGGGTGTGACCGTCCCCGTGACAACTGTCTGCAGCTTCTTTTTATAAGAAATACCCTGCAGCCCTTCCAACTCTGTGATGTTTCCCTGTGCGTCCGTGTAGGTGCAGCCGCTGGAGGGAAAGGTGATGGGCAGGTATGCCATCAAGAGGGTCAACAGCAGGGCGGCGGACAGTAAGATGACCGTCAGCCTGGCTTTGAGGATTCGTTTTATTTCTACTTTAAGTAAGCGCATCGTGATTTTCCTTTCTTATTTGTTATTCGTGTGACTGCAAAACGCCTTCCTGTGGGAATAGCCATAAATATAAGTCTTCCAAACAGGGTGCCGCAGGCTCGGAGTCTTTGCCGTAGGGTTCCTTTGCCAGATAGCGGACAAAGATGCGGCCGCTTTCCTCGTTGCGGATGTTCACGATCTGGAGCTGTCGTTCATAGGCAGGCAGATGGTTCATCGGGATCGTTTCGGTCCATACCTTTCCTGCCACCAGATCTACCAGTTCCTCGGTCGTTCCCTTTGCCAGAAGTTCCCCGTTTTTCATGACGGCGTTTTGTGTGGCGATGTATTCGATATCGGAAACGATGTGTGTGGAAATCAGCACAATGCGGTCATGGGCAAACTCGGAGAGCAGGTTGCGGAAACGGACTCTCTCTCCAGGATCAAGGCCGCTGGTAGGCTCATCCAGAATCAAGATTTCGGGTTCGTTTAAGAGTGCCTGTGCGATGCCGACTCGCCGTTTCATGCCGCCTGATAACTTGCTGATTTTTTTGTTCTTGACGTGGGATAAGGTCATCTGTTCCAGCAGTTCGCCAATTTTGTGTTTACTGTCTCTGTCGGAAAGTCCTTTCAATACCGCTACATATTCCAGATAGTCCTTGACGGTAAACTCGGGGTAAAAGCCAAATTCCTGAGGCAGATAGCCGAACACGTCGCGGTAGCTTCCTTTCAGCTCGTGAATGGGAATGCCGTCGTAGCAGATTTCTCCGGCAGTCGGTTTCATAATGCCGGCAATCATCCGCATCAGCGTCGTTTTGCCGGCCCCGTTCGCACCCAAAAGGCCCCACACGCCGGGGGTGATCTGCAAAGAAACGTCGTTTACGGCCGTCATGTCCTTGAATCGTTTGGTCAGATGTTGCGTGGTCAATTCCATTGTGATCTCCTATCTGAGCGCATGAACGCTCTGGTTTATTCTATTTCAGCCAAGCTGCATCTCCGCATAGGAAGATTTGTTTATCAGGTAACGAAGCTGCCGTACGCAAAATAAGAAAGGCAGAGCGCACAGGATGGCCCGTATCGCAGTCGGGGACGGCCGGTACAAAAACGTATCCTGCCAGGGCACGATGCCAAATGCCACAGTCAGCAAGGCACAGTACAGCAGGCTGCCGACAAAGAATCGTCTTGGTGGGAAATGTCCCAGCATATAAAGGCTGCCGCAGCCTGCCAGCAGAAAGGGAAAGCAGAGGCAGAAGACGGTGCTGTCCGTGGGCAGAGCCGTTTTTATGACAGTGGCAAGAAAAACGCCTGTTAACAGGCAAATGTCCCCGATGCCGATGATGAAAAGCCTTGATAAAAGCAGCTTTACACCGGAAAAGCGCGTTGCTGCTTCCACATCCTGCATCCGATAGCGGACGCTGCGGTAGAGCAGGGGGAGGGCCGCCATAAAGATCAGGACCGACAGGCAGGCCAACAGCTTGATCAATTGATGAGGCATGAAAGGAGAATCGAAAAAACGGGAGAGCAGGATGCTTATGATAAGCAGCAGCATACTCTGTACGGCCCATAATTTCCAAGCGATAAATCGGATCTGCTTTCTTAAAAAGCAAAGATAGGTAATGCGAGTCCGCTCTTTGCGCAGGCAGGCCTCTCTTTTGGACAACAGGATCGTGGCTTGTATATGCGCGTCATTGGCAGGAGCAGGCATCTGATGTAACGCCTGTTTTAGTTCCTGCTCCAAGTTAGCTTTGTTCTGATAGAAATGCCTATTTAAGAGGTTCATTTTCGTGGCAGCCTCCTTCCTTATGTTTTTCTTTGTTGTTTCTGTGGCTAATGTTTGACGCTTCTTTCCGCGAATCAGGTTTTGTTTGCGGAAAGCTAAGTTCTGTTCGCAGCCTTTTTAGGGCCGCGCGCAGTCTGGTCTGCACCGTGCGTAGCGGCAGATTTACGACTTCGGCGATCTCGCGCAGGGTCAGATCCTGGCCGAACCGCAGAAGGACGATCTCCTGCTGGGGCAGTGGCAGACTGTCCACGAGCTGCCGCAGTGCCATATCGGATTGAATGGCTTCAAAAGCCGGCTCTAAGTAGGGCGGATCGACCTTTGCCTCCTCCAAAGAAAGCTCGGGATATCGGTATTTCCGCTTCATATCGATGCAGGTATTGGCGGCGATTCGGTAGAGAAAGGGCTTGAATTTTCCCTTGTGTGTATAGCGGTCAAAATACCGTATCGCTTTTAAAAAGGTCTCCTGCACCGCATCTTCGGCAAGAGAGCGGTTGGGAGCGTGCCAGAGACAGTAGCGCAGAATGTCCGCATAAAACAGTTGAATCAGCTCGTCTGCGGCACTTGGGTCTCCCTGCTCCATTCTTTTTAATAATTCATCTTCGCGCGTCAAGATGGTTCCTCCCGGAGGCTTGCCTTCATCATCAGCCCCTCCATTAGTATATAACGAAATCTCCTTTGCCAAATGATTTCGTTTGCCGAAAAAAAGTTTCCTTCTTATTTTTCGCTCTTTTTCCGATGTTTTCCCTTGCCAAACAGGTGCGAGTATGGTATCATACCTTCGTTGGGGCTCCATGGTCAAGCGGTTAAGACATCGCCCTTTCACGGCGGTAACACGGGTTCGATTCCCGTTGGAGTCAT
>CAJTKA010000063.1 GCA_910576815.1 uncultured Lachnospiraceae bacterium
ATACACTTAAAGTGTCTCATGCGGCATTTCTTTTAAAAAGTTGTAAAGTGGTGTTTTGATTGTTGATTTTCAAATAACAACAAATTTCCATTCTCATTTTAATTTTTCCGGAATTTTCTGTTTCAACTGCTACAAATCCCAGTTTTTCATATAATCTTTCTGCACTCGGATTATTATGATCCACATTTAATGTGATATGAGAATACCCGCTGTTTCTACATATGCCAATAGCATATTGAATCATTTGAGTCCCTATCCCCTGATTACGATATCCTTCTTTTACAACTAAATATGATAAATATACTGCATTGTTTTGCAATGGTGCAAGGGACATACCTGCTACATATTCTTCATTAAGAATATAAGCATACATCCATCTTTCATTCCTAATAATTTCACTTTCTAACTTTTTCCATTTTTCTAAATTATCTTTAAAATCCCAAAAAGAAAAGCAATTTTGAATTTCATTAAATTGCAATCGTTTTATGCTGTTCAATTCTATTTCTCCATAAATCGCTATTAACAAGACAATTTCCAATGGCTGCACAATTCCAAAAAGGGAGTAAGCTATCCGTTTTTCCTGCCCCGCCGCATCAGCAAAACTCCCGTCACATCCGCCAGCACCCATCCGATGGGGATCGCCCACCAGATCCCGAGCACGCCTACCCCCGGAACTGCCGCCAGTACATACGCCAGTACCACCCTTGTCCCTAGGGAGATCACCGTCAGCACCAGGGAAACGCCCGGTCTGTTCACGCCCCTGAAATACCCGTACAGCAGGAACAAAATGCCAATACCGATATAGCAGGCACCCTCGATCCGCAGATACTGCATACCGATCCTGATGATCTCCGCCTCCCCGCCATCCACAAAAATCAACATCAGAAACCTTGCCAATGCAAATACCAGCACCGAGATCACGCCGCAGAAAATTGCGGAAACCGTCATTGCCTTTCTCGTTCCCTCCTTGACCCGCTCCCGCTGTCCCGCACCGAAATTCTGCGAGATAAAAATGGAGTAGGCATTGCCAAATTCCTGCGCCGGCATATAGGCAAAGGTGTCGATCTTCACGGTGGCCGCAAACGCCGCCATCACCGCGGGGCCAAAACTGTTGACCAGACTTTGCACCATTAAAATTCCGAAATTCATCACCGACTGCTGCACACCTGTCATCAGGGAGTAGCCGCAGATCTCCCCAACAGGCTTCTCCTCCCGCAGGAAGCGTTTCAGGGAAAAGCGGTAGAACGGCTCCTTTTTCCAAAGATACATACCAAGCCCCAGCCCCGAGACCGCCTGCGCGATCACCGTCGCCTCCGCCGCGCCGACAAGCCCCCGTCCCAGACTGCATACAAAGAATAAGTCCAGCGCGATATTGAGCGCCGAGGCTGCCCCCAGAAAGTAAAGCGGCGCCACCGAATTGCCCAGCGCTCGCAAAAGAAAAGCAAAATAATTATAAAGGAAGACAAAGAATATCCCCCAGAAAACCACCGCCAGATAGTCCCTTGTCATCCCGTAAAGTTCCGTCGGCGTGCGCAGCAGCATGAGGATCGGATGCATCAGTCCCTGCGACAGCAGCGTGAGCGCCGCCGCCAGCACTCCGATCAGCACAAAGGCCGTCTGCGCACAGATGCGCACCCTCTCCCTGTCGCCCTTACCAGTATAATAGGAAAAGACAGCACCGCCGCCCATGCAAAGACCGATCAGCAGGGAATTTAAAAACGTCATCAAAGCATAGGAGGAACCGACCGCCGCCAGCGCGTCCGCCCCTACAAATTTCCCCACCACCCAGGTGTCCGCTATGTTGTAGCACTGCTGCAATAAATTTCCGAGGATCATCGGCGCCGCAAAGGTAAGCAGCGAGCCTGTTACATTGCCTTTTGTCAGATCGTGATTCATGCCTCCAAATCCCTCTATAAAATCAGTTCGTACTGATACTCGAAACTGTCCTCTGCCGCCGTCCGATTCCTTCGTCCGCCCCACTCTCCGGTTCTGGTCATGCCCAGCTTTTCCATAACTTTATAAGAGGCTGTGTTTTCCGTATCGCAGTGGGCAATAAAGTGTGTCGTTCCCATATGCTCCATACAATAGGCGACGAGAGCGTTTGCCGCCTCATAGGCAAAGCCCTTTCGCCAGTATTTCTTATTCACGATCCAACCTAGCTCTCCGATGCCGTCCTCAAAGTATATGCCGACCGCACCGATCTGCTCATTTTGATAGAGTATTGCAAATTCGTAAGATTCCGGTTTCTCCTTTGCCCATTCCGCATCTACTCCCGCCAGAAACGCTGCGGTCTCCTCTCTGTTCTCATTCGGCAGATGTACCATATATTTGGTGTTTTCATAGTCAGTGGCGTAAGTGTTCACCGTTTCCAGGTATTCGCTGCCCAAGGGTTTTAGGGTCAGGCGTTTCGTCGTGATTTCTATATTTTTCAATCTTCATCCTCCACAGGTTTCCGCCCTGAAGCAACGGTCTTTCATTTCAAGCAAAGTGTATCCTCATAGCTTATACCTGCACGCGTCTCAAATACAACGTATAAGCACTGGGATCAAAGGTATCGCCCTGCCCCTGATCGATCGCCTGCGTAAAGCCAAGCTTAAAATAGATGTGTTTCGCGATTTCATTGTCTTCTTCCACACCGATCGTAAATTCCGTATACCCTTGCCGTTCTAAATCCGTTAATGCAAAGCGGAGCAATTCCTGCCCAAGCCCGTTTCCCTGATATGTCTCCTCCAGGCGGAAGGCTTGCAGGTAGACTCTTTGACCGGGTATCGCTTCTAAAGGCAGGGTATGACTGATATAACTGATCGTCACTTCTCCAATCAAGCGGCCCTGATGCTCGATCACATAAACAGTAACTTCTTTATTGTCAAATTGCCGCAGCCTCTTGTCGCGGTATTTTAGCCACAGCTGTTCATCATCCGGAAACAGATCGTGTAATTTATCAAATTCAGATTTGTCTATTTTTCTATATGTATAACTCATAAAAATGCTTTCCTTCCATATCTTCATTCGACAAAGCTGCATCTACAGTTTGAAAATATTATAACACAGAACCTACGGAAACTGATAACCTATTTCCATGTAAACGGTTTGCCGTATGTTTGTCTGTGCTTTGACAAGCAAACAAGACTTAACACCGCCACAAAATCCCTTTATAATAAAAGCAGTTAAACGATACCGTTACATAGCTGTCTGTAAGGAGGGAGGAAAGGATGTACGAAATGCCAACAGAACTGCAATACAAAGATGAGCTGAGAAAAGAAGTTCACCAAACACCGAAACGGAGGTAAACATGGCTATCATCAATCTTCGGGATTTTTACCCGTACTGGGCCAAGTTGGTCCGAGGCTGTCCCATAGAAACAGAAATGCGCCCAAACAGCATGGCGCTATTCGGACGCATGAAATATAACTATCGTTTTTGGATTGAATTATTTCACATTGATTGCCGGAATTACCCTTCCAAGGGGGCGGGCTTTGCCGCCGAACAACGGTTTTTTTTATTTTCCGTTGGGCGGTTTTATCATTTT
>CAJTKA010000064.1 GCA_910576815.1 uncultured Lachnospiraceae bacterium
GTACGACCAACAAGGTTAGGGGCGTTGTTATAATTTTTTCCGGGAGTTTAGGATACAATTTATGCCGCGGTTTGAGGAGGTTTTGAACAGTCTGCTTCGTATGGAAAATATTGATATCTATGTGACGGGAAGCAATTCCAGATTCCTGTCCAGCGATATAATAACGGAGTTTCGGGGCAGGGGAGATGAAGTCAGAGTTTATCCGCTTTCTTTTGCGGAGTTTTATTCTGTTTATGATGGGGAATATGAAGATGCATGGGACGATTATATGAATTATGGGGGATTGCCGCAGGTTGCGGGATTGCCGACGGAACGTCAGAAGGCTGAATATTTAAAAAATATTTTTATAAATGTTTATTTAAAAGATGTGGTGGAAAGAAACGGGATTCAAAGCGTAGGCGAATTGAATGCGCTTGTTGATATTCTTGCATCTGCGATTGGCGCGCCGACAAATCCGACAAAGATTTCCCATACTTTTGCAAGTGAACGTCGAATCAGTTATACCAATAAAACCATATCCAGGCATATTGACTATCTTGAGGAGGCGTTTCTTATTTCAAAATCCAATCGTTATGACATTAAGGGAAGAAAATATATCGGTGCGAATTTGAAATATTATTTTACGGATCTGGGTCTGAGAAATGCCAGATTAAATTTCCGGCAGCAGGAATCGACTCACATTATGGAGAATATTGTTTACAATGAATTGCTTGTCCGCGGATATAATGTGGACACCGGCGTGGTAGAGGTGTATGGAAAGAATAAAGAGGGAAAGCGCGTTCGCAAACAACTCGAGGTTGATTTTGTAGTAAATCTGGGCAGCCAGAGATATTATATTCAGGCGGCTTATGATATGACATCTGAAGAAAAGAAGTTACAGGAGCTTTATTCTCTGCGCAATATTCCGGATTCCTTTAAGAAGATAGTGATCGTGGATGGAAGGACAAAACCGTGGAGAAATGAAGAGGGCTTTGTGATTATGGGAATGAAATATTTTCTGCTTCACGCAGATAGTTTGGAATTTTGACATTGGGAGGAACATGAATGGAAACAGGGGAAAAAACAGACCTTTTACTGAACCTGCTGAAAGCGGACTCCGCGGACTACAAGAATCTCGCGACGGACGATTACAGCCCTGAACAGAAGAAACAGACCATCCGCTCTCTGATGAATATCCGTATGCCGGGCGGACTCTCTAAGGCGCTTCTTTCGGCGCAGGACGAGTATCTGCGGCAGGAGCGTGAGGAGAAGGGAGTCGTGACGCTCGCCAAGATCCCTACTGTGCGGGAGCAGTTCGGTGGACAGACAGCCTTGGCGGACAAGCTTTCCCTTTGGAAGGGGGATATTACGCGCCTGCAGGCGGGCGCCATCGTAAACGCTGCCAACTTGCAGATGTTGGGCTGTTTCATTCCTTGTCACCGCTGCATTGACAACGCGATCCACAGTGCGGCGGGTATGCAGCTGCGGGAGGAATGTAATCATATCATGCAGGAAAAACGGATGCGTTACGGCAGGCAGTACGAGGAGCCTGTGGGAACGGCTGCATTGACAAAGGCGTACAACCTGCCCTGCGACTATGTGATTCACACCGTGGGACCGATCGTGTACGGGGAACTGACAGACGCACTTAAGGAAGACCTGCGCAGATGTTATGAGAGCGTTCTGCAGTGCTGCGCGGAAAACAGCATACGGTCCGTTGCCTTCTGCTGCATTTCCACGGGAGAGTTCCACTTCCCAAATGAGGAAGCGGCGCAGATTGCGGTGAAAGTTGTGACAGACTTTCTGGGCACACATGCCGATGCGGTAGACAGAATCATATTTAACGTATTTAAGGATGGAGATCGGGAAATTTATGAGAGGATCCTGGCATCATATGTTTCATCCCTCTAATAGTTTCAGCGCGGTTTGATGTGCAGCATTTGCCTGAGACATCATAGCCCAATGCACAGTACCATTGTCTTATCTGCAGCTTCCTGACTCATCACATCTAATGTACTTTGGCCAAAGACTGCCGAAATGCGCATATCGGCATAATCAATCTGAAAGCGGTTCCCACAGAAGGGACCTGCCCGCAGATAGATAGATTTTATTTTTGCGTTAGAACGGCTGCTCCTATTATTGTCCGGTAAGTTACGTTTCCGCCTGTCAGACCGTCGAGTTTGAGAAACCACGCGTCAGAGCCGCCCTTGTTTTGGGATGCGAGGTCCTCGTCGTTGGAGCTGCCGGTGCCGCCGAGCAGGATATCGCTGTTTCCGTCATGGATGTTGTTGTAATCAAAAATCCGGATGGAGAGTAGCACATGGCCGATGCCGTCCTGTACATTTTCATTTGCTTTATTCAAGCCGCGAATCGCGCACGCATTTTTGATGAGATAGAAAGCCCGGCGGCGTCGTCCGCCGCGCGGTTGATGCGATAGCCGCTCGCGAGATGTTCGGCTGTCTTGGCTTTGCTGACAGCGGTAATATTTGACTGATAGAAAGCTCCCATGCTCGTCAGATTATGTTTGATAATCATGGCGCATACACCTCTAAGATTGATTTGTCACAGGCGCATTTTTTAACTGTTCGATTTCTGCTTATTAAATGTTGCATCGAACAAATGACATCAAAACATTAGGGGAAATCATGGAATCAAATAAATAATTATTTTAACGAACCGGAAAGCCCCACAATTCCTCACCCCGGCTCCGAGATCCTGCTCACGCCCACGTAGATCTCCGAAATTTTATACCAGGTCGGATAATCCACGATTCCTGTCTGCGGCAGATTGAAGACTCTCTGGAAGGTGCGCACCGCGTTGGCGGTATTTTGTCCGTAGACGCCGTCCGCCGTGATTCTGGGGATAGCAGGGTAGTTTTGGGCAATGCGGTTTAGCTGCTGTTGGATCTGCAGTACCTTATCTCCGGAGGCGCCGATGTTTAGGTTATAGCCAGGCCAGGAGGAAGGAACGCCGGAGACGGCCACGGCGGTGTTGATATACATATCGCTGCCGTAGTAATAGCGGATGATCTGAATGGGGGTGTAGCCTTCGTCACCCAGATATTTGGAACCCCACTGGCTTAGGCCGTTGCAAGTCACGTTCCTGCCGTCGCAGTAGGAGGTGAAGATGGGCTGGCGCACGCCGGGACGGGAGAGATAGTTAGCAAAGATCGAATCCACCAGTCGGTCAATATTTGTGTAGATGTTGCGGCCTCTGATCCACTTCTGGTCGTAGGCGGTGGAGGAAGTGATGGTAAAATTATATCCCTGGTTTCGGTACAGAGAAACCTATGGTTTTAAGTAATGGGGAACAGGGGAGAAAAAAGAGGTATCTGTATAGGGAACTGGTGATAAAACTGGAGCCACGAAAATATAAGACCATTGGGCAGCCATATGAGATATTAGGCTTATAGATGACCAAAATATTGTAATATAAGGCACATA
>CAJTKA010000065.1 GCA_910576815.1 uncultured Lachnospiraceae bacterium
AAAAATTTTTATTGACCATTATGAGGAAATTGAATATACCCTTCACCCCAGACTCACTGAGATGGAAAATATCGATAAGATGATAAACTGCGGCGATCCTTCCTATGGCGGTGCCATGTATGGCTGTCCTCACTGCGGAAAGCTTAAGTTTGTTCCTTTCCGCTGCCACAGCCGTTTCTGCCCCTCCTGCGGCAATAAATATGCCATGGAACGCACTACCAGCATGTCCTTTAAACTGGTTAATGTCCGTCACCGCCACTGCGTTTTTACTATCGATGAGCAGCTCCGCGATTTTTTCCTTAACGACCGTTCCCTCCTTGACTGTCTGTTCCATGCCGTAAACAGTGTCATTTCACGTATGTTTTTCAAACAGAATAAATCCATGAACTTCACTCCCGGTTTTATCATGGTTCTCCATACCTTCGGCAGGGATTTAAAATGGAACCCCCATATCCATTGTCTTATTTCTGAAGGCGGATACAGTGACAATGGTTTCTGGCGCAACATCAGCCACTTCAATTATACCTTCCTGCGTAACGCCTTCCGCACTGCCCTGCTTAACGAAATGGAAGCTCTGACCGGACCTTCCTTTAAAAAAGTTAAATCCCGCTGTTATCAGGAGCATAAGGAAGGTTTTTACGTATATGCAAAGCCCAACAAATGCGACCCCAAAACAGCCATCAAATATATTGGCCGCTATCTCGGGCGTCCCGTCATCGCCACATCCAGGATTGACAAATACGACGGCGACTTTGTCACTTTCCATTACAACCGACACGAAGATGACAAGTATATAGAAGAAACTGTCCCTGTTATGGAATTCATACAGCGGCTTATCAGACATATTCCTGAAAAAAACTATAAAATGATCCGTTATGGCGGCATTTATGCCCGCCACCGGGAAATTGACAAAAAGCTCCATCGTGCAGTTTCCCATGAAAAACACCATTTTTACAGAAGCTTTAACCAGTGGCGTACCGCAATCCTTTCAACATTTGGCTATGACCCATTAAAATGTGAATGCGGTGCCACAATGCTGTTTTTAGAACTTTACTTTAACCATAAGCATGTTTCTCTGGAAGAAATGTACGAGAAAGTCATGTCCCGTTCTCGTGGAAAGAGGTCATCCGCATGACTTCCACAAATCCAGTTCCTATGGTATACTCCTTTCAAAGGAGGCCATTCATATGAAGCAGGACATAGAGAAACTACGCAAAAAATATATTGATAATCCACCAGAAGGGATGACATCCGGGGACATTCGCCACATGAGCGGGGATGAACTTCTGGACATGGATTATTTCTTAAACGAGGACGATTTATTTGATGACGAGGCTGGCGTGGAAGGTTTTTATATCTTCTAAAGCGTGTCGTCTTATTGTCATACTCCGGCAAGAGTTTATCAGACATCTGTTTGGTAAACTCTTGTTCCTTTTGTATCTCTGAATATCGCAATTTCCTATAAAGTGAAAAAAGGGAGAATGTGACCGGAATCAACATTCTCCCTTAGAAACGATATGTGATTGTGCAATAATCTGTCTTTTGTGAGGTTAGCTTTTGAGAGCCATCTCGCCGCAAACCCGCATGAATACTGGATTTTTGCCTGTTTGCTTTCCCTTTCCCCAATAACCTGTGTTCAACGATTTTTACGCACGTGACATCTCAAAGAAAATCCGCAGCACCATGACCACGAAGGCAAGGGCGGGCGTCTACCACAGCACCGTGCCGCCGTTCGGCTACCGGAAATCGCCGGAGGACAGCCACAAGCTGATACCGGATGCGGAAACAGCGCCGATTGTACGGCGTATGTATGAGCTTGCCGTGCAGGGGAAAGGCTACAAGGCAATCGGCAACGTGCTGAAACGGGAGCGCATACCGATACCCGCATACTGGCACCATGTAAGGGGCGAACGGACGTGGGCGGGTTTTCAGGGCGAGGGGCATATCTCCAACTATATGTGGAACGAAACCACGATAAAATGGATACTCTCGCACGAGGTCTACATCGGGAGCCTTGTGGCGCAGAAACAGTCAAAGCTGTTCAAGGTCGGCAAGAACTATGTGAAGCCCAAAGACGAGTGGGTGGTGGTAAAGGACATTTTTGAGCCGATTGTTGACCTGGAACTGTGGGAGCGTGTGCAGGAAGTCAACGGGAAGCGCAGGCGGATGTGCAAGGCAAAAAGGGAGCCGAGTATCTTTTCCGGCATTGTCTACTGCCCGGACTGCGGCAGGCGCATTTCATTCTTTCCTGAACGGACAAGCAAAAACAATCCTGAAAAGACGTATTTCGGCTCATGCCAGAACTACAAGGCGAACGGGCCGGACGGATGCACGCCGCACCGCATCAAGGAGCAGGACTTGTATGACATCGTTCTGAAGGACATCAGGGAATGGGCGACAATGGCACTTGCAGACGAGCAGGCAGTCCTTGGCAGGGTTATGGAACAGCAACAGATTAACAGTACCGTGGATTATGGTTTGGTTGAGGGGAAAAGGCGAACCATTGAGAAAAGGCTTGGGGAAATCGAGAAAGTCATAAGCAAGCTATATGAGGATTACGCACTCGGCAGGCTTGCGGGGGCAAGCATAGACAACCTTATGCCGAAGTACCAGAGGGAGCAGGAAGAACTCAAAAAACAGCTTTCCGCATTGCAGGAGCAGTCGGCAGAGCATGACGCTACAGAGCAGAATGCGGAGAAATGGATAAGCCTGATCCAGCAGTACAGTGACCTGAAAGAATTAAATTCTTGTATCATCAATGAACTTATCACAAAGATTTTAGTGGGCGACAAACGCCGGGTAAATGGTGAGAAAGTTCAGTCTATCGAAATCCATTACCGTTTCATCGGAAATCTGACCGACAGCGGGAATGGGGAAACAATTCAATAAAAAATCCAGTTAAAAACAATTTAGCTGTAAAAACCG
>CAJTKA010000066.1 GCA_910576815.1 uncultured Lachnospiraceae bacterium
ACGAAGACTATGCCTGGGAGAAACAGCTTAGCTCAAAAGTTGTAAAGTGGTGTAAGTAATGGACAAACTTGTGAAATATTTTTGTTTTTAATTAAATGTTCGGTTAAGATGTATTTGCGATACAAATGAGCCGAAAGGAGTTTTTATGAACAACAAATCGAAACGTTTGAGAGAAATAATGCCGGAAGTGACAGTGTTAGTGAGCTGTCTGCTGTTGTTGACAGGCTGCGGTATGAAATCCGACCCAGAAGCTGCAAAAGCGGCATTGGAAGAAAATACCGTATCAATCAATCTTGACGAGATGGCTGAGGATAGTGATCCGATCGAAAAAAGCGAAAAATACCGAGATTATCTGGAACGGATTACCGTGGAAGACTTTGCAGATCAAGAGGGTATCGAAGCGGCTGATGCGGTAGTATCCTATGATGAAGAGACAGAGCAGTATTCGGTAGAAGTATCGCTTAAGACAAACGGAAAGGTAGACAGTGGGCAAATAGAAGACTATAAAACCTATCTGAGCAAAAGCTTTTCGGCAGTGACCCTGGTGGTTGACGGAGAGGTCGTGTAGATTGAAAGCAAGGGGCAGATCAAACTGGAATTTCAATCTGCACGATATAATCCTCGATTCGATCGATGACATTTTCGTTGATACCCATTTCGTAGGAAAATCCGTGGGGAGTCAGACTATGCTTCTTTGCATAGTCAAAGATTTCCCGATACCGCGTGGGGATGCCGCTCCAATCCCCCTTGTGAAAGGCTCTTATGTATTTTCCCTTTGGCATGATGTGCAGACCTGTTTGGTATGGGAGAAAGGGGATCTCGATAAAGAGTTTGGAATAATGATCAAAGTTGCCGTTTTGCAGATCGGCAACTTTGATCATGGAACCGTAAGAAGCCTCGTGAAGACGGCCGAGCCGATATTTTTCGGTTTCGGCTGTAATCAATTCTACCTCCTGTTCAAAGGTCGTCTCAGGTGTAATATCCACAGTGACCAGACAGCGTTCTTCCTTTTCAATAATGCTGATTTCGGATAGGTCCATCGTCAAAAGGGTATCCATGTTTTGAAGATGTGTACATAAAGTTGTCCGCACTGCCTGCAGATGAGCAATCTGCAGATCAAGGTCTGTTATCTTATCTTCCAGAAGGCATTTTAGGCTGCCGGCGGATCTGTTTTTCATAAAATATTTGATTTCCCGAATGGAGACATCCAATTCCCGCAGTAGCAGTATCGTTTCGAGAACAGGGCTCTGGTGGTAATCATAGCAGCGGTATCCGTTTTCAGGATTGATGGCAGCAGGCGCAAACAGCCCGATCTCATCATACCACATCAGCGTCTTTTTGTTGATGCCGTGCATGGCGGCAAACTGACCGATCGTGAGAAGTTTTTCTTTCTGTTCCATAGTGACCTCCAAGTGAAAAAGGTATTGACCGTACAGTTACTGTACGGTTTATACTACCATACACAGAAAGCAAATACAAGGAAAATGGAGTAATATCTATGAAAAACGCAAATGTATATGAAAAAACCGTAACACTGAAAAATATCTTGAAATTTGCCGTGCCGACTATAGCAATGACGGTATTTATGTCCTTTTATACGATGGTTGACGGTTTGTTTGTATCGAATCTGATTGGGACGAATGCACTTTCTGCCATCAATCTGACAGCGCCTGTCATCCAACTGGTCACGGCAATCTCCACCATGCTTGCCACCGGGGGCAGCGCTGTTATCATGAAAAAGATGGGAGAGCAGAAGTGCAAGGAAGCGAAAGAGGATTTCACTTTTTTGATCATAGTGAATGTCATTGTGGGAATCGTCATGTGTACCGTGGGGTATCTGACAATGGATCATATATTTGCTGGTATGAACCTTTCCGCTGATGTGGAATGGTATTGTGTGGAATATTTAAGCCGCTATCTGGTGTTTACCGTGCCCATTCTGCTGATGAATAACTTTACGCTTTATATGATTGCCAGCGAAAAGGCGAACCTTTCTCTGATCTGTTCCGTGACGGGCGGTGTCCTGAACATGGGGTTGGATTATGTGTTTATTGCCTTGTTTGACATGGGGATCAGCGGGGCAGCCATTGCAACGGGGCTTGGTTATTCTGTGACGGCAGTCGTGGGGCTGTTTGTGTTCAGTCGCAAAGAGAGCCTTTTACATTTCAAGAAACCGGCCTTCCGTTTTCGGGTCCTTGCTAACGCGGCCACAAACGGCTGCTCGGAGATGGCGACTGCGCTCGTTACGGGGATCATTACCATGATGTTTAACTGGACCATGCTGCATTACGTAGGAGAGGACGGGGTCGCAGCTGTTACCATCATCATGTATGTGCTGATGTTTGCAAGCTCCCTTTATACAGGCTATTCTTACGGCGTGGCTCCGATGCTCAGCTATTATTATGGAGAACAAAACCACGGTAAGCTGAAAAAACTGGTCGCGGTCAGTATGAGGGTGATTGCGGGAATTTCCTTGGTGACGGTGGCGTTATCGTTCCTGCTGACGAAACCGTTAGTATCCGTTTTTGCGCGCCCGGACAATCCCGTGTATGATTTGGCAGTGACGGGAAACAGGATCTGCACGATTGCGTTGTTGTTTATCGGCTATAATATTTTTGCCAGCGGGATGTTTACCGCATTATCCAACGGGATGGTTTCGGCTGTCCTTGCATTTTCCAGATCATTTGTATTTATGCTGATCACGATGATCGTGCTTCCGATTATTTGGGGTGTGAACGGGATTTGGCTGGCAACGCCTGCGGCGGAATTGATGGCGCTTGCATTGTCCATTTTCATGTTCTTAAAATGTCAACGCCGATTTAAAATTGTAAGAAATCGCCGATCAAATTATGTAGGTTTTC
>CAJTKA010000067.1 GCA_910576815.1 uncultured Lachnospiraceae bacterium
CTACAGCTTACTCTATTCTCCCCAGCATAGCTGGGGGATTAGTGTTTTCATTTATGCGAGGTTAAACCATCTGCGGAAGAAGCTGCGGAAAATTTTATAAGTGTCTCATATATCCTGCTTTCCTATGGGCTATCGGGTGAGGGGCAATCCCCTCATTCAATTCTTTTCGGGAGGAAAGCAGGATGGCATATAGGGATAAGACATACACGCTTCGGGAGGAATCCACGGAAAGCGGCGAAAGGTATTTTATCAGCTTTAAGGACGGGCAGGGGGAACACCACGAACTGGAAGTATCAGAAGGGAGATATTCGACCTTGCGCTTGCGGGAAATGGAATCGCCAAAATCCGCAAGCACATCAATAAACAGCACATCTTGCGCCCTGCCGCTTATGCGGCGGAGCAGGGGGCGGCAGGCTATGAGCGGTACTTTGAGGGTAACGAGGAAAACCGCTATATCTGGAGCGAGAACAGCGTGAGGGGCATTTTAAGAAGCCCTATCTATGCGGGAAACCTTGCAGGCTACAAGCGGATTGCCGCCAACATGAAAAGCAAGAAACGCCCCTCTAAGCTGCCCGAAGAATGGGAAGTGATACCCGATACCCATGAGGGGATAGTCACGCAGGAGGAATTTGACACCGTACAGCAGCTTATGACGAGCCGCAGGAGGGAACAGAACGCAGGGGGATTTGAGAATATCTTTGCAGGCGTTATCAAGTGTGCGGACTGCGGCTATGCCCTGCGGGCTATGAGCGCAAACAGGAGGAAACGCCCCGACATTATCGACTGCGTACAATACACCTGTAATAATTATGGCAGGTACGGCAACGTCATGTGTACCGCACACGCCATCGAAGCGAGGGATTTATTCAACGCCGTCCTTGCCGACATCAACCGCTTTGCGGATATGGCGGTGAATGACGAGCGGGCGGTGAGGGCGATTGAGAAGCGGCTCACGGAAACAGACCAGAGCAAGGCAAAGGCAATGGAGAAAGAACAAAAGAAGCTGAACAAACGCCTTGCGGAGCTTGACAGGCTGTTTTCCTCTCTCTATGAGGATAAGGTCATGGAGCGTATCACCGAGCGGAATTTTGAGATGATGTCGGGGAAATACCAGAAAGAACAGCTTGAAATTGAAGTGAGATTGAAAGAGGTAACGGAAACGCTCAACGAAAGCTATGAGAAATCGCAGGGAATCCGTGACTTCCTCTCCCTTATCCGCAACTATCAAGGCTTAAAGGAACTGGACGCAACGGTGGTAAATGCGCTGATAGACAAGATACTTGTTTCGGAGCGTGAGAAGTCAGCGGACGGAACAGTGAGGCAGGAAATCAAGATTTACTATAAATTCATCGGCTTTGTCGGTGAATTACATATCACACCCACAAAGCGGTGGACAGCATTACCAGCTAAACACTGTACGGTGTGCGGCATTGAATACGTCCCCGGCTCTGGCATATCGAAGTATTGCCCTGCTTGTGCCAAGAAGATACAGAGGGAGAAATCAAACGAGTGCAAACGCAGGAGCAGGGAGCAGAAAAGGATGGCATGTATTGAACTGTCCGCAAAAAATGACCGACTGATGTCGATCATCGTCACATCGCACCCGTCGATCCACACCTTACCCTCCGTGACATCATAAAATCGAGGAATCAAATTCACGAGCGTGGTCTTTCCGGAACCAGTGGAGCCGATGATGCCGATGGTTTCTCCTGCATGTATCTGCAGATTGATATCATGGAGCGCCTCTTTTCCCGACATCCCCTGCTTTCCTGATCCTGCATAAACAAAGGACACATTCTCCAGGCTGATATTTCCTTGAATCTCAGGCGTTAGAGGATTTTCCGGTACTTGCTGGGCCGGCTTTTCCTTAAGTACCTCTTTTATCCTTGCGGAAGATGCCGTCGCTCTGACCGCAACATTTAAGGTATAGAAAGGAGTTGTACATTATGATACATATCATGGCGCAATTCCTTGCCGATGCTCTGCGAAACGCGGCTGGCGAAGCGGTTACGCATCACGACACAGACCGCCCCCATCATGGCTATCCCCAGCATACAGGCGCCGTAAAAGAGAATCTGTTCTACATTGGCATTTTGGATGCCCCTGTCCACGATCATGGACATAAACGCAGGCTGAAAGAGATCCGCCATCGCTTCCATAGTCAAAAAAAAGGTAGATAACAAAAACATGCTCAGATGGTTTCTGATATAATGCAGAGTCAATTTCATATGACTTCTCCTTCATACAAAAGAGGGTGTCGCAAAATCATCTAATTTGATGATTTTGCGACACCCCCTTCAGCGTTCCCTGCGGGAATCGAACCCACAACTGGGGCTTAGGAGTTAAATCTACCCATTTTTTTGAGTCCAGCAAGTTCTCTGTTGTCCATATTTTCCATGTAATTTGGACCTTTTTGAGGGTAGCTGTCCATCTAAAGCCATTTTTTCCATCTAATATTGTTTTGTTCCTGCCCGTCCAATTAGCAGGCTATTAGCAAGGAAAAGATTCGTATGGTGGGCTGCTACCTTTTTATTAGCAGACTCTTTATTGTAAACACGACTGTCCTCATGGCATCAGCTAACTGCTGGTATTTCCACGGACGGTCTTT
>CAJTKA010000068.1 GCA_910576815.1 uncultured Lachnospiraceae bacterium
ATTCATCCATATTTCCGCCGCAGCTTCTTGGAAGGTTCCGATTTCTTTTCCTTCCGCATCCTGCGCACTTCTCTTTTCTGCGAGATAAAAACATAATACCCACCCTCTTCTATCACTTTAACCCCGCCGAACACAGATTGCAACTTATTCTTATACCATTCATACCTTTTGGTGACCATGACCATACTTCCGCCAACCTTCAGATGACGAAAGCCCTCCTCTATGAATTTTTTCGGCACACTGAAATCCGCGTGATAAGGGGGATTGGACAGAATCAGATCAAAATCCCGTTCCGTGATATGAGAAAACCCATCGCTCTGAAAGATAAAAATATCCTGTAAACCGTTATATATGGCATTCCTTTTTGCAAAATCAACCGCAATGGGATCAACATCAACCATTGTCACATGTTCCGCGCCTGCAAAGTGTGCCGCATAGATGCCGACCACACCGTACCCGCATCCAAGATCCAGTATTTTCTGCCCCTGCCGAAAATCTACAATCATCAGCATTGCCAGTGTACCTTTATCAATGTGGTTTGGAGAAAATAGAGAGTTTTCGGTATACAGATGCAGGCTTATCCCGTTGATCGAATCTACTATCATATCGCACCACTGCTTCCTCATAATCTCCGTCAGACTCACACAAATTTAGGAATACGCTGTTTTGCCACACCAATTCGGCATAGAAACACCTTTATCAGCGTTTTTCTTAAAACTGTTTACTGATATCCTTTTCACAGTTTTGTATCATTCGAAGTATCTGACAGGCGTCAGCTGCGCGCTTTGTGTCTTTCACGCGGATGAAATATGCCGCGCACAGCATCTCGATACATTCCATCACACAGGGAACCGCCTTCTTTTCCTCCGCGGAAAGAGGATTGTTGCTCTCGTATCCGGCAGCAGCTGACTTCACACTGGCAAGCCATTCCCTCTGCGTAAAGGCATTGTCCGATTCCTCCGACAGAAGTCCCGTCAAAAAATAGCAGATATCAAAAATTCTGATATTTCTCTGGCTCAGGTCAAAATCAATATAGCCCGACAATTCTCCCTCGCAGAACAAAAAATTCCCGAAATGGACGTCCCTGTGAATCAGCTGTTTCGGCAGGTCATCATATATCGTTTCCAACTCTATTACCGCTTTATCATACTCTTCCCGGCTGATCATCTGCCACTCCTGCCCGGTGAAAGTCTCCCACACCCATCCTTTCATCTCTTTTAGCAGACTGTTATCCCAAAATTCCATTTCCTTTTCGCACTGCAAAAAAGCGTCGTGCAGTCTCGCAATCGCACACCCCATCTTATAAGCGATCGCCCGATCTTTTCTGTCGGAGAGGTTGTTCCCCTGTAATTTTTTAGACATAAGAAAATATGTGTCCTTGTGCGCGATATATGCTGCTCCGTTCTTTGCCGGAACCACATCCGCCACCGGGATATGACGGGCGGAAAGTATCGCCGCTATTTGGCTGTTTCTCTCCATCTGCTCCCTGTCATCATATTTTTTGATAACGTAAGAACCGTCGATTTCCCATGCGGAAGGATAAATCTGCACGATTTGACCGCTCTCCATGCCCCATTCCTGCAGTATCTGTTCTATAATCTCCCTCATGTTCTGATGTTTCACCTTTTCCTTTGCAATAATTCTTCTGACGCTTGACTCTGACAGATGAAAAATCTTTCCAAGCTGTCCCTTCGTCCTTCCCTCAAGATGCATCAAAAAAATACACTGATCGCGTTTCTCCAGTTCCTTCTTGTAGTCAGTCTGCCGCTTTACCCCACGACTGTCTTTCCTTGGGATATACAAATAACCGCCGTCATAATGCTTTTGTATCATGGCAAGCAGTTCCTTGGGCAAAACCTCATTTGCATTTACATATTTCATCCATATCACCCACACTATTTTATCAAATTTGGCAAAAATATCGGTGACCACATTTGATTCTGTATCAAATATAATCACCGATAACCATGTCACCATATGCATATCACTTAAAATCTATACGGCGGACTTCCCTCTCCGGCTCAAACGCTTTCCGGCATCCTCTTTCACCAGCTCGATCACCACCGCCATAATCGGAATAAAGAAGATAATTCCTATGATGCCAAAAAGTTTGCCGCCGATCATGGCCGCAATGAGTGTATATAACGGCGGAAGTCCCACGGATCCTCCAACCACTCTCGGGTAGATAAACTGATTCTCCACAAACTGGACGACCAGATAGACGATCAGACACCGCACCGCCAATGTGGGACTGATCAACAAAGCAAGAATCACGCTGACCGCACCGGAAATAAAAGCGCCGACATAAGGTATGATTGCGCAGACCGCCGTCAGTACGCCAATCAAGCTTCCATAAGGCAGTCTGAAAATCGTAAACGCCAGAAACATCAATACCCCCAGAATCACCGCCTCCGCACACTGCCCCGACAGGAAGTTTGCGAAGGACCTGCTGAATGTCCGGCTGACATGAATGAGATATTCCGCCCA
>CAJTKA010000069.1 GCA_910576815.1 uncultured Lachnospiraceae bacterium
TCCTTCACATACTCTCCGTCGATAGGCACCAGCGTCTCGTCCGTTCCTTTCAGTCCGTCGGCTATGATCACATGGCATCCTGTCTGATAAGGGGAAAAACCGTTCACATAGGCCGTTTCCAAATGATCGAGCGCATTCTTTCTGCTGCCCACATAAAGGGTATTGCAGTCCGTCAAAAAAGGCTTACCGCCCAATTCCTTTACATAGTCCGCTACCACCCTCGCGTAATTCGGACGCAAAAATGCCAGATTGCCATACTCTCCAAAATGGATCTTGATCGCCGTGTACTTGTCCGTAAAATCAATGTTCTCAAACCCTGCCGTCTTCATCAGACGGTGGAGCTTTTGCAACAAATTCTCATGCTCTGTCGCCTTAAATGATGTAAAATATACCTTTGCCGCTTCCATAAGCATATCTCCTTTTTTCTACTATTTGCAGAGAATGCCGCTTTTCAGGCATTCTCTGGAGTGAAACATAGAACTTCTTAGCGAAGCAGCCTCTGCTGCTGAGCTTTAGAAGTTCTTTTCACTCAGTCGAACTTTTTGAAGCGTTCAATCATGACCGCATACTGCTCCTTGATCTTTAAATATAGTCCAATGGTGCTTTCCTTCTCTTTTTCAAACTCCGCGATGATGCTGTCATAATTCCTTTCCAGAGTCGTCACCACAGTGCGGTTGATCTTACCTTTATCCGCATCGGAGTTCATGATATCGAGAATCTTTTCCTTGCTGAAAGCCTCTTTATAACTGCGTTTGCCGTAAAGGGCGCTCAGAATATCCGCCACCGCAATGATCTGCTGCGGCAGAGTCATATCCGCCGCCGAAAGTCCCTTGTGATACCCTGTCCCGTCTAACTTCTCATGGTGTCTGACTGCAATCCGTAATACATCGTCATCCACCACGCCCTCCAGGATCATCTCTGTGATCCGCACGTGCGCCTTCATCACCTTCATCTCGTCATCGCTCAGGCGCCCCGTGGATTCCAATATATGTAAGGGGATCGCAATCTTTCCCAGGTCGTGCAGCAGCGCGCCGTAATGGAGGTCTCTGAGATCCTTTCCTGAGACGCGGGAAAGCCTGCCCAGCTGCTCCGCAAAATTCACCGTTGCCAGCGTGTGGATGACCGTGTGCTCACTTCGAAAATCGATGGTATAGACCAGCATTTCCAAAAAGCCCTTTTTGTACTGCTCGGAAAAAGCTCTTTTCGCCAGAAGCACATCCAGTTCCTCACGATACTTGCCGTTCACCAGATTTTCCGTAATGCCGTAACACTTCTCCGCTTTCTGGAAAAGGTCAAGCGCAGCGCCGGAAAACTTGACGTTGCGATACTTTGCAAAGTAATCGGGTTCCAGCTTTTCATCCTTCAAATGCAGGACCGTGTCCATCTTATCCGCCAGATTCAACAGCTCGATCACGTGCAGATAGCGGCTTTGTATCATGCTATAGCGGTTATAATCCAGATGATGATACAGGATGACCTCAGCCCTGTCTCCTATGGGAGACAGATATTTCAAGAAAAGGAAGCCATAAATCGAATGGGGCCAGAGATTTTTTGTCTCGAAATCCGTCACCTTCTTGACATCATCCTCCTTGTAAAGGCCAATGTCGTGCAAGATTCCGAGCATGGTGCAATCCACCATCTCCTGCTCTGTGTACTTTTGATCCGTATACGTATTTTCGTACTCCATCATCTTATATAAGATATAGCCCGTGATCTCCCCGTGATCCATGATTTTATTATTGATGATGCCAAGAGTCTTTCGGATGATCTGATAGACATCCTTGCTGCTGATAACGCTCATTTTTCCTACCCCTTCATGTTTCTAAGGGTATTCTAACATTATTTACGCCGTTTGTCCTCTTTTTTTTGCTGTTTTGCACATAAAAAAAAGGGGGGGGACCTCAGTCCCCCGTCACTTCCTGAATCGCCTGCAGCACCGCATCGCGCCATTCACTTTTTGCAAAAACATAATCCGTATCCTCCTGTCTTTTTATTGAAAACTGTTATCCGATTGGAAGTGATACTTCGATCCCAGTTTATAGTCTGAACCGATTTTTTTACTCGTATCATCCGTATCCGGATCATAACTCATAGAATACTGCCCCATCAAACAGGATCAGCTATTTCCTAATAATCAATGTTATTTAAAAATTGTATCAGCAGACCGCCTGTGATTTTACGTTCTGTAAAAAAGAGGGAGTTTTTTGTCAAAAATTCCATCTTATCTGTGTATTGCCAAACATATGTTCTTATGCTATGCTTACTTAGGTAATTGCGAAACAAGTTCGCAATCTTAATTCCAGCAGGGAAAAAATCCGG
>CAJTKA010000070.1 GCA_910576815.1 uncultured Lachnospiraceae bacterium
GATTGCAGATTCCACCGTGCTTCCAAGGATGTCAAAATTCTCCGTTTCACCCTTAAGCTGTTTATTAAGCCTCTGCACCATCATCTGCGATATGTGGCTCATCATCCCGTTGCCCCGGATTCCCATGCCATTCGCATTTACTTCTTTCGCCGCCTCCATCCACGCATCCTTCACTTCCTGCGGAGCGTTCGGGCCGACCATCTCAAAGGCTTTCTCATCCTGGTCGGCTGCCTTTCCCTGCGCCGCCTTTTCTTCCACCGTTTCCATGAATCCCACAGCCCCGGATTCCGCGCTTCTTCCTGTCTTTCTTGCCGTGTATCCTGTCAGCGGATATCCCGCTGTTCCTATTCCGTTAATGCTCATTTCAGTCCTCCATTTCTTTTTTATTGCAGCCCCTCTGTCGTTCAGAACCGCATCCGCTCCCTTGCAATAAGTCCGAGTGGTTCATTACCTCATAATTACATTTTGCCTATGTTCCCCGGTCAAATTCCATACTGACCTTCATCTCCTCTCCTTGCTCCCTGGTTTCCCAATCTGCCAAAAAACCTACCCTTGCTTCTTATAAAAATATGGAACCTTAGAATTATCTCCACCTCAATCTACTTGAAAAGTTTTTGCGTATTCGCCACAAAACTTGTATGCTCATTCAGTATATCCGCAAATATGCCTATCGCTGTTCCTTTTTTGTAACCAAAACTCTTGAATGCCGCCAAAAACTTTTCTCTTGTCTGCTCCATTATTGATACTGCCGAATCCCGATATTCTGTGTCGAAAAGCTGAATCCTGTCTTGTATTTTTCCTTCATTTTGGGGATCGCTTCTATTGAAAAACCATGAACTGTCCGGATTTTCAAAGGCTTTGTTTGTCTGTTGACAGGTAATATATCCTTCCAGATTTGCCAGACGCATCTTAAAAGCCTCATCCAGTCCCGCCAAATCTTCTTCAAGCGTAAGAGACCTCTTCCCCGTAAGTTCATAAGAAACTTCACGTTCTCCATTTTCATGTTCTTTCACGATTTCATGATACCGGGACTCATATGTATCCATGATTGATTTCATTACATCTTCCACATTATAGTTTCCATCTTTTAATGTCTGGCTGCTGATTCCCCTCATTGCTGTATAATGTTCCCATGCTACCTCATTTGTATTTTGTATTGTCATCTCCCTTGCGTTGACATAATCCGAATCAGTCCCAAATTTGTTTACCATTTCCCGCAGCATATTTCGTCCCTCATCAGAAATGGAGAGATTAACTGGCTGCTGCGTCACTTTTCTGCCTGCATTTGTTTCGGATACCTTTTCCTGCACATGATTTGCAACAGCCCCCAAATAACAATAATTACTTCCAATTCCATTCACACTCATTTTTAAATATCCTCCATCTTTGATACAGCGGCCCATCTGTCGGTCAGAGCCGCATCCGCTCCCTTATAAAGTCCGAGCAGTTACTCTCGACAAAGGCGCGTGGTTTTTGCGCCCCTGCCGGAAAAAAAAATATTTACGCCTTTAAATCGAAACCTGTTACTGTCGGTGCTGTAGACATGGCACTGTTACCCATACCGATTTTACTTATCAAATTCTCTGTAACTTTTCCCATATCTGTTCCCATTACAGTAATATCATACTGCCTGCCGTCTTTCTTTTCTCCCAGCTTTTCCTGCTCGGCCTTCTTTTCCTTATTCTTTTCAAGCAGCTTTTCCCATTCCTCTTTACGCTCTTTGTTTCTGGCCCTCGCCTCCTCAACCATTTTCTTGGATTCCTCTGTGCCGGGGTCAGCCTCAAAAACACCTACGCACTTTGTCGTAATACAGTCCTCGCTGTCTATGCTGATTTCCAGACTGACCAGCCTCGCCCCATTTTTAGCAGAATTTTCACATATCTTATTGATACAGTCCGGCATTTGGGAAAGTGTATTTTCCAGCCATTCAGCCGCTTTGGGATTGGATGCCGCCTTTGAAAGCAGGCTGGAATTGATTGACACGGAACTGTCCTTTGTCGGTGTCAGGCAGGCATATTTATTATTCAGATATTCTGAATATTCCCTCCTGCTCCCGTATGTACTTTTCTTCTTCGTTTCCTTTCTTGATGCCTTTGCCTGCATTTCTTTTTCTGCGTCAGCCTGTTCCACATTGCTATAATTGTTTGTAATCTCCATTGCCATAATATCGTCCTCCTTAAAAAACCTTACCTGCTCCTCACCTGTCAATCATAGCCACTATGCCCATAATGTTTACTCACTGGGCATTGCTTTTTTCAATCCGCACTCCCTTTATGCGGTTCCGCCGAAATGATCTCCCCCTGC
>CAJTKA010000071.1 GCA_910576815.1 uncultured Lachnospiraceae bacterium
TATATATAGCCACTATTGAGAGGAGAAAACGTTATGCCTACTATTGTTAAACACTTCGATAAAAAATCAGGAAAGACCCGGGTTTACGAATCTGCTCCCCACTATGACCCTGTTACCAAGCAATCAAGACCGAAGAGGAAATATCTTGGTACTCTCGATCCCGAAACAGAGGAATTGATCCCATCTTCCGGTCGCAGGGGCAGAACAGCATCTTCGAAAAATGTTACCACCACGGAAGAAGATACTACTTCTGCAAGGAACAGAGATTTTCAAAAAATCATTTCCGAGAAAGAAACAGAAATCGCCTCTTTACAATCTGAGGTGAAAACCCTAAAAGCTACTATCAGGGCATATGAAAAAGTATGCACTTCCATCTCCAATACTTTAAGAAAGGCCCCTGTAATCTATGATTAAATATACCGGCGATCTGCGCTGTGACTTTGAAAAAGCAACGGCAGAAATCACGAAACTCAAAGACCGCATCCTGGGGTACCAGGAGCAGATAGCTTCACTACGGGCCTCAGTTAAGAGCCTTAAGCAGTCCAATGATTTCCATAAAAAGAATTATCAGGAATCCCTCGCTGAAAAAGATGCCATTATCAAGGAACTGCAGAACCGTCTTGCCCATGTGGAGGCTCTCCTTAACCATGATGGCAGCAATACCGGTACCCCAACATCGCAGACACCGATAAATAAAAACAAGGTTATCCCAAACTCCCGCCGCAGTTCAGGCAGGAAGAAAGGCGGACAGCCTGGACATTCCAAAGCAGCCCTTGAAGCGCCGGAGGAATCTGAGCTCACAGATATCGTCGGGCACCCATTACAGGACGATGAATGCTGTCCAAAATGCGGGCTTACAGACTGCACCCCAACCGGCGAGTCCGAAGTTAAATTTGAATACGATGTACGCATTAAAGTCGTTAAGATCAAACACGAATTCTTTTATTACGAATGCAGCAACTGTGGCACTGTATTCCGGTCACAGATACCCTCAAACCTCAAGGAGAAGGTTCAGTATGGCAGCGGATTGCAGGCTTTTGCTTTATCACTCACAAATACCGTCAATGCCGCTATGAACAAAGCATCCATGTTTCTTTCTGGAATCACCGGCGGTGAATTAATGCCCTGTGAGGGATACATTGCGAAACTCCAGGCCCGTGCCGCAAATGGGCTCCGCCAGTTTCGCCAGGATCTGAAGCTTGTCCTGATCACAAGAAAGATCGTTTACTGGGACGATACGGTCATCTTCATTCTTGCGCAAAGAGCATGTTTCCGATTTTATGGAGACGAGTCCATTGCCTGCTATACAGCGCATGCACACAAAGACATGGAAAGCCTTGATGACGACAATGTACTGAATCTCTTGACATCGGATACCAAAACCATGCACGACCATAACACCGTAAACTACAATGACAAGTACAGCTTTGAGAATATCGAGTGTAATCAGCATCTTCAGCGTGACTGCCAGAAGAATACAGATGATACCTGCCATCAATGGTCTGATGATCTGAAAAAGCATA
Source organism: uncultured Lachnospiraceae bacterium (assembly GCA_910576815.1). Lineage (GTDB taxonomy): Bacteria > Bacillota > Clostridia > Lachnospirales > Lachnospiraceae > UBA3282. The sequence goes on from CAJTKA010000071.1 coordinate 1,524, forward strand.
TCAGTGCAGCCATCAAGGATCGCAATGATGCCATAGCCCGGGGTGAGGGTTCTTTCAGCGAAGCCTACATAAACGAGTTTCATCACAAAATAGATGAATATCTTAAAAACGGATGGAGTGAAAATGAGTCTGATCCAAGCAACTACGGGGCATCCTTTGAGCAGACTCTGCTTACCAGAATTGCCCAATACCGCAGAAACTATTTCCTATGGGTTGAAGATTTCAGTCTGCCAACCACCAATAATCTCAGTGAACGCGGGCTTCGAGGTGTAAAATCCCACATGAAAATATCAGGACAGTTTGAATCAGAGACTGCGGCTGATAACCATGCGCTCAACCGAACATACATCGAAACCTGCCGTCGTAATGGCATCAATGAAATCGATGCGTTGCAACGATTATGCGAGGGGAATCCTTATACGGTTGCCGAAATCTTCTCGGCCTAATCTTCCTAAAAACACATCAGAACATTGAAAGCGGCGTTACAGCTCCGCTTTATTTGTCGTTCCATCAAACCGACTGTGAATAGTAAC